>JAXMOL010000009.1:0-175820 GCA_034669905.1 Candidatus Hydrogenedentota bacterium
AAGCCGATACGAATATGGATGGTTTGCTCTCGTTGAATGAGGCGCAGGGCGTGAAGCCGAATTTGACGGCCGAGCAGTTTAATACGTTGGACAATGACCGCGATGGTTTCCTCTCCACAGCCGAGTTGGACCAATTCGTAAATTCCATGACGGGCTGTTTTGGTCCTGGTTCCGACGGAGGAGTGGGCTTTCTAGTCATCGCGTTCCTGTCCTATTTTGCGCTCTGGTGGGAGGAAATGCTTCGGTTGTCCTTTCGATTCATGGGACTCCAGCCGCAAGACGCGCACGACGACACCTGAGCCGGTTCAAAATGTAGAATGTGATTGGCAGTCCCGGCGCTTTTGCGGCAGGTAGTTGCCATTTTGAGAAGCGAGGAAGCTGTGAATCCTTCCCTGGCGCCCATGAGAATCGCGCCCTGATGCCCCAGTATGGAATGAAGTAAAAGGGCGCAGGCCAATTGCTTCTCTGGGCGGGATGGCAGCGAAGGACAGCAGTCCGTCGGGAGCTGTCGTTCCCGATTGGATGGCCGTCGTGGATTTGTGCCCATCGGGAGGGGAGTGTTAAGGTGGACCCTTCGGCCCTTCCCCGAGGCCGTCGTATGAGATTCCGACGGCTTCATACCATGGCCGGTCGATTTTCAGGCTATCTCGGCCTTTCGATCCCTATTTTTTTTGGAAAGCCTACGGTGCGGTAGGTTCTATGCGGGATTCGATACCATATTGTAGTCCCTGACGTCTATCTTGACCGTGGGTTTCCCAGGCACGAATGCCCTAAGTGCCTGCGGGCCAAGTGGTAATGCCGTCGCTCATCCAATACGCATAATTGGCATGGGTTTGGCTTTATACTTGGACATCTTAGAAGTTCGTTAACCCTTAACAAACAGGTGCAATGGAGAAATCATGAGCGGGAACGCGGTACGGCTTGAAGCCATTTCAGAGATTGTCAATCAGGAACCCGTTGAAAGCAACGTCCCTTTCACGGAAACTTCCACGGCCGAAATCTTCGGTGAAAACGTATTCAGCCTGACGGTGATGCAGAAGCGTCTGCCAAAAGACGTGTACAAGTCGCTGAAGACGACCATTGAAAAGGGCGCAAAACTTGACCCCACCACGGCCAACGCGGTGGCAGCAGAGATGAAGTCCTGGGCGATTGAGCACGGTGCGACCCACTATGCACACGTATTCTACCCCTTGACCGGCCTCACGGCGGAGAAGCACGATTCGTTCTACACGCCTGACGGGAAAGGCGGAACGCTGGCCGAGTTTGAAGGCGGTACGCTGGTCCAGGGTGAGCCCGACGGCTCTTCCTTCCCCAACGGTGGTATCCGGGAAACCTTCGAAGCCCGCGGTTACACCATCTGGGACGTAACCAGCCCGGCCTATATCATGGAAAACCCCAACGGTACGACGCTGTGCATTCCCACGGCCTTCGTTTCCTGGACGGGTGAAGCGCTGGATAAGAAGACACCGGTGCTGCGTTCCATGCAGGCCCTCAACATTCAGGCCCAGCGTGTGCTGAAGTTTTTTGGCACGGCCGGTGCCTTTGTTTCCTCCACGGCCGGTGCCGAGCAGGAATACTTCCTGGTCGACAAGAACTTTTTCTACGCGCGCCCTGACCTGCTGAATGCGGGACGCACCCTTTTCGGTGCCGCGCCCCCCAAGGGTCAGGAATTCGACGACCACTATTTCGGTGCCATCCCGGAACGGGTGCTGGCCTGCATGTTCGAAGCAGAGCGTGAGTGCTTTAAGCTCGGTATCCCGGTGAAGACCCGTCACAACGAAGTGGCGCCGGGACAGTACGAGATTGCTCCCGTATTCGAATTCTCAAACGTCGCAACAGACCACCAGCAGCTCATCATGGTGACCCTCAAGCGGGTGGCCGAGAAGTACGGCATGGTTTGCCTGATGCACGAGAAGCCCTTCGCCGGCGTGAACGGTTCGGGTAAACACCTCAACTTCTCCATGGGTTCGGCCGATGCGGGTAACCTCTTCGACCCGGGTGACACGCCTTCCGAAAACGCCCAGTTCCTGGTGTTCTGTGCGGCCATGATTCGCGCCGTATACCACTGGGCGCCGCTGCTCCGCAGTGTGGTGGCCAGTGCTTCCAATGACCACCGTCTCGGTGCCAACGAAGCGCCTCCGGCCATCTTGTCGGTCTTCCTGGGCGATGAGCTTACCGAAGTGATTGAAGCGATTGCGACGGGCGCTCCCCTGAAATCGCGCAAGAGCGTCATGCACGTTGGTGCGGATGTGCTGCCCGAGATTCCCCGCGATTCCGGTGACCGTAACCGCACGAGCCCCATGGCGTTCACCGGCAACCGGTTCGAATTCCGTGCCGTGGGTTCCAATCAGTCCATTGCCGGACCCTTGGTAGCCATGAACTCCGTAATGGCCGATTCGCTGGACTACTGCGCGACCAAGCTGGAAGCGGCAGACACGAGCACGCCGGAGAAGCTGGGTAAAGCGGTTGAAGCCTTGGTAAAAGAAATCTACACCGAGTGCAAGAACGTTGTCTTCAACGGCGACGGGTACTCCGAAGAGTGGCACGCAGAAGCGGCGAAGCGTGGCCTCCCGAATCTTAAGACGACGGCGGATGCCTTGCCGGTCCTGAAGACGAAGGAAGTCACCGAGCTCTTTGAGAAATACGAAGTGCTTTCGGCCCGTGAGACGGAGAGTCGTTACGAGGTCTACGCTGAGCAGTACATCATGAGCATCAACGTAGAGTCTAACCTCATGCTGAAGATGGCCAAGACCATCATCTTCCCGGCGGCTATCCGCTATCAGAGCGAGCTGGCGACCAGCCTGGCCAATCTGAAGGAAGTGGGCATCAGTGCCGACACCGACACGCTGTCCTATGTGACGGAGTTGATTGCCACGATGCAGAGCGCGATTAAAGACCTGGCCAAGGCCAAGGAGAAAGCGCCGGAAGATCCCGAAGAGTCCTGCAACTACTGCCGCGATACGATCATCCCCGCGATGAACGCCCTCCGCGAAGTGGCTGACAAGATTGAAGGGGAAGTGGCCGATGACCTCTGGCCCCTGCCTACCTATCAGGAAATGCTCTTCGTGCGCTAAATCGTACGAAGTTCGATAAAAGATTGATGGCCCGTGGAACCCCGTTCCACGGGCCATTTCCTTTTTTGGGAGAAACAGGATAGGCATCGGCAGGTGGAGAGCCTGCCTCGATTGACTGTTTCTGCGCCAATAGAACATCCTATTCTAATAAAGACACGTTAGTGTATTAGGGGTGCTGGACATGGGCAGCGCTAAGCGGTGCCGTCGGTCGACGGATTACTGCACATCACTTGGGTATCCATGTGTTGAGGTGATTCTTATGCGGAACAGTGACCGGGGTTTTACCCTCATAGAATTGTTGGTCGTCATCGCCATTATCGGAATTCTGGCGGCCATTCTCCTTCCCGCGTTGGCCCGCGCCCGCGAAGCCGCACGGCGGGCCAGTTGCCAGAATAATCTGAAGCAGTTCGGCGTCGTGTTTAAGATGTATGCCAACGAATCAAAGGGGGAAAAGTTTCCCCCCACACAGGGGCTCTCCATTTACTACACCGAAGATGACCCTGTGCTGGGTGCGGTCGCAGGTCCTGTTGCAGGGTGTAATATGCAGGATGACCCCGAGATTTCGCCCAATGTGTTGCATGTCTATCCCGAGTACGTAACGGACTGGGGGATCTATCAATGTCCCTCCGATATGGATTATGGAGACGGTACCGCCTCCCATCTGTCCATTATCAATCAGGTAAGTGAGAGCGATGGGTCGCCGTGTCCTTTTGCGGGAATGGCCGATAACCCTGGCGACAGTTATGTCTACCAGGGGTGGCTCGCAGACCTCGTCGATGGTGATGACCCCACCACGCCCGTGCCCATTGACGGAAGTCTGGTCAACGTGCCCGTGCAACAGCTCAGCGCCCTGTCGGCCTTGAATGCGACAGGTTCACTGGGCACCACCGATTTGACCGGCGCCGCGGCCATCGCTGCGCGATCCGCGATGGACAACGACATATCGGTGCCTGCTCCTTTCGGAAATGCCGGCGGGGATACGATCATGCGGTTACGCGAGGGGATTGAACGCTTTCTGATTACGGACATTAACAACCCGGGGGCTTCGGCCAAGGCACAGTCTGATGTGGTGGTAATGTACGACGTGATCAGCGCGGGCGTCAATGCCGGTGGTGCGTCCTTCAATCACGTGCCTGGCGGCACCAACGTGCTCTACATGGATGGGCACGTGACTTTCATGAAATATGATGCAACGGGCTCTTTCCCGGCCAATGAACCCAACGCCCAGTTGACCCATTTTTTCGTGAGCTGACAGACCTTGGTTTAGGCCCATGTGTTCCACCAATGGGGGATCGTGCTGCGCGATCCCCATTGGTCTTATGTCGCCATCCATTGTTATACTTTTTGATAACTTCAGGGTTAATCGGAACCGGGGAATCGGAAGGTCTGCAATGGATTACGCCTACATCGCGCAGGGAAAACTTTACCTTATCGACGGAGACGGTAAGGCGATCGAAGTAGAGAGCGAGTTTGCGCAGCAGCAAGTGCGGGAAGCCGAGCGCCGCAATCAATACAGCCCGTGGGGAAAAGATGAAGGCAGTGACGGTGCCTTTGGCGGCATGAACGTCTGGGGTGGGCGCGCGACTGCAGCCCGTTTCGAGGGGTATCGCTTCACCAACGTCGTGCGTCTCGATGCGGATCACTTGCTGTACACCTTGAGCAGCAGCACGGTGACGGGGCTCTTCGAGTATGATCTATGGGATAAGAGCGAGCGTCGCCTTGTACACCGGAATGATTTTCAATTTCAAGGCCTGGACCTGGATCCCGAAGGCACGCAGTTGTGTGTGGGTCAGCAGCTGGAGGAGGGCGTGGCGGATATCGAAATGCGAGATTTAAATGGTCGGGTGACCGGTCAGATCACGGGTGGAGATTCGGTGGACTGCTTCCCCAGTTTTTCGAAGCAGGATCCGGAGGTGGTGGTCTTTCAGAGTTGTGGAATCGCCCGCATGGACGACGGGCTCTTTCATTCCTTCGGCCCCTCTGGCATTAATCGGATTCATCTGAAGACCGGTGAACTGACGGAGTTGGTCGCCCATGAATCTTTCGACTACCTGACACCACGGGAAGGGCCAGACGGTGCGGTTTATTGCATCCGACGTCCGGCGTTCAGTCAGCTCAAGGTGCCGTGGTGGCGGGCTGCCCTTCAATTCCTGTTATTTCCGTTTCACTTCGTGCACGCGCTCTATAATTTCATGAACCTCTTCACCCAGTTGTTTAAGAATCAGCCGTCACTGGCGGAGGGGCCACGGGCCGCCGCCCCGCCGCCCCAGCAGCACCTGACGGTTCTCGGGCGGGCTATCGAAATCGGGAAGGCAGCGGCCCGTAAGAACCGCGATGGCGAAGAGACCCTGGTGCCTTCGGACTGGAAACTGATACGACTGGATTCCGACGGTACGGAGAAGAAAGTCGCCAGCGCCGTTTGTTCCTTCGCACTGGATGAAGAGGGCGGCCTGAGCTATACCGACGGCTATCGCATTTACCGCCTTGCCGGCGATAAACCCTTGTTGGTGGGGCAGTATCCCCTCGTGGAAAAACTGTGTCGGCTATGACGGCAATGGGATGCCATGATTCCATGCGCCGACATTAATCGAAGTGCTATACTCCCACCCACACGGTCAGGTCTGCGACCTGGGCAACGTTTTGACAAGGAGATGGACGTGAAACAAGCGATTATAGTGCTCATCGGGCTGACTCTGGCAGGATGCGCGGGGCAGAACGGACAAACCCCGATGGAAACGGTGATGACCGATTTCGGCCTGAAAGAGAAACCCGAGGGCTATGTGTCGGGATCCGATAAGGTCTATGAGAATTTGAACAGCGTCGGTGAGACCGAGATGAAGCGCATGAACGCCGAAGGGCGTCTTGGGGAGGTGAAAGCCGAAGAGGACGGCCTCCTTGTAAAGTACTACAAGGAAGTAAAGGAATACACCTCTTACTATCCTCTGGACGCCAAGGCAAACTCCAAGGCTGCCGATCGAGAACGGGGTTATGTGGGCTACCTGGAATACCGTTACCGCGTTCTTCAGGGGCCCAGAAAACCCACCCGCACCGAGGCACAGGCCGAGTCTGCCACGGTCCCCAGTGGGGAAGAAGGCCGGGAGACCTACCGCTATAAGTTTAATTCCGGCGGCACGTGGGATGGGGGCAAGGGCGAAATCGCCCGGAATCAATAAGGGCTCACGAGTTCAAGAAAACGGGCATCCATCTGGATGCCCGTTTTCTTTATTCGCGCAGTGTTCGTCCTACGCTTCAGGTGCTTCTTCCCGCACCTTCATTTTCGCATCGATAAGCTGGCGCTGATTCAGATTGAGCAGATTGCCCAGCTTACGGGCCAGGTGGTCTTCGTGCCCGTCCAGTACGCCATCGGAGTAGAAGATGCGCCAAACCTCTTCGACAAAGCGTATCTTCTCCGGCACAGTGCAATTGGCGTTTATTTCGCGGGTAAAGCGGAACAGGTCATTGCTCTGTTCCCGGGCGTGGGACGACACTTCCAGCAGTTCCAGGGCTTCTTCGGGAGACAGGTCGAAGCGTTCCTGCATGACTTCCACGATGTGAAGTCGTTCCGCTTCGGTGAAGTCGTCGTCTATATGAGCGGCTTCCAACAGAATGGCGCAGGTGGCCAGGTGAATGGCTTCGGGCGCGCTGTGGGCCTCGGGCTCGCTGCCACGGCCCAGCAGGGTAGCAAATCGTTTTAACATGCTTGTACTCCTTCCGGACGCCCGGAGTGGGCGTAGGTCTATTGTGTACCCCAATCGGGTAAGAGGTCAATCAGTCGTTCGCTGCGCCATCGACTTCGGGAATCCCCCGTTTCAGGAAGTTCCCCGGCGCCTCATCTTCCGGGAGCAGGCCGCGCATGCGGAGTTCCGTGAAGATCGGCGAGTCTAATGGCGTGGCGGTAGTATCTGGTCCGGGGAACTGCGAATCGACATGGACTGTAATTGCGCTATCGGGTGTCAGGCAATCACCGTGTAGGGCTTCTGTAATCTGGAAGGTACTATAGGGCGATACCGTCGCCCCAAAAGGAACGTGGCTCCCGATGAAGAGTCCCCGGCCACCGGCGTTGCGCAGGGTCAGCCAGCGTACATCACGCTTGTGCCCTTGCTCCGTGGGCCAGCCCGATGAGGACCATGATGGCATCTCCCTGCAATCATAGAGGGCGACCCGATCCCAGGCCCTGGAATCGTCAAACAGCCCTTCTGGTCCCCGTCCATACCAGGAAACCTGGGTCATGTCGTTCGGGAGCCGTATCTCGAGGCCAATCCGACCCAGGGGCGGCAGGGCCATCTTGGGCGTGAGGGTCTGCCGTAGCACGACTTCACCATCACCGTGAACGATGTAGTCCCGGGCGACTTCAAACAAGATTTCACTGTCCCGCCGAATGATAAGGCCCTTGAATTGCATGGTGACCCGAGAGGGCATGTCTTGCAGGGCCTCCATGGCCGTGACGCCCATCATGTTTTCCGCGAAGCCAGCGACGCTCCACCGGGTCGCCAAGGCGTCGTTGCCACCGAGTTCTGTGTGTGTCGGGGCGCGCCAGAGCTGATGGATGGGACCCAGTTCCAGCAGCTGCTCTCCATCGATCTCCCAGGAGATGATGGTGGCGGTGGGCAGGTCGATTTCGAGGGTGAAGTTTGCGCCTTTAAAATAGCCCACGTTGTCTTTTTCATGGATGTCGATGGACGCCAGGCTATTGGCCACAGGGCCGGGTGCCGGGGCCGTGTCCGTGGGTAACAGGAATTGCTTACACGCCACGGGAACCGCGTCGCGTTGGAAATAGAGGTTGAGCCAGTGTTCGGTCCCTGCCTGGGCGGGGGGGAGGGCATAGCCGGGCTGTAGGGAGACCCGTCGGGCATCTTGGTCCCATTCCACGGCGCAGGTTCCAGACTGCACAACCTCGCCGTCACGCCAGATTTCCCAATCCGCCGTGCTCTTGTCCCAGGGGACGTCCGGCGGCACCTGACAGGATAGGGAAGCCTGGTTCAGCTCGGCCGTTGTGGCCTGCCATGCCATGAGGGCTTCCTGCCATTGGGGCGAAGGCGTGCTGCCATGAGGGGCAGGGGGCGCGGTGACGACACCCGTAAAGCTGTCCCAGGTGTCAAAGGCAAAGTTGATGCGGCATTCGGCTGGGGGGGCGACAAGGGCGTTCTCGAGCGCCGAGGGTGTCAGCGCTTCGTCGTAGAGTTGAAACTGATGCAAGACACCCCGCCCGTTACCTGGCTCGAAGGGGTGCCTGCCAAAGAGGAGCGCCCCGGGGGCATAGCGCAAACAGCCGCTGACCGGTGTTGTTCCAACTTCCGAGCCATCGATCACGAGCTGAATGGCCGTGCCGGTATAAATCGCCGCGACGGTATGCCAGGTTTCGTACCAGTCCTCCGGCACGGGGACCGTCACAGAGTGGGTCTCATCGGTTGTCACCAGGAAGGTGAGGTGCTCCCCATCGGGCTGGAAAAGACCGTATTGGTCGGCGCCCTTGGCAACATAATGGACGGCCCCATCGCCCTGTTGGGGGTAAAGCCTTAGCAGGAGGGTCACTTGCTCGCCCGTAACAGAGGCCGAACGGGCGGGAGCGACGGCGATAGTGCCCAGGGGGATGCCCAGGGTGCCTGCCTGTTCTTTCGGAGGCACGTCGCTGAAGGCCGCGATACGTGCAATCCGATCCCAGGTCTGGTGGTGAAAGGTGGTGTGTTCCATGTTGCCCGGCGTGGGGGTCACGATAGGGTACTCCATGTTTACTGCGCGCGAGTCCAGGTTTCAAAGCGGGGTCGGCCATTGTAGCGAATTCCGGCTGGTAAATTCCCGTCGAAGGAAGCCCAAACCAGCCTATAGGAGCCGCGCCAGCCCCAGAAAGTCACAGGGCAATGGGCTCTGACCGGCGGTGCTCAGGTCGGCGAGGATTTCTCCAATCGCAGGACAAAACTTGAAGCCATGGCCGCTGAACCCGGCTGCGAACGAAACCTGCTCATGCGCCGGGTGACGGTCTATGATGAAGTGCCCGTCGGACGACATGGTGTAGAGGCACACAGTGGAATCGGAGGGCTCCGGCTTCACGCCCTTCAGATACGCGCCTGCAAAACGTTGTAAGGGGGCCACATCCCCTTCGGTGACCTGGCGGTCCACCGTGGTGGGGTCATCGACGAGGTGTCCCGGTGCATGGCACGCCAGTTTAATTCCACGAGCGTCCAGCGTTGGGAATCCATAGTAGAATCCGTCGGGCGTCTGGAAGGCGAATACCGGACAACCCTTTTCCAGGGTGAACGCGGGATTCTCCGTAGGGAACCACGCGGTCACCACCCGCCGAACTTCAAGGGGAAGCGCCAGGGAGGTGAGCAGGGGAGCGGTCCAGGAACCTGCGCACAGTATGAGGCGATTCCCGCGATAGACGCCCCGTTCAGTCGTCACGGCGACACCCGCACCATCGCAGTCCCAGTGCTGAACGGGTTCTTGTTCATGAAGTTCTGCGCCGTGCTGGCGCGCCTGGGCGAGGTGGGTGGCCACACAGGCTTCGACCCGAAGGTAGCCCCCTTGGGCCTCATTCAGGATTACGTCATCATCGACGAAGTTGAAGGCCGGATAGCGCTGTGGTGCGAAATCGCCGTTTAGATGCTCCAGGGGAAGCTGATGAAGGGCGGCGGCCTCCCGAGTGCCTGCAATGACTTCGCCGGATGCGGGGCCCGAAAGCAGCAATCCACATTGATTGAAGAGTTCGTCAGAGGTACTTTCCGCGAGGCGATCCCAGCCCCTATAGGCTGCCTGCAGGAGGGGGACGTAATCCGGGTGCTCAAAATACGCCTGGCGAATGATCCGGCTTTGCCCATGGGAGCTGCCCCGGGTATGGTCGAAGGAAAACTGTTCCAGCCCAAGGACCGTATGTCCCCGGCGGGCAAGTTCGCAGGCCGTGGCCGAACCCATGCCCCCCAAACCAATTACGATAACGTCGTAGGTACTCATGAGACTCGCTTCAATCGTATTTAGATGCGGACGAAGATTTTCCTGGTATACATCCAGTAGAGGGCCAGCCAGAGCAACAGGAACGTGGCCAGGGCCTGCAGGAGATCCCCGGCGGCTCCTAAACGACTTTCGCCGTGGAAGATCAGAGCCGCGATGGCGTCGAATTGGATCACCATATCGGCCATATAGGCCACGAGGGCGTTGGCCCCGATCACGATGAAGACAAAGGCCCATTTCCGGTAACCCATGAGATCAATCAGCAGGTAAGAGGCCGCCAACATCAGATAGCACCAACCCGCCGTCCATACGGCCATGGAGCTGGTCCAGATGTACTTGTTAATCGGGTGGACCAGGTTCCAGATTTCGCCGAGGACGATGAGGCCCACGCCAATACCGACAAGGAGCCGCAGCTTCTTCCACCCGTCGTCGTCACTCCGAAGCACGTGGCCCGAAAGAATTCCGAAGAGCACGGTGGCGCCGAAACCCAGGCTGCTGAGGGCCCAGGTGTAGGACTTGGTATCCGCGAAGGGGCCGAAGATCAGATTGCCCACGTGTTGGGCCAGGTTGACCTTGTCTTCGATGGTGCCGGCCGGGTTTCCGCCAAAGGGCACGAGGGCCAGCAGGGCCCAATAGCTGAGGAGGAGGGCGACGGTTGCCGCGAGCTGACCGCGAATGCCTGTGTTCAGCATGATCACCCCGCCGATGAGATAGCCCGCTGCGATGGCCTGGAGGGTGTTGGAATAGAGGATAAGAGCATCGAATTCGAAACGCAGGAGATTACCCTGCTTTATCATGCCCAATACCCAGAGGATAGCGACTCGGACAAGTATTTTCCTATAGAGGGCGGATTTCGACTGTCCTTCTTCCTGACGGCGTGCGAAGGAGAAGGGCATGGAGGCACCCACGATGAAGAGAAAGAGGGGCATGATGAGGTCCCAGAACACGAGCCGACTGCCCCAGGGCGCATGATGGAACTGGTGATCAATGGCCGACTGAATGCCCGGGAATTTCAGGAATACCAACCCGACCAGCGCCATGACGAGACTGTTACCACCCACGATCCAAAACATGTCGAAACCCCGGAGGGCATCAATGGCGATGATGCGTTGGGGGGCTCCCTTTTCTACGGCGGGTGTACTCATCGTGGCCTTCTTTCTTCCCGGGTTATTGTGTCAGTCGAATGCCGCCTTTTGCTGCAGACGGCGATTCAGCCCCCAGGAGCGGTGTTGGGGCTTCAGATAGTCTCGCAACGCGAGGCGCTGACGTCGGATCGACTTGATTGCCAAGGCGCTGATGGCATAGGCGCCCTGTTCCTGGAGGTGGGTATTGTCGGGCTTGCCTTCCGGATAGATGGGATAGAGTCCGGGCGGCAGGTTGATGAAGAGCCGCGTTGTTTTTTCCTGGCCGAGCTTTTCGAAATAGCGCTTTGTCAGCCGGTGCATATCGATGAGGGGCACCTTCGCGTCCTTCGCCAATTTGCGAACGGCATCGGGGTAGTCCCCGAGGGATTCCGTCAGTTTTTTGGGCGTTTCCCATCCATTCCGGTTGATGGGCGTCAGCAGAATTGGTGAGGCCCCTGCGGCCCGGGTATCGTCGATATAGCCCTTCAGATGTTCGGTGTAGGTGCTGTAGGGCGCGGTGTAACGCTTGGGGTCGTCTTTTTTCTGGTCATTGTGGCCAAATTGGATGAAGACAAAATCACCCGGCTTCAGCGCCTCGCAAATGGGCTTCCAACGGCCTTCGTCGAGAAAGCTCTTGGAACTCCTTCCGCTCACGGCCCGATCCTGTACGGTCAACCGGGCGTCATCGAAATAGTAGTCCAAAACCTGCGCCCACCCGAAAAGAGGGTAGCGCTCCGGCCCGTAGGCGGCCGCTGTGCTGTCCCCGATGACATAAAGCACCGGGCGTGCGCCCGTGTCGCTCTCGGCAGACACGGGCGCACAAAATCCCAACAGCAAGAGAAATAGGGGGAAAGATCCCACAATCCGCATGAGTCACTCCTGGTTAGGCGAGTCCGGTAATGTCGAGCCAGGTCTTTGCCATGAGGGCATGTCCGGCCATGGTGGGGTGGACGCCGTCACCGGCCCAATAGGCAGGTGGCGTGGCTTCGCTCACGGCGTCGTCAAACATGGATTGGAAGGGTACCCAGAGGGCACCGGCGTCCTTGGCCACCTTCTTCGCCACGGCGCGCCGCTCATCAAACTCGGGGAACCAAGTGTCATCGATGGCACCACAACGGAGCACGAAGGGTTCGCAAATCACGAGGGTGGTTTCGGGGAGGGCTTCCCGGGTGTCATTTAAGAGGGCGGCGAAACCGGTCTCATAGTCGGCCACGGTGCCGTCATACTTTCCGGCGCGGGCATGCCAGATGTCGTTTACACCAATGAGGATGCTCAACAGGGCGGGCTTGAGATCGATGGTGTCGGCCTGCCAGCGTGCAGCGAGGTCGGGCACCTTGTGTCCGCTGATGCCCCGGTTCAGGCACTGAAGTTTGTCGGCCGCGTGGCTGCCCAGCAACTGGGATGTAATCATATTGGCATAGCCACGGCCCAGCGCACCGAAGTCGTTGGCATTGGCGTTGTCTTTGGCGCGGCCTGCATCCGTGATGGAGTCTCCCTGAAAGAGGACCGTGTCATTCATGGTCAGGGATACCTTTTTCTTCTTCTTGCGCTTTGCCTGGGCTTGGGTCGCGGTCAGGGTGGTAGCACCGGCAGCGAGTGCGGCGGTGCGAAAGAGATTGCGGCGGCTGATGGAAATCTTGTCCATGCTCATAGGAAAACTTCTCCTCTACATTCAGGGGCTATAGGATGAATTGATCCCGCCACGATAGCAGATAGCCGTCGGGCGGTGGAAGGGGCCGTGGGTCGCCCCGTGTTATTCGGCGACCATGGTGTTGCGCAGGGTGCCGATGCCTTCGATAGTGGCTTCCACCACGTCGCCGGGCTTCAGCAGCTTGCCGCTGGCCATTCCGATGCCTTCGCAGGTGCCCGTGGCAATAATGTCGCCCGGTTCGAGGGTCACCCAACTGGAGACAAAGGCTACCACGGCGGCCACGGGGAATATCATGCGCTCCGTGTTGCTGTGCTGCCGCTCTTCACCATTGACGGTCAAACGGAGATCGAGCACCTGGGGATCGGGTAGCGCCGTCGCGGACGTGACCGCGGGGCCGACCGGGCAAAATCCGTCGTGCCACTTGCCGTGCATCCAATCGAAGAAGGTGTCTTTCGGTCGTTCTTTACGATCCGGGTTGGGACGATACTTACGGTCGGAAATGTCGTTAATGATGGTGTAACCCGCGACGTACTTCAGGGCATCGGCTTCCGAAACGCCTTTGGCCTTCTTGCCGATAACGATGGTCAACTCACACTCATAGTCAATATAGTCCGGGTTGATGGCGGGGATGACGATGTCCGCATTCGGGTGGTTCAACGTCGTCCGGGGCTTCATAAATACGTAGGGGAAAGTCTCTTCCCGCTCGGCGGCAATTTCACCACTTTCTGCAATGTGCAGGGCGTAGTTGCCTGCCAGGAGGAGAATCTTCCCGGGGTCAGGCAGCGGGTTCTGGAGGTCGAGCTTAGCGGCATCCACGGAGAGCTGTTTTCGTGTCTGTTCCGATTCATCCAACCACGTGGACAACTGCTGGGCACACTTCGTGTGCTCGCCGTGGGGAAGCAGGGCCAGCGCACTGTTATCAGGCAGGTTGATGCTGTATTCGGTCTCACGCTCGTAGGCTTCGATGGCGTCGCTTAAGGGGACGACGGTGTTATCGTAGTAAAAGCCCAATTCCAATTCATTATTGCGTCGGTAACGGCAGATGCGCACGGAATACTCCTCAGGGTTTCGATATCGCAGTATAGGATTTCTTAGATTCATTCGTCAGGGAGAAGTCTCCCAGATGCATTTGGGTCCCGCTTGCCAGACCGGCGAAGCGAACCGCAGCGGCACCGTCCAACCGGAGGAAACTGACATCCCCATCGGTTTGGAGCGTTGCACCGTCAGGCGATTGTACCCGGCTGGAGCCCGGCTCGTCGGGATCACGGAGCACAACGATATCATATTCGCCCCCGGGGTGTTTAATCGCCAGGGCCACGTGGCGGTCTGACAAGGGTGCGCCATCCTGGTCGCTCACGGATAGGCGGGTAACCGAAAAGGCGGCCTCGCTCCCGGCATGGGGTTCATAGACGGAGACAAAGGTGGATGTGAGGGAGTCGCCCGCCCGGTCGATGACGAGCCTGGGTATCCATCGGGATTCGGTGCCGTCGTAGCCCCCCATGGCGATCCAGGCTTCCGAAGTGCCACCCTGGGCCCCCGCGCTAAGGTCGGTGTAGGTCATTCCCACCGAAGCGTTTTCTGGAAGAAGGCCATAGAGGTCATTGAAGGCCCACTTTCCCTGCCATCCGGGTTGGGCTTCGGGGTCGAGTGCCATATTACGGATTTGTGTTTCGTGGCCAAAATCCGGTGCCGACATCGTGGAAATTCCTTCGGTCCAAAGGGTCCCGAAATAGCTTTGTACAAATTTCGTATGCCGTTGGCCACCGGCCACGCGAAACACGTCGATGACATAGAATCGGGTCTCGTCCACATCAATAAGCAGGGCGGTCCGTTCGTAGCGTTGGTCCCGGTTCATGTTTGCACCCCGTGCCCGGATACCCTGCAAGGGCGCTTCTGTGAGCCAGAGCGTGGTTTCTCCGGCGCCGCTGGACTGATCCTGCCCGTCCACGACCACCGTGTTGTGGGCGGCCGTTCGGCCATACCACCGCCCCTTGGGTGACTGCCAGCCCCCAAATTGGACCGCCGGGTAGCCCATTTCGGGGAGGAGGTCGAGCCCGTGGGCAAAGAGGCCGAGATTCATGCCGTCACGGTGGCTGTGGGCCCCATGGGAATCGTAGTCGAGCCACAGGGCGCGCCGATTGGCGCCTGTGCCCGAGCGGAGTATGGCGAGGTGCCAGTCTTCTTTGTTAATGCTGCGGAGCTGGATTTCCGTCCCGTGCTCCGCGATGATCCGGGCGAGTTGTTCCTGGAATTGGGCAGGCGCGGTGCCGAAAAGGTCATAGGGCAGGCCATCCACCGTGTTGTTATTCTCACGATAGAGGATCTGGGCAAAGGCCACATCTCCCGTGGCTTCATAGAGCGTCCAGAGGAGTCCGTAGGTCGAGGGCGTGAGGGGCCAGGCACCACCGCCGGGTTGGAGAAAGTTCATGCCCACGTAACGGTCCAGCGGCTTGGCATAGGAGCCTGTATCGCCGGAAAGGGGATAGTAGCGGTCGAGGCAGAGGGTGTCGATGTGGAAACGGTAGGTGTCGTGGATGCGCGGCTGTCGGGCCAGGACCTGTGGAAGAAACCCGGGGTCCGCCTTGGAAAACTCCGCGAGGAACTGGGCCAGGGATTGGATAGTGAAGGCGCTGTAGTTGGCGAGCCCTTTTTCGCCGGTCACCCCATCGACCGCGATGGCTTTCTCGAGCATGGGATCGAGGATGGCCCACAGCGCTTCGTCCGGTTCCTGGAGCGTCCGCGTAATAACCGCCTGGCATATTTCTGCCCGGGGATAGTTGGAGTGAATCTTCTGGGGGTTGGCCAGGGCATCCCGGAGAATGCGGCCTTCGATATTGCGTTGGATGTCGGCTGCGCCGCTTTTCGGATTGTCGAGTCCATAGCGTTTTGCCTGGGTGGCGAGAAACTGGTGCAGCGCGGTGGCATCTGCAAGAGCGGGGAAAACCATGTCATAGGCCAGAGCGAGTTCGCGGGTTTCCTCACAGGCGTCGTGCCACGTGGAGACATAGCCCGCCGTGCCCGCCCCTTCATACATGATGCCCTGGGGTTTAAAGTCAAAGGTGGGGTAGAGGTCCGCCACCCGGTCGAGCATGACGAGGGCCTTGTGGGCATAGACCGTGTCACCGGTTACCACGTAGGCCGCGCTGAGCCGGCCGATACCGCCGAGCACGGCCTGTTTCCATTGCCCATAGATCAGATAGGCCGCGATGAATCGCCATTGCTCGCCTTTGTCGTTGATGTAGCCATGGCCATCGTCCACACCGAATTGGTGGAGCGGGTCGCTGGGGTCGGGGTGTTCTGCATTAAAAAGGAGGCTCCGGTCGGCACGAGATTCATCGAAGATACCGTGGGCATCCCGTCCCGAATCATAGTAGGCCTTGAAGTCATTCTTGGGGAACCACTCGCCGCTGGTGGGGTCTTGCACCTTCCACGGGTGGCCCATGGCGTCCATCTTCCAGTTATACATGGGGACCGGCTCGCCGGTGACGGGAGAGTGGCCGTCCGACCAGACCATCCAGGCCCGGGGCAAGGTCGCGCCAAACATGAGATGCCAGAGGGACTCATCGTCGAGAGTGCGCCACGGCTCCGCCGCCTGTACAACCCGTTCGCGAACAGGTGCGGCCCAGGCGCCCTTGGCCATGTTGCTGTGAAGGCGCGCGATCACCTCGGGCGGGTAGAGGGCGCTGCCCTGTTTGAGGTGTTCCTGCGCCGGGAGCACACCGGGAACAAGGAGGAGCAAGCACAGGAGAGCGATAGGGTTTTTAAAACACATGATTACCTCGCACGTGGAAATGGGCTGTAGGGGCATGAAGCCCTGGGATGTACCGGACTTTGTTGTAGCATGATTGGCCGGGGATTTACACAAAATCGTGTGGGCGTGAAGGTGAAGATAAGGCCGGAGACACGACATACCGCCGGTACAGTCTCCGCCTTTGGCGCGTTGTTGACCATCTTCGCCTGAGACGAAGGAGATGACCGTCCCATGGGGCGGCCTCCACACATCCGAGATGATTTCTACAGGACCCGATGGCTTAAAATCTGCCGGCCAGACTTGGATGAATAGCCGTGTTGCATTTAGTTTATGAAACCACGGACGGACGCGCCGCGACTTGTTTACAAATCGCCAATGCTCTATGGTATGAATTCTTATTTTGCCATCAAGATTTCTCCTCCAATCACCGTGATAGTGGAAGCTATGGATTCAGGACTTACCCTTACCGACTACATTATTCTGGCGGGCTTTTTTGCCGTCATGCTGGGCATCGGAATTATCTACGCCCGTAAAATGAAGAACCTTTCCGATTTCTTCAGTGGCGGCGGTCAGGTGCCGTGGTGGCTAGCCGGGATTTCCCTCTATATGACCACCTTCAGTGCCTTTACCTTCGTAAGCTATTCGGCACTGGCTTACCAGTACGGATTCGTCGCCGTATCCATCTGGTGGTTTTCTGTGCCGGGCTGTCTGTTGAGTGCACGTTTTCTCGCATCCCGATGGCGGCGTGCCGCCACGACCAGCCCGGTGGAGTACCTGGAGATCCGCTACAACTCCACCATTCGCCAGGGCTTCAGCTGGTTCGGCGTGCCATTGATCGTGTTGGACGATGCGCTGAAACTCTTTGTTATTGGGGCTATGATCACCGTGAGCCTCGGTCTGGAGGGCACGGAAGCCAAGGCCTGGGCCATCGTCGGATGCGGAACGGTCATGCTGGCTTACACGTTGCTCGGTGGACTTTGGGCCGTCATGATTACGGACTTTATCCAGTTTGTGGTGATGGCGGTGGCGGTGTTGGTGCTGGCACCCCTCGCCACGGCAAAGGCCGGCGGTATTATGACCGTGCTCGAGTCGCTGCCCGAAGGCTATGGAAGTGTGACCAATAGCGCTTACTCGTGGCCCTGGCTGTTGTCTTTTTCGGTGATTCTCGCCCTGACCTATGCCACGAAATGGCCCTATGTGCAGCGCTACTACGCCGCGCGGAGCGATAAAGATGCCCGACGGGTGGGCTATACGGTGGCCGCCCTCACCCTCCTGGGACCGCCCCTCCTCTTCTGGCCGGCCATAGCGGCAACCCAGTTTTTACCCGGTGTGGAAGATGCCAACACCATCTATCCGCTGGTCTGCCGCATGCTATTGCCCGTCGGCCTGATGGGCGTGGTTATTGCCGCCATGTTTTCCGCTACCATGTCCATGCTCTCCAGTGACTACAACGCGCTGGCCTCTGTCATTACCAATGACATCATCAAGCGCCTTTTTCTCCCACAGGCATCCGAAGTCGTCTTGCTTCGCATTGCCCGAGGAGCCACCCTCGTGGTGGGGGGACTCGCCATGGCCCTGGCGCTGGTCCTGGTCTACGCCGACGATCTGGAAGATCTCGTGAAGATCATGGCCAAACTCTTTTCCGTGCTCCTGCCGCCCGTGGCCCTGCCGATGGCGGCGGGACTGCTGAGTCGCCATGTGTCCGGGCGAGGCGCCGTTATGGGCTTTGCTCTGGGGGCGACCATGGGTATTGGGGCCTATATCATCAGCTTTAACGAGTCCCTGGCATTTCTGGGGACCGTTCCCTGGTTGACCTGGATTTCGCTGTTGCCCACGGCCTTTGGGTTGATTGTGGGTAGTAAGTTGATGCCCGATACTATCGAGAAACAGGCTCGCGTAGACGAATTCCTGAGTGGCCTGGGTGATGGTGCGCCCTCCGTTCAACCTACGGCGAATATGCGGGATGGCTTCTACGCCATGCAGATTATCGGCATGACCTGTGCCCTGCTGGGCGCCCTGTTGGTCGTGGCCGTGATATTGACAGCCAGCTTTGCGTCGGGGCTACTTTCCATCGGCGTCGGATCTGCTCTGGCGTTGGGGGGGCTGTGCGCGGTCGTGGTTGCCCGCACACGAATACGAAATTTAGAAGACAAAGGATAGAAGAGATGGAGTTTACACAATCCGAACAATGGCACGCCCGTGCTTCGAAGGTCATCCCGGGTGGGGTCAACAGTGGCGTACGCGCCCTGACAAAGCCCGTACCCCGTCATTTCTCCCACGCGAAAGGATGTCGTATCTGGGATGCGGATGGGAACGAGTTCATCGACTACATCCTCGGTCAAGGTCCCATGTTACTGGGGCACACACCCGAATGCGTCGTCGAGGCGCTTAAAGAGCAGGCGTCCCGCGGAATTCTTTACGCAGGCCAGTGTGATGACGAGGTCATCGCCGCTGAGCTTATGGTGAAACATATACCGTGTGCGGAAAAAGTGCGCTTCAGTTGCACCGGATCCGAGGCGGTTCACGCTGCCCTCCGTCTCGCGCGGAGTGCCACGGGGCGGGAAAAGATCCTCCGCTTTGAAGGCCACTACCACGGCTGGCTCGATACCATTGCCTGGAATCCGCCAACTGCCGAAACGGACCTCGGCCCGCGGGACAACCCCACCATGCGCCCCTCGTCGAAGGGGCAGTGCGCGGACTATGCAAAGAGCCTCGTGGTGCGCCCGTGGAATGACGTGGAGTTGCTGGAAGAAGTCTTTGCAACGCAGGGCGACACACTTGCGGCCGTCATCTGTGACCCCTTCGCCTGCGCCTCGGGGATCATTCCGGGTGAACAGGCCTATCTTGAGCGCCTGCGTGCCCTTTGCACCCAGCACGGCGTGGTCTTGGTTTTTGACGAGGTCATTACCGGCTTTCGCGTTGCGCCCGGTGGCGCCCAGGAATACTATGGCGTCACGCCCGATCTGGCGACCTTCGCCAAGGCGTTGGGTGGCGGGCTGCCCGTAGCGGCACTCGCGGGGAAGGCCGACCTGATGGACCACTTCACCACCGGCACGGTCCACTCGGGTACCTACAACGCAAGTGCGCTCATAATGGCGGGAACCCGCGCGGCCCTGGAGCATATGTATGCCGATGGGGGCGCTGTGCTCGACGCCATTCACACCGCGGGACGACGCCTTTCCCAGGAGTTGTTGGTCGTCGCGGAGCAGTATGGTCTGCCCCTGGAACTGCGGGGCGTGTCTTCGGTGTTCAGCACATCGTTTGTATCACCGACGGCCGATCCCGTTTGCGATTTGCGGTCGGTACAGCAGGCGGACAGTGCGATGGCCCAGCGGTTCCATAGGGAAATGCAGGAACGGGGTGTACAGGTGACGTCCTTTGGTATCTGGTTTCTCTCCTCGTGCCATCTCGACGCAGATATTGATGAAACCCTTCGTGCGGCACAGGGTGCCATGGAAGCCATTACCCGGAGTACTACATGAAAAAACGAATCGGCGTAGCGGGCTTTATGCACGAGTCCAACACCTTTGCCACCACCCCAACAACCCGGAAGCACTTTGAAGAGGCCTATCTCCATCGGGGAGAGGCCCTGGTGCCCGTTTGGAGCGAAGCCCATCATGAGCTCGGGGGCATGCTGGAAGGGGGGGCCACGCAGGACTTCGAAGTCGTTCCGGTCATGGCCGCCTGGGCCACACCAGGTGGCACCGTGAGCTCCGAGGCCTATGAGTCCATCTGCGGTGAGTTACTCGATGCCCTTCGCGAGGCAGGTCCATTGGATGGACTGCTCCTGGCCTTGCACGGCGCGATGGTCTCCGAGTCGGTAGACGATGCCGACGGAGAAACCCTCGCGCGGGTTCGTGATTTGTTGGGGCCCGACGTGCCTATTGTGTTGACGTTGGACATGCACGGCAACGTATCCCCTCGAATGGCGGAGCTCCCTGATGTCCTGGTCGCCTATCGGACTTATCCCCATGTCGATCAACGTGCCCGGGGGATCGAGGCCGCAGGCATTATGGCGGATATCCTCTCGGGCACGGTCCAGCCCTGTCAGGCCCACGTGAAATTGCCCCTGCTGATTCATATTGTGCAGCAGTACACCGGCGACGGGCCCATGGCCGAGCTCTACGAGGAGTTGGAGCGTATTGCTTCGCTGCCTGAGGTGGTGACCGTGTCGTTGTTGCCGGGATATATCTATGCAGACTCCCCGTATATGGGCGTCTCCGTATTGGTCACGACCCACGAGGATGAAGCCCGGGCGAAGGTCCTCGCACAGGACTTTGCCGATTTTATCTATGCGCGGCGGGAAGCCCTCAACGCGGGCCTGCCGTCGGTAGACGAGGCGGTGAAGGAAGCCATCGAGACCGAGGGCACGGTTTGTCTCATGGACAGTGGCGACAACATTGGCGCGGGTGGTCCAGGCGACAGCACGATTATCTTTGAAGCGCTACGGGAGGCGGGTGCCACCCGGGTTTGTGTGGTGCTCTGTGATCCGGAAGTCGCGGCGGCCTGTTACGAGGCCGGCAATGGGGCCCGGCTCAGTCTGAGCATCGGCGCCAAGACGGATGATAAGCATGGCAAGCCTCTTGCCATCGAAGGGGTGGTCCAGCGTCTCACCGATGGCCTGTATCTGGAGACCGAGGCCCGACACGGTGGTACCCGCGAGTACGACCAGGGGCGGACGGCACTCCTCCACACGGTGGGAGGGCATAAGATTGTCATCAATAGCCTGCGGGTGATGCCCACGAGCCTGGAGCAGTTGGTCAGCGTCGGGGTGGACGTGGAAGCCATGGAGGTCATCATCGTCAAGGGGGTTACGGCGCCGCGGGCGGCCTACGACCCCATCGCGGTGAAATGCATCTGTGTCGACTCGCCCGGAGTAACCCGCGCGGGCCCCGATGCCTTTGTGTATACCAAACGCCCCAAGCCACTGTATCCGCTGGATGCCTGATGCGCTAGTCAGTACTCATATTCCTCGATGATTGTCGTGCTGGGGTCCACTACAAAAAAGCGCCGGTTGGCCGTGTCGAAGGCGATTTCCGGTGCCCGGGGGTAGGGGGTTCCCAGGGCCAACGTGTTGGGGGCTTCGGACAGGTCACTGCGTCGGATGCTGTTGATGGTGACCGCGTAGCCTTCCGTACTGTCCACCTGGCGGGCCGTCCAGTAGAGGTCCTGGTTGACGTCGACGCCACGGATGACCTGACCCGTGGCAAGGCTCTCCCCGGTGGCCATGCCCGTAGCAGGATCAATTACGAGGGGCCCCACGAAGAGGCGTGCCATGGGGACGTCCTGCACCAGCCAGTCTTCTTCCGGGGCATCGCTTTGGTCGCCAAGCGCCGCACTGAGATCGGTGCTTCCGAGCAGGCTATAGTCGTTGTTGGTGTCGTATCGGTGGAGTAAGCCATTCAGCCGGTCGAAGAGATAAAGCACCCCGTCGTCGAAGGTGCTGTATTGGACCTGAAGCTCTCCCGCGCGTGCCATCGCGATTCCCGGCGTGGCGTCGGGTACATCGAGCTCGGCGATGGCGCTACCCGTGCCGAGGGCGATAATGCGCACCTGACCAAACTCCGGATAGACCACGGCAGCCCGGCTGCTGGTGGGGTCGATGGCGAAATCGGGGCGGCGCTCGGTGGTGCCCCGCGGGAATCCGGTGGAGAAGCTGCCCGTAGATGCGGGCGTCTCTCCGGAGGCAAAAGACTCGAGGGTACTGTCCCAGGCGTTCAGCACATACAGGGTGGTGCCCACAGCCCGAAGGGGAGAGGGCCAACGTCCCGATACAAACAGGTTGGCTGTATCTTCTCCGGCATCCAGCCGGAATAAGTAATTTCCGCCGAAAATACTCGCACCCACCAGGCCACCATCCAGGATAACGGCATCTTCCACACTGGTGCCCACGCTGCCCCGGGTGGTGAAGGTGGGAAAGGGGGCCGCTTCAAAGCCAAAATCACGCCCATCGGTGCTGTCTGGACTGAGGATGAAATCCGCCACGGGATCCACGGCGAAATGGGTATTGCCATCGCCCAGATTGATGGTGTCGATGGGCGAGGTCGTTTGTCCCGTGTTCGGGTTGTAGGCGAATAGGCGGGCTCCCTGGGGGGCCACTTCGCCATTCTCCGGGAGACTCAGGCCCATGGTGAGGAGCCGATCGCCGGCGGGATCGTAGTGGAGGTCAGTTAGCTCGACTGCTGAGGGCAGGGGAAGGGAGCGGGGATTGCTCCCATCGAGGGCGTAGACCCCCAATCCATTGCTGCCCCGAATGAAGAAGCGGCTACCGGGAATGTCGACCACCATCTGATGTGCTTGTCCAGCCCCCGAACCGGGCATGTCGAAGGTTACCGTGCCCGTGCGGGTATTGGTGGCCGTATCGAAAATCCCCAGGCTTCCGTCGGCGCTTTCCGAGGCTGTGTTTAGTACGAGTAGTTCCCCCGTGTCGGTATTTAATTCGATGTGGGGGGCCGTACCGTTGAATTCCGTTGTGCTACCCGTCTCCGCGAGGGTGGTCGCGTCCAGAAACAACAGGCTGGGGGACGTTTCCCGTGTAATATAGAGCGTGTTGTTCGCCGTGCTCACCACCAAATCGAGGAACCCTTCTCCCACCGAGACCGTTGCGGTCACCGTATCACTTTCGACATCGATACGGGCGACTTGTCGGGTGTTCAAGTCCACCACATAAAGGACGGTTCCACCGGGTGCCACAAAGGGAATTTTTTCGCCGGGTAAGACGAATCCCGTATTCAGATAGCCAGGATTCTCGAGATAATAGGCATCTCGAATCGAAACGAATGGGGTAAATAGTCCCGTGAGAAAGAAGCGCTGATTGGTCGTGTCTGCCGCCACGCGTTGACGCCGGACTTGATTGGGAATGTCGGACAGGCCCGACGGGTCCCGAAGATTTACCTGATTGACCCGCTCGATAGCGACAGGAGCGCCAGAGGAAATGGTCAGGTCTACGGCGGTGCCTTCGTTGACCATGGTCTCGGCGGCGATAGATTGACTAATCACGTCGCCCGTGGACACCGTTTCACTTTCCATCATCGTGATCGTGCCGATGACGAGCCCGAGATTACTCAGGGTGGTTTCTGCCTCGGTGCGGCTTTGGCCCACCACATTGGGGACTGCGACCGTGGCCGGGCCTGTGCTGATGACCAGATCGACTGAGCCGTTGGGGATGATGTCCGTACCAGCAGCAGGATCCTGACGGATGACCTGCCCGCCGGGAACGGTCGCACTCGACTCGGTCGTCACGGTGCCCAGTGAAAGGCCCGCTGCGATCAACGCCGTCTCGGCCGTGGCCTGGGTGAGGCCCGACAGAATGGGCACGGTCACGAGGGTGCCGGTGACGGTGATGGTGACGCTGTCCGGCGTTCCGCTTCCCATGTTGTCGAAGACGGTGAGGGACAACACGTAGGTGCCGGGTACATCGGGCTGGAAGGTAGGCTGTGCTGTGCCCACATTACTAAGACTCGCGGTACTGCCTTCGGGACGGCTGGTGAAGACCCATTGATAGGTGAGCGTATCGCCGTCCGCATCGGCGGACCCACTGCCATCGAGGGTCACCGTTGCCCCGAGACTGACCGCCTGATCGGGGCCCGCATTCGGCACCGGGAGTGTGTTCGTGGCGGGACAGCCGGAAAGCCAGACCAGAAGCAGCGGAAACAGCAGGGCAGCAGACACGAAACGCATCATCATGGATTCCTTTGAAAATCGGGCCATGCACGGCGCTTCGGTCTGCCGCGTCGGCCGGTACGATTGTTGTGATCTTCGGGAATGGCGTTACGCGGGCGTTATCTTGCCCAGAATAACCCGACGCTCCGCCCCCGTCGCGTGGGGGACATTTGCTTCGGTACCCATGATGCATTCGTTGCCGAGGATAGCAAAGGCGATGGCCTCGCGGGCGTCGGTGGGGATGCCGTATTGGTCGCTGGTAAAGACCTGACTGCCAGAGAAGCCTTCTTCCAGACGCTTGTAGAGGGTCTTATTGTGGGCTCCTCCGCCTCCAATGATAATGTGCTCCGCCGGGGTCTCGGGCTTGATAAAACGCTCGTAGGCGTCGATGATGCTCACGGCGACGGCCTCGGTGACGGTCGCGATGAGATCTTCCAGCGAGTGTTCTGCCCGGGCGTTGAGGGCATCACGCAAATATACCTGCATCCCGAATTCTTCCCGGCCCGTGCTCTTGGGCGGTACCTTGGTGAAGAAAGGATGGTCCAGAAGATATTCCAGGAACTCATCAATGACCATTCCTTTGCCCGCGGCCCTCCCGTCGATGTCCATTTCCCGCTCGCCCCGGGTCAACAGACGCATGGCACCATCAATGGCCATATTACCGGGGCCGGTATCAAAGGCGGAAATGTTGCGGAACTCCGGCGTTACCACGGTGTAGTTGGCGATACCGCCGATATTCAAACAGGAGATAGAGCGCTTGAGACGGTGAAAAAGAAGCCAATCCACGTAGGGTACCAAGGGAGCCCCTTCGCCCCCTGCGGCCATATCCCGTGGGCGAAAGTCGGATACGACGTGAACGCCACATCGCTCAGCAATGATGGCCGACTGGCCGATTTGCAAGGTGCCCGTGCGCTCGTTGGAGCGGGGGGGGAGGTGGGCAAGGGTATGTCCATGTGAAGCCACGAAATCGACGGGGGTCTCGTCTTCCTGGGCCTTATCGATCATGGCTTGCGCCGCTTCGGCGAAGCGTTCGCCCAACTCGAAATCGAGGGTGCACGCGTCCTTGATGGAGAGGTGTTCGTCGAGTAGTCGATTCTTTAAGCCGGCCGTGTAAGGAAAGGTTTCATGGGCGATGAGTTTCATCGCGAGGGCCTTCCCCGTGCCCTTGATGCGGACCAGGGCCGCGTCTACGCCATCGCAGGAACTGCCGGACATGAGTCCCACGCAGAACCGCGCCTGTTTCGCCTGAATTACACGTAGATCCATGGGTAATCTTTCTTCCATTCGGTCACGCGATAGGGATCCGCCCCGATGCGGAAGCCCGTTTTGCCTCGCCAATATCAGATTTGCCTGCGGCTCTCAGGGGCCGTGGGGCAACAGAATTACTGTGCACAGCACGGTTAAACTCTTGACAGCAGCTTTCTTGTGACTGTAGCACAATAGAGAGAAATGAGCAAACGGGTGGGGCAGATTTCAGGGGGGTTGGCGGTGCCTCGACCATCGAAGTAGAGGCCTCCCCCCCAAGAAACAGGTTCATGGGCGATTCGTGCGCACCAACAACAAGTCCGTCTGTACAAACGAACTGAAAAACCCGATCGCGCGGCACGTCTGGCTTCTGATTTTGTCTGAAAGAATGGGTGGGGACCTGTGTCGCAAACAAACATGGCGACACGGTCTCGGAACCGACATGTGTATATTCGACTAAACCCTCCCCATTTATTGCCCAAGCACCATAAAAAAGGCCCCCGGTCTTCATCGAAAACCGGGGGCTGGGAATCGTGTCGGGCTAGTGGTGAGGTGCTTGCCGCGCCCGGCGCCACTGGTGCATGAGCAATATTGACAGCGTCAGCAGGATTACCAGGCCATTCCCGACGGGGAAGGGCGAGCCGTCCGTGGACAGACCACAGCCAAAGGCTTTCGGCGCGATGCCCAGACCGGTTACAGAGGCCGTCACCAAACCGCCACCGTCGCCGGAGTAGGTCAGTGTGCCCGCAAAGGCGGCTCCCGCATTGGGAGAGAAGCGGACCAGGAAGGAGTGGGTCTCGCCATGGGCCAGGTCATAGCTGGCTTCTCCAATCAAGGAGAAAACACCAGTGGCGTCCCGGAGCTCCACGGTACCGACCAGTTGCTCGCCGCCGTCGTTGGTGATGGTCACCATGCGCTCCACGGTGTCGTTGACGTCAACTTCCCCGAGGTCAAGCACGTCACTGGCAGAAGGCACCGTCACGAGAATCGGCGGCTTGAGGGATTCCAGTGCGACGATAGCGCCAATTTTCGTGAGGTTCGCGGTCAGGGTGGTGCCGGAACTCACGGGGCTACGTGTCGCGGAAGCGGACCAGGTTTCGAGGCCCGGTACCACGGTGAAGCCCGAATCGGGCTCATCGACCACGACAGCGCTGTTTCGGTAGAAGGTGGCCGTGTCCTCTGGAGAGAAGTCCAGTCCATTCAACGAAATCCTGACGACCCGTTGTGCCACGCGGGAATCACTGAGCGCGGTGAAGTCACTCTCGCCGATAGTGCGAACCACCACGCTGATGTCGATCCAGGGACTTCCCGCGACGAGATCGGCAGGCAGCTCATCCAGCGCTTCGGCCTGCTGCCGGGTAAAAAGGCTCTCGGCATCGCAGGACATGGCAACAATCAGGATGCCCTCTTCCCCTTCATTCAAAAGGCCGTGGGGTACCTGCAGATCCAAGTACTGCGATGAATCGGCCGGGTTAGTGACGCGGACTTCGATGTTGGGCCCGGGTATATTGCGGCCGCGCCAGTAATGCATCACCACGCTGCGGTCACAATTGACACTTTCCACGGTGTGGGCCCATCGGGAGCCATCATTGACCAGAATGGAGAACGGGTCATCCAGATAGCCGTTGGCGTTGTCATCCACGCCGTTGCGAATCTCGAAGGTAAATTCTTCGGACTGTACGGTCTGTCCCGTCGTTTCCAGTGTGGCCGTGGCGCGCACGCGGTAGGCGTTGTTTACGGGCAACGTAAAGGTCGCCGGGGCGAGGCCGCGCAGCTGCTTCTGCATGCCTTCCACGGGGAGGGCCGCGGCAAACACGGGATTCTGTTTGCCGAAATCATCGGCGCTTTGAAGCTCCTCGGGAATGAGGAAGCCATCGCGATCCTGGTCGAGGTTGTCAAAGCGCGTGGCCGAGAGTCCCGGAAGGCGGGCGCCCACTTCCACGGGGGAGAGGGCCAGGTCGCTGTTGAGATCCAAGTCGGTGAAGACCGATTGGAGGTAGGCCGGAAGGTCAATTTCGGCTTCCAGTTCCTGCCGGGTCAACACGCCGTTGTCGTTGAGATCCACGATGCTGTAGCGGAGGGCGTCAAAGTCCAGCCCCGCAGCTTCGGTCTCCGCAAAGGAAAGGCCCGTGCTGTTGTCCACATTGAGCTCTGCAAAGCTCTCCAGCAGGACGCTGGCGAAATCCGACAGGATAACGGCGGCGTCGAGCTCGTCTTCGCTGAGGAAGGTGTCGCCATCGAAATCGATGGTGTTGAAACGGGCCGCGGTAATGCCGATGCGGCTGAAGGACACTTCGTCATAGTCCAGGCCGTTGTTGAAGTCGGCATCGAGGGCGTCGAAATTGAGGAGGAAGTACTCCGCCAGATCGGTGATGAGGATACTTTCTGAGCCGATGTCATAGGTAAAGGTAACATCTTCTGCGTTGCAGGCGAGCGCTACGTTGACGTCGACCTCCGCATTGAACGTTACATCCAACAGGGTCGCCTCCGGTGCTGCGAGTAGATCACCGGTGGGTTGTACCAACACCACGCTGTCTTCAATCAGCATGCAGGCTACCTGGGTCTGCAGTTCGCGCTGGGACACGCCGGGATTTTGTTCCAATCCATCAAAGAGGGCCCGGGTGACCGTGCGGGCACTCCGCGGCACTTCGTCATAGGTCAACTGCCCGCTGAGGTCGCGATCAAGCGACGCGAAGGCCGCGAGCAGGCTGCTGAGGTCGGCGTTGAGCAGAATCGCCGACTGCAACTCGGAGGGCGTGAGGAAACTGTCGCCATCGGTGTTCATATAGCGGAAAGCCGCCTCGGTCAGGCCGGGGACCTGGGTCCGTGCTTCGACAAGTGTCAGCCCTTCGTCTTCGTCGATATCGGCCAATTCAAAATTGTCGAAGAGACGTTGGGCATTGGCGGTGAGGCTGATGCCCACCTCGAGTTCGGCGGCGGATACTTCCGTTTCCACGTTCAGCTGGTTGAAGCGCTCCTGGGTGAAGCCGGGCAGAAAGACGCGAATTTCCTCGAGGGTCAATACGCCATCGTTGTTACGGTCTGCGAGCGAGAAGTTGTTCAGCAAGACCTCGGAGGCCACGCTGTTGTCTTCATCGTTGGCCTGATCGAGAATCGTAATGCCGAAGGCCCGCTGCACCGTTTCGCCCTGGGGATCGCGGCTGCGAATCAGCACGGTATAGCTGTCTCGGGTTTCGAAATCGAACACCACGTTGCTGACGAGTTGATCCGCCACAATGGAGAAAAATTCATTGTCGATAAAATCGTCGTCATCGGTGTTGGGGTCGTCGGGCACGAGACTGTATACGTGGAGATCACCCAAGTCGGGATCGGTGGTGCGGAGCCGTCCCACGACCGTCTTGAGCACCTGATTCTCCATAATCGTCGTGTTGTCCAACGAAATGGCCGTAGGCGGATCGTTGACCCGTGCGACGGAAATCCGAAGATTCCACACGTTACTGTCAATATCGCCGTCGCGCACGGTTACGGGTACGAAAAGGATACCGTTGAAGTTGCGATTCGGAATGATCGTATTTCCGTCTCGGGTGTAATTGGCACCCTCCGGCCGTGGCTGGAAGGCCAATGTGACTTCGTCCGGGAATTCCAGCAGCGGCGCATCCACGATCAGGTTGTCGAGGATGATCGTGACCGGGGTGTCCTCCTGGGTCGAAACCGGGTTCTGGTCCACAATGCGCGGCGTGCGATTACCCGTTCCGAAGAGGGAAACCTTGGAGACGATGGGCGTGCCTTGACCCTGTTGGTTGGCTTCAATGCGCAGGGTGCCCACTTTCATGCCGGGTGTGGAGGGATTGAAGACCACCCGCACCAACCGCGATTGTGCAGTTTCCAGAGAATCCTCTCCGGAGTCCGACAGAATCTCAAAGTCGCAGCTGGCACTGAGCTCGTCGAGGCTGAGTCCGCCGCTGCGATCGGTGTCGAGCTCGTTGAAGTTCGCCAGGATTTCGCTTGCCAGGGTTGACGTCACGGCACCCAATTCCGTGGGCGTGATTTCTTCATCCCCATCGGTATCGATCGTGTCGAAACGACCGGGAGTAAGCAGGGGGGTGAAGGCGCTGATTTCAACGAGAGACAATGCGCTGTCCTGATTGAGATCGAGTCCCGAGAAATCGATGGTCAATTGCGCAGCAATAATGGCGAGACGAAGCTGTTCTTCCAATTCACTGACGCTGAGCACGCCGTCTTCATCGCGGTCCAGTGTGCCAAACTCGCCCTGCGTGAGGTCTGGAAGAATCTGCTGGGATTCCATGAAATCGAGGCCTGCCGGTGCGGTAGTGTCGAAGTCTTCGAAGCTCTCCCGCAAGCTTTCGGCGAACGTTGCGAGACGCAAGGCCGTCTCCAATTCCTCCTCGCTGAGGCCCATGCTGCGATCCGTGTCGAGGGCGTCAAAGCGGGTGGCGTTCAGGAAGGGGAAGCGAAGTTCGACTT
Organism: Candidatus Hydrogenedentota bacterium; assembly: GCA_034669905.1. Classification (GTDB taxonomy): domain Bacteria; phylum Hydrogenedentota; class Hydrogenedentia; order Hydrogenedentales; family JAEUWI01; genus JAEUWI01. Next base: position 29,899 of record JAXMOL010000009.1, read on the forward strand.
CGGCCACGCTCAAGTCGTTGGAACTGTCCTCGTCGAGTGTGGTGAAGGCGTCGATGAGTACCTCGGCGATATCGAAGAGATCAATCGCCAGTTCCAGTTCGGTTTGCCCGATTCCTCGCGTGAGTACGCCGTCGTTGTTCAGGTCGAGGGCGTCAAAGCGTTCCTGGGTCATCACCGGGAAGATGTCCGGCCCACAGGCCAGCGTGACACTGTCGAGGGTCAGAATGCCCAAACCATCATTGATGATACTGACGGATTGGGGCGCGCTGGCGCCGGCCAGCAAGTTGCGCTTTCCAAAGTTAAGGGTGCTCGGGGTTACCCGGATGTCGCTGTCCAGGGCGCGGCCTGACAGATTGACATCGATTGCCGAGTCATCGGGGTCGTCGGACTCGATGCGGAGGCTGGCAATCTTATTGCCGATGGAGTCGGGGTCGAAAGCAACTTCAATAAAGCGCGTTTCGCCCGGCGCGAGTACGGATTCCTCCGTATCACTCACGATGACAAACTCACTGAGTCCGGCGCCTTCCAGCCCCACAAAACCGAGGGTCAGGTTGGCGGTGGCCGCCACGCCATTGGAGATTTCAACCATACGGGCCAGGGTGCGCCCGTCGTCGATATCCTGATCGCCAAAATCGATGGTCAAGATCTCGGGGACGATGTTGATGTCGGGAATAGCACGCACGAACGTAACGGTGGCGTCGTTGGCCACGTTGATGGTTTCGGGATCATCCGAAAGGACGGGCTCCAAGACATCGCTCTCAACCTGTCCCTGACAACGAATCGTGTTGGTGCCTCCCAGGAGCACGTCGTTGAGGAGCACGGAAAAGGTAATCGTGATGGTCGGGCCATTGGTAAACTGGGGGTTGCGACCATTCAACGAACCCAAATCCAATAAGAGTTCCGTGGCCGATCCGCCATTGGTTGTCGGGTTGCCATTCACCAGAATGGAGTTTTCCAGGAGGGCCAATCGCGCATCGGATGTGTCGAGTTCGTTGAACTGTGCGGTAGTCAGGGCAAAGAAAGAACCGTCCAACTCGACCGAAGAGAGACCGAGGCTGTCGTCGGAGTCCAAGGCGTCAAAATTGGAGAGCAACGATGTGGCAACATCGCTCAGGGGACTGCTGCCATCAACGGATTGCAGTTCCGTGGCGGAAATTTCATTGTCCCGGAAGGGATTCCGATAGACGAGGTTGGCTGCACCCCGGTTACCTCGGTTTTCGATGGTGACCGTGTAGACGATGGTGTCGCCGGGGCGCTTCTCCTCATCCCGGCCGATGTCGTCGTTCTTCAAGACGACCAATTCGGGCGCGGACACGATGCGTGTGACGGTGGGTGCGGGGTGAATGACGTTTCCATCGCCGTCCAGCGGTACAAGGTCGCTGTCTTCGATGGCCACCGCGTCCGGGTCGTCGGTGAGGATAGGCGACTGGCCAACTTCCAGCTCGTCGTAGCCAAGCGTTCCCTGGGAGAAGAGGAAATCTTCTCCGGGGGGGAGGGGATTCTCTACTACGAGATTAAACACGATGGTGGCTTCGTTGGCACCGGAGCCCGTGCCGTCATCGCCCTGGATACTGCCCAGGTCAATGGTGACGGCGCCACCGTCAAGCGTGATGTTGTTGGCGGTCGGTGTCGTTACAATCGAATCGGTGATCAGGCTGCCATTGGCAATGGCCGGATGGCTATAGACAACGCCATTGGCACCGCCATTGCCCGTGTTGATGATGTCAATTGTGTAGCGGACGGTGTCTCCGGGGTTAATGGCTTCGTCACCGTTCAGATCGACGAGCAGTCTGTCGACCTTGGTGGCGGTAAAGGCGATGACGGTATTAATCGTGGTGCATACCTCTTCGGCCGGTGCGGCATCCACAAAATTTACATCCGCATTGCCGGGTTCCCCGATGAATTGGCCTCGGGTGCACACTTGATTCATACCCGAAGCGGGGAAGGGGGTGTTCACGGTGACGCTATACTGAATTTCAGCCGAGGCGCCAAGGGGGATGGTGCCCACGGCAACGTCGACCTGACTATCGCCCCCGGTGTTTCCGGTCGTAACGGTCCCCTGGCTGGTGGTGACTGTGCCCACGACTAGAGTCGTGTTGACGTCTGGCGTATCCGTGAACAGTACACCCCGTGCGTCCGACGGTCCCGCATTGGTTACGTTGACGGTATAGGTGATGGTGTCGCCCGGCGCGGCTTCCACCACATCAGCGGCCATCGTCACCTGCAGGGTGGCCTCGGGCATCAGGGGAACCGTATCCGTCGCCGAATTATTCGCGCTATCGGTTTCAAACACGAGGCTCGGTCCGGCCACATTGCCGGAAACCGTCAAATCACCGGTGCCAGCGGCGTCCACACGGGCGGTGAGGACGTAGTCCACACTTTCGCCCGCGGCGAGATCGAGGGTGTCGTTGATGGTGCCGGTACCGCTGGAGCCACAGGCGGCACAGGCCCAGGTCACGTTTTCCAGGGTCGCGGGCAGGGTGGTCGTCACGACGGCATCGGTGACCGGGCTTGGGCCCAGATTGCGGACCTGGAACGTGTAGCTCACGTCTTCGCCCGGAACGACCTGACTCGGGTCCCGTGCTATAAAGAGTTGCAGATCCGCGACAGGGCGAATGCGAACACTGTTGGACTCTACTTCGGTACCTGGCAGGAGGCCATCATTGGGCGTAACCCGGAAGAGCCAGATTTCCTCTTCCACCGTGGCCGACATGGGGACCGTACGGAGGTTGTTGAAAGCGCTCTGGAGTTCACCGTTCCGATACCAGCGGATAGCGGTGCTGTTTTCCGGGTCCATGTCCACATCAAAGTAGGTATAGGACGCCGTGAGGTCTTCGTTGCGCAATGGCTCGGCCGGTGCAAGGATAACGGAACTGGCAACTGGCGGGTCGTTGACGGGGGTGACCGTCACTGGGATGGTGGCCACTACGTCGACGGCACCACCCACGCCCGTGTTGCCCTGATCATTGAGCGTGAGGGTGATGGTGTCGTTTCCGTTGAAGTCCTGATTGCCCTGATAGGAAAAGCCATTCAATGCAGCATTCACCGCGGCGGCCGTACCGGAAAAGGTGATGGATGCATCGTCCGTTCCTGTCGCGGGTGCGGTGATGGTGATGTCCGCCGTGGTCGCAAGGCTGATGGTGCCGGAACTGGCCGCCATCCGGAGCGAGAGGGTACCTGCCGATTCGGCGACGTCAATATCGGCCACGGAGACCGTTCCCCCGAAGACGAGTGGCGTATCTTCCGCTACGGACTGGGCGCCCGGCACCGTTACGGTGGGGTCGTCATTCAGCGCCGTAATATTAATGGTGACATTGGCCGTAATGTTGGTGCCCCCGCCCTGGCCCGTGTTTCCCTGATCGTTGACGATGATGGCCAGGCTCTCCGTGAGGCCCGATTCGGTATTGACGTTCAAGTTGGGTTCGTAGCGCAGGCCATCCAGGGCGGCGTTTATGGCAGCGACCGTGCCACTGAAGGTGACGGTAGTCTCATCGCTTCCCGTGCCCGTGACCAGGGTAATACCTGCCGTGCTGCCCAAGGAGATGAGGCCCTGGGTTACGGTGAGGGTAACGCGCAGTTCTCCGGCAGATTCCGCCACATCCACATCGCTGAAGCTGATGGCGTTTCCGTTTGCCCCGGAGAAGATAAGGGCCAATTCCTCATCGGTGGTCTGGGCGGCCGGTACGACAATGACCGGATCATCATTTATGGCCGTCACGGTAAGGGACACCGTCTCCTGATCCGTCTGGGCACCCCCGTCTCCCGTGTTGCCCTGGTCCGTCACGTGGACAGTGAGTGTCTGACTGACGGCGTTGTCCTGCGCGGTGGTGAAGGTCAGGGTCGGGAGGGTGTTGTTGAGTTCGCTGAGGGTGCCCGTGAGGGTGACGGAGGGCGTGTTATTGTTGCCGATGGCCAGGGCATCGACGCCGCCCGAGACGCTGTCGGAAACCGCCAGGAAGCCCGCACCGACACTGAGGGTGACCACCAGATTCCCGGTGGCCGCGTCCACGTCGGAAACGGTGATTCCCGTAATAGCGGTGGTAATATCTTCGTTGATCGTTTGCGTGCCCGGAACCGTCAAGACGGGCGGATTGTTCACCGCACCGATAAGGATGGTGACCGTGTCGGAATCCGTGCCAACGGGGCCACTACCCGTGTTGCCCTGATCGTTGGCCGTAATGTTCAGGGTGTCGATCCCGTTGAAGTCCAGGTTGCCCCGATAGATGAGGCCATCCAAGGCGGCGTTGATGGCCGCGAGCACGCCCGTCATGGAAATGGACGCCGTGCCATTGCCGGTAAAGGTCGTCAACGCGGCCGTATCCGCCAATGTCAGGACACCATTGCTGACGGAAAGCGTGACCACCAGATCACCGGGTGCTTCGTCAGAGTCAATATCTTCAATCACGATGGCATTGCCATCCGTTGCACTGAAGGGGAAGTTTATATTCTCATCGGCGTTTTGTGCCCCGGGAACGGTGATAGCGGGCGCATTGTTGATAGCGCTCACATTGATGGTCACATTCATGGAAACGTTTCCGCCACCGCCGACACCCGTGTTGCCCAGATCGGTGAGGGTTGCGGTCAGCATGTCGGTCCCGTTGAAACCCGTGGTGCCCCGGTAGGTAAGTCCGTTGAAGGCCGTATTGATGTTCGTCGTGGAGCCTTCGACCTGTACCGTGGCGGTGCCGTCGCCACTTACCGAGGTCAACCCGGTGGTGCCATTGAGTGCCAGGGTCCCATTGCTCACCGCGAGGGTAGCCCGCACCACGCCAGTGGGATTGTTTTCCTGATGGTCAATGTCGGTAATGGTAATGCGGTTACCATTGGCGGTGCTGAAGACCAGATTGGTATCTTCGTTGACCGATTGCGCCCCACTCGGGAAGTTGGTGAAGCTCGGGTCATCATTCTGGGCGGTGACGGATATGCCCACGTTGCCCGAGCCCGACTGCGCGGGGCCACCGGAATTTCCGTTGTCATTTGCGACGATCGATAGGGACTGGTCGGATACCACATTCAACGCGGTCTGGAAACGTAGGGTGGCGAGGGTGGCATTTTGTTGGCTTATCGTTCCCAGCAGAGTGACGGTGCTCGTGCCATTGTTGGTAATCTGACCGGACGGGACGCCCCCCACGGCCGCCGTGTTAACCGTGAGCATGCCCTGGGCGACCGACAAGGTGACTGTGACATTGCCGCTGCCCGCATCGGGATCGGCAATAGAGATGCCGCCGATCGCCGTCGAAACATCCTCATCTACGGTCTGTGAACCGGGCACCGTCACTACCGGCGGGTCGTTCGTGGCCATGATGGTAACGGCGATGGTATCCATCTGCGTCATCACACCGCCTGCGCCCGTGTTGCCCTTGTCACTCACGTTCACCGTGATGGTATCGCTGCCGTTTACCAACGCGTCGGGGGTGTACTGGAGGCCGTCCAAGGCCGTGGCCGTATCGGCAATCGTGCCATCAAAGGAGACTGTTGCAGTTCCGTTTCCGGTGACATTGGCAAGGTTGGCCGTGCTGGCGAGTGTGAAGGTCGCTTTGGTTGCGCTGATGGTAACGTTAACGCCGCCGGTACCCGCGCCGAAGGGTGTTTCATCCGCATCCACATCGGTGATGGTAATTGGATTGCCTGCGGCGGTGCTGATGGTCAGCGAATCGCCCTCCGCCACGCTCTCCGGCCCTGCCGGAACGGTCAACACCGGCGGATCGTTGACGGCACTGACGGTGACGGTGACCGTTGCGGGTGCCGACGTGGAACCCAGGTTGTCATCCACCGTGTACTGGAAGGAATCCGAACCGTTGAAATCGCCCGTGGGCGTGTAGGTTACGGCACCGGTGCCCGTGTTGACCATGGTGGTGCCATTGCTCGCCGCCGAGGTCACTGTCACGCTCGAGGCAACCAGGGTGCCATCGCTGTCGCTGTCCCCGGTGAGGACGGATATGACCACGGCCATCCCTTCGCTGGTGGTGGCAGAATCGGCGTCGGCAACGGGCCGATCATTGACACTGACCTGGAAGGTATCTTCGACAAATGCGCCGTTACTATCGGTGGCCCGTACGGTGACCATGGCCGTGCCGGGGGAGTCGGCGGCATAGGCCAGGGTCAGGTTTCCGCCGGAAATCATGGGTGCGCCGTTAAAAATAGCGTCACCCGTCGTGCTCGGTACCGTATAGGTCAGGCCACCGGATCCGTCTTCCGAATCCGTAAAGCTCGTCAGCAAATCGATAACGGTATTGGCGGCGTTTTCATTGACCTGCACATCGGCGATAGGGGTTGTTACCGTCGGCGTAAGATTGATCGTGATGTTGAAGGTGGCATTGGCGGTCGTCGCCGCTTCGTCATCGCGAACGTTGAAGGTAAAGGAATCACTCGTGGTGTTGGTGCCCCCGTGGGTATAGGTGACCGCATTGCTGTTGATGTTGCCCTGGGTGAAATTGGGGGTCATATTCAACGTGCCGTTGGAGGGGCCACTCACTATGGTGTATTGCAGCGTGGTGTCCACGTCATCCACATCGGTGTACGAGAGCAGGGCGCTGCTGATGGTGCCCGAGTCCCCCTGATTCACCGTCAGGGTGTTGTTCTGGACCTGGGTGGGCGTGTCATTGTCTCCAATAATGTTATGCGTGATGGTATAGGTTGCGGCGCTGATGGCCGTTGGATCGCCGTTGGTCGAAGTGTCTGTGGTCTGGCGAAACTCAACGACCCCGGTCCGTGTGCTGAAGCTGCCGCCGTAGCTGTCATCCAACACGCGGATGGTCAGGGAAGTGACGGGACCGTCAAATTCAGAGGCGGGCAGAAAGCGGAGCTCCGTGCTTGGGTCGAGAACGAGTGCGTTGGGGGACGACGCCGTGTCGGTGACCGTGCCGATATCGAACCACTGGGAGCCCGGTGAGGTGGGGGGCGAATACTGCCAGGTGCCTTCGCCCGCCAGGGCGGGATTACCCACGACCGCAATGCCTGCGAACGTACCATCCACATCGGAGAAGGAGCCGCCAAACAGAGTGGTGATGGTTTCGCCCGGTGGGTTGGAAGCATCTTCGTTAATGTCGGCCAGGGTGGCGTTGGCACCACTGGGGGCGTCATTCACCGCCGTGATGTTCACGGTAATGTTGGAAGAAGCCGAATCGCTCACTCCACCAGGATCGACGACCACGTAGGGAATGGTGACCGCCGTGTCCCGATCGGCGGCTGGCGTGAAACGGAGATCGAGGAATCCGGTGGTGAGTGTCAATACGGTGCCAGAGGCGCCCAGCACAATGGCCGACCCGTTTGCCTGGGTAACCGTGCCGCCAGTGAAGGTAAGCAGTCGAATGGCGTTGGGGGTTTCCCCGGTATCGTCATCGTTCAGCGTGGCGGGCATCACCCGTATGTTCGCCGCACCGGGTGCCGGGTCATCTTCCGTGATGTTCGTTGCGCCACCGCCCGGTGCCGTGGCGGTAATATTTCCGCCCGCGTCGGGTGCGTCGGGTTGGGGGGTAATATTTACGGTGATGGTAGATTGGGCAGAATCCGAAATGCCACCGGGGTCGACGACGACATAGGTAATCGTTGCCGCCGTATCACGGCCACTCGTTGGTGTGAACCGCAAATTGACAGCGCCACCCGTCAGGCCGAGGATGGTTCCCGATGCGCCCAAGGTTATGGCGGAGTTGTCGCTTTGCGCGACGGTGCCGCCCGTAATACTGATGAGTCGGATACTGTTCGGGTTTTCTCCGGTGTCCGGGTCGCTCAACGTGGGGGGCGCGACGCGGATGTTGGCAGCGCCGGGCGCACCATCGTCCTCATTAATCATGGTGGCTCCGCCGCCCGGTGCCAACGCAGTGAGATCGCCACCTGCCGCGGGCGGGTCCGCGCCAGAAGTGATGCTCACAGTGGCGGTAGAAGCGGTCGAATCGGCAACGCCGGATCGGTCGACGACGACATAGGAAATCGTTGCGTCCGTATCCCGATCCATCGCGGGGGTAAAGCGGAGATCCAGCTTGCCGGACGTCAGATTGAGCACCGTGCCCGACGCGCCCAGGGTAATGGCACTGCCATCGCCCTGCGCCACACTGCCACCGGTCACGCTGATGAGGCGAATCGCCACCGGGGGATCATCGATGGTGTCCGGGTCGCTCAATACACTGGGCGTGATCCGAATATTTGCCGAGCCGGGTGCGGGCGCGTCTTCATTAATACTGATGGGGCCGTCGCTCGTGTTGGTCACGGTGACATTGCCACCGGCGCTGGGGGGATCTGTGTTATCTGCGGTGATACTCACGGTGGCGGTAGAAGCGGTCGAATCGGCAACGCCGGATCGGTCGACGACGACATAGGAAATCGTTGCGTCCGTATCCCGATCCATCGCGGGGGTAAAGCGCAAGTTCAGGTCGCCCGAGGACATCGTCAATGCTGTTCCGGAGGCGCCCAATACAATGGCACTGCCGTCGCCCTGCGCCACGGTGCCGCCGGTGACGGAGAGGAGCCGCAAGGCCGTCGGGGGGTTGTCTACCGTATCGGGATCGCTGAGGGTGACCGGGCTGATCTGGATGTTTGCCGAGCCGGGCGCGGGCGCGTCTTCACTGATACTGATGGCACCGCCGCTCGTGTTGGTCACGGTGACATTGCCACCCGCGCTGGGTGGGTCGGTGTCGTCGGCAGTAATACTTATCGTGATGGTCGACTGACTGGAATCGGTTACGCCGCCGGGATCCACGACCACATACTGAATGGTGGCGTCGGTGTCCCGGTCGGGGCTGGGCGTAAAGCGGGCCTCATAGTCGCCGCTCGACAACATGAGCACCGTGCCCGACGCACCGAGCGTAATGGCACTCCCATCGCCCTGGGCAATGGTGCCGCCCGTGATGGAGATAAGGCGAATGGAATCCGGCGTTTCCCCCATGTCGGCATCCATCAGGGTGGTGGGCGTAAACTGCACATTGGCGGAAACCGGTGCTGTGGCGTCCTCTGGAATGCTGGTGCCCGCCCCACCGGGTGCGGTGGCGGTAATATCGCCCCCGGGTGACGGCGCCACAGCGAAGGCCACACCACCAACCGAAAAAATCCCCAAGCCCATGATAACACTGGATATCAGACGCGGCCAATTGCCCATACGTCCACCAGAAAGTCGAATCATCTCTTACTCCAGCCATACGTTCGAAATCAGGACATTTATCTCGTGCACCCACAGCAACACGATACGAGGGGTCCCATAGAAAACCCAATGCCCGCAGCGCTGGCCCCCGTTACAGTCCGGCGGGCCAGTGGATGTGGAAAAGCGCGGTCCAGACACCTGCCCAGAGAAATCCCGGATAAGCGAGTTGTCCGGGTATGACTTGCGCCTGGCACGTGTCCATCTGCCACCACGATTACATGATACCTTTACAGACAGGCCTTGTCTAGCGTATCCATCATTCGATTTGTCGAAAAGTGTAAGCCTGCAGGCGGGGGCTAAACCCGCGCGAGGTCATGACTAAGCACGGCTTTCGATTGCGGGGTGTCGACGAAAAGCACAAAATAAACGTGCTTCTTGACTTGCTTAAGATTTTCAGGTTTAATCATTGGGTCAACTATATATCGTGCAACCACGGGCAGGGGTGTCCGGGCAATGGTTGCGTCTCGAGGCGATATTCAGATATCAGCAGAATAATTGTTGCTTTCTTCCGGGAGTATTCATGGACATAGAACAATTGTTAGAACCCATCTCGGACGAGATGCCGTGTGGGGAAGAGGGCTCGCTGTTTGCGCTGGAAGAGATCGTAAAGGAGCAGGGGGCAGGGATTGTGGCGGGGGCCGAGGTGGAAGCGACCGAGCCCAACTGGAGCCAGCTTTACGAAGAGTCGATTGCGTGCTTTCAAGAGTGTAAACACCTGCGCACGGCCCTCTTTTTGACCCTTGCCAGCATGAATCGCAATGGCGTCATCGGGTTTCGGGATGGGCTGAGTCTGATTAAAGGGTTGATCGAGCAATATTGGGATACGATGTACCCCGAGTTGGATCCCGACGAAGGCATGGGAGATCCCGATGGCTGGATGGAGCGGGAGAATATTCTAAACGACATGAGTGCGCCCCTGGCAACGGTGGGCGATACCATGAAGTTCCTCCAACGGCTTCGTGCCGTGCCATTGACGAACTCACGCCAATTGGGCCGCTTTTCATTGAAAGATATCCAGGCGGCGCTTGCGGCCGGAAGCGATGATGAAGAGGGCGATTCCGATAGCAATGCACCCAAAATGTCGTTGATACAGGGGGCATTTGAAGATACCGACCTCGATGAATTAGACGCTATGCACACCGCCGTATCCGAGTCCATCGAATTGCTCGATGGGATTCGTGAGGCCCTTTCCGAGAAATTGTCCCAGAGTATCCCCCCAACCTTTGAAAATGTGGCCAGCATGTTGAAAGACATGAAGCGTCCGGTTTTCAAGGAATTGGATCGTCGTGGCTTCTTCGACGACGACGACGACGACTTCGATGCAGATGGGGACGATGACGGGGGAGAAGAGGACGGTAGCGAAGAGGGGAGTAGCGGCGGTGGCGGCGGTGGAGGCCGCAAAGGCGACATGGCGAGTGCGGGAATTAATTCCCGCGAAGATGTGTTGAAAGCATTCGGCCTCATTTACAAGTATTACAGTCGAAACGAGCCTTCGAGTCCGGTGCCCCTCATTATGAAACGCGCCGAACGGCTCGTAACGGCCAATTTTTACGACATTATCTCGGATCTATCACCCAGCGCTATCAGTGAGATCGAAAGTATCACGGGTACGTCGTCGAGTGACGCCATGGATTCGGGTGACGATGACTTTGATTCGGACGCCAGTAGTGACGATGATATGTAAGCGCTTCTGTGAGGCACAGAAACGCGGTGAAGAACACACGTAAGAGATGCTGACATCCCGGTGGATGACAGAGAAACAGCGAACAGAAAGGGCATAGGAGCACCATGGCAACACCTAGTAGTCAGAAATTTATTGCTCGCAATAAGGCTCCCCGGGTTCAGATCGAATATGATGTAGAACTCTATGGGGCGGAAAAGAAAATCAACCTGCCATTCGTGATGGGTGTCATGGCGGACCTTTCCGGCAAGCCCGCGGAAGAGCTTCCTCCGGTCAGCGATCGCGACCTCGTGGAGATTGATTCGGAAAACTTTAACAGCCGGCTCAAAGCTATGAAGCCCCGCGTGGCCTTTCAGGTGCCCAATACCCTGTCGGGTGAAGGCAACCTTTCCGTGGAAATGACCTTTGAGTCCATGGATGATTTCTCGCCCGGGAAAGTGGCCGAAAACGTCGACGAGCTCAATGAGCTCCTGACCGCACGGCGTGAGCTCTCCGACCTGCTCTCCTATATGGACGGTAAGAGTGGCGCAGAAGATCTGTTGGGTAAAGTGCTCGCGGATAAAGACGCCCTGTCTCAATTGGGCGGTGACGCAAGCGAAGGAGGTGAATAACCATGGCTGATACCGTTGAAGAAGGAGCCACACTGGATGTCGCCCAACTGGACGACATGATTGATAGTGAATTCAAGCCGAAGACCTCGGCGGCGAAAAGCACGATCAAGAAAGCCGTGTCAACGCTTGCCCGTGAAGCCTTGAAAGAGGGCGAGGTCGATCCGTCGGATTCGACGGCCACGATCAAGTTCCTGATCAAGAACCTGGATGACAAGCTCACCAAGCAGGTGAACGGAATCATCCACCATGAAGATTTCCAGAAACTGGAAGGCTCCTGGCGCGGATTGCAATACATGGTTTCCAACACGGAAACCGACGAGCAATTGAAGATTCGCGTGCTGAACATCTCCAAAAAAGAAATCAGCAAGCTCCTCAAGAAATATAAGGGTACGGCCTGGGAACAGAGCCCCCTCTTCAAGAAGCTCTATGAAGAAGAATATGGTACGCCCGGTGGCGAGCCCTATGGTTGTATCGTGGGTGACTACGAATTCGACCACAGCGCTCCCGACGTGCAGATTCTTCAGGGAATCTCGCAGATCGCTGCGGCTGCCCACACCCCCTTCATTGCGGCGGCTTCCCCCCGTCTGATGAACATGGACAGCTGGCAGGAGCTTTCCAATCCCAGCGACATCAATAAGCTCTTCACTTCCCCTGAGTATGCGCCCTGGCGCTCCCTCCGGGAGTCGGAAGATGCCCGCTATATGGGCCTGACCCTGCCGCGTTTTCTGTCCCGCCTGCCCTATGGCGCGGCAACCAACCCGGTTGATGACTTTGACTTCGAAGAAGAAGTCAATAACGACCAGAAAAACTTCACCTGGGCCAATGCCGCGTATGCGATGGGCGCCAACATCACCCGCTCCTTCAAGCTCTACGGCTGGTGTTCCCAGATTCGTGGCGTGGAAAGTGGCGGCTCGGTGGAAGGACTGCCCTGTTATACCTTCCCGACCGATGACGGTGGGGTGGACATGACCTGTCCGACCGAAATCGCCATCACGGACCGTCGTGAAGCCGAAATGGCCCGCGCAGGTCTCATGCCCCTGTCCTTCTTCAAGAACACCGACTACGCCGTGTTTATCGGTGCCCAGTCGCTGCAGAAGCCCCAGGAATACGAAGATCCGGATGCGACGGCCAACGCCAATCTCAGCGCCCGTCTGCCCTACCTCTTCTCCACCTGCCGCTTTGCCCACTATCTCAAGTGTATCGTCCGCGATAAGGTCGGTTCCTTTGCCGAGCGCGCCGACATGGAGACCTGGCTCAATAACTGGATTCGCCAGTATGTTGAACCCGATCCCTCCAACGCCTCCAACGAAGCCAAAGCCCGCCGTCCGCTGGCTGCCGCTGAAGTGGTCGTGGCCGACGTCGAAGGCAATCCGGGTTATTACTCGGCCGTCTTCTATCTCCGTCCCCACTATCAGTTGGAAGGTCTGTCCGCATCGCTGCGGCTGGTTTCCAAGCTGCCGACGGAAAAAGGCTGATAGCGATCCCAGGGATACTTCCCGGGGTACGATATGCCAGACAATATTGCCTTGCCAGCTACGCGTGAGCTGGCAAGGTACTTGAATTACACGGTACAATCCGGTGTAATCCACTGAATCGAATGGTAGCGTGGAATAACCACCAACATATAGCAAAAGGAGATAAATGGGATGGCAAATGCATTCTTCCTGAAAATTGACGGGGTGACAGGTGAATCGGAAGACGAAAGCCACAAAGGATGGCTGGAGATTTCCGAATTCGGCCAGGAAATGGCCCACGACATTGAAGGCGGTGGTACGCCTTCCGCAGCCGGTGGTTTCTCGACCGGTGGTGCAACGCTGGAAGTGATTTCCTTCAGCAAGTCTATGGACCGCTCCAGTGTTCAGTTGTTTCAATACTGCCTGACGGCCAAAGTGATTCCGACGATTACCATCGAAGCGGTACGTCCGACGGAAAAAGCGGAAGTGTACTTCCGCATCACACTGACCAACAGCATCATTGCCAGCATCAATACCAGCGGTAGCGATGGTGAACTCCCCACGGAAGAAGGCTCCATCGCCTTTACCACCATCAAGTGGGAATACACCATGGTTAAACCCGACGGTAAGATGGGCGATACCTTCAGCTCTACCTGGAACCGTCTCACGAACCGCCAGACCTGATCCGGCCGGTAATTGTTGTTTAATCTCGCGCTGCCGGGCTTGCATTGTGCAAGCCCGGTCGCCTATCTTTCTGCTACCCGTTGCGATGGCGCAAATCGCCCGGTAGTATTCGTTACACGGCAGGTGGTCTCTGAGCCCCGCAGGTGAGACGGAGCGTGACGGTGGGTGCGGTGCTGTTTCATCTGATGGTCGTGAATTGGAGTGAGGTCTTCCTTGTGTACGTTCGATATCTGCCTTCTCTCATGGACCGACTTACGGACAACGAACCCGCCAAGCGACTGGAAGCGCCCCGACCCCAGGCCATGAGTTTCCAGGAGTACCGTGCCGGATTCCAGCGGGATCTCATGCGGCTCCTTTCCTATGGGCTTCAGGCGGCGTCGGACGAATTTGCGGGCTACCCGGAAGTACAGCGTTCCGTGCTGAACTATGGCATGGCCAACCTCCTGGGCATGGCCGATATGGCGGCTAAACCCATTGTGGTAGAGCAAAACATCGTCGAAGCGATTCGGCGCTTCGAGCCCCGGGTTAATCGAGACACCCTCCGCGTGAACGTTTCCCGCAATGAAGTCCCGGGGGAAACCACCATGAAAAACCTGGAAATCGAAATTCAGGCGGAGTTGTGGGCCAAGCCTTATTCGGAGCACGTCTACCTCTTGACCAGCGTCGACCTGCACAATGCCAGTGTTAAAGTGAAGGAATGGCGCAATGGATAAGAAATCTGCCAGCCGCCGCCGACTCGAATACTACAATGAAGAGCTTCAATACCTCCGTGAAGTGGGGGAAGTCTTCGCAAAAGAAAATCCCAAAGTCGCCGGGCGCCTCGGGCTGGAATCCTTCGAGTGCGCCGACCCCTACGTGGAGCGACTACTGGAAGGTGTGGCATTCCTGACCGCCCGGGTGCGCATGAAACTCGACGACGAGTTTCCCAATTTTACCCAGAGCCTGGTCGAGACCGTCTACCCCCATTATCTCTGCCCGACACCGTCTATGACCATGGTGCAGTTTCAGCCCGATTTCGCCGAGCCTGCGCTGGATGAGGGCGTCGTGGTGCCCAAGAACACCGTCATTCGGAGTGGGGGCGGTATTGGCGATGATTTCTCCTGCCAGTATCGCACGGGGCACGATGTGACCCTCTGGCCCATCTCCCTGGTGGAGGCCCAATACTACACCCGCGAAATAAACTCTCTGGGGCTCCCCGAGCGCCGCGATATGGCCGCGGGCATCCGCCTTCGCCTGCGCACCATGGGCGGGCAGCTCTTCAGCGATATTGACCTCAATCGCCTGAATGTGTACATCCGCGGTGGGGGCGATGTGGGCGCCCGGCTCTATGAGGCTATTTTTTCCCATGGCGTCGGTGTGGTGATGCGACCTGCCACCGATCCCGTGCCCTGGCAGCGGACCCTTTCGGCAGAGCGTATTCGTCAGGTGGGTTTTGATGACAAGGATTATCTCCTGCCTTACGGCTCCCGCTCTTTCCAGGGCTATCGACTGCTCCACGAGTATTTCGCTTTTCCGCAGCGCTACATGTTCTTTGAAATTGGCGGTCTCGGTAAGTATCTGGGCAATGTAATCGCCTCCGAAGTCGATGTATTTATTCTCCTGAAGCAGGGCGATGTGCGGCTTGAGAACGAGGTGGGCCCGTCCAACTTCGTGTTGAACTGTACGCCCGCCGTCAATCTCTTTCCCATGGAACCCGATCGGGTGGATGTTTCCGACACCCAGTCCCGTTTTCACATTGTGGGTGATCGGACGCGCCCCCTGGACTACGAAGTTTACCAGGTGAACCAGATTACCGGCTACGGAACCCAGATGGGGGACAAGCAGGTCTTTGAACCCTTTTATTCGGCCAAGGGCTACGACGCGGAGAGCCGGGCCTACTTCACAACCTATCGCATGCCACGGCGTCTTTCCGAGCGTGAACTCAATCACGGTACCCGCTCCGGCTATGCCGGCAGTGAGGTGTACGTGTCCCTCGTTGATGCTAACGCGGCACCCTATCGCCCGGATATACGACAGCTCTCGCTCCAGACCCTTTGCACCAACCGTGACTTGCCCCTCTTGATGCAGACGGGTATTTCCAATTCCGATTTTGTCATGGACCTGAATGCCCCGATTGAAGGCATTCGCGTTGTGGCCGGGCCCACGTCGCCCCGGGCGTCTCTGGCGGAAGGGCCCTACACGTGGCGGGTCATCAATCACCTGTCACTCAATTATCTTTCCCTGATGGATACCGAAGAGGGGGATGCGGCAGCGGCCTTGCGCGAGTTGCTCGGGCTCTATGGCAATGTCTCCGATCCCGGCACACGAAAACAGATTAACACCCTGCAGCGTGTGCAGAGTGCACCCATTACACGTCGTATTCACGGACCCGGACAAATCGCCTTTGCCCGCGGCCTGGAAATCCTGATTACCATGGACGAAGAGTCCATCGAAGGGGCCGGTTCATTCCTGCTCGGTGCCGTACTTGAACGGTTCTTTGCGAAACACGTTTCCCTGAATTCCTTCACGGAGACCGTCATACAAACCCCGGAACAAGGAGAGATCAAGCGTTGGCAAGCGAGAATGGGACAGCGGAAGCTGGTATAAGAAACCGTCTCGCCCGACAGCCCGGCTCGGCAAATTTTTTCCAGGCCATCCGGCGACTGCAGGGCGAAGAGCCCGGTAAGGCCTTCGTTGGTTTCTCGCACCATCTCCAAGACGATATCGTTCGTTTCGGGCAGAACTTGGGCTTGACCTTCGAGTCGTCCCCCGTGGAGCGTTTTCTCGAGGATCCGGAGAGTGACGCCCCGCCCAAGATGAGCGTCAATTTCATGGGGCTTCTGGGGCCGGGCGGGCCCCTGCCGCTCAATATCACGGAATCGCTCTACGAACGGCTGCTCCATGATAAGGATCGGGCGCATCCAGAGTTTCTGGATGCCCTTCAGACCCGCGTTATTTCGCTCTACTATCGGGCCTGGGCCGAGTGCCAGGCGACCGCGTCGTATGAGCGCACCCGCAATGGTTCCTTTTCCAAGTACGTCTCCAGTCTGGTGGGTATCGGCTCTGAGAGTTTCATCGAGCGCGATTCTATTCGCGACGATGGCAAGCGCTATTATTCGGCCTGGCTCGCGATGCAGACACGAAACTCCGAAGGGCTATGTGCCATTTTAGGGGAGTACTTCGGGGTGCCGGCCACGATCGAGCAGTTCGTGGGGCAGTGGATAGACATTCCACAGGATTGCTGCTGTCGTCTGGGAGAAACCCGCAGCACCGGTAAGGTTGGCCAGAATCTTATCCTGGGCAGTCGCTATTGGGACCGACAACAGAAATTTCGGGTGCGTCTTGGTGCCATGGATTGGGAGCGCTATCTCAGCATGTTGCCATCGGGAGACCGGTTGGAGCATTTGATCGATTGGGTGCGAAACTATGTCGGGGAAGAACTCGAGTGGGATGTGTGCCTGATTCTCAAGCGGGAGGAAGTGCCCCAGACTTGTCTGGGCAGGCAGGGCCAACTTGGCTGGACGACCTGGTTGAAGCGGGAGGATACCACCTTTGACCACGATCCGGAAGATCTTCGGATGGACCGAACGACCCTGGTCGCCTGGTTCAGACAGTTGTAAAACGTTCCATGTGCGTATACAGTAGGTAGGGTAATCATCGCAGCGTCTGCAGAAGCAGTGATTTAAATTGAGTGGGTGAATAATGGCTAGAACACAGGATACACGTTGGGCGAGTATTGAAACGCCCCTCGGGAAAGATGTACTGCTTTTTCGCCGCATGACCGGCGTGGAAGAGTTGGGGCGCATCTTCCAATATGAGCTCGAACTCTGCAGCGAGAATGACAACATCACATTCGACGATATCATCGGGCAGAATGTCACGATTCGTATGAACTACACCGATTCGGATGCCCGTTTTATCAATGGCATCATAAGCCGATTCTCGCGCACCCAGGAAGTCGAAGATCTCACTTACTACCAAGCGACCATTGTTCCCAATCTCTGGTTTCTCACCCGCACCAAAGATTGTCGCATCTACCAGAATATGGATGCCGTCGCCATCGTCAAAGATGTGCTGAAAGAAATGGGCATTACCGATGTCGAATACAAGCTCGGCAGTACGACCTATCCCACGCGGGAATTTACGGTCATGTATCGGGAGTCCTATTTTAATTTCATTTCCCGTTTGCTCGAGCAAGAGGGCATTTACTACTACTTCAAACACGAAGACGGGAAGCATACCCTGGTCCTGATTAATGCCAGCAGCCTCCATGAAGCCCAACCCGATTTTGAGGAGATGGAGTTCAATCCCCGTGATGCGGGATCCACCGATCAGGACAGCATCTACTACTGGGTCGAAATGGGACTCTTTGAAAGCACCAAGTTCTCCTACGCCGACTACAGCCTGGAGACGCCCAAGAACATCATGTTTGGCGAGTCGGAAGTCGCGCGAGGCTATGCGAAAGATCATCTGGTCCGCTTTGACTACCCCGGGCGCTATTACGAGGCGGGCGACGCCACCAATTACGCCAAATATCGGGCCGAGGAATTTCAGGCCGACTACCAGACCTTCAAAGGCGAGTGCATCATTCGTGGTGCGGCGTGCGGCGCCCTCTTCGCCATGACCAATTATCCCCTGGAATCACAAAACACGGACTATATCATTACGTCCACCACCATCAATGTCGTAGGTGAAGATTACACGTCGAATCCGGTACAGGAGCAAAAGCTTGACCCCTTCAAATGTTCCTTCACCGCCATTCGGAAAACGGAACAGTTCCGCGCCGAGAGTATCACGCCCCTCCCCTTTGTCCACGGGCCCCAAACCGCCATTGTGGTGGGGCCCTCGGGGGATGAGATTCACACCGATGAGTATGGGCGTATCAAAGTCCAGTTTCACTGGGACCGCTACGGAAACTCCGACGAGAACAGCTCGTGTTTCATTCGGCTCGCGCAAAATTGGGCCGGGAAAAACTGGGGGGCTGTGACCCTGCCCCGTATCGGGCAGGAAGTGGTTGTGGAGTTTCTGGAAGGAAATCCCGACCGTCCCATCATTATTGGCTCCCTGTATAACGCCGATAACAAGCCGCCCTATGCCCTGCCCACCAACATGACCATGACCGTCATGAAGAGTAACTCGAGCAAAGGGGGAGAGGGCTTCAATGAGATCCGCTTTGAGGACAAGAAAGACAGCGAACAGATCTTTGTCCACGGTCAAAAGAACTTCGACAAGCGGATTTTGAATGATTCTTTCACCTGGATCGGTAACGATCACCACCTGCAGGTGGTCAACGACCGGAAAGAAAAAGTTGATAATGATAAACATGAAACGGTGGGCCGTGACCATATCGAAGTTATAGAGCGGGACCACAACCTCACCATCAAGGGGAAAGAGGCTATCAAGATTACGGATAGTCACAGCCACACGGTGGAAGGGGATGTTATTCAGGTCTACAAGAGTAACCACTCGGAAGAAGTGACCGCCGATTACTACCTCAAGGGCGATAATATCTGTATCGAAGCCGCCACCAATCTCACCATCAAGGTGGGGGACTCCTATATCGCCATTGAATCCAGCGGTATTACCATTGGAACGACCGGTGATATCGAGTTGCTGGCCGATGGCGACATCACCAGCGAGTCGGGTGGGGATACCAAGGTGACGGCCGAGGGAGACGTCAATGTGACGGCCACGGGCGATCTCAATATGGAATCCACCGGCAATACCGCCATCGCTGCCACGGGTACGGCGGAAATGTCCGGTAGTTCTACCACCGTAAGCGGTGACGGCAACCTGACGCTCGAGGGCGGCATGGTAAGCATTAACTAAAGGAGAAACTCGGCATGCCCGATCCCAAAGATGGCGAGGCCGGATCCGCGGTGGAGCCGGCAGAGGCCGTTGCGCCGGAGTTGGCCGACGAAGCCGATCCGGGGGCCGTCGCGGAAGTAAAAGCAGAGCAAATCGAGGCGCAGACCGGTAAATACGGCACCCAGAAGGTGTCTCCCTATAAGCCGCCCACGGCGGAAGAGCAGCAGGCCGAGGCGAAGAAAGAAGAGAAAAAGAAAAAGAAGCAGGAAAAGAAGAAGACCGAGGCCGACGAGGAAGTTTCCGAAGAAGCGGCGGAGGAAGAGGCCCTCTTTGAATCCGTAGCCGTGATACAGGAATCGGCCGTGCAAGTGACCACCGATTGGATCGAGATCGAGTTGGTCGGGATGGATGACAGTCCGGTCGCCGGCATGCCTTATGAAATTACCTTGCCCGACGGAAAAACGGTCGATAAGGGTACCCTCGATGCCAAGGGAAAAGCGAAATTAATTGGTCTTACATCGGGCGATTGCCAGATTAGCTTCCCGGAACTGGACCAGGCCGCCTGGGAAGAGATCGTCTGAGCCAGAATCGTAATGTAAATATGAGAAATACCTTGACATGCGCTATTGGTCGCTGTGTACCATGGGTGACGATCCCGCGGCGGAGAATTGCGGGATCCTGTTTTGATTATTACGGATAACGGCCTTTTTGGGAGGGCCACCCGGGCTGCGCATTCAGGGCTTTTGAGGTCGAAACAGTTGCGTCGGGTTTTGTGAAGGAGAACAGGTTGTACCGCTGGGCTTGCATGACGACATTGAAGTATGGGGAAGGGATTCCCTCCGGGACTGCCCGTGCCGTCTTGACGGGTGCCCGACTGCTGTGCCTGCTGACCCTCCTGGCCGTTTCGGCCGGGGCGGTGAGTGGCTGTGCGTCGAAAAAACGGGATGCCTTCAACGTGAAACTGACCATGGATGTGGATTCTTTCCGAAATCCGCAAACGGGTGAGTTGCCGTCTATCGACGTCGATGTCTTTGCCGCCAATGCCTCGGAAGAGGGTGTCTTAAAGACCCTTAAGGTTCGAGAATATTTCGATACCGATAATCCCTATCGGGACGGAGTGGATGCCTTCAGTACCCGCTTTACCAACCAGGATATCACCCCCAAGAAACTTTCCCGCCGGAGCCACTATTGGAAAGGCTGGAAGCGGAAGGGGGCCAAATCCATCTATATTATTGCGAACTTGCCCGAGCGCCCGGGGGAAAATCCCGAGTTGGTGCAGACCCGCTCGGTGTTGGCACTGCCGCTGGACCGCAAACTCTGGCCCAACGGATTCTTTACCCCACGTACCCGGACCCTGAAGATTCTTATTCTGCCCAGTGGCCTGGTGAGTGAGACGACCCAGCGACGCCAATAGGCGAATGCTGAAACGACGCCAAGGAAATCGACTGGCTTAAGGCTGCCCCCGGCAGCGGCGAGCGCGAAGATAGAGAAAGACAGCGATGACGCAGCATATACACTGGCATGAAGGGCTCTTCCTGCAGCCCCACCACATGCAGCAGATGCAACAGAACATCATCACCCAGATCCGCGCCGAGCGCCGGCTGGGTTTTGCCTTTGGCTATGGCGTCATTGAATCCGAACTCTCGGAAGATTCCCTGCGCAATATGCTGGTGCAGTTCAAACACCTCCGCGTTATCATGCCCAGTGGCCAGGAAGTGGAATATCCCGCCAGTTCCGACTTGCCCCCACTGAATATTCAGAGTTCGTTTGATGCGGGGGCCGAGTCGGTTACCGTCCTTGTCGGTGTGCCCCTCTGGGACGCCAACGGGGCCAACGTCGTGCCCAATGACAGTGCGGACGGATGGCGCAGCCGACGCATCTATAAGCTCGACGAAATCGAGCGTCCCGATGAAAACACAGGCGTCCATTCGCACCCCATGCTCGTGCGGCGGGTGAATGCCCGGTTGCTCTTGAGCACCGATGATATCGGCGGACTGGAAGTCTTGCCCCTCGTGCGGATTACCCGTTCCACCGCCGATAGTGCGGGGCTGCCCTCGCTCGATCCCAATTTTATTCCGCCGTGTATGCTGATCCATGGCTATACCCCCTTGCTCGCCATCGTGCGGGACCTCTCCAATCAGGTCGATGCCAACCGCCGTGACCTGGTGACCCGCGTGTCCCGTGGAGGGACCCGGGGGGAGACGGCGCGGGATTCAAAGTTTCAATCCGAGCATATCTTCTTCCTGCAGACCCTCAACAAATACAGCGGGCGTCTGGCTTCGCTGGTCCGCGCCCCGGGCATCACGCCCTTCGACACCTATTTGACGCTGCGTGACCTGCTGGGTGAATTGGCAACCCTCGTGCCGGGCTATGACGTTATGGAAGTAACCCATTACGATCATGATCGTCCGGCCGTTGTCTTTGGCGAACTGAGCGACAAGATTCGTGAATTGCTCCAACTCATTGCCAACCAGAAATTCCGCCGGGTCGAATTCCAGGAAGACGACGAATTCTTCGTGGCCGACCTCAGCGCGGTCGATCTCAGCGAGGCCTCGGTGTGCTACCTGGCCGTGGAGACCGAGGAAGACCCCCGGACCCTCGTCAAGCTCGTGGAGGCGCAGGACCGCTTCAAGGCCATGGCCAAGAGCAATATCCACCAGCGCGTGCGCGGCCTTACCCTGCGCGAAGAGCGCGAGGTGCCCCTCGACCTGCCCGCGCAGCCCGGACTCCATTACTTCCGTATCGAGCAGGAAGACAATAGGGCCCTGTGGCGACGTATCATCGTGGAGAATGCCATGGCGATCCGCTTCACCGTTTCCGAACCGGTGGACTACAAGTTTACCCTCTACACCACCTATACCGACGGGGGCGAGTAGACCATGACCCTGGTAGAGCTGACCGAGCCGCTTTTCCTCTATGTGGGCTGTCTGACCCGCGCAGCGGAGCACAACATCCAATTTGAAGTGGAACAGGTGCGCCGGGAAATTGTCAGCATTTTCGCGGAGATGCGTATCAAGGCCGAAGCCCACCCGGCCTTGGCCTACCAGTATGACCGGACGATTAACCTGGCCCTCATTTTCTACGTCGACTTTATGATTAAAGAAAGCGACCTCAATATCGCCGATGAATGGGTCGAGCTGGCTTTTGACGAACAAGAGCTTGCCGGCGACGAACAGTTCTTTGACCTGCTCGAGCAGACCCTGGCGCAGAATACGGAAGTTGCCCTCCAGCAGCTCACCGTTTTCCGTGAATGCCTCCGACTGGGATTCACCGGTTGTTATGCCGACGACTGGAAGTATATCCGGCAGAAACACTCCGACATCGACAATAAGGTATTTGGCGAGCGCTTTGAGCTATCGGCGCAACTTACGCCCACGGCCTATGAGCATGTGGAAGACAAACCCCTGCCCTTTCGTACGTTGAAGCGATTCAAGTTCGTGCGCTGGGCCATGGTCGTCCTTATTTTTCTGGTGGTGGCCGTGAATATTGGCCTCTACTATGTGAGCTCGGGCGCCCTGCGCCAGACGCTGAAAGAAATCCAGGAAACCGCGGAAACGGGCGCGGCCCACGCGATTAATCCTGCCGCTGCGAATAAGGAGTAAGTACGCTTGGGCGCCTTACAGAAAATATACGAGCTCTTCTCCAAAATCGGTGACCTCAAGATTATGCTGGTCCCGGTGTTCTTTATCCTTGCGGCCATCGGCGGCTTCTGGGAGCAGATCACCGTCTATGTGCACGCATGGTCAATTGTACTGCTCATCGTCCTTATTCTGATTGGCGCTGCGGTATACACCTACATCAAACTGGTGAAGCCGTGGCGTGATAGTCGCAAAGCGGCCCAGGTGCCTGGCGAAGAAGGTGTCGAGGAGGAGGTTCCTGAGATTACCGACGAGGAATTTCGTCGGGCCTTTAAGCTTAAGTTCGACAAGGGCGTGGCTGATCTGGCCGCCTTCCGGAAAGATTCCGACAAGCTGCCCCTCTATCTCGTCGTGGGCGAGCGCGGCTGTGGTAAATCCGAGGCCATTCGCCGCAGCGGCATTGGCTTCCCCGCCGGCCTGACCAACACGGAGCAGGGTGTGGGGGGGACGGAGATCCTCGATTGGTGGATTACCAACCGGGGGGTGCTCCTCGATTTGCCGGGTGCCCATTTCTTCGGGCGGGGGGGCAAGTCCGAGGCCCTCGCGTGGAAGCTCCTTCTGAAGAGTATTGCGGATTTTCGCCCCGCCAGTCCGCTGAATGGCATTATCCTCACCTTCTCCTCCGAACAGTTGCTCGCGGACACGGATGAGTCCGTAAGCGCCAAGTCGGCCCGTCTGGTGGAGCACTTTGAAAACATCCACCGTGCCCTCGGCACCCAGGTGCCCGTATTTATCATGGTGACCAAGGCCGACCGGCTCTGTGGCTTCCTGGAGTACTTCGGCGACCTCAAAGAAGAGGGCGGCACCGATCAGATCTTTGGATGGTCCAACCCCGATGAATTGGAAGAACCCTTCCAGGTGGAAAAATACCGGACGGGTATCGAAGGTATTTTCCAGCGCCTTCGTCAGCGCCGGGACTCCCTTCTCCAGTATTCCATCGAATCGCGCAGTCTGGCCTATAAACGCCGTGTCCAGGTGAATCATCTCTACGAGTTTCCCCGCAGCTTCCGTCTCAGCGCGAACCGCCTGGGGGATTATCTCGAACGCATTTTCGAACCCAACTCCTGGTATTGCGATCCCTTCTTTCTGCGGGGGGCTTACTACACCTCTGCCATTCAACGTGAGACCGAGCTCGATCCCTCGCTGGCCCGGGCCCTCGAAAAGCCACTGGAAGAGTTGCCCGCCGCACAGGCCCGCCACACAGAAGACAGCTATTTCCTCAAGGAAACCTTGAATGATAAGGTCTTCTGCGAGGGCGGATTGGTTACTTGGAACCAGGATCCCCGCTACCAACGGAAACGGTCCCGTGCCCGTCTCGTGCTCGCTGCGGCCGTATTGCTGGCCCTGTTTACCGCCTTCACCGTCTATAGCTCCATTGTCTGGCAGCAGGAAATGGAGAATAAGCACGATGATTGGGTGGCCGTAAAGGATTGGCTGCCGGAGAGCGACAATATCGTGGCCCGAAAAGCGGGCTCCTACACCTACAACGGCGGGATCCCGGTGGAGCTCTCGGAAAAAGTCATCATCCCGGAAGACATGGGAACCCTTGAGCTTTTCGAGATGCCCAAGTTGCTGGAGCAGGGATGGATTCAGGATGTTCGCACCCCCCTCATTTTCCGTCCCATCGATCTTTTCAATCGCAAGCTCGAAACCGACATGTACGATGCCTACCGGGGCATCTTCGAGTACCGCTATGTGACCCCCCTGGTCGTCGCGGCGGAGAAGCGCATTCTCGCCGAAGAGGACCACTGGTCCGATGAAGCGACCTATGCCCTGGGGCAATTGCTCCGCATCGAGGCCACGGCGGCAAATCAGGCACCGACCCTCGGCTCGCAGGACCGCCAGGTCGACCTGGATCACTACTTCAAATTTGTTCTGGATGATTTGAGCCTCTACGCCGATCATGCCAAGGACTACAACGATTACGTGCGTGAGATTTACCATGGCGGGGGACGAAAGGCATGGCCGCCTGAGGTGCTGGTGGACGAGAATGCCCGGGAAGGCCTGGAAGGTGCAACGGAAAGTGGCGTCAAGCAGTTCAAGAAGGCCATGGATTTCTTCGTTTCGAAAGAGGGCGAAGCCTTTGCCGACTTGCGTTTGCTCCTGGATGCCATCGTGGCGTTCCGCGATGCCGAGTCCCTCCTGTGGAAGAACGCCCTGTCCAGCGGCGACCCCGATAGCGTGCATCAGATCGACGTAATTCTCAAATCCTGGCAACACGACGTAGAAGAGTTGTCCAAGCGCCGGGAGGCACTGGATGATGTGCTGGAGAAACTTTTCCAGGATGAAGTGGTTGATATTAAGCTGCTCTGCGATCGCCGTCGGGTGGACGTCACGGACCAGGTGGAAGATCGCTACTATATTCTCGAGAAAGAACTGGAGAATGTGAAGCCTGTTCCGGAAGGGGAGACGGAAGAGCATCACATTGAGGGCGTCAAGGTGACCTTGGCCGCCGATTTGTTAGCCAGTAAGGAGCTTATCAAGACGGAAGTGCAGCAGTATCTTGCTGATTTCGAAGCGCTCCGGGCCAACCGCGAATACCTGGCCAAGACGGACTACCAGGATTTCCGACGCTACCAGCTGCGTAACCATGTCTACGGCTTCCTTCAGTCCTCCGATTACGTCGTGGGCGAAGACATCTACGATCCCTTTGATTACCTGCTGGATCTGGAAGAGCTGCAGAAAGCCTTTGACGAAAGCGTCCGGAATATTGCCGATTTCGACACCAATTCGGACAGCTTCAACAGCGGACGTGAAGCGGCATCCAAGATGCTCAATCTCATCTACCGCCAACAGCGCTTCCGGGTCGTCGAGCAAATCGTCCAGGCCCTGCCCATTACGACCGGCGATTTCGCCCGCATGGTTTCCTCCCGCGTAGAAGCCCAGTGGCTCGAGCGTCCAGAGATTCCTCTGACGCCCGATGGCGACCTTCACCAGTTTGATGATGGCTACAACACGGAAGTGGTCTACGACCTGCTCACGCTCTGGACCCACATGGACGAAATCCTGCGCCAGGAGCGGTTGGGTAAAGACAGCCTGCCCGATGTGGAACGTCTGAAGCGGAGTTTCCGGGAAAAAGACCAGGTCTTCAATCACTACATCACGGAGTACATGAATTATTGGACCCGCACCGTGGATCAGAACACGGAGATGGTGCAATACGGCACGTGGAAAGATTTTCATCAGGAGCTCAGCAACCTCGAAGTTTACAATGTAAACCACAAGTTGCAGATTCTCTTTGAAACGGCGCTCTACGCCGTCGATATTATTCCGTCCAGCCACCCGGGACAGACCGATGCCCATTTGGACCTGTCGCTGAAGATGAAGGCCCTGACGGAGGACTTCGACGCCGAGTGTCTCCGTATTCTCAACGCGTGGAAGGCCATCGAGAAGGTCGACCGCGATGTGATGAACGAGATCCTGTTGCTCTCCGCAGCGGACTTCAAGTCTCAGTATCTCACCCTGCTCGACAACAATGTAAACAAGGCCAACTTCGGATTCTGGAACAGTCTCTGCACCCAGGCAGTCCGTCTTCTGGCTGACGAAGGCGAGCATCTTTCCCGCTACTACCTCACGAACCTGGCCACCCGCTACCGGGGCTTCCCGTTGATTAACGATGTGGCCACCCCGGCGCTCAGCCCCGAAGGCTTTGACGAAGCGCTTGAGTTGGTTCGACACATCAAGCAGGCACCGAAAGAAGAAGACCCGGACACGCTCATGGGCGGCGATCGCACGGGCTGGCCGGATGTGGACAAAGAAATTGACCGTCTCCAGGGCGGAAAAGTTCTCCGCACGGAATACGAGCGCGAGTGGTTTGCCCAGCTGGTGGGTGTGATGGAATTCATCGAGGGCGACGAACCCCTCACCTGTGAGCTCATCGTGCTCCCCCGGGAGAAGCAGGCCGTGCGGCCCCCCCGATTCCCGGCACCCCAACCGACCCAGAAGGTCTTCGGGGATGCGACGTGGGTCTACCGCTACCTCCGCATCAACGGCGTCGCTTTCAACACGGAACCCACGACTTATGTGGTGGGCCACGAAGGCAAGACCTATCCCATGGCACCCGATGCCAATAAGCTGGCCATGCACTTCTACTACACCTCAGAAGACCTGGATCCAGGCGTGAACAGTTTCGCCCGGCCCAGTGGTGTGGCAGGGCTCGAAATGGACTGGTTGCCGCTGGTGGTCTTGCACATGGGGGATACGGTCGTCCTGGAAGACAAGAAGACGGCCGCCGTGCCCTTCCGCGTCGTGGACAACGCCGAGCACAAAGACAGCGAGTACTATTACTGGTTGGGATTCCGCTTTAACAAGGAGATTCCCGATCTCAAGTCCTGGCCATCGCCCTTCAACTGGCCCCACCTGCGCCGGACCACCCGCGAACTGGGCGGGTTCCTGCCGGACGAAAGCGATGGAAACGGCCATCTCTACCCGGAAGCACCCCTCTTGCCCCTGCAGCGGGACGTGGCTGCCGTAGAACGGGTTCAGACCAACGCGAGTATGGTACGTCCCAGTGAAAAGATAAAACAGGTGGCAACGTCGACGCCGCCGCCGGTTACGTCGACCCCATCGGCCCGGCCCTATGATGCACCGGTACCGGCGCCCACTTCGGCGCCTGCGGCCGCCATGAGCGCGGAAGAAGAGGCCTTCATCCATGCACCGGCCCTCCCCGCCGATGCTCCGGAAGTCGAAGAATCCGCGCCTATGTCTGCGCCTGCGCCCGTGGCTGCACCCGCAACGGGCCGCGTGCCCCTCTATTCGCCGGCTGGTGGACATTCCACCGACAACATCTATCAGGCCCCCCGTCCGGAGTCACGCCCGGCGCGCGGCTATTCCCCATCCACGCGGGGCTATGCGCCCGAGGATGCGCCGGTTATGACACCACCTACCGCCGAAGTGATTGTGAAGTCGCCGCCACCGCCGGCCGTGACCGTTACACCCGCCCAACCCGTGGTGCCCGAGACGCCAACCATTCCGGTGGTGGAGCCCGCGACGATTAAGCGCAGCCCACCCGTTGTGCCCGCACCAGAGCGGCCCCTCTATACCACCGAGGTGACCTTCACCCCGCCCCGCCCCGGCGCGTCCGGGCCGGTACCCCCGGGGGGAGATGCGATAATCGGAACGGACGCTCCGGAAGTCCATCAGGAACCCGTGCCGTCGCCCTACACGGTAAAAGAAGGCGCGGGCTACGAAGCGGTCAAGGCTAAAAAAAAAACACGGTCGCCGGTGACGCGACGGCCGATGACCCGGGGCCGTCGCTAACCCTCGTTGATGTGACCGTGACGGAGTCCCCCGAAATGGCGGGGGACCAGCGCCTGGCCAATCCCGCGCTGTTGAATCAATACAGCCGCCCCGAGGTGGTTGTCCGCAAAGGACCCGGCCAGCCCGGTGTGACCAATGCGCTCCCCATCGTTTTCGATGTGGTCTTTGAAGAGCCTGTCGTGGATTTTCCGGTCGGTTTCAACGTGCCTGGGCTCCTCTTCACCGGAAGCGCTGCCGGCCTTCATTATGAAGTGACGGGGCAGAGGGCCTTTTACCAGGTCACTATCCGTTCCATCGAGCAAGATGGGGACGTGGCACTCGCCATTCCGGCTGCGTTGACCGCTGACCTTTTTGGCAATGTGAACCGGGCTTCCGTGGACGATGGTGCCCTGGTGCACTACGATGCCACCCGCCCCCAATGTGTCATACAAAGCGACCAGGAAGGGGTGATGAACGAGGCCCAGATGAATATCGCGCTGGTTTTTTCCGAGCCGGTTTTTGGACTTCGTGATGATGCCCTCACCTTGGAGAACGCTACCGTGGCCCGTACCGCCGGACAGGATGGGGATACCCGGTATCATTTCGCCGTGACGCCCCGTGCAGATGGGGTGACGGCCCTGACTGTGCCTGAGGATGCGGTAGTCGATGCGACCGGCAACGGCAACGAGGCATCCCCGGTATTCTCCCTGGTGGTGGACAGCAATGGCCCGGAGGTGACGCTGAGTTCCTTCGAGACGCCCCAGGCGAGCAATAGCTGGGTCATACGCGTCCATGCCGTGTTTACGGAGCCCACCTTCGACCTGGAGAAAAGCGATGTGGCCGTACGGGGGGGCACCCTGCTCAACTTTACGCGCCGGGAAGATGGGATGACCTTCGTCTTTGACGTGAAGCCAACGGGAGATGAAGTCCTGCTGGCTATTCCAGAAGGGGTAGCCCGGGATGCCATCGGCAATCCCAATGCGGCCTCAGAGCGCTTTGTGCGGCAGATTGATCGGACGCGACCCACGGTCGCTATCGACGTTCCCGACACGGCGAAAGATGCGACGGGTGCTATCGCGGTCACGCTCAGGTTTTCGGAGCCGGTATTTTCTCTCGCGCCCGATTTACTCCAGGTCACCCGTGGTGTTGCCCATCGTGTGGGTGGGGAAGAGGGGGATGATACCTTCCACTACCAGGTGTCCCCCGCGGGAAGCCGCCCGATCGAATTGCGCGTTGCGTCCGGCGCGGCGCGGGATCTGGCAGGAAATCTGAATCAAGGCCGTTCCCTTCGCGTTACCCCGTCAGCGCGCCGCCCAGAGGCTTCCATAGCGGAGGGGCTGCAGGAGGCCGCACCGCCATTGCGCCCCTAGTCGTTCCATTTCGTGCGGTAGGTGCTGTGCTGCCGGTAGCCGTGGCGACGAAGCTTCGCAGTGCGTGATATGATAATCGTTACCATGAAAACAACAGGCCGAGATAGCGGCCTGTGCAGCAGTAAGGAGGGTCTGGCCCATGGGGCTTAGACAACGGGCGAAAGAAGCGTGGGAAGCACGCCAACGGGAAATTCTGCAGGGGAAAATCCGCGCGACCAAGAAATTGCTCCGCGAAAACTTTGGCGTCCGAGATGAAGAGATGGATACCTTTGAGACCGCGGCCACCGGTCTTTGTGGGGCCAACAAGACGATCCGCGTGGAAGACCTGCTCTTCATGGTAGACGACGAAGGGAAGCTTTGTGTGCGCGATCAGCGGATTACCCAGCATTCCGGCAATCCCTGGAAAGAAATTGAGAATCTTTCGGACTTGGGGGCCGTAACGGTCAATCAAGTCAGCAGCGCGCAAACGCCTCAAATCTAGTCTCTTCGCCTAGGTCGCCTCGTACAACGGATTTGCGGTCCACGCCACGTCGTCATCCGGATCAGGCGGCTCAATCTCTTCGGGCTCGTCATAAAACTTTTCGAGGCTTTTCCACCAGGACGGCAGCTTGCTCTTCTCGCAGGCGTACGCTTCCACCAGCTTGTCCATGCCGGCACCGCTCAGTCTCGGCTTGATGTTGAGATAGCGGAATGCATTCTTCGACGACCAGTGTTCCCACACCTTGAGGCGCATGTGCTTTTCGTCCTCGGGGAGGTCTTTGTAGGTCTCGGGATCCATTTTGCAGGACTTTTGCACCAGTCGCCAGAAGTCACAGGGGCTCAGGCCCGAGATCTCCGTCATATACCAATCCGTGCCGATCATGCATTTATCAAAAAGGCGTTTGCCGTCTGCACGCTGGAAGAGGGCGTCTTCAAACACGGGGTTGATGATATCGGCGATGGCCTTGCCACTGCCCGTGATGAAAGAAATGTCCGCATAAACATTGTCATACTGGGTGACCAGCTTGGTGATTCGCGTCGCCCAGTCATCGGGATAGGTATCCTCCCACGTCGACACCCAGTCTCCCCAGGGTTTCCCTTCAGCCAGGAGTGCGAGGGCCGAGTCGACGGCATGGTCATCGCTCGTCTTGTGATTGTTGCGATTGTAGATGGCCCCCTTCTTGAAGTAATCCCGAAACTTGCGGTGTCCGGTTGCGCCCGCAACCATGGGATTCTTCACCAGAAGCTGCTCGCAATCCGCGACAATCTCCGAGCTGTTGTTCACGTAACGGGGATGGGCGTAGATGCCCAGTTTCGACCCAAAGTGTGCGAAGCACAGGCGCAAGGCCGGGTACTTCTCCAGCACCGGCTCCCAGGAATAGGGCGAGGTAGTTAACTGATCGTAGAGGCAATAGTACCCATAGCTATTCAGCTCATAGGTCATTTTTTCGATCGACTTTTGCTTGCTCGTCCGATTCCGATTGAAACGATCGGGCTTGGTCCAGTCGGTGGGCGGATAGGCCATGGGCGATAGGGCCGAAGCGGCATCGCGATCCGCCTGATTGGCGTCGGGCGTCATGCGCCACGGTAATACCAGGGCACCATCGGGTGGGTGGCCCGTCGGACTCGTATGGTTCAAGATGGGGATGTCGTTGGCTGTGACGTAGGTGTAGAACTCGTCCAGCCGCGCATCCAGCGTGGCGCCCACTTCGGGTCCGTGGAGCGCACCGTTGTTGTAGGGCATCCATCCGCACCGGGCATAGAGCTTCACGCCCACATAGCCCTGGGTGTCCATGGCCTTCTTCACGTGATCCAGGCAGTCGGGGCGTCGGGGGTCGTAGGGGCAAAAGGGGAATATCTGCCCGGGCCACAGCCGTGAAATCAGATGCAGGATTTCGATCTGATGCGCAAACATCGACGTGTCACGGGTAAAGAAGCGATGACTCTTCTCGGTGTTGGCATTCTTCGAGAAGTAAAAAATACCGGTGTCCGTTGCTTCTTCTTCCCGGGCCTTCGACTCCTTCATGTTCGTGCCCGAACCCTTTATCCCCGCTCCCTTGCTGGCCGCAGAGGTGCCCAGCGGCGTATAGCCGAAATCGAGGAGCATGGGGGTCACGGCGACCGGGTGCCCGATGTCGAAGCGCCCCGTTTCGTTTTGAAAGCGCTGCGTGAGTTGCAAGAGTTTCTTGGCAACCCACGGATCGTCCTTGAAATTCCAGTGGGCAAAATTAAAGGTCGCGCCCTGGCTGTGATAGCGCACGGTTTTCTCGCGATAATCCTTCACCGACTTCTGGAAGGCTTTGCGCTTCTTTTCCGTGCTCAGGTCATTGCCGTTAAAAATCCCATGCTGTTCGAAATTCTTGAGCGACTGTTTGCTCTTCGAAAGGCTTACGCCATGGATGTGACAATGGACGTCAATAATCGGAAGCGGGGGGAGCGGGTCATCGAACGTGGAAGCCGTTGCGCTTTCATCCCCGGTGGCCCGGGCCACCGTCTGCGTGCTGCTCCGCTCCTCCGGCTCCGGGAGGTCTTCGTCATCCCGAATGTCATCGATATCCAACTCGCCATCGACGAAATTCTCCGCAAACAGTTCCTCCGGATCAAGAGGGTCACTCAGATCAAAGAGCCCATCATCATCCGATGGGGTCGATGGGGGAGGCGTTTCGTCAGGATCAGTACTGGTTGGGCCATTGTTCATCGTAGCGATTCACTTTGCTTCTCGGTTCAGGAACGGTGTACTTCAACAAGTTTCTGGCGCGTGGCGTCGTCTGCTTCGCCCGTCACCGGTAGTTTCTGGGCTTTTTGAAAGGCGCGGATTCCATCGCGGTAGGCATCGGTGATTTCGTCATCCAGACTGCCACAGCGGTATCCAATATTCTTCAGGCGCTGCTTCACGCCGAGGACGCGCTCCACGGGCATGGTCTTACCCAATTGGAGGACATACATTTTTTCATCCTCCGGAGGGCCTATCCAGAGCTTGCCCGACTTGGCCTTGCAGGGGATGTAGATGTCGACATAGCCCTCGGCGTCGGTTACGCCCTTCGTCAGTTTGCCATCGATATCGACGCGATAGGATTCATTGGCCCGGGGTTCGCCCTGTTTCATGAGGCGCAAGTGGAGTTTGGCCGGCACCCCTTTCCGCCGAAAGCGATAGGTTGCGCCCGTAGCTTTCGAAACCGACTTGGGGGTGATGGGCGGGATCGTTACCTTGTCGCCCGGCATCAGGACGTTGGGGTCCTTACGCGTATCTTTTAATTCGGCATTGTCGGGGTGATTCCACAAGGTATCCCAGAAATGACCGGAATCTTCCGAAATAGAAGACATGCAGTCATCATCCTGCACAACATAATCGCCTTTACCCACGGGCTGCGTGGGATCTGTATTCGTTGCCATGTAGCAACCTCTTCTCTGATGGGAAAACGTATCTAACTGCCAGCTAAACTATACCATGTGTTGACATGGCCTCATGGAATTACGACGTCGCCAGGTCTGTCGTGGCGGGCGTTCCATCCAATTGACGGGTGTTCAGCACGAGACCACGAATGGCAGGATTGCTGTATTGGTTGGAAGCGAAGGTCTCCACTACATGCCACTTGCCATAGGCGTCCATGACGCGATAACTGATCGTCTGGTCGGTTTGTAATTCCTTCTGTGCACGGGTGAGGTAGTCCTTGACCCGGATGAGATCATCGGCGTGAATGCCCTCGTAGACACTCTTGCCAATCAACTCTTTCTGCGGGATGCCCAGCATGGCCTCCACCGAAGGGGAGAGAAAAATGAAGTGCTCCTCCCGGGATACAATGGCGAGCATATCAAAGGTATGGCGTAACAGGGCGGCCATACGCTCTTCTGCCAGTTGGGCAGCGTCACTCGCTTCGCCCCGGCGCAAGGTCGCAGACTGGACCCGCGCTTCCTTGATGGCTGCCTTGAGCGAGGCCTGTTGCTCCGAGATTACGGACTCTTTTTGGGCCGTGCGCCACCGCATCACATAGGTGATCGCGACAAAGGTGAGCACCAGACCCGCCATGAGTAGGGCAACGACCCACGCGGATTGATAGCGCTGGGCCTGATAGGCGGAAAGATAGCTATGGGTCAACTGCGCGGCTGCAGCCCGCACGGGGACGGCCGAGATGCCTTCGAGCGCCTCATCTGAGCGCGCCTTATGGCGCACAACCAGCCCGGCCTGGTGGGTGAACTGCTGCAGAGGCGTCCGAAGCTCACCGGGAGTTGGAGTCCCGGCCAGCGCCGTGAGTCGGTCCAATTCGTCTTTCAACCCTTCGCGATTGGCCGCGTTAGGTTCATCGAGGAAGAAATACATTCGTTCCAGCACGTCCGCGATGGCGGAGGAAGACACGGTGGTGCCATCGGGGCTTCGCAACACCGCCTCACCAAGGGCCGGGAGAGAATCCAGACTGGCCCGCATCGTGGCCCACGATGTCTTGTAGTCCTCCAATCGGCCGAGCTTCTGACGGAGCGCCTTACGCAATTGGGCGAGGGCTTCGTGCAATTTCGGGTCGCCCGCCGTAGTAGTCGGCAGTTGGGCCAGGGTGTATTCGCGGGAAATCAGGAGCCGTACATCAGCCACCAAAGGATCGAAATGCGTCAACTCGCCCGTTTCCAACTGAAAAAGATCTTCTGTGAGCTGTCCGTCGATAAGACTGAACTCTAACAGGGCCTCGCCATAGCGCTTGTGGGCGTGCGGATTGGCCGCGTAGACAAAATAGGCAAGCAGCCCCAGGGTGGACAGGACCAGCGCGACCACCAGATAATCAAATGAGGTGACAGTCTGTTTTCGGGCGGAGGGTTTCATTCGGTACCACCAATCAGCGCGCCATCGCGCCAGCCCGTAAGCGACTCAAGGAAGGTGACAATTTGATTGGTCTCACTCCGTGGAAGGGTGCGACCGAGCTGATACTGGGCCATGATTTCTACCGCATCAGACAGTTTCTCCACCGACCCGTCGTGAAAATAGGGCCCCGTGACGGCCACGTTGCGAAGGCTGGGCACCTTGAATTGATACTGATGTCCTTCATCGCGCGTTACGTTGTAGCGTCCCAGATCCGTGGTGCGCGGCGTTCCCCGAGCAACCAGGTATTCCTCGAAAGAGGCATACATGTTGCCACCAACGCCACGCCCCTGATGACATCGGACACAGCCATAGTCTACAAAGAGCCGATATCCCGCCAGGGCGCCTTCCGACAGGTTTTCGCCGTTCAGCCAGCGATCGAAGGCGGCGTTGGGCGTCACGAGGGAGCGTACAAACGTGGCCAATGCGGTTTCCGTATTGGCATTGTCGATTTCGCCATTCGGAAATGCCGCCGCGTAGAGCGCGGGATAGTCCGAGTCCGCGGCGATGCGGGGTGCAATCAGCGACCACGAAGAGTCCATCGTGCTCTCGGCCTCGATGGAGGCCCGGACGACGGCCTCCAGGCTGGCGGCCCGACCGTTCCAGAAATAGGCAAAATGGTCGCCGGTATTGAAGATGGTCGGAATATTGTAGAACGCCGCCGTGTCTGCTTCCGGGAGCCGGGAGCGTTCCATCCCTGCCCGGTCCAAGGGATGGCAGGTCGCACACGAAACACGCTGGGAAGCAGAGAGGCGATTGTCGTGAAAGAGAGTTTCGCCCAGCTTGACCACCGCCTGTGGCAGATCTACCTCCGACACAATGGCCGTGATCGGCTCAGCGCTCTTTGCGTGGCGGGGGGGGATAGTCAGCCCGTCCGGCGTCGCTCCATCTTCCGACGGCAGGCGGCTACACTGGCACAAACAGGTGGTGATTACAATGGCAAATAGGAGTTGTCGTGTCATGGCAATCCGTTTGAGTCCCTCACATGCGACCTGCTGAATATCGCAGTGCTCCGTTCTGGGCACACATTTCCTCCACGTGGGGTGGAGTGGGGGCAGGCCTACCGATCAGTTACCCACACCCTGGAACTAAGATACATGGTTGCCCCTTCAATTGCAACGCCCGAAGGCGAGGATTTTACCCGCGTAAATTCGGTGGTAGTCGTGATATACACGGTTGACAACAGACGTGAGTACATTATAAGGTTCCAGTAACTTAGTGGGTCGCGATTCGTCCTCGCGTGTGGGAATGCCGTCTTGGTTTGTGCGGTAGCATTTTCACCGCCGTCTGTCGTCGTACTCCTCCCGTTATGCCCGAAGTCTCTCTGATTGTGGCACGCGGGATTCTGGTTTTTTGGTACGTTGACGCAGACGCGTGGCGATGCCCTGAATTCCGAAAGGAAACCTGATGCGCGAGAAGCTGTTCGCAGGTCTGTCCTGCATGGCACTGTCGGTGTTGTTGATGGGATGCCCTCTCTTCGAAGGGCCGGAGGCGGCGTTCACCGCCACCCCAACCGAAGGCAATGTGCCATTAACGGTCCTCTTTGTCGACCAGTCCCAACCGGGCTCCACTGATCTGACCGATTGGCTCTGGGATTTTGGGGACGGACTCAACAGCAGCGCACAGAATCCCAGCCACGTCTACAGTGCGCCCGGCGTCTATCGTGTGACGCTGACCGTTACCAGCCGACTGGGCAACGATACCGAAACCAAAGTGGATTATATTACGGTCCGGGCCCTGCCCAAGGCGGATTTCTCCGCCTCTCCGCGCACCGGTGAAGGCCCCCTCCAAGTGACCTTTACCGATACCTCCACCCAGGGTGCGGCTCCCATTACACTTTATGAATGGGACTTCGGTGATGGCACGACCAGCGAAGATGTCAATCCCGTGCACGTCTATGAAGACCCGGGTGTGTATACCGTCAAATTAAAGGTAACCACGTCGGTCGGAGAGAACCTCACCACCAAGGCCAACTTCATTACCGTACAGCAGCGTCCCGTTGCGTCGTTCACGGCATCGCCCACGGCCGGCTCCACGCCGCTGACCGTGCAGTTTACCGATACCTCCGACGCGGGTTCATCGCCCATCACTTCCTGGTTCTGGACCTTCGGCGATGGCACGTCCGATACCCGCCAGAATCCAACCCACGTCTATACCAAGGCGGGCACCTATTCGGTGTCCTTGAGTGTCACGACCGAAGTCGGCGTGAGTCCTATCGTGACCGAGACCGACTTTATTGAAGTGGAAGAGTTGCCCGTCGCCGATTTCTCCGCCTCGCCGACAACAGGGGCGGCCCCCTTGAATGTAAACTTTACCGACCTCTCGACGGGAGGCTCCGACTCGATTGTGGAGTGGCTCTGGGATTTCGGGGACAGCACGAGCAGCACCTTGCCCAGCCCGAGTCACCGCTATGCGAGCGACGGCGTCTATGACGTATCGCTCACGGTGACCACGTCGAGCGGCAACACCAATACCCGCACCAAAGCGAACTTTATCACCGCACAGCAGTCACCGGACGCCGCCTTCAGCGCCACCCCACGAAATGGGGAAGCGCCCCTGACGGTACAGTTCACCGATTTAAGTGACCCCGGTTCCGCGCCGATTACGAGCTGGCAGTGGGATTTCGGCGATGGCTCCACGAGCAGCGATTCCAATCCATTCCACGCCTACACCCGCGCCGGTCGTTACACAGTCACCCTGGGGGTATCCACCGCGGTGGGCAGTGACACGGCCACCCAGGTCAATTACATCGAAGTGGAAGAAATGCCCACGGCGGCGTTCAATGCGACTCCCACCAGCGGCGCCGCGCCCCTCACCGTACTCTTTGCAGACCAGAGTACGCCCGGCTCCTCAGAGATTACCGATTGGGCCTGGGACTTTGGCGACGGCACCAGCAGTACCCAGCAGAATCCCTCCAAGACCTATAGTCAGGCCGGAGTTTACACCGTAAAACTCACCGTGACCTCTGCCGCGGGAAGCGATGTTATTACCAAGGCGAACCACATCACCGTGCGCCAGTTGCCCGTAGCCGATTTTTCGACCAATGTTACTACCGGTGCCGCGCCCCTCACGGTGCTTTTCAGTGACGAAAGTACGGCCGGCAGTGAGGCGCTCTCCAGCTGGCAATGGGACTTCGGCGACGGTACCACCCCGAGCTCCCTGCAGAACCCGAGTCATGTGTATTCGGCGCCCGGTATTTACACGATATCGCTCACGGCAGCTTCCAGTGTGGGCAGTGATTCCGAGACGAAACAGAACTATCTCACCGTGCGACCCGCCGTCAACTTCACCGGTTCTCCCACGACTGGAACCGGTAGCCTTTCGGTTTCCTTCACGGATACGACGTCTCTGGGCCAGCTCGACGTGACCTCCCGCACCTGGGATTTCGGCGACGGAAGCGCCACGAGCAACGAAGCAAGCCCTGTCAAGATCTATAATGCGCCGGGTGTCTATGACGTCACCCTTTCCATGACGACAACCCTGGATGGTCAGACCGATGCGCGTACCCGTGCGGGCTATGTCATCGTGCGGCCTGAACCCTCCTTTACGGGGGATACGTTGAGTGGTGACGGTACCTTACAGGTCAACTTTACCGATACCACCAATCTGGGGAACCTGGAAACCATCGGGGTGCTGTGGGACTTCGGCGATGGCACCACGAGCCAGACGGCCAATCCATCCCACACCTATGCCGAGCCCGGCACCTATTCCGTGCAGCTTACCGTAACGACGGCGGCAGGAAGCCAGACCACAACGCGGACGGGCTATGTCACCGTGCGCCCCGTGCCGTCCTTTTCCGCCAGCCTGACCACCGGTGGCGCACCCCAGACCATTACCTTCACGGATACCACCGACGTGGGTTCGCTTACCGTGACCGGCCGTCTGTGGAACTTCGGCGATGGCACGACCAGCGAGTCCACCAACCCGATTCACGCCTATAATACGCCCGGTAACTACGATGTGACGCTAACCCTGACGACCGCCCAGGGCGCCGTCCAGACCTTGCGTGACGACTATATTCAGATCAGCCCCACCGTGGCCTACACCGTCGATACGGCATCGGGTTCCGCACCGTTGACCGTCCAGTTTACGGACGCGACCAACGCGGGTTCCCTTACGATTTCCGGCTATTCCTGGGACTTCGGTGACGGCACCGATCCGAGCACCGATACCAACCCCTCCCACACCTACGCCGCCGCCGGGACCTACGATGTAAGTCTGACGGTCACGACGGAGCAGGGCAACAAGACGTTGACGGATGAAGATGCCATTACGGTAACGGCAAAGTCTCTTGCCCCTGCTGCCGGTGCTGAGACGGCTTTCCCCGTGTTGCTCCTCGACACGACCGACTTCGGTACCCTGGTGGTGCGGAACAGCACTTGGGAGGATGGGACGGCGTCGGCCAGTGCATTGCTGGCAACCGATTCTGGCGGTTTTGCCGTAGTCGGTTCGATCACGCAGGAAGGCGACGACGCGGATGTGGCACTCGTATTGACGGACTCGGACGGTACCGTCTTGGACGGATGGCCCCGTTACTACGGAAATACCCTCACACAGCGGGCCGCAGACATCGTCGCCACCGAGACGGGGGGCTACCTCATCGTGGGTGAAACGGAAACCGGAACGGACCTCGGGGTGGATGCCTATCTGCTCAATCTGGATGCCTCGGGTGCGGTGATCTGGGAACGCCATTTCGGCGGTGCGGGTGCTGACCGCCTCCACGCGGTGGCGGCCCTGGACAATGGCCGTTTTGCCGTCGTAGGGCAGAGTGACTCGGAGGGTACCCATGGTGGAGATGATGTCTATGTCGCCACCATCGACGCCCGAGGCAAGCGGACCGGTGTGGTCTGGCTGGGTGGCGCTGGCGATGAAGCGGGTTATGACATCGTGAAGTCAGCCGACGGCAATCTGATTGTGGTCGGTGACACGGCTACCTTTGGTGCCAATCCCGTCGACGCCTATCTGGTTAAATTGAGTCAGGATCTGGAAACCCTCGCCAGCGTGACCGTGGGTGGAATGGGCCACGATCAGGCCCGTGCCGCTGCCGAGTTGGCCGATGGCAGTATCGTAGTGGTAGGAGCGACAACTTCGATGGGCGCAGGTGCTTTCGATGCCTATGCCTTCAGCGTGGATGGCGCCCTGAACCTCGTTTTGTGGGAACATGCTTATGGTAAGGCCGGAGACGATTTCGCCACCGCGGTGACTGCCGACAGCGACGGCGGTGTGCTGATTACGGGTAGTACCGATTCCGGGCCGGAAACGGGCCACGATGTACTCGTTCTCAAGACCGATTCGACAGGCGTCGCCCTGGTTGATGCGGCCCTTGGGGGTGTTGAGCAGGAAGCCGGCCACGCTATCATTGAAACCTCGGATGGCAGCCTGGGCATTGCGGGTCTTCGTAGCCCTTCAACCATCAATGAAAAGGTCACGGCCCCGGAAACGACCCCCTGAGGATCTCCAACGGACCCGGCACGATAATTATTCCGGGGTGGAAACGACAACGAACAAGAGATGAGTAGACCGTCGATGAAACTTACGCGATTGCTCCTGACGATGTGTTTCATGCTGCCATGCGGTTGGGGTGCCTTTTCAGCGTTCGCGGCCACGGCTCCGGGCCATATCGAGGTCCGTTCCGAGGCCGACCTCAAGGTTTTCCTGGACAACAAGTTTGTCGGCGTCTCCACGGAGCACGGTCTCTTTCTTCGGGACGTGCCCGTTGGCCCCCACGTCGTGCGCGTAGAGAAAGAAGGATATCACCCTCAGAACAGTGACACCTTTATGCTGGAGGCCGACCAGGTTTACCTCTATGAAGTCCTCAAGATGGAAGCCCTCCTCGAACCGGAAGAAGATCTGAACGAAGAAATGTCCCACGGTACGGGCAGTCTTGTCCTCCAGACGATTCCCGTGGAATGCCTTATCACCCTCTTCGGAATCGGTCTCACCGGGAACGACGAGGAGATCGTGAAGACCGAAGACCGATGGACCTCCAACGGAGTGCGCACGGGGCGCTATCTGGCCACCTTCTCTGCCATGGGGGTGGAGCACAAAGAGGTCATCACCATCATGCCCAACCGAACCACCCATATCATGGTGGACATCGAACGGGGTGAGATGACAGACATTGGCCTGCGGACCATCCGTGAATATCAGACCCAGGGGTGGCGGGAAAAAGCGGAGGCGGAGCGCCAGGCCGCCCGTCAGGAAAACATGGCCCTGCTTCGGGCCAAGGCCGACGAGACCCTCCAGCGCGTCGATTTGCAACAGCGGGGTCTGGAATTATTGCTGCACCAGGGAGAGAAGCAGTTTGATGCCGGGCAGTATACCCGTTGTCTCTACACGATGCTGCAGGCCCTCTATCTGGATCCTAAGAATGAAATTGCCCGTTACTATTATCAGCAGGCCCACACCCGCCAGGGTGCGCAAGATCGGGCGGTCAAACTCGCCGGTGAGTACCGGGAGTTTGTTTTTGGCCAGGATGGCGACATGGGATTCGAGTTGACGAATGAGCAGGGGGCCTGGAAACTACGGGTTTTCTCGGGACCCAAAGACCTCGAAGTCGTCGACGCTTCGGTGCACGATTTCACGCTGAAGTTTACCCGCCGCTATACGCTCTCGGCCACCCAGATGTTTTCCCGC
The DNA here is from genome assembly GCA_034669905.1 of Candidatus Hydrogenedentota bacterium. Classification (GTDB taxonomy): domain Bacteria; phylum Hydrogenedentota; class Hydrogenedentia; order Hydrogenedentales; family JAEUWI01; genus JAEUWI01. The sequence continues at coordinate 70,956 of JAXMOL010000009.1, forward strand.
AAGAAGGGCAGCATCATTCCGAAATTTCACGCCAATAAAGACAGCAAATTCGCCTACGAAGACTACGAGCTTACCCTTGACGGAAAAGACGCCCAGGGAAGGCGGCGCTGGCGCCATGCGCGACCCAAAATCAATGGCGTGCCCACCGATGAGTGGTTTCCTATTACCTTTGTGAAGAAGGGGAGCGATCAGCTTCCGACTGGTGAACTGGGTATCTTTCATGAGGACGTGGCCCAGGTCGCACAAATCGAGGGGGACCTCTCCGAGGCGGACCTGCGCGCACGAAAGGGATGGCCGGATCAGTTTGGGGCCGTGGTGCTCTCGTGTTACAAAGACACCCCGGCACAAGAGGCGGGTTTACTTCAGGGGGACTTCATCTACAAATTTGATGGGGCCGATGTGCTCAACAGCCAGGACCTGGAGCGACTCATCAAAACCAATCCCTTCGAGACGGTCGTGCTGAGCGTCTACCGCAACGGAGAACGCAAGCAGTTTCGCGTTACCCTCAAGGGAGTGTGATTCCCTGACGGGGCGCCCCGTTACGGGCGGAAAACGTTCCGTTCAGGCGGCGGGGGCGACGGGGGATCGGGCGTAAAGGCATCGCAGCGCTCTACATGCCATTTGAGCGAAAACCGGGTGCCAGTCTCCACCAGGCCCGCTCGTACCGCGGCTTCCAGGGGACCCGGCGCACCTTCCGCGCGAATATTGACGACCAGGGTTCCCCGGAGAAGTTCTTCGGAGAGGCGGTCGGTAATCATCGGTTCGGCGTCATTTCGCGTAGTATGGAGGGCTGCCTCGTCTCCCGATGTCGCTATCAGCCGCATTTTGAAATGGGCAATTTCTACGGCAGACCCAATGAGGGCCGCCCGAACCTGATCGGCCAACGTCGCCAGGGCCCCATTGCCGTCCCATGGCTGCGTGGCCTCCAGCGCAATTCGGGCGTTCAGCCAGCCCAACGCGATTTCCCCCTCGGTGTACTGCTCATAGTCCACCCGCGCCGGGTTTACACCCGCTTCGACCTGCGCATCCAGAAGGGGCATCAATTCTTCAAAGCCTTCACCCGTGCGGGCGGAAACAAACACGCAGGTGGCCGAAGGAAAGTTCTGGGCGACCAGTGCTCCAACAGACTTCCGGGCCGCTCCATCCAGGGTGTCGGATTTGTTGACCGCGATGATATCAGCTTCATTCTGCTGCATCTTGAACAGGTAGGTAACCTTCTTGGAAAAGCCCAGGGGGCCACGGGCGTCCAGGGCTTCCTGCGCCCGAAGGGGGTCTAGCAGGGCGGCGTAGGGCGCCACATCAAAACGATCCCGATACAGGTTTTTCAGGGGTGTTATGACCGCGTTCACCAAATCGGTACAACTGCCCACCGGTTCCGCGAGGATGATATCGGGTTCCAGCCCATCTGCGAGGCGGCCGGAAGCTTCCAGTAACTTTTCAAAATGGCAGCAGAAACAGCCCGCAGGGATCTCTTCCGTATTATATCCGGCGGCCCGGAAAGTCAGTGTGTCGACCAATCCTTCTGCCTGATCATTGGTGATAATCCCCACCCGTTGGCCTCGCTCGGTGAATGTTCGCGCAAGGCGGAGCAGTGCCGTGGTCTTGCCCGCGCCGAGAAATCCCCCGAGCATGATGAAGCGGATAGGATGGGGCGAGGTCATGGGTTCGAATTCCTGAGTTACGATTGGATGGGGTTGCGTGGCTTGTCCCGATTAACCAGAGTCAGTATACTAATCTAAACCGTTCAATAGAAGGAGTCGAGAGATGGCAAAGCCAGTCGTAATGGGTGCTACCTTAAAGTGTAGCGAAGGCCTCGCTCCGGGCAGCATGGTGGTTACGCCGGAAAATTGCGTCACCATGGAAAAGATGCCCGCCGCGAATATCATGGACAATATCCCCATGAAGAATATCACGCCTTTCGGGATGTGTAAGACCATGGCAAATCCGACGGTTTCCGCGGCTACCAGCGCGGCCTTGGGCGTTCTGACACCCATGCCCTGCATCCCCGTGGTGGCCGCACCCTGGACGCCCGGCAGTGCAACGGTGACGCTCGGTGGCATGCCCGCCTTGACCGAAGATTGCACCTGTATGTGTAACTGGGGCGGGACCATTGAAGTGGTCAACGCAGGTACCACGAAAGAGGACATGGGCTGAGGTATCTGAGCCTTGTCGGTGCAGCGTGCCCCAGCCCGCCGCCTGCTAGAGTTCTTTGCCCCGGAGGTTGTCGACACACTTGGCACAATGATGGCCATCGCTGCGGGCATCATACGACATGACACAGGGGATTTCTGTTTCGAAGTTGGGCGTGTCTTCCGAGTCGGGGGCGTCCGCCCTCAGCTTCCTCAATATTTCGTGCTTGCCCGTTGCCACACCGCTCGCACGGGGACTTCCCGGCGCATGCTGCAGATATAAGGCGTGGGATATCTCGTGAATGGCCAGCGCGTTGTACTTTGCGGCCTCCGAGCCGTTCCCGCCAAACAGGAAAATACACTGCCCCACCGCTTTTCCTTCTTGGACACCCGCATCATCGGGTACGGTGGTGTAGTTGTCCAGTGAGGCCGCTTCGACGATACTGATTCCAGGGGCAAAGCCCTTGTTCTTGTTGATAGCGCGCCACAGGGCCGACATCAGCAGTCCCTTCACCAGCCCGAGTTTCGCGCCGTCGATGGCAAAATAGTGGGGGTTGGCACCGCTATGGACCACCAGCCGGTCATCGCCGTCCAGAGGCATGGGGAAGGTCGTCGCGTCAATCGCGTCGTTGTAGGCCTTGGGTAGCAACAGGTTGAAGAGAAAGGGAGATTGGTCCGGTATAGGGGCGAGAAGCGTGTCCGCATCAATAAAGTTTTCGACCTTATAGCAGACCTGGTACTGGGTATCTCCCTGGCTCTCCTTAAACGTTACCGTTACGGTCTGGGCGTCGTAATCTACGGTCTGGCTTTCCACGACGTCAGTGGCCACGGCCACGCCGCTCTCGTCATCCAGGACCGCCGTACCTTTGCCGCCGCCTTCCGGGCGGACCGTGAGGGTGCCGAGTTCCGGTTTTCCGCTCAACGTCAGGCTGAATACTTTCCCGTCATCGCCCACAGGGTTCATGAGCTCCCGAAAGATACTCATCTTATTGTTTCTACGGCCCTCTACCCGAGATGTCCTGTTAAAATCAGGATAATCTGTGAGCAGTGTCGCCATCTCGGCGCGGAGGTCGTCTTCGTAATCCTTGAGTGCCGTGGGGGTCTCAGCATCACTTTCCAGGAGCACTTCCACATAACTATTGGCAAACTCTTTGGTGATGTGATCCGTGAGGTCCAGATCCGGCAACGCCCCCACGTACTTGGCATAGTTGGTGGAGTAGGGGGCCCCGTTATGCATCAGGCAATCCGGAAGTTCCGCCGCAGTCGCCGGCGCGTCCATACGGACGTGATTGCAGACACGAAGCGAGCGCCAATGCACCAGGGTGCCGGTTTCCACCATATCATCGCCGAGCACATCGGGCTTGGGTTGGTGGGGCGGCCCCACATAGGCTTGAATCTTGTAGGAGTCCCCCCCGATAAGACTGGGTTCAAAGTTGATACGGGCGATTCCGTTGCCATCACATGTTACGGAGCGCGTAATTCGTTGCGTGCTCAGGAGGAACTCTTTGGGCCCTTTGGCCGACGTGTAATAGGTCGTGCCACCGCCAACGGCCAGACTCGCGGGACCGTCGGGGGCATCATCTGCACTGACCGGTATCGATTCGAATTGGACCGCCACATCCTGCGCATACTCTGCATCGTCCCAGTCAATGCCGGAACCGATGGGGCGTGTCTTGACAACGACCTCCAGCGGAATTTTGCCCAAGGCGGGGTTTTCCCCGAAGTATTTTTCGTCTACCTCCCGCGGGTCGTTCCCGAGGGTATAGTTTTCCCAGGGCTTTACGGGATCGGTTTCCTGCTCATCCTCGCGAAACTTTCCCTCCAGGTAGTTCAAGGCATAGAGCAACGTAAAGGCGGGGGTGCGCATGCGGGCATATTCACCGGGCGCCGGCAGGGCTTCGCCACCGACAAGGTACGTTGCGATCTCCGCCGCCATCGTGTCACGGGCACCCTCGGTGTCCGCGTCCACCAGCTCGGGAAACAGCTTCTCGGCATGGTCCCACGAATAGAAGAGACACTTTTCAGCATCCGGATGATCCAATGGATGGGAGAAGAGGCCAAGGGTCTGAAGGCGCGCCATGGTTCCCTTCAGGGTGCCCATATCTTCGTCAAACAAGCGGTTGATATCACCAAGCCGCAATTCGATCTTATACTCCGGAACGCCTACCGCGAATTCACCCGGGTCAGTCTTCCACCCGCGAAGGCGGAGCATGCACAGGCCGCAGAAGCGTTCGGAGTCCACATCGTAGTTCATGATGCAGGTGTCGTCCTTGACGTGTTTTTCCTCCACGATCTCTCCCGGTCTAGGTCCGGTACGGTTCATGGCGTGGGGGAGAAACAGGGCATGGGCGATCTCGTGGGCAAAGATGGCCGCGTGGTCCTTGTCCTCAGAGGGGCTGACGTGGTCACCATCGGGCACACTGGATACATAGGTAATGCCTTGGTGGCGCTTGCTTTCGGCGGCAAAGTAGGCACCGGCCAGTCGAATCTCTTTATAGGGCCGGGTGTACTCGAGATTCCACGCCAGGTCTTTCAAATTCGTGCGGCCCGGCACATGGAGGAAGAAAATGCCCTCATCCTCGCTATGATTCATGCGAATATATTCCTGAATCATAAAAGGAAGGGCGCTGTTGGGGAGCGCTTTGTAAACCGGGCGGTCCGCTACGCCCCGGGCGTCATGAATGATGCTGAAACTGCCCTGCTGCGCCTGAAAGATAGCTTTGCGGTCGATCAGCGAATCCTTGAGAAACTTTTTAAGATTGTCCAGGCGCCGTATAGCCCGGCCCGAAGGCCCGTTTTTGGAGATGAGTTTGATCTTCAACAAGGCATTGCGATCCCTGTTGGCGAACTCTGCTCGGAGGGCTGCAATTCCATCGTCCGGCAGGATTTCGGAAAAACGTAGTCTGAGATTCACTCTTCTCTCAGCCCGTGGATATTCCACGGTGATAACGGTGCCGTCGACGTCCACGTCTATCTTATTCTTATACTTGTTGTTCCGGGATTCTTCTTCCGTATATTCAACGCCCCAGAAGTCCCATTGGGGTTCGAATTGAATTCTTCCTGTAGCCCGCGTTGCATGCCCCGTGATAACTTCGCCATTTGTGAAGGATTGGGCCGGGTCCTCGAAAAACACCTGCAGGGGGGATTCGGCACGTGTCAGCGTCGAATAGAGCACAACGGCCCTGTAGCCAGCTGCGTCGCCGACGCATTCCTCAAGCAGCCTGAAGTCGCTGCGGTTTTCGACCGTGTGAAAGTGTTGCACACGACCGTCTTTGAATGCGGCCTCCATATCATCCAGATAAGTTTTTTCCTTATAGCATATGGGCGGGGAATTGGCCGGAAGGTCGGCGCTGACAAAATACTTGTAACTCAGTGGATTGTTAAAATCTACTTCGTTGTACCAAAAAGGATCGGCTAACAGCGAGGTCAGGGCAGATTGTAGCGCGGCTTCATAGTCTGCCTTCACGATCGCGACCTTTTCGTAATCAAGCTTTATATTAGCCTCTTTCAGGAAGAGGGCCGCCGTGGAAGTGAGGCATGCATCGGGATCGCATCCAAAATCGGGGGTGCCATAGGCCAGGTACTTCAAATTGACCTTGCGAAATACCTCGAATTCACCGGCCTTGGTTATCGCCGGCGCATTGGTTTCAATGTCATCCTCCGAATCGAAGGCCGGATCGAAATAGAGCTGGACCGAGACATGGTACTTGTCCCCCGCCATGCGAGAAGGCTGGAAGATAACACCCGTCTTGCACGGATCAGGACTCTCGGCGTCCTCCGCCGCGTCGCCTGCTTCGCTTTCTGGCTCAGCTACGGCCTCACTGTCGCCGTCTTGTGCAGGGAGGGCAGGGAAGTGCGACAGAGCGGCCCACGTCCGTGTCTCACAGAGCGTAACCTGAAAGGGAAAGGCGTCTTCTTCGGTGACCTCGGGAAAAATTGGTGCATTGGTATCGCCAAGCTTTCCACCGAAGTGCACGGGCGCGTTGAGCGACGTTTCAGGCTTGGCTCCTGCGTTCTTATGATAGGCCGCATTCAGGAAGGCCTCGGTGTTTTTTGGGGTTTCTGCAGGGGTGATGGGGCTCTTCCACCGATCGGGCTCGTTGTCTTGCCAGTCCCAGAGAAGGGTGGCCCCGGCGAGTGCCTCGGGTGCCAGGGTTGTCCCGGCCCCGGCCGACGTTTTTACCGAGACGGTGGCCACAAGAGGTATCCGTGGGCCTTGTCCCCAAAGCTTCTTGTAGTTATCAAAGTCTGATTGGTCAGCGAATTCGGTGGTTGATTCCTCCACATCCCCTCCGACCATATTTCTAACCGCAAAGAGGTTGCTCTCCAGCACGACTTCATGCTTCACACCTTCGATGGGCTTGGCGTTGGCCTCGCTCAGGTCATTGAGAAGCTGCTTCTCCAGTCCGATGACCTCGTCGTCACCGGCGTCACCACCTGCGTCACCACCGGCAGCCGGTTTCCCCAGGATTTTTTCCTTGTATACCTCGTCAATATCCTTCCGTTCGGGGTCGAGGAGATCATAGGCGCCCCATTCCAGGTCTATTTTTTCAATGAGCACATCGAAGTAGGTCCAGGCCACCGCCTGGGCGGTATCTACCGCCCCGGGCTGCTCGGGATCCGGATGAAGGGTGATCTTGACCTTATAGGGCGACATCTGGACGTTGATATAGCCGGCCGGAAAATGCTCCGGGTCGGCTTCTTCGTCGAGCTTACCATCCCAGGCCAACTCGCCACTGTTCGCATCCGTATCCTTCTTCTCCAGGATATGGGAGAAAATGGGCTCGCCGTTTCCACGGTGATAGACCTCGATGGTGGCGCCCGATGCCTTGTCCCCATTCTCCAGCGTCCAGGAAATGGTTCCGCTTTCGTGCTTGGGTGCGAAGCACGGACGGGTCGCGTCGTCACTGGCGATGTCCGCATGGTCCGCCTGATTGTAGCTGGTCGACGTGCCCCCGGCGGTCAGGGTCAGCGATACGACCTTTCCCTGCTGGGATTCTTCCGTATCCTCTCCCGAGCTGCTTTCGCAGATTTTTGTGCCGCTCTGGGACTGATCGGCACTGCCGCCACCGTCTGACGCCAGGCGGCTCTCGGGGTCCTTGTAGGCCTCAAATTCAATAGTTGGCGGGTAAGGATACATAGAACTCTCTCTTACTTCGGAAGCGCCGCAACCACATTACCCGGTTGCCGCTTTAACGATTCTGGTTATACCGGACCGGGGCGTTGGAGTACCTCATTTTTTGCCCTGCGGGCGTTGGGCATAGAGCCCGCGCCCCTTATTCTCTCGTTTCAACGCGTCGGAATAAAGCTGATTCATTTTCTTGTTCGGCTCGTGGCTCCCGCGCTGCAGCGCATTCTGCGTCCAGCGGCACGCGGGGTCGGTGTCAAAGTCCCGGCCAAAGGTGAACATGAGGCCGAGCCAGCGTTTGATTTGGCCGTCACTTCGAAAGGAATATCGCCGGGCACGCCCGATGCCATAGCGAACGATTTCGAGCAATGCGTCCTCATCCATGGATTCGCATTGCTCGGGAAAGGTCGTTCTGACATGACACACCATTTCCAATTCAAATTGTTCCCGTATGGGAGCAGCGATTGCTTCGATTTGTTTACTTCGGAGTACTAGCACGAGGGCACCATAGGGATTGCGCTACTCTTTTCTAGAAGGTTTAACGGGCTACACGCGGGAGGTCTTTTGCGCCCTGTCGTCGGCACTATCTACGCCGTGCGCCCAGTTCGCAATCACATCCTTCTCCATCTGGACGGCTGCCTGCCCCGCACGGTAGTGATGCATGATTCCCGGTGTTTCCCCTTCCACAAAAATACTGCGAATCGGGCCGAAGAACTGGCGGCACTCCTTCGCCGTGCAGGTGGGAAGATAGGTCCGAATCACCCGCGGGTCGTAATACCGAAAGTAAAACATGTTGTTCTGCTCGTCATAGACTTTGAAAATCGAGCGGCAATGCTGCCGCACGGCCTGGGGCCAGGAGGTCGTAAGCAGTAAAATGCCCGTGTTGCTGCCCAGCTTCTCTGTCCAGCGCTGCATATATTCCGGATAGCGATTGGTGCATTTGATTCGCACCAGATAAGGGCCTACCTTCGTCATGTGATACGGCGCCTTCGTGAACAGCGGACGAAGGGGTTCGCCGAGAATATTTCGGGAACCTACGGAAAGACGGTAGTCCTGGGCGGCATCGACGAGGGCATAAAGGTTGTCATCCGGCCGTTTGAACTGCTCAAGATACTGATGCAGATCGTAGGCGTCGGGAAGCGTCGGGTGGGGTGGCGCGGGTACATCCATCATGTTAGCCGTTCTTCCGGCGGTCGGGGTCAGGGCGCTTCGCCGCATCATCCACCTGGCGGCGATCGGTACAGCCAGAACCGCTTCCTTCCACCAGGGGCGCGCCCGATTCTGCCGCACTCTCAAAGGCATCCGCGCAAGAGGGATTGGTGCACTCTGCGGGCTCTTCTTCGGCGGGGGGGAGGGGCGCGATTGTCTGAGGCTGACTCCGCGGTGGTGTGCGGGATGCCGCCCCATCGTCACCCTCCGCCTGGGCCGGGGGCTCGGGCAGACTGGGCATTTCATCATACATGCGATCCAATTCGCCATCGGTGCGCTGAAAGTTGGCACCATCAACGTTCATTTTCGACCAGGGCTGTCGCATGCGCACTCCTCCTGCATCGCCTGCCCTATTGGTGGGCGCGCGGTGCGTACAGGGTTTATTGTTTACTGCTCTGATTGTAATCAGAAAGGGCCGCTGCTGCAAGCCCGGCCCGGGAATTTTCGTCCTTACGGCGCAATTATTTTTCGAATGTTACGGCTGTATACCTCCCCCGATTTATCGGTATACTATCTACAGGCCGCTTCGTCGCCCCAACACAAGGGGCACAATGGAACATACAACATGACTTACCTGCGTGACATCCTGCTCATAAGCTTCGCCTGCGCCCTCATGGGAGCAGGCAGCGGCGTTGTTGCGCAGACCCGTGATGTTGAGGGAGCGCCCAAGATACCCATTAAGAACCAGCGCGCCACGGGCAAACCCGCCCAGGAACTGTCCCGGGAGATGCCGGGGAATGCCCCCATCAAATACCAGGACTTCCAACGCTATAAGCGCGATGAAGTCAATCGGATAGCCACACCCCGTCCCGACGACTACCAGATCCACACCGAAGAAGGGGACGTGATTGAGGTCCGCCATGAACGCTTTTTCACCGGTGAGGCCCTCGATCGCTGCGAACTGGAATTCAAAGTAGCCAGCACGATCCGCGTTCCAAAAATATTCGTCGTAAGTGACGAACCCTTCATCGTCGATCCCCGCAAGCCCGGTGCGCTCAAGAAGACCATTTTTACCGAGTATGACCACGAGTCCTTTGACAAACTGCGCCCGTCCACGGCAAATGGCAATATCCGCAACCGCCCCTTTAACAAACGGGTCTATCCGCCTCAGAATACCCAGCGGGAAATTGCCCTTTACCGGACTGGTCAGCTGCTGAAATCGACCCGGGCCCATATCAAAACCCGGACCCCGCTGGAAGACGTCCATTCCAACGTGGATATCGGACGGGAAACGGCCATCCGCCTCTATCCGGGGTACCGCATCACCCTCACCTGGATGAGTGAATAGCGGCGAGCAGTACCCTTGAGGGACTTCGTTTCATTGGCGCGGGGGGCGTTCGTGCCACGCGATGCCGAGTGCCACAAGCTTTCGTGTCCATGGAACTTCGTAGACGAGGGGCCATGGTGGATGACCGGAATTGTCGTGCTCGTGATGGGTGCCTGCGGCGCAGCCACCTTGTCCGCTCTCCATGCTAGGGAGACGGCACGAATTCCCGGCTGCCGATATCCGGTGCCGCACCGTGGGGTGCCGCTGGCGCCGACGATCCCTCGTGAAGCGCTGACAATGCCTCGCCGGCATCGATGAGGGGACTTCCTGGTGTTGGCCCGAAGTGTTCGGACAGCTTGGGGTCGTCGAATACGCTGTGGCTCTCGGGGGCCAGACCGGTCGAATCGCCTCCCGCGTTTTGAAAATATCCGTTGTAGTCCGAGTCGATGCCGGTACCGCCCGATTGAACCGCGAGTCCCGGACCCCGGTTTTCCATCAACAGATTGTTCCGCACAACGAGCTCGGAAACCGACTGTTTTACCAGTATGCCCGTATCGGCTCCCCGCACAAGATTGTTTGCCAGGGTCAGCCCCCGGGCTTCCTGGACACCAATACCCGCATGGGGATGTTGGCCCGGTCCGGTACCATGAATCTGATTGTAGGCAACCAGCACCTCCGACGCCGCGCTGAATTGCCGTACCCGCAGGGCTTCTTTATCGAGGTCATCACCGAGACACACGTTTTCAATGTGGTTTCGAAGGACCGCCACCTGGAGACGTGCGCCATAGTGCTCCAGCTCCTGCACCATGATGGCCGTGCCGCCAAGTCCTGAAAACGAGTTGTCTGTAATGCGGACCGACGTCGCGGTTGCCGCAGGCCGCCAGATGACCACGCCTTCATCGGCCAGGGCCCCGTTGTTCCCCACAAAGGTGCAGCCCTCCACCGTGCGCACCCAGCCGTTGTAGTCATTCATGATGGCCGCGTGGTCGTCGCCGCCACCCTGCAACGTGGCCGTAAAGGTGCAGCCTGAAATATCCACCGGGCCGCTCTGTTCAGCAATCACCTGGATGGCATAGGCGCGCTGATGCAGCAGATTCCAATCGTCAAAAGTGGAGTCTGCCACCACGCCATCATTCGAGCCGTGCTGGAACTGTATGTGATTGCCGGGGCTTCCCGAGAAATGGCATTCCTCTACCCGCAGGCCATCACTATCCCACGCGAGGAGGGTGATGTTGCGACCATGGCCCATATCCAGCTGGCGAAAGGTGATGTGGTCTGCTTCCAGCGGGCCAATGACAAATTCCCGCACGGGAATTTCAATGGTCGAAGCAGACTCGGCCGGATTTCGATCCAAGTGCACATAGAGACGTTTTCGGGCCTGGTCGAAGTAAAAATCCCAGGGGGCCGACAGGTCCTCTCGGGCGCTGCGGCGGGTGCCGTGCGCGCCATCGTGTATGAGCATGCCCGGCGGGTGTGTGATACCCAGGAGATACCACCGTCCTTCCGCATCGCGATGCCATTCCGCAGGGGTGTCGAAAGTATTGGAGCCCCGTAGAGCGGGCGGGGCACCTTCGCCATAGGCCCCAATGACGATGGGCTGTTCGGCCGTGCCCGACTGGGCAACGTCGAGAGAGGCCCGCCATATCTGCCCCCGGCGCAACAGCACCTGGTCTGCGGGGCGTAGCGGCGCGCGCCGCACGGCGGAGAGGGTTCGCCAGGGGGCTTCCGGAGAATTTCCAGGATTTCCGTCCCGCCCGATTTCCTGGTCGACGTAATACGTGCGGCTACCCTCGAATGCAACGGATTCGGCGACAATGACCCGTTCGCGTTCCTGCTGCATGGTGGAGAGAACCCACCCTACGCCAATCGCCAGGACAATCACGATCAATAGATAAGGGAGTGCTCGGCCCATCTCAGTGCTCCTGTTCTCCGTCTACACGACGTCCGATAAACCGCCACACAGCGTCCCGGTCCGTGGGGGAAAGACCGAATGAATACATGTAAGTATATACCGCTACCACGATTCCGAGGGCAATACCCTTGGCACCCAGCGAGGCGTCCCAGGAGAGCTGGCTGAGCGCTGCACCAGCGACCAGGAAAATCAGGGCGTTGCGGGTAGCCCGATGGCGCACGAGGAGCTTCCCGTCAAGCCAGCCCCGAAGATGGCAGTAATAGAGCAAAAGGGCACAGTCCAGCGTAACGCGCACCGACCAGGCGAATGCGACACCCGCAAGGCCGCCATAGTGGTACCCGAAGACCAGCAGGGCCAGGTGGATGGGGAACTCGATGAGATGAAACTTTGCCGTGATATCCGGACGCCCACAGCCTTGGACAATGGAGTAGGGAATAAAGGCAAGGGCGTTCAACACGAATCCCGGAAGGAGAATGCGAAAAACCGAAACGCTGTGGGGCAGGTAGTTCTCGCCAAAGAAGAGCCAGACTATCCATGGGGCGCCTGCGGCAAGCATCACCCCAACCAGCCCCATAATACAAATCAGAAAATGAAGGGCCTGAAGACTCAGCTGCTGTAGTTTGTCATTGGCCTGGGCACTGTCTAAGGCGCTGATCGCCGGGAAGAGGGTGCTGGTCAAGGTCCCGGGTATGATCAGCAGGCGTTCGACAATCTGGAAGGGAGCCGCGTAATACGCCACCTGTCCCATGGAGCCCAGCGTTCCCAACAGGAAACGGTCGGCATACAAGAGCGCCGGTGCCAGCAGATTCGACACCGTCACCCACTTGCCAAAGTGCACCAGGGGCATCAAGCTGGCCACGGTGGGGCGGGGTCGCCGAAAGAAGCCGGGGACAATGCGGCCACAGGCCACGAAAAGAAGCCCGGTAAGCACGATGCGCGAGACGAGGAAAAGCCCGAAAAACAGTGCGAGCGTACCTTCAATCCAGGCTACCCAGAGGATTAGTAACAGGCTCAAGACGTTTATGGGAGCCCGCACCGCATTAAGCAGGTCAAAACGTTGGTACGCCTCGAGCGCCCCGGCGAAGGAAAACTCGGTGAGCGAAAGCACAATCGTGCCTGCCAGGAAATAGAATACGTAGCGCGCCTCCGAGTGCAGCTCGTCGGGAATCGCAAAGACGTGGGCAACGAGGTAGGGGGTGACCGCAATCAGGAGAGCCCCACCCAGCAGCCCCAGCAGGGTCTGGAGTCCAACGGCGCTCCAGATCAACAGGGGAACTTCCTCTTCCCGATTCGACGCCCGGTAGGCGGCACCATATCTTGCCACGGCCCGCCCCAGCCCCATGTCGAAAACAAAAAAGGACGAGATAATGGCAAATCCAATGGCGAATAGCCCGAAACGTTCTTCCCCCAGAAATCGCACAATGAACGGCGTGGTCGCCAGACCCACCACCAGGGGCAGGCCACGTCCCAGTAAATTGTAGACGGTGTTTCGGGCGATACGTTGGCCATCGCCGTGGGCCTCGGCGTCGTTATCGTGGGTCATGGGCGTTTCGATAGGGCAATGGGGGATTCCGGTTGGCCGTTGGAAGGGGCACATGCTACCATGTACCTACCGTTTGTAAATGGTACAGACGCCATCATACCCGCTCGTGTCGGTGGAATCTAGCCGTCCCGGTTACGGGCATGCCCTACATTCACTGTCTCCTGAAAGCGATTGACATGCGTAAGATTCTGATTACCGGCGGAGCCGGATTCGTGGGCCGCCATTTCTGCAAGCGTTTTCTCGACCAGGGGGACGAAGTCCACTGTGTGGACAGCGTCGTGGACCTGACGGGCGGCATTCTCCCCGAGGCAGGTTGGCCACTCTTCGACCCCCGTGACTATCCCAAATTCCACTTCTATCACGAAGATTGTCGCGCCTGGTTTCAGCGGGTGGACGATACCGACTTCGACCTTGCGTTGCCCCTGGCCGCCATGGTCGGTGGCCGCATGATGATTGAGCACAATCCCCTGGCCGTGGCCGACGATCTGGCCATCGACTCCATGTTCTGGCAGTGGGCCGTCAAGGCCAAGCCCGCCCGCACCTGCTACTTCAGTTCCAGCGCCGCCTATCCCATTGCCCGGCAGACACGGGACCATTACGAGCTGCTGGTCGAAGACATGATTGAGTTTAAAGACAATATCGCCATGCCTGACCTGACCTACGGATGGGCAAAGCTCACGGGAGAATACCTGGCCCGCCTCGCCTATGAGAAGCATGGCCTCAAATGTGTCTCCTACCGGCCTTTTTCCGGCTACGGCGAAGATCAGGACGACAATTACCCCTTTCCCGCTATTTGTAAACGGGTAATCCGGGAGCACGGCGCCGAGACCATCCAGGTGTGGGGCACGGGCGAGCAGATGCGCGATTTTATACACATCGAAGACTGTGTTACCGGGGTTCTGACGACCATGGAATCCATCGACAATGGAGACGCCATCAATCTTTCCACCGGTATCCTGACGAACTTCAAAGACATGGTACGCATGGCGGCGAAGGAACTCGGCTATGCGCCAGAGGTGACAGGCACGTCCACCCGCCCCGAAGGGGTCTTCGCCCGGGGAGGCGATACAAAAAAACAGAAATCGCTGGGCTTTGAAGCGGCCACCGATTTCCAGACCGGAATCCGTAATGCCCTCGCGTATTTTCAGGCCCAGGACACCTGACCACGACGTCCCGAAATCAGGCCTGATACCAGACCCGGATGAATTGATTCCAGGTGGTCGAACGTTCGTCGCTCTGGCGTAACGAAGTGTCGGTGGAACCCTCTTCGCGACGGGAGCGCATGTTGGGTAGTACGACGGTTTCGATGTTAATGACAGTCACCTTTGCGCTTTCTATCCAGCTGCCCGCCTCGTTCACTGCATCTTCGAAGGACGCGTATTGGGCCGCACTCAGAAAGCCCCCCTCGGACAATTGTCTGGGGGCAAAGTCTTTAAACTCAATCATGGCTTCAGCCTCGGTGTTATGCGTGTGTCAGTTGGACTTGCTGTGAGAGCCGCCACGAATTGGGGCCACAAACACACTACCGGTACGGGTTCGGCTCCCATTCGTAACGGCGCTCCGCGTCAAAGGCTGGATTCGGAACGGGGTTCTGCGCATCGGTGCGCGTCTGCCAGTCCTTCAATGCCGCTTTCATTTCGTTCGTTTTTTCCGGATAGCTGAAACGGAGGTCGGTCATTTCGTTCACGTCGTACCGAAGGTTGTAGAGTTCCACATCCCCGGACACCAGATTCTCGACGATTTTCCAGTCACCCTTTCGCAGGGCGGACATGGGTTGCTCATGGTGATAAACCGGATAGTGGGTAAACACTTCCCGTTCGGGGTCAACGGTGTTGTTTGTCAGGGCAGGGAGCATCGAGAACCCATCCAGCACCTGTTCGGATGGGGGTTCCGTACCCGCCACGTCCAGGAAGGTGGGATAGAAATCCACGCTCGATACGATGGCCTCTGACTGGGAGTTGGCGGGTATCTTTCCCGGCCATCGGACGATTAAAGGAACCTGAATGCCGCCTTCGTAGAGCGTCCCTTTGCCGGCCCGCAAGGGTGCATTCGACGTGGCAATGTATTGCAGGGGATGCCCCTCGGGGTAGACATCCTTACTCTTGCCGCCCAATAGGGGGATGTTGTCGTAGCGGTTGTCAACGCCGCCATTGTCGGAGTAGAAAATAAATATCGTATTGTCTGCCAGGCCAAGTTCATCCACGGCACGCATGAGGGCACCGACACTTTTGTCCAGATGTTCTATCATGGCCGCATAGACGGCATTGCCGGGATAATCCGGGTCCCGCTTTTTGTTCAGGTATTTATTGATCAGGTCCCGATCCGCATCCAGCTGAACGTGGACGTCGTAGTGCGATACGAATAGAAAGAAGGGTTCCTTCTGGTGTGCTTTCATGAATTCGATGCCCATGTCACTGAGCGTATCACTCAGGCGTTGGCCTTTCCCGCCCTCGTAGGCAGGTACGAACTTGGGATTGTAAAAGCCACCGCCACGATAGACGTGGGCCTGGTCGTAGCCCCGCGCCTCGGGCGAATGCTCACCGCCACCCAAATGCCATTTCCCGAAGTACCCGGTTTTGTATCCCGCCGCCTGCATCGCATCGCCGATGGTTCGAATATCCCCCGGTAAGTGTTGGACCTTGTGGTGGGGGACAGTGACTTCCTCGTAGGGGCGCCAGTGGCCGGGGATAAAATCGAAGATGCCGACCCGTGCCGGATATTGTCCCGCCTGAATGCTTGCCCGCGTCGCCGAGCAGACGGGGGCTGCATAGGCGTTGAGAAAGCGCATGCCCTGGGTGGCCAGTTTGTCGATATGGGGGGCTTCGTTGAAGGCGTTGCCATAGGCCGGTAAATCTCTTCCGCCCAGGTCATCCGCCATGATTAAGACGATATTGGGACGTTCCTGGGCGGGGGTCACCATAGTGCCCAATACCGAGGCGAGAAGGAGAAGCAGTGTTTTTCGAGTGAGACGTATCATATCCACCTTTCAATGAAGCGTCTTGAACTAGGGGTCGGAGTACGTATTTTTTCTGAATACGATACTCGATCGCACGGGTACGATTCACGGTGAAGGTAGGAGAATGGGTATGCCGCGCACGTTACCCGGTGCTGCCGCATGGCCGGTGCGCCGGAATCAGCCCAACGGTCCCTGCCCGCTCAGCCGTCGCTCTCTCTTGCCGGGTTCACGCTTTCATTACTCAGCGCCACCGCCATGGCCATCCAGAAAATCATGCCCAAGGGAAACATGGAGAACATGCTCACGGTAAAGTTCACCAGCACGAAGCCCACGATTCCCACAAGGGCCGCCATAATCCACCGCTGCTGTTCCGGTCGGGACTGACGCAGGTTTTGGACGCCGCGCCAGATTCCCCGAAAGATGAGAAGCAAAATGAGCCCACTGCCGATGGCGCCGAATTCGAAGAGTATGCGTGCGTAGTGTAGATCCGGCTCTTGAATGATACGGGTCGTGTTATTGTAGGTGACTTCAATATCGGCATAATTGAACGCGTTGGGGCCGTAGCCGAAGAAAATGCGCGCCGACTGTACCCGCTCCCAAACGGCTTCAAAAACGACCACACGATAGTATTCGGTCGAGCCTTCTTCCACTTTACTGGGGTTGATAAAAGGCTCGAACAGGTCCTGCACCGTTTCGTTGAGCTGGTAGGCGAGGAAAGCAGCGCCGACGGCGATACACCCCAGGGTCACGATAAAGGCCATGCGGCGGAGGTCCCGGCGGCACTCCCAAAGCACGAGGCCCCCAACCTCCATGGCGAGGATAATCCAGGGGGCCCGGCTCACCGTAAAGAGCGCCGCAACCAGGATGGCCGTCCCGAGCACGGCGAGTGCCACCCGCACTTCGTTACGTCGTGTATTGAGAAAATCGACCACCACAAAGGGAAAGACGAGGTTCAGAAAACAGGCATAGGCGATGGGGTGAAAGAAGGTTGACCGTGCCCGTAAAATGCCGGCCCGAAAATCCAGCCAGCCATCCGGGATAAAGGGTACCAGGGGATTGGTGCCCGCATAGACCTCCACATAGGCCAGCAGACAGGTGATGAACGTCGCGATATAGAGGGCGGTTCGCAGGCTTTTCCAGAAGCCGGGAACCTGCAGAAAGTAAAGAAACAGGTAGAAAAAGAGCAACTGCTCCAGAATCTCCCGACCGAAGACTGCATAGATACTCACGACCGGAGCCACGGAGACAAAGGTGCTCACCAGCGAGGACGCGATGTAGAGGCAGGCCCCGCCAAACAACGGCCAGACGGCACGGTATCCGGGAATGAGCGTGCCATAGACCAGCAGGCGCAGAAAAAGACCCAGCAGGAAAGCCCCCATGAAGATGCGGGTGGGCCCAATGCGCGGAAGTGGTCCCACATCGACGGACAGGTCCAGCGTTACAAGTACGGAAAAGCCGAGTAGCGTGAGAAAAACCGGGATGGGCCGGAGAAAGGACACGAGTGTGAGTAAAAAGAAGAATGCCACGCCAATTGGGATGACAAGCAGATCATTAGCCGTGCTGATGAGGACCGAGGCCCCGAGCGCCAGGAAAAAAAGGCCAATGGCGATTTGGCCGGGCAAACGGCTCGGTGTTTGAGAAGACGTAGCTTCCATGGATGCTCAGTTTTTCCCTTCGGATATCCGTGATACAACCGGAACGATTCGGGAGCTCACGGGGTCCCGGGCTTTCCCGTCAGGCCCAGGCGCTTACAGACTACGGCATAGCCGACCCGCCATACAAAAGGGAGGTCTTCCACCAGATAGCGCCGCACCAGACGGCCCGGATCCTGAAACATGCGGTAGAGCCATTCGAGCCCGTTGTCTCGCATCCAGCGGGGGGCCCGGGGCAACGCTCCACTAATGATATCAAAGGCCGACCCGATACCGATACCCACATGGGCACCGGACGCATCCAGATGATCCCGTATCCACCGCTCCTGCTTGGGGGCACCCAGGGCCACCAGCACCATGGCCGCACCAAATTCCCGCACGGCCGTCAGTAATTCCTCATTCGCTTCGTCCGTGAGGGGGTAAGGCGTGGGAAAGGCCTTGAGACGGGCGCCGGGGTAGCGTTCTTGCATCGTTTCGGCGGCCTTGACGGTAATGTCATACTGGGCGCCAATCATTGCGATGCCCACATTGAGCTGCTCCGAGAGGGCGGCACACTCCCAGACCATATCGGTACCGCTGACCCGGCCTTTGAGGGGCGTGCCCAGTCCTGCCGCGGCCCACGTCACCGGTACGCCGTCACAGATGACCAGCCCGCAATCGTGAAAAATAGCGGAGAAGTCCGGAATCTGTTCCGCCTTGATGACCATGTCCACATTGCCGACGCATACATGGAGGCGTTCGCCACTGGATAATGCCTGTCCGATCCGTTCCGCCGCCTCGTCAAACGTGACGGCGTCAAAGGGGCAGCCAAGTACCTCAATTCGTTCGGGGGGAGTGGTCATTCGGAGGCACCTTTCGAAAAGTGGAGGGCCAACAGCTGAAAAAATGTTCGCCAACGCACGGGCTCTGGTCGCAGATTCCTCTCCCGCCAGCACTGGCGGGCGGCCGTCCAGCCGGTTAACAGGGTGCCGACGGAACCTTCCCGGCGCAGCACGGTACGAAGGGTCATAGAGGCTACCCGCAGCAGACTGAAGATCAATCCAGCGCCCCGGGGATAGGCGTGCCAGTAGATCAATACGCCGTTCTTCAGTTCCACTACCCGCCGCTCGATGGCGTTACGGCGCCCGCGGGGATCGGGATAGTGACGTACGGCCGCTTCAGGCCGATAGCGTACCCGCCAATTCCGGTCCAGCAAGCGCAGTGCCAGGGCTTCTTCCTCGCGGGAATACTCAATGATTTCCCAAAAACCGCCACAGGCCTGATAGGCCTCTGCCCGAACACAAAAGCCCGCACCGGCGAAGGTAAAGGTATCAAAGGGTTCGTCGAACCACCTTTCGACGGGGCGGCGGTAGACCCAGCAAAAGGGATCGGCCTCGTCCTCGTCGCCGGCCCGAATCTGGCAGCCCACGAGGCCAAGGGCCGGATCCTGCGTAAAGCGTTGCCGCAGCGTTTCCGCCACGTCCGGTCCCACCAGCGTGGCATCGTTGTCCATAAAAAAGAGCAATTCTCCGGTGGCCAGAGACGCCGCCAGATTGCGGGAGTGGGGGACCCCCGCCGGCGCACAGGAATGGCAGATCACGTCGATGCCAAGGGCTTCCAGCGCGACCGTCTGGCGCGCGATAACTTCCGCCGAATCGTCCGTCGACTCCGCATCCAGCAGCACGACCTCCAGGGGGCGGGCCTGCTGCGTGGCGATGGACGCCAGGCAGCGTTCCAGACAATCGCCGCGATTGCGGTTGTGCACCAGAATGCTGATCCCCATGACACTATCCGCGTTCATGGGCCTTATCCGGGGCGAAGGGCACGGGCTCGGCGTCGAAGCGGGCGCGGGCCTCCTGGATGCAACGGGACTTGCTGGAAATGCACCATCGGAGCATAGTAAAGGATACGTCGAATCGGGTGAAGAGTCGCTTGCGAATGTGGGGGTTGACGGCCAACGGAAGGGCGAGGACGTAGAGCATGATCCGAAACAGGTTTCCAAGGGCCAGCACCAGGGTGAAGGTCTGGGCGGTCCGCAAGGAACGGTAACGCCGAAAATACATCCACGGTGCCTGGCCATCTTCCAGGGCCAACAGGAAGCGGGCGATGGGGGAGAGGGCCGCACTTTCGCCACCGAGATGGGTTACCCGGGCGGCGGGTTCATAGCCACACCGTTTACCCGTGGCATTGACCTTGCCGCAGAGGTCCATGTCTTCGAAATACATGGGCAATTCATCATCAAATCCCCCGACTGCGTGGAAGCGTGCCGCTTCCATAAACATGGCCGCCCCGGTGAGGCACTCCACCTCCTGCGACGTGACCCGCTTGGAAGGGTGGAGGTAGGCCGCGCCAAAGACCGGATGGCCCGGAAACAAGGTGCGGAGCCCCAGATAGCGAAAGCAGGTGTTTCGTAGCGACGGAAAAGACCGGGCATCCACCACCACGGAGTGCCCCGCTTCGTCACAGATAGAGGGTCCCACGATGCCCAGTTGCTCGTCGCCGACTAAGCGAGTACGCAGCAGGGCGATGGCATTATTTTCCAACCGCGCGTCCGGGTTCAGGAAGAAAAGATACTGCCCGTTGGCCTGCGCTGCGGCCAGGTTGTTCGCCTTTGGAAAGCCCAGATTCGCCCCCATGAGCAACAACCGAACCTCGGGATACTGGTCGGCTATCAAGGAGACCGTCTCATCGGAGCTGCCATTGTCCGCAACGATTATCTCCAGGATCTCCTCACTGCCATGACGTTGGAGGCTCTCCAGACAGGATGCTATGCAGCCGGCGGAATTCCACGTGACAATGATGACGGAGACATCCGGCATGACCGCTAATAGGCCCCTTTCCCACGAAGCACTGCCGGGATGGTCTGAACGAGTATCTTCAGGTCGAGCAACAGCGACCACGTGTCAATATAGGCCATGTCCAACGTCATCCACTGCTCAAAGGAGACGGACTGATCAGCGCGACCGGCAATTTGCCAGAGACAGGTAATGCCCGGTCGAATGCCAAAGCGCCGCCGGGGCCAGTCCAGCACAATATTGTCTGCGTCCCGCAAGGGGAGGGGGCGGGGGCCCACCAGGCTCATCTCTCCGATGAGTACATTAAACAGTTGGGGGAGCTCATCGATGCTGGTGCGTCGAAGCCAACGCCCCAGGGGGGTCACACGGGGGTCGTGTTGGATTTTGAAGTGGCCCCCTTCGGCTTCGTTCAGATGTTCCAGCTCGGCCATGCGCGACTCGGCATCTTCGACCATAGTTCGAAACTTATAGAGCCGAAAGACGCGCTTGTTCAGGCCTACCCGCTCCTGCACGAAGATGGCCGGGCCGCTGGAAGTCAGCTTCACCAGGACGGCCACGAGTAGCAGCAGGGGAGAGAGGAGGAGAAGAAGAAAGCCGGAACACACGACATCGATGAGACGCTTCAGCACCATTTCCCGTTCGTCCAGAATGCTCGAGGAAATGAGCAGCACAAGGCTGGAGCTGAAGTACTTCTGCCGCACCCGGGGATTCTGAATGTTGAAAAGTTTCGTCGAAATACTCAGGGGAATTCCCTGCTCTTCGCAGGTTTCCACAATGCGGGCAATGGCGCTGTAGTGCGATTTTACGGGGAGACAGATGATCACTTCGTCTACCACGTGGTCTCTCAGGTAGGCAGAGAGCGCGTCAAAGGAGGACACGATTTTACCGGTCGTCTCGGATTCCGCGCCTTCAGAGGGCCATCGCTTATCGACGAAGCCGAGAAAGTGGTAGCCCATCTCGGGGCGACGCTGGTAACGGTCCGCCAGCGATCGGGCCCGTCGGTTGGTGCCCACGATTAACAGCTGTTTGGCATGGACCGTGGCCAGGCCGGTTCGCAGTACCAGATAGTTCAGGAGGAGCCGACCCCCGACACAAATGGCAGTAGAAACGATGAAAAACGTGGTGATGAACAGGGAAGTGACAATCCCGTATTCGAAAATGGCCGCCAGGATGGTGAGCAGAAGCGTTCCCGCCATCGTGGCCCGAATCAGCGCGGTGAATTTACCTTCCTGAAAATAAGCTGCATTGTAGTCATACAGCAAATGCAGCGCGAAGACCACGTGCCAGACGAGCGCAAAGCCCACCACAAATAGGTAGTTGTGCAGATGGGTGCGGACATTGATCGCTTCCTGCAGCGATTCATCGGGTTGGGTGGCCAGGCATACTACGGTGGCAAGATAAAGGCTGCCGATAAGCGCCGCCTGATCCATCAGCTGGAGACACGACAAGACCCAACGCCGTCCCAAAGGGGCGCGAAGCCTATCGGTTGTTGCAGGTGTGGGGGCTTCGGTAGGGGTCATGGATTACCGGATGCGCCATGCCCTAAATAAATCGGTAGAGCCAGCGGGGGATATGAAACTGTCGTTTGTTGAATACCACGCCAAGCATGTTGGCCTCGGCACGTTGTAGCAGCATCTGGGTGTACAGGGCGACCGGCTTGCGGGTCGATTCGGCCTCGACAACCCACAAGACCCCATCTGCTATCTCGGAGAGCAGGAGCGTAGAGGCATTAGGGGAGACGAAGGGCGCATCGATAATGGTGTAGTCGTAGGTCGTCTTCCACGCATCGATCTTCTCGTTGATATCGACCTTGTCGAAGAAGCGGGCTTCGCTCAGGTAGGTCAGTTCATCACCCAGCTTGCCGGCGGGCACAAAGTCGAGCCCGGAAATCTCCGTACTGACCACGATGTCCTTCGCAACGCTCCGCTCATTCAGCAGGTCCACCATCCCCGGTGTCTGTGGGCACTGGAGGGCTTCGTGGAGCGAGGGACGACTGATCTGCGCGTCCACGAGCAAGACCCGGTTGGCACCCGAGGCCGCCAGGGTAAACGCCAGATTCGTCGCGATAGTCGAGGCCCCTTCACCGACGGCGCTGCTGGTTACCACCAGGCAACGCTTCGGATTATCGGTGGAGTGGGTCCCGATGATGGCGTCGCTGAGCCCCTTATACTGCTCGCGCACGGCGGGGGGGAGCGTCCAGCCTCCGGGCCCCTTGTGAAGCTGACACTGGCGGGCGGAAACCCGCTTGGCGAAGATTCCCCTGCCCCGGGGACGCGCGATGGCGGCGAGCACGGGCACGCCGAGTTCCCGTTCCACATCATCGGGCTTCTTGAAGGAGTCGTCCAGGTATTCCAGGATGAAGGCAAAGGTGATGCCGCCGAAAAGGGCAAGGAAAAAGCCCATGACCACGTTTAACAGTCGGCGGGGCCGCACGTTGTCCACCGTCATCGTGGGGCTCTGGACGATGCTGATGTTGGAAAGCTGCTGAATTTCCAACTCCCGATTGATGCGGGCCTGTTCCATTTTTTCCAGGTAGGTTCGGTAATTGGATTCCTGAATACCCATGTTTCGTTCCATACGCTGGGCATCCAGGCCCGTTTGTATAAGTTGGTTCAGGGAATCCATCGACTGAAGCAGTTGCTCGTTCAACGCGGTGGCCTGGGCATCAATGCCACGGAGGCTGGCCTGCTGTTTCAGCGTCGAGCTTAATATATCCTGGTACACCGTGTTTGTGCCGTCGATATCCTCGGTCAGCGTAGCCGCTTCGGCCTCCAGGAGGGCTTCGGCCTGCGCGATTTCTTCGCGAATAGACTGGACCGGTGGGCTGCTCTCCTCATACTTCGCCAGGAGGCGCTGCTCCTGAATGCGCAGGTCGAAAAGATCCTCACGCATGGCATTGGCCGTCAGGTTGGGGATACCGGATTTCTTCTGGACCGCCACCAATTGGGGGAGCTCCATGCTGTTGCGGCGAAGGGATTCCAGCGCGGCAGAGGCGGCCGCCCGATTCCCCAATGTCTCGTCGATAGACTGCTTCAGGGTATCGATACGGGCCATGAGCAGCGTCTGCGCTTCATTGAAGGTGGTAACACCATATTGCAGTTTGAGTTGCTGCAGTCGGTCTTCCTCGGCTTCGAGGGCGGTCTTCAGGGCGGCGGCCTGCTCTTCAAAGAACTGAAGTGAGCCGGAGGCCTGGTACACCTCAATATGACGCTCTATGTAGGCATCGAGCAGAAACTGCAACGCGTCGTGGGCCAATTGGGGATGGTACGCATCCAAGGTCAGCGTGATGATGGCGCTCTGCTTGCCCACCTCAATCTGAAGGTCATCCATGAAGGCTTCGATAGCGTCTTCACGACGGGCTTCCGCCGCGCTTTGTGCGCCGGAAGGGCCATCACCAGGAGTTAACAAATCGTCAAACCAATCGATGGCTACCAGGAAGAAGTTCTTTTCACCGGATTTTAGCTTCGCGTCACGGGGCGAAAGAAAGGATTCGTGGCCAAATTCGTCCACGACCTTCGCCGCCAGTTCACGACTTTTCATCAGCTCGATACCCGACGCAATATCGGAATCGCGCGACTGTCCTACCGAAAGGATTGGATTGATATCGTTGCTCAACGTGGGGTCGGCAAGACTCTCCTTACCCAGCCGGATTAGGACCTTGGCCTCCGACTGGTAGACCGAGGGCGCGATCACGGTGGCCAATATGACCGCCACAACGACGGTGACGAAGAAAAGTAGGATCCGTTTTTCCTGGCGAAAGAGGATAAAAAGGACATCGCGCAGCGTCGCGCTGTTCTCGCTTGGCATCGGGCTCACAGTGGGTTCCTAGCGTTCGGTCGTATTGGTCTTGCCGTGAATATAAGAGTCGCTGTAGGTATAGGACATACTCATATCCGGCAGGAGGTCGTAGAAGTGCTGATCAAGCCAGGTGTTCAAATGGCGTATCTGGGAGGTGGGCACATAGACGATATCTTCCGGACGCAATTCCAACGGGCTGGTCTCTTCGCCACGCAGGGCGGCTGCCAAATCGATTACCGTACCCACACGCTTGCCGTCGCTATGGCGGATTACAACCACGGAATCGGGGGCGGCGGTGGTGGTGTTAAAGCCCCCGGCATACATGATGGCCTGAAGGGCTGTAATGCGACCCTGCATATCAATGGGGCCCGGGGCGACAACCTCTCCACTCACATACACCCGCTCGATGGGGCGGCTGCGGGCAATCACGGCAATGTCTGCATTCTTGAGAATGCCCGCGTAACGTTCCAACAGCGCAAGGCGAAGGCTCTCGGTCGATTCCCCTTCTGCCGTGACTTCACCTACCAACTGGAGGTCTACTGTGCCGTCCCGGCGGATGGTTTGGACCTCGTTCAGCTCCGGATGATAAAAGAACTTGAACTCCAGCACATCCCCAATGGCGAAGGTGGTGGGCGACGCGGTCGGCAGCCCATCCAGTTCGCTGCGGGTCAGCACCGGGTTATGGTGAAGGCATCCGGCTAACAGACCGGTGACGAGCATGACAATCATGAAACGATAACGGTACAATCCTGGCACCTCAAAAGTTGAACTTCACCTGCACAACGGAACTCCTGCTCCGTCGTGTTGGCGTATTCTGTGCCGAAATACCCACACCGGCCACGCCTTACTTCGATTATATACCATCGTGTAAAGAAATATCGAAAGAGAATGGTAGTGGATGACATTGTACCCCCAAGTGCGGTGAATGTATTCCCACAGGGGTCCCCTCAATGGAAACTCGTGGGCGTGTAGATTCCCCATAACCTGAAATACAACAAGGAGATGAACATGTTAACTCGTATGGTACCGCTGGCGCTCAGCGTAGGGGCGCTGCTCTTACTTCCCGCCGCCGCCCTCGAATTGGGGGATGCCGCGCCCGACCTGAGCGTGGGTGGGGTGGTCAAGGGCGAGCCCGTAAAAACCGATCTGAGCGAACTCGGCGAGGTATACGTCGTCGAATTCTGGGCCACCTGGTGCGGCCCCTGCCGTCAAAGCATTCCCCATTTGACCGAGTTGCAAGAGAAGTTCAAGGACAAAGGGGTCCGGGTCATTGGATTCTCCGATGAGAGCGAGGAGCAGGTGAAGGGCTTCGTCGACGACATGGGCGAGCAAATGGATTACACCGTTGCCATCGACAAAGGCAAGAAAACGTGGGAAAGCTACGCGGGGCCCTTTGGCGTTACCGGCATTCCCCATGCCTTCGTGGTAGACCGTAGTGGAACCCTCGTCTGGCAGGGTCACCCCATGGCGGGACTGGACGAAGTGGTGGAAAAGGTCGTCGCCGGCAACTTTGATCTTGGTGATGTCCGCGAACGGGCCAAAATGGAAAAAATGCGTGAGGAGATGAGTGAACTCACCATGCTTTGGGCCCAGGAGTACATCGTGCTGGCCCGCTATGGACGCAACACGGACGAGGCCGATGCGGTCGCAAAGAAGCTCCTGGAGAGCGGCTACGATGACCCGGTCTTTTTCGGACAGGTCGCCTGGACCCTCTTCAGCAACGAAAACCTGGCCTATAAGAACGATGCATTCGCCATGGCCCTCGCCAAGCGTGCAAACGAATTGGCCGAAGGCAAGTCGGCCGATATTCTCGACACCCTGGCGCTCGGTCTCTTCAAGGCCGGTAAGAAGGAAGAGGCCATCGCGACGCAGAAAAAGGCCATCGAAATCTGCGACAACGACGAACTTCTGGCGCAACTGAAAGAACGGCTTGCACGGTACGAAGGTTCCTGACCTTCCACCGAGCATGATGCAATGACTTCGCCCCGCCCGGGATGTCCTGAAAGGGATTTTTCCGGGCGGCGTCTTTTTGGCCCGTGTATCTGTTTTGTGGCGGGTCTCAAATGCTATTATCAGGGCCGGTTTGACCCCTCCATCTCCCATGGAACGGCAGGTCTTCAGGCCCAACCCCAAAACGCATTCCAGCAGGTTTCTTATGCACTTAGCCGAAGGTATCGTGACTTCACCCCTGGTTCTTGGTGGCGGCGTTCTCCTCGCGGGGGGCGGTGTGGCCATGGGCCTGCGGAAACTCGATGAAGCCCATGCCCTGCGCACCGCCGTCCTTGGCTCCGGGTTCTTTGTGGCGTCGCTGGTGCACATTCCCCTTGCGGGCGTCAGTGTCCATCTCACACTCACCGGTCTACTGGGTATCGTGCTCGGGTGGGCCGCCTTTCCGGCCGTGCTGATCGGGCTCGTGCTCCAACTGGTGCTTTTCGGTTTCGGAGGTATCACTACCCTGGGACTCAATACCTGTATCATGGCCCTGCCAGCCGTCGCCGTGTACTACGCCCGTAACGGGCTCTCTGGCACGAAGTCGGGCAAGGTGCCGTCACCATGGCTCTCCGGCCTGCTCGGTGGCGTGGCCGTGGCCTTATCGGCCCTCCTGCTGGGTCTGATACTCTGCACCGCCGGGGAAGACTTTTTTGCCATCGCAGGGGGTATTCTGCTGGCACATATCCCCGTCATGCTTGTCGAGTCCGGCGTCACGGCTTCGGCAGTAGGATTCCTTCACAAGGTAAGCCCCGAATTGTTATCCGGCCATGCCCTCGAAGACGATACGGCCACGGAGGAGTCACCCGTCTCATGCGATTGATTGCTATCACGTTGACCGGCCTCATCGTGCTCGCCGTGCCGTTGCGCGCGCAGGCCCACGGTGTCGATCTCTTCGCGCGGGTAGAGGGGGCCAATCTCGTGGGTTCCATGGCCTATGCCGATGGAACCCCGGTTGCTCACCGGCCGGTAAAGGCCTTCGCGCCCGACGGTGCCCTCCTGGAAGAAACCCAGACAGACGATGCCGGGCATTTTACCCTGCCCATTCGTGCCAAGGTGCGCCACCGATTAATCGGAGAAGCCGGGGAGGGGCACCGAGGTCTTTACACGGTGCCGGAATCGGAATTTCTGGGTGCTTCTGTCGCCATGGAAGGGGATGCCGTTGTGACCGACGGCGGCGGGATGTCCAGCGAGGATACCCCCGTTACCATGGAGACGGTCGAGTCGGTGGTGGCCCGGCAGTTGGGACCCCTCCGCGATCAGCTTCATGCCCATGAGAAAAAGGTCCGGTTGCAGGATGCTATCGGAGGCATCGGCTACGTCTTCGGCGTCCTCGGGCTCTATGTCTTGCTCCGGCAGCGTCTCGCCCGCGGGGGCTCCCGCTGAATGGATATTATCCTTTTCAACGACAAAGGATCGTGGGTCCACCGTCTTGACCCCCGTGCCCGTCTCATCGGTGCGACCGTACTGACCGTAGTTTTGTCGCAGATAGACCATATTGCGGTCTTGGGACTCGGATGTGTCATCGGCGTGGCGGGATTGTGCTTCGCACGGGTGCCCCTGGCGGCTTCCCTGCAGCGTCTGGTACCCCTCAACGCGCTGACAGGATTCCTGTTTGTGGTGCTTCTTTTTGTGACGCCCGGTGATGTCCTGTTTCGCATCGGCTCCGTCGACGCCAGCGCCGAGGGGCTACACCGTGCTTCCGTGATTCTCTTCAAGGCAAACGCCATCGTCCTGCTGCTCACCAGCCTCGTGGGAACCATCGAGTTCGTCGCCTTGGGCCGCGCCTTGGAGCAATTGCGTGTGCCGACGAAGCTCGTGCATATCTTGCTCTTCACCGTGCGCTATATTGACCTGATGCTGATGGAGTACGAGCGCCTTTCGCAGGCCGCATTGCTACGTGGCTTTCAGCCCGGAATCAACCGGCACACCTTGCGTACCACCGGCCACCTCATCGGAATGGTGTTGGTACGTAGCTACGAACGTGGCGGACGAATGGTGGAGGCCATGAAACTCCGTGGTTACGATGGTACCCTGCGCTGGGCACACCCCACGGCATTTCAGCAACGGGATCTCTGTTTCCTGACGGGGGTCGGCGGGATGGCGCTCCTCTTAATCGGCGTGGCGTGGCAATGAGTGAGCCCCTGATCGCACTTCAAGAGATAGCCTTCTCTTATCCGGGGGCGGAGCCGCTCTTCGAAGGGTTTGAGTTTTCCCTGTCGGCTGGCGACCGGGTGGCGCTCACGGGACCCAACGGGAGCGGGAAAAGTACGCTCCTTCATCTGATCACCGGGCTCCTGCGCCCTCAGTCGGGGAAATTGTGGGCCTTCGGCAAAAACCGGACGCGCGAAAGTGACTTTCGTGAGGTGCGTCGGCGGGCCGGCTACTTATTGCAAGACAGCGACGACCAGCTCTTTTCGCCCACCGTGCTTGATGACGTGATGTTTGGCCCCCTGAATTACGGGCTGTCGCATGATGTGGCCCGGGAACGGGCACGGCGCGTACTGTCGGACTTGGGATTGAGCGCCCATGAGGAGCGGGTGACCTATAAGCTCTCCGGCGGAGAAAAACGTCTGGTTGCCCTGGCCGCGGTGCTCGCCATGGAGCCCGATGTGCTCTTACTGGATGAGCCCACGGCCGGCCTGGATGTCAAGACGGAAGGGAGGCTCGTGGAGGTGCTGACCGGGCTGCCCCAGGATATCGTTCTGGTCTCCCACAATGCGGGCTTCATGGAGAGAATCGCCAACCGGGCCGTGGTTCTGGATTAGCGGCAGTCGCGACACCGCCCATAGATGAACACTTCGTGATCCTCCATGACGAACCCATCGGGTACGAGGCGCTCAAGATCACCGGGGCACCCATCCATTTCGAACATGCGCCCACATTGCTTACAACTGAAGTGGTGATGGTGATCTTTGCCAGCCAGTTCGTAGCGCTGGGGTTCGCCCGGTACGTCCACCACCATAACGGCGCCGGCTTCGGTCAGGCTTTTCAGCGTACGATACACGGTGGCCAGCCCCATCTGAGGGACCGCTGACTGTGCCCCTTCCAACAGTTCCTGGGGGGTGAGGGGGCGGTTTTCCTGATTGAAGACGCCCCGAATAGCCCGGCGCTGTGCCGTATCACGTTGCACGGTGAGGATTCCCCTTGCATATGTTATTGATATTAATTTATCATTAAAAGTGGCAATAAAGGTACTCCCCACTATAACAAAGTCCCCGGTGACTTCGGAAGGGGCTTGGTACTTCGCAAAATTCTTTCGGTAGGGATGACCCAATTTCTATGTTCCAGTATCTCCATCAGGCGGGCCGCGTGGTACGAAGCCTCGTACTCGTAGCGGCAGTAGCCGCGTCTTCTCTGGGGTGCCAGCCAACCGAATCACCCAAGGGGGACTTCGTCGCAACGATCCCGCCGCTCAAAATGATTCTCGACCCACTCATTTCGGGGCGAAAGACGGTGACTTCGCTGTTGCCACCCGGCGCTTCGCCCCATACCTTTACCTTGAGTCCCTCAGATGCCATTGCCCTGGAGTCCTCGGAGGCCATCTTTTATATCGATACTGAATTGGACGGTTGGGTGGTTGGCGTGGGAGGGGAGAAAGCCTGCGCCGTTTTGGATCTGGTGCCGGATACCTTCCGAATGGCCTACCCCGAGCTACTCGGCCATGGGCATGACAGCGTGCCCCATGGCGATACGAACCCCCATTTCTGGACGGACCCCCAAGCCGTTGCCGCATTGGTGCCCGGCCTGCTCCAGAAACTCATCGCGCTTGACCCCGAAGGCCGTGACCACTACGAAGCCAATGCGACCGCCTTTCTGGCGCAACTGGCAAAACTGGACCAAACGATGCGCGAGCAGATGGAAGGGCTTTCGGACGTGCCGATCGTGGCGTTCCACCCTTCCTGGAGCTATTTTTGCGCCCGCTACGGGCTCGACGTGGTCGCCTATGTGGAGCCCATTCCCGGCAAGGAAATGTCGCCGCAGACCATTGTTGCGATACGCAATCAGCTGGCCGGTGCCGAACGGGTACTGGTGCTTTCGGAAGTGCAGTTGCCCCGAAAATCAGCAGACGCCCTGGCAGAGGCCCTGGGGGCCACCGTTGAGGAGATTGACCCGCTCGGCGGGCGCGCGCCTCTGGCGGTGTACGAAGACTTGATCCTGCATAACGCGCAGAAATTGAAGGCGGCCCTGCAATGAGCGGACCCGTGATAGAGGCCAGCGACGTGTCCGTCGCATTCGGCGATCACTTCGCGCTCAAAGATGTCCATATCGCCGTGCCTCCGTCGTCCTTCACAGCGATTATCGGACCGAATGGCGCGGGGAAGAGTACCCTGTTAAAAGTGTTGCTCGGCCTTCTGGTACCCACCACAGGCCGGGTTCGGGTTTTGGGCGGTGCACCGGAAGCGCTGGACCGCAACGCGCTCGCCTATGTGCCCCAAAAGAAAACCTTTGCAACGCAATTCCCGGCGACCGTACTGGAACTCGTGGTCAGTGGCATCACCGGGGGGTGGCCCTGGCGTATATCCAAGGCCTATCGAGACCGGGCCCTGGCTGTTATGGAGCAGACCGGTGTGACGAACCTGGCCGATCAGTCCGTGCGTGCCCTCTCGGGGGGCGAACTACAACGGGCCTTCCTCGCCCGCAGCCTGGTCAACACCCCGCAGATTCTTCTGCTCGATGAACCGGCCGCTGGCATGGATATGCGCGGGGAAGCGGCCATGTACCACATTCTCTGCGACTACCAATCGAAACAGGGTGCGACCGTCATGATGATCACCCACGACTGGGAGGGGGCCCGTTACCATGCCGACAAGGTGCTCCTCCTCGATCGCACCGTCGTAGACTACGGCCCCGCACGGGAAGTCGCCTCCGAGGAGCGGCTGCTTTCCTTCTTCGGACACCGAGGCCATGTGCATGCCACCCACGGAGAGGCAGCTCCTCATGCTTGAGATGATGGCCTTTCCCTTCATGCAGCGCGCCTTCGTCGGGGGGCTGCTCATTGCCCTTATGGCCAGCTTTTATGGCCCATTTATCGTGCAACGCCGCCTCGCTTTTCTCGGTAGCGGACTCGCCCATGGAGCCTTTGGCGGGGTCGCCCTCGGTATGTTTCTTGGCCAGGAACCCCTACTGGTGGCCATCCCCTTCACGGTGCTCGTGGCCGTGGCCATCGTGTGGGTGCGCTCACGGACGGATTTAGAGGCGGACACGGCCATCGGCGTCTTCATTTCCTTGTCCATGGCGCTGGGGATCGTTTTCCTCTACCTGCGCGAAGGCAATGCGACCGACGCCACCGCCTACCTCTTCGGGTCCATACTGGCCCTGAATTCCTACGATCTCTATCTCACCCTGGTAGCCCTGGCAGGCTGCCTGCTAAGTGTACCCCTATGGTCGCGTTGGGCCTATGCCACGTTTGATGAAACCCTCGCCCGGGTGGACCGCCATGCAGTAATGCGGGATGAGTACATACTACTCGTGTCGGTCGCGATTCTGGTGGTTATTTCGGTAAAAATCGTTGGGATTCTGCTGGTCTCGGCCTTTCTCGTGATTCCCGCCGCATGCGCCCGCCTTCTCTCCCGAAGATTTATTCATATGATGTGGTGGACCCTGTTGGTCAACGCCGGTGGGGTGGTCGTAGGCTTGGTGGCGTCTTATGTGGCCAACGTGCCCAGCGGACCCGCAATCATCCTCGTACAGTCCGCAGCCTTTGGTTTGGCCTTCCTCTTCCGGCGGCTTGCAGGCACCCCCTGACGCACGCGCGACTATTCGGGGTCAGCTTCGACCTCATCCAAAATGCGGCGCACATGGTCGGCTATCACCCGGGGTGAGGTGGGCTTGAAGAGGAATTCCCGGACGCCCGCCTTCATCGCAATCTGCTCATTGACAGTGTCGCTGAATCCGGTGGCCAGAATGATGGGAAAGCCAGGCCGAATTTCACTGACGCGCCGGGCAAGTTCGAGCCCGGTAAGTTTGGGCATCGTCTGATCGGTAATGATGAGATCATAGGCATCAGGATCCTCGCTGAAGGCTTCCAATGCATCCGCACCATTCCGAAATCCCGTGACGGCATAGCCCAGCGTGCCCAGACCGCGTTTCAGCATGGACACGATCGCTTCCTCATCGTCCACCACGAGAATGCATTCACTTCCGGAGGCCGCCGTGTCGACGCTACTGGCTTCGACGTCCAGCTCGGTTTCGAAGGGTGCGGCGGGAAAATAAAGGGTGAATCGGGTGCCCTCCCCGAGCGTACTATCGACCACGACCTTGCCCAGGTGGCTCTGTACGATCCCATGCACCGTGGCCAACCCCAAGCCCGTGCCTTCGCCGACCCGCTTGGTCGTGAAGTAGGGTTCGAAAATGCGCTCCAGGGTTTTCTGGTCCATCCCATGCCCCGTATCTTCAATGGAAAGCTGGACGTAATCGCCCACGGATATCCCCTTGGGCTCCCCCTCTGCAATGTCCCGAATGGAGAGATCGACCAGCGAGACGGTCAGCGTGCCACCGTGCTCCCGCATCGCATGGTAGGCATTGGTACAAAGGTTCATGATGACCTGGTGAATCTCCGTCGAATCGGCCATCACCGGTGCGCAACTGCGAATGTCTTGCCGGATTTGAATCGTTGAGGGCAGGGACCCCCGCAATAGTCGGAGCGCCTCCTTCAAGATCGAGGAAATGTGCACCGGCACCCGGTCCTGCTCGGAGCGCCGTCCAAAGGCCAGGATCTGCTGGACCAGCTCTGAGGCGCGTTTTCCCGCCGCAGAAATCTCACTCAGACTGAAATAGAGTTCCGATCGGGGGTCAACCTCTGCCATGGCCAGTTCCGCATAGCCAAGGATGGGGCTCAACATGTTGTTGAAATCGTGGGCAATGCCGCCCGCCAACGTACCGATGGCCTCCATCTTTTGCGCCTGCCGCAACTTGCGCTCCAGTTCCACTTCGTGGGTCACATTCCGCGCTACGGAAACATAGTTGATGGTCGTGCCACGGCTGTCCCGGATGGCCGAGATGGTCGCTTCTTCTTCCGTAAGAAGCCCCGATTTCGCGCGGTTGGTGAAACGCCCCGTCCACACATCACCACGTGTCAGCGTTTCCCAGAGTTCGCGGTAGAACGCCTCGTCGTGTTTACCACTCTGAATCAGTCTGGGGGTCTTCCCAATGGCCTCGGCACGGCTGTAGCCGGTAAGACGCTCAAACGCAGGGTTGACGTATTGAATCGTGCCATCAGGCTCGGTGATCATAATCGATTCGGCCGCATACTCTACCGCTGCCGCCAGGCGCGATTGGGCCGCTTCGGAACGTTTGCGCTCAGAGATGTCGCGGGACACGCAGAGCAGACCAACAAATGAGCCCTCGTCGTCGGAGAGGGCGGAGAAGCTCGTTTCGGTGACTACCAGATGCCCATCGCGGTGGCGCATCTCCAACTCCATGTTGGACAGGCTCCGCTGAATGGCCTGGGTGCCCCGGTTGAGCGCGGTGTTGAGGAGACTCCGTACCGCACCGGCCGATTCATTGGACATGCCCTCTTCAAGTGTCTGAGTCATGGCCTCCGCCACGGTGTAGCCCCGCATCGGAAGGACAGAGGGGCTGATGAAGGTGGGCATGCCCTCGCTATCGATGGTCCAGATAATATCGGCCACGTTGTCGGCCAGGAGCCGATATCGCTGTTCACCTGCGGCAACCGCCTGCGCTGCCGCGGTACTCCGTAGAATCTCAGAACATACCGACGAGAGGAGGGAGGCCAGCTCACCATCCTGCTCGGTGAAGGGCTGCGATACCCCCCGAAAGAGTACAATAACGGCCGTCAGGGCCTCCTGCTCGCCAAAAAGTGGAATCATCAACATGGATTCCGGCGTCATCGGCTCCCACCCATCGGGCAACAGTTCCGGCGTATCCGAAGAGTTGCGCACCAACAGGGGCTTTTTCCCTTTGTTCAGGGAGGCCAGCGTGGTCCCGTTGATCGTGGCGCTGCAGCCTTGCGGGGAACCGTCCGTTGCCGTTGATTCGGTCGCACACATGCGCCCCTCACGCTCAACGAAAAGTCGACCCCGGTGTGCCCCAATGTCTCCAGTCGCCTCATATAACAAGAGGGGAAGGAGTTTTTCCAGGTCGGAGCAGGCCGTCAGGCGCCGCACCGATTCCACAATCGTGCGCAGGCGAACGGTGAGGGCTTCCAGCTCCCGGTTGCGGACACTGAGGCGCCGTTCGGCTTCGGTCTTGTCTTCGCGAAGCACGATGGTCTCAAAGCATCGCGACAACGTGGCCAACAGGTCCGTCCCGTCAACGGGCTTGCGCAGGTAATTGTAGGCACCTTCCTGCAGCGCCTGAATCGCGGTCTCTACCGCCGCGTGGCCGGTCATCACCACACACAGGATGTCTTCCCGTTGCGCCTGCAATTGGGAAATGAGATCTATGCCACTGTCTCGCCCCAAACGGATATCGAGCAGGGCCACGTGGACCAATTGGGATTCGACATGGGCAATCGCATCGGCGGCGTTGTGGGCCAATGCGACGGCATAGCCTTCAGAATCCAGAATCTCGCCAATCGCGGCAGCGAAATCCCGATCGTCGTCCACGATAAGCACGCGCTTGCGTGCCCCAGTGTGTGCTACAGCAGTCACAGAGTTAGACAACCTCTAACGTTCCATTCAGGTCACGCAGTATGGGAAGGGGTTAGTGTACGCACAAGATGCATTAAGGCTACCATATCGAGGGGTTTTTCAAGTATACCCGCGATTGGGTGCTGTCGCAGGGCCACTAGATTGGCCTCTTCTTCTTTCGTATACCCCGTGACGATAAGCGTGGGAACGTGGTGCTCCTGCCGCAGCAATTCATCATATACTGCCGTACCATCCAGCACCGGCATACGTAAGTCCAATATAAGCAGGTCTATCGAACCCGCCGCAAGATGTTCCAGGGCCTGGGCGCCATTGTTCGCCAGCCGCACGGAGTACCCCGTGGATTGCAACAACTCCTCCAGGGAGTGGCTGAAATCCTGGTCATCATCCGCCACCAGGATGACCCCCACGGAAGCACAACCCTTCACCAGATTCAGCACGGCCTCTATTTCCAGCGGTTTCTCCATCACCGCCCACGCCCCGTTGTCTTCCGCCTCTTTCATGAGCGACTCCAGCCTGAATCCCGTCATCATCACCACCTTGGAGTTCGGTTTCATTGCTTTGATTTCGAGGAAACTCTCCACCCCGTTCCGCTTCGGTAACCTGACGTCCATGAAAGAAAGATCGTAGTCCTTCTTTCGGAAGCACGAAACGGCCTCCTCCCCTGTGTGACACAAGTCTACCTGGCAGCCTTCCGACTCCAGTACATCGGTCAGTGCCTCAGCAAAGTCTACATCATCATCGACCACCAACACACTAAGTGACTTCATACCATGCCTCCATACCTTATAGCATAGCTGTTTTTGCGGGATTATCCAAGTATGAAAGACGTGAATCGGGGAATGCCGGGCGCGGATCAGGTCGATTTCCGCTCTTCCTGCCATGCGGGGCGGTCGAGAAATTGGAGTCCGCTCGGCCGGACAGGGGGTGCACACCTTCCAGGAGGAGCGACAGCCCGTTCATTACGCCCCAATTGCTCCCGGTACCGACGTGAACAACCTAACCCAGCGCCACGTCCAGCATCATCATGGTCGTGAATCCGGTCATGGTGGCCAGCGTGACCAGATCGATATTCTTCTCGTTCGCCTGAGACTCTGGAACGAGCTCTTCGATGACCACAAAAATCATAGCTCCGGCGGCAAAGCTGAGGGCGTAGGGGAGTACATTCTCCATGTAGATCACAAAGGCCGCCCCGATAACCCCGGCGACGGGTTCCACCATGCCCGACGCCTGGCCAAAGAGGAAGCTCTTGGCCCGCCCCATCCCCTCACGCCGCAGGGGCAAGGAGACGGCGGCCCCCTCGGGAAAATTCTGGAGGCCGATCCCGATGGCCAGCGCAATCGCGGCACCGAGGGTCGCCGAGGAAAGCCCGGCGGCGACCGCACCGAAGGCCACACCGATCGCGAGACCCTCCGGGATGTTGTGCAGCGTGATGGCGAGCACGAGCAGGGTACTCCGTTGCCAGGAAGTCTTTATCCCCTCGCTCTTATCGACGGCGAAACCCGGGTGAAGGTGGGGGAGCAGCCGGTCGGTTACCCGCATGAAAAAACCACCGCCCATAAATCCGACGGCGGCGGTCAACCACGGGATTTGCCCCAACTCCCGGGACATTTCAATGCCCGGTGCGAGTAGCGACCAGAAGCTTGCGGCGATCATTACCCCCGCTGCGAATCCGAGCATGGAGTCCATCAATCGGGCGTTAACGCTTCGCGTAAAGAAAACGACGGCGGCCCCGGCCGCTGTAACACCCCAGGTAAAAAGCGTCGCCAACAAGGCCTGGGTGACGGGACTATACGGTGCGAGGAAATCGATCATGCCAAGTCTGTCTTTCTACTTCCAAAAACGCGCGATCCTCCGGTGGGGCGTTTCGGTTGGGATACCCGGAATGTTGTTTTGCCCTTGCCTCGGAGGACGAATGGGCGTCGTTGATGATAGCAATACGCCGGTATCACCCACAACCGGAAAGTCCACCCGCACCGGGTTTCGACGTGTTCTTTCGGGTTGCGGAATCGCTTCAAAAAGGGGGGCTCGGATAGAACCACCCGCATGGGCCGTGTTAGATTGTAGGTTGATGACGCACGTGTTCCGTGCATTTCGCACCAACCATTGGCGGCTATCCTCAATCGGGTTGGACCCGGTGTCCAGCGAGCCCCAAAGAAAAGAGGGTCTTATGCCCATTCGATTTGCCTGTATTCTTGCATTGGGTACCTTGCTGGTGCTTGCCCCGGCCTCGGCCGACATTGCCCAGGCCGACTATGGCGCGATTGTGGCCGCGCGCAATGCGGAAAAGGAAGCCCTGCTGGCCCAGAGCCCTTTCCTCACCCTGCGCAATGACCTCTTCGCCCGATACGTCCGGGATCCGGAGGCCCCCGTCATGGAGGGCGATGTGGTGGTTGATGGGACCTGGGTGATTCTTCAGCCCCGCCCGGATCATCCCGTCGCCGCAAAAAGCGCTTTCCTGCTGAGTACCTATTTTCAGACGGTCATGGGGCTGGAAATTCCCGTAAAAGCGGAGATCGCCGACCGCAAGCGCTATGGTGGCATCATCGCCCTGGAAAGCCAGGGTGGGGGAGAGGAAGCCATCAAAGAGAGCTTCACCGTCCGTGTGGCCCCAACGGAAATCCGGGTCGCGGGTGTGGATACCGCAGGACTCCGCGATGGCACCGTGCGCCTCATCGACCTCTTCGGTTTTCGCATGGCACCCCGTCTCCAACCGCAAGATATTACCTATACCCCCCGGATTCCCATGCGCCGCTCCAGCAGTGTGCCCAACTATGATATGACCATCCTCCTGGGGAGCAATGCCGTCGGCGTCGGGGGCGGCGAGCTCTACGCCTTCTCCACGTCAGAAGCGATTCCGGAATTGGCCGTACGGCGCGTCCCGGGCTCCCTCGAAGGCCTCGCAGCAGCCGCCAAAAACGCAGCGGATAATGGCCTCGATGCCCACGCCCATTTCGGTATTCGGACCAAGTTTCCCGAGGACGACCCGGTACTGCTGGCCCACCCCGAGATTCGCGGGGCCCTCACGTGGAGTGCCGATGGCGAATACAATCTGTGCACCGAACACCCCATGGTGAAGCAATACCTCCAGGAATCCATGGAAGAAGTCTTCCGGGGCGCGCCGGATCTGCAGGGCATCGAAATCATCATTGGCGGCGAAAACTTTTACCACTGCTTCATGCGACCCTATCCCCAGGTGAAGGGCCACACCAATTGCGAACGCTGCGAAGCCCTCGGACCCGATGTCGTGGTTTCCAACCTGGTAAACGGCCTGGCTGAGGCCGCGCGGCGGGCCAATCCCCATGCCGTGGTGGAGGCCTGGCCCTATTCCGCTGTTTCGCTCTGGGCGTCCGACGCCTACCAGAGTGGCCTCATCGCGCGCCTGAACCCCGGCACCGCCATCCTCACGGAAGCCGCCAAAGACACCCTCCTCGACAAGCCCTTTGGCATCAAGAAACTGCTATGGGATTACAGTATCGACCTTACCGGACCCAGTGAGCGGGCCATGCGCCAGATTGAATTGTGCAACGAGCGGGGTATTCCAACCACCGTCTTGAGCATGTATGAAATGAGCTTCGAAGCCGCCCTGCTCCCCGAAATCCCCTGTATGGACCGCTGGGCGGCCCGGGCAGACGGCCTGGCCGGTTCCGGCGCCGATGGGGCCTACCTCTGGGAAATGGGGCCCTACTACGGGGGCTTTTCCGCCGAGGTCTACAAACACTTCATGTGGAATCCCGCGCCCCCCCAGGAAGAACTGCTGAATAAACTCGCTGCCCGTGTCGCCGGCTTCCAGGCCGCGCCCCACCTCCGTGAAGCCTGGCGCAACGTTTCCGAAGCCATCGGGTGGAGTCCGGAGATTCCTTCCTACTACAAAGGCCCCCTCTACATCGGCCCCGCCCAGCCCATGGTGGCCGACAAAAACGCCGAAATCGACGAGCTCTTCGATGGCTACTACCTCTTCCTCGCCGAGATGAAGCCTTCCGAAGGACTCAAATCCCACCCGACCTATTTCGTGGACGCCTCCGGGGGGAAGCAGGCCGAGGCCTTCAGCAAGTCCTACGACAAGATGAACGAATACCTGGTGAAAGCCAACGCCGCCATTGCCAAAGCCACCGACCTCGTGCCTGCGCAAAACACGGTGCTCTTTCAATCCCAGGCCTACCCTATTCAATGGCTCTACCACTCCGTGCGCACCCAGGCCAACTTCAACCGCTCCTGCCTGATTCGCGATGAACTGATTCCCCTCTCGGAGGCTGCCCCCTTAGACGCCGCACAGAAAGCCCGGGCCACCGAACTCTACACCCAATGGCGGGCCGTCTTAAGCGACGAACTCGAAAACGCCCGCGCCGCCGCTCCCGTCGCCCGCGCCGACGTGCGCCTGGACTGTTACTATCGCGGCGACCATATGTTCAACCACCTCTGGGACATGGTCGATGCCAAGATTGTCTTGCTGCAAGAAGAACTCGACGTCTTCCTGCCCGCCGTCGCCAAGCGCTGTGGCATTGGGGCGTCATGAGCTGGGCCTTAGCCCCCTCACACCGCCCGGTGCGGGCGTGGCAAGGTGATGTCGTGCGCCACGATCTCAACCCCGGAAAATCTACTAATCACGCGCCTTGCATCACGTGCCCTGTGGAGCCCATCTCAAGCCTTATGTCGACCAGGTCGTAGACGCGTCGTGGCGGGAATGGTCAACCCCCTGTTGATGGTGTGCAACGAGAGTGCATCTCTGAAACGTCGAGACACAAAAAAGGACCCACACCATCGGCGTAAGTCCTTGATATGATTGGTGGGCCCTGCTGGACTCGAACCAGCGACCAAGTGATTATGAGTCACCTGCTCTAACCAACTGAGCTAAGGGCCCGCGATGTTTCAGCGGGGGCTGATCATACTGGGTTGGGCGATAGAAACGCAAGGGCCGAATGAAGAATTTCCTCATTCGGCCCGTGGATTTGGTCTGTTGCAATGCCTACTGCATGAGGCTCCAGTCGAGGAAGGTCTTCAGCTCGCGGGAGCGCGTGGGATGACGCATCTTCCGCAGGGCCTTGGCCTCTATCTGGCGCACGCGTTCGCGGGTTACGTTGAACACGCTGCCCACTTCTTCCAGGGTACGGGGGTAGCCGTCGCCCAGGCCGAAGCGGAGGCGCAGTACCTTTTCTTCCCGCTCCGTGAGGGAGCCGAGGACTTCGTCGAGGCGCTCCTGGAAGACGCTGAAGGCCGTGGCATTCGCCGGGCTTTCGGCACCCTTGTCTTCGATGAAATCACCGAAGCTCGAGTCGCCTTCGTCACCCACGGGGGTTTCGAGGCTGATGGCTTCCTGGGCAATCTTGAGAATGGAGCGGACCTTGTCGGCCGACATTTCCATCTCTTCCGCAATCTCTTCCGGGCTGGGCTCGCGACCCAGTTCCTGGACGAGGCGGCGGCTGGTGCGGACGAGTTTGTTGATGGACTCGATCATGTGCACGGGGATACGGATGGTCCGGGCCTGGTCGGCAATGGACCGGGTGATGGCCTGACGAATCCACCACGTGGCATAGGTGGAGAACTTATAGCCACGCTGGTATTCGAACTTGTCCACCGCCTTCATGAGGCCGATGTTGCCTTCCTGGATCAGATCGAGGAAAGACATGCCGCGGTTGGTGTATTTCTTACCAATACTCACCACCAGACGGAGGTTGGCTTCCACCAGCTCCATCTTGGCGTTGTAGATGAGCTCTTCGCGGTGTTTGATGACGTCAATCAGCTCGCTGATTTCGTCGGCATTGAGCTTGGCGTCGCTCTCGATCTGATCGATCTTGCGCTGCGCGATGGTCAGGCGCCGTTCGGCATCAAAGATCTGCTCCTTCTCCACGTTCAGCTTTTCAGCGACCGCGGCGGAGCGACGGATCTTGACCGCCATGTCATGGACTTCTTCCGAGCCAAAGCCGACTTCCCGTTCTACCCGATCAATTTCGTCGCGGCAGGCGGAGATACGGCGCTTAAGGCCCTTGATCTTACGTCCGATCTTAGAGATTTCTTTTGACTTGAGCTTGAACTTGCAAATGATGTCAATCTGCTCGGTGCGGTACTCGGCAATTTTCTTGTCGATATTGGCCCGGCTCTTTTCCGAGAGACCCGTGCGGCGGGAGCGTTTGTCCTGCGCGCCGATGGATTCGTCCAGTTCGACGATTTGTTCCATCAGATCGGGGAGGTCGTTCACAAAGCGGTGCTGCACCCGGGTGTCTTCATCTTTGCAGATCTGGGCGTAGTTCAACCGGCCAGCGAGCAGCCGCGCACCGATCATCTGCACTTCTTTCAGGGTGTAGGGCGTGCCCAGGATGACGTCATTGAGGTCATCTTCGGCGGCTTCAATGCGCTTGGCAATGGCCACTTCCTGATCTTTGGTCAGCAGGGGCACCCGGCCCATTTCCCGCAGATACATGCGGACGGGGTCGTCGGCCCGTTCCAGACGGGTATGGGCGGCCTCGCGACGAAGTTCGGCCTTCTTGGCGATCTTCTCTTTGCGCTTTTCCTCGGCCTTCTTCTCGGAATCGATCTTCAGATCGTCCACGATTTCGACGTTGGTTTCGCTCAAGGCAACCATGACATCATCGATCTGCGCCGGCGTGGCATCGTTGGGAAGGATCTCGCCCAGCTCGTCATAGGTGAGCTTTCCGGTTTCCTTCGCCCGTTCGATGGCCTCCGTCGTCTTCTGATCGGTAATGATCGATTTCTTTTTCTTCGCTACGGCCATGGCTAACCCTCGATTGGTCCTGCTGGTCGGTGTCGCGGCAACACTACGATGCCCCGACACGCTCCAACGCTTGTCCTACTAGTACTTTCTTCTGCAACAATTCGACCATGCGGGCCGTGTCTTGACTCCGTTCGGCTTCCTGAAGCTGAATTTTTAGATTTGCGGCTTCCGCGCGCAACGCTTCTTTCTTCAGGCGATTCAAACGCAGCCCGACGAGGGCGGCAGGGTCTTTTATGGTGTCCGGCTCCGACGCCGCCGCAGCGGCATACAGGCTCCGGGCCTCTTCCGTTCCAAAATCCGTTGCCAGGCGCTGCTCCCCTTCAAAGAGGAGTACGCGTAACACTTCCGCGAGGGGACCGAGGCTAAGG
Organism: Candidatus Hydrogenedentota bacterium; assembly: GCA_034669905.1. Lineage (GTDB taxonomy): Bacteria > Hydrogenedentota > Hydrogenedentia > Hydrogenedentales > JAEUWI01 > JAEUWI01. Next base: position 113,023 of record JAXMOL010000009.1, read on the forward strand.
GCACCCGAATCGAGCAATTCGGTGCGGGCCTTTTCCAGCAACGCGGGATCATTCAACAAGACCGCGACAAAATCCCGGTCGTCTTTGCTCACATAAATCGGCCGCGCCTCCGAGATCTCCTCGGTGGGGGGCTGGCGATAGCCCTGGGTGACGAAGCGTTCATACTCGTTGCGGCATGCCCGTTCATTCAGACGCAATTCCCGGGCGGTGAGTTTCAGGTACTCGTCCAGTCGTACTTCATCGTCGATATGACGCAAAATCTCAAATATTTCATGGGCTACCGCGGTTGCGCCTTCAATGCTGCTGAGCCTGGATTCGCTCTGCTGCGCATAAAAGGTCACAAAATCCGGCGCATCCTTCAGTTGCGCGCGAAAGGCATCCGCACCGGCATGACGAATATAGTCGTCCGGGTCCTGTCCGTCGGGCAGGGCCATACCGCGGACGGCAAGACCGGCGGCCGTCAACACACCGGTGCCTTTCATGGCGGCCGCGATGCCAGCCGCGTCGCCGTCATACACCAACACCACATCGGGCACATAGCGGCGAATCAGCGACGCCTGCTCTGGCGTGAGCGCCGTGCCGCATGTGGCAACCACATTCTCTATACCCGCATCGAAACAGCGGAGGGCATCAAAATAGCCTTCCACCAGGATGACAAACTTCTCACGGCGCATGGCGTCCCGGGCTTCGTGCAGCCCATAGAGCACCTTGCTCTTCCGGTAGACCTGGGTCTCTGGCGAATTAATATACTTGGCCGGGCTGTCGCCCAGATCGCGGCCACCGAAGGCCACCACATTGCCCGATACATCCTTGATCGGAAAAATCAGCCGATCCCGAAAGGTGTCGTAATAATTGCCGCGCTCACCCTGCTTGATGAGGCCACTGCTATCCAATACCTTCTGGTCGGTACCTTTCTTCACGGCGGCATCATACAGGGAGTGCCATTCGTCGGGCACCACACCCAGGCCAAAGCGCTCGATGGTCTCGGGCTTGAGCGCACGGGTCTCCAAATAGGTGCGGCCTTTTTCGCCGCGTTGGGGATGTTTCAACAGGGCACGGTAGTATTTGCTGGCGCTCTTGTTAAAGGCTAACAATTGTATGCGCAGTCCGTCCCGTTCCTGGCTCGCTTCCGTGACCGCAGGGAGGCGTACGCTTCCGCGATCAGCCAGTTGTTGCAGGGCTTCTGTGAAATCGAGTCCTTCATGTTCCTGGACAAAGCTCAGGGCGTCGCCACTCTTGCCACAGCCAAAACAGTGGTAATACTGTCGATCAACGCTGACGGTGAACGAGGGTGTTTTTTCGCGGTGAAAGGGGCACAGGGCCTTCATTCGTCCGCCACCGGCGTTTTTCAATTCCACATGCGCGCCGATTACCTGGACAATATCATTGGCCGCCAGGACTTCCGCAATCACTTCTCGTGGATACATTGGCACGCGCCGGAGAACACCTTTCCAAGCAAATCAATTCTTCGAAACCCGCATACCCCTTAACAGATTCCATAAATTATGTTGTAGCTACTACCCACCTATGGATAGGCACAGCACGGCCCAAGGATCTGTCAAGACGTGAATGCACTATACCACGCCACGGGATTCTTGTCAAATATCGGGCGTCTTGGGAGCGCGCGGAAGGATGCCCAGCCAGGAACCCAGGCGGTACCGGAGGATGAGCAGGATCATCTGGCAGCCCAGGGTAAAGGCGCGGAAGAGACTGCCCGTCACGGAGGATTCGCCCACCCGTTTCCGGTAGTTGACGGGGATTTCCACAAAGGGAAAGCCGTTCAAGATAACGAGCAGCATGAGCTGGGGGCCGAAGTGAGAGCCCCCAATCGTGAATTGGGGGCGGATTTTTTCATAGGCGTCTCGGTGGAGGAGACGCATGGTGCAGCCCACGTCGCTGAGGAAGGTGGTGTTGAAGAGAAATTCCATGAGCTTGCCGACGGCATAGTTGCCCCACTTGAGAAAGATCCCCATGTTGGCCCCGTCCCACACAAATTCCCGGGCGGTCCGGGTGCCGAAGACCACCGGCACGTCATCGCTGAAGGCCAGCAGCTTGATCACATCATTGCCGGAAAAGGTGCCGTCGGGCTCGGCGATGATGAGGAGCTCGCCTTCGGCTTCTTCCAGGCCCTTCCAGATGGCCCGGCCATAGCCCTGGGCGCTTTCGTAGACCAGGCGGGCGTCGGTGGGGGCCACTTCCTCATCCGTCCCCTCCGCTGCATTGTTATTGACGACGATGATTTCATCCACGTAGCCCGAGGCAAAAAAATCCTCAATGGCCGCCCGGATAGAGTCCTTTTCGTTGTAGGTAGGAAAGATTACCGATACTTTTTTATCGCGCCACATACAAACCTCGTCTCATCGCCCTGCCCGATGGTGGGCACGCACGTTGGGGTTTACCAGTAGGTGTAAAAGAAGGACTCAATGAACCAGCACTGAAACAGTAGAAAGGACACCGTGGCCAAGAGGGGGCCGGTGTGCTGTTGTTGCGCAATTCCCCGGCCCAGGTAGTGGGCCGCCGGGATGACCAGAAAGGGGAAGAGATAGAGGGCAGACCGTTCACCTTCCCCCCGGGCCAGGTAGAGGAGGTTCAGCACGATAAGCATCAGGGCGAATATCCACCAGCGGTGACGCAGTGTGGGGTCGCCGCGGAAAAACTCCCGGATGGCCAGCACCGATACGGGGATGCCCGCGAAGAAGAACCAGCACGCCGGGTTGAGAATGCGGTAGGTCCAGGCCGGGAGGCGGGGGGAGAGGATGTCCAGATGGGCCTGATCCTGGTCGAATTGCTGCTTGGCCATTAGAAAGGTCTCATAGATATTGAAGCCTGACCACCAGTAGACCGCCCCGATGACGCTGAGCAGACCCAGCACCATGAGCAGGGCGGTTTGAAAAACGTTGCGCCGTGTTTCGGGATTCCGCAGCATCCAGAGTCCCACCAGACCAAAATAGGCCCCCATGCCAATAAGAGAGAATTTCAGCAGGGTCATGACGCCATAGCCGATCCCTGCGAGAAGGCCGAAGCGGGTAGAACAGTGCCGGATGGCCCGTTCAAAGCAGTAGAGGGTCGTGAGGGTGAAGGGCGTGAAGAGGGCATCGGCGCTGGTGGCGGTGAAGAGCACGATGGAAGGCACCAGGCTGTAGCAGACACAGGCGATAAAGGCGGTCCGTTGATTGGTGATCATACGGGCCCAGCCATAGAGGGGGAAAATGGCGAGGCTGCTGACCACGATGGTCGCTACGGAGAGACTGAAGGGGGAGTTGCCCACAAAATAGGACAGGAACCACAAGAGCGCGATGGGTCCGGGGGGATGGACCTTTGCGTGCATCGACAAATAGGGGAAGAGGTTGTCGTCTGTATAGCGTTCAAAAAGCTGTTGGATATTTCGGGTTTTTCCAATGTCCCCGATGTATTCATAGGTCTGGCGGTTGTAGGCCTGCTCGATGCCCCACCACCCGTCCCGAATCATGGCAATGGCGGCCGCAAAGAACACCGCAAAGAGGAAAACGCCGCCGAGCAACCACAGGGCCTCCTTGCGGGAACGTTCATCGGGCGATAGGAGCACGGGGAAAAGGAATCGACGGAGTACTAAGAGCCCCGTACCCGCCACGATCAGGGTCGGAATCTGCCAGCGGAGATCGGCAAACGAGGTGAGCGCAGGTGAAAAAAGGGCATAAAATGGTGTAGGGTGTCCGTAGATGCTTTCCAGGCCCACGAGCCAGAGTCCTCCCATAAGGAGGAGATACCCGGCCATAGTGCGGGTAAATAGACTGGTTACGTCCCCCCCCGAGGGGGCAGGTACTTCCTGAATGCGGCGCTGCATGGGCCGCATTGTAGCGGAGGGCGCTGGAAGATGTAAATACCCGCGTACCTTGGGGTTTTGACACGGGACGGTCACCCGTAGTCGAGGAGGGGATGTTCCATTTCTGTGGAACCTCCGAGCCCCTACCGGGTATACTATGCAGTGTATAATAGCCGAGTTCTCCACCACATTTTGTAGTCTGACGACGTGCACCGTTCGCAACTTCTGGGTTTATGTTGAGTATTGATGGACAATCGATTCGAACAATATTGGCGATCCACGCTGTATCGCCCCCGGCTTCGTTACAAGCTGGCCCTATCCATTGCGATCCATTTCTTGCTGATCGGGGGAATATTCGGATATCTCAATTGGCGTCCCCCAACGACGCCCCCTGAGGTATTCGAAGTTCAGATCATGCAGACTTCCTCGGCGGTCTCCGATACGGCGACCCGGGAAGTGGTAGAAAATCCGGTGGAAGAGTCTGTGCCCGAGCCCACGCCCGAGCCCGAACCGGCCCCCCCGGAACCAATGCCCGAGCCCACCCCCGAGCCGACGCCGCCTCCCGCGCCGGAGCCGGAGCCGAAAGTGGAGCCGGTAAAGCCACCCGAGCCCAAGGTCGAGCCGCCGAAACCGCGGGAAGATAAAGAAGCCCTGGCGAAGGCGGAAGAGCGCAAGCGCGCCGAAGAAAAGAAAAAGGAAGAAACGCGCCTCGCCGAGGAAAAGCGCAAGGAAGAAGAGAAGAAGAAAGCAGAAGCGGAGGCCAAGAAAAAGGCCGAAGCCGAAAAGAAAAAGAAGGAAGAGGCAGAAAAGAAGCGCCTCGAGGAAGAGAAGAAGAAGGAAGAAGCCAAGAAGCGCGAAGAAGAGAAGAAGCGCGAGGAGGCCATGGAGAAGAAGGCGGAGGAGGATCGAAAGAAGAAGGAATCGCTGGCCAAGAATCAGGGCGTAGCGACACAAGGTGTCGAAGAAGCCCAACTGCCCACGGCCCTCAGCGGCTGGGCAGCCCTGGTCAAGCGCAAAGTAGATAGAAACTGGGTCTTGCCCGCCGGGATCAGCCTCGGCGAAGAGGGGGAGACCATTAAAGTGGGTTTCGTCGTGGCCAGCAATGGCGCTATTATGGACGGGCCCACCCTATTGGAAGGGTCTGGACAGGCAGCCTTGGACACCTCGTGTGTCAATACCATTAAGACATCGTTGCCTTTGCCTCCCTTTCCCACCGGTTTCAATGAGCCGGAGCAATATGTGGTTTATGTTTTCAGAGCACTACCCTAAGTCGAAGAGGAGACTATTTTGAAACTCATCATGTGGTATGCCATGGCCGTGCTGTGCACCGTGTCACTTGTCGTGGATGTGGCACAGGCCCAGGTGCAGATTGTGGGTGAAGGGCGTAATGTGGACACGCGTATCCCCATCGCCGTGCCTCCCTGTGCGGCGGCCGACCCCGCCTTGACGGCCCTGGCGACTGAACTCGCCCAGGTCGTGGCCGACGATCTCGCCTTTTCTGGCCTTTTTAAGGTCTTGCCGGCCGACAAATATCCCATTGGTTTTCTGGCCCTCGATCCCGATGTGCAGAAGCTGAATCGGGATATGTGGGCCTCGACCAAGGCCGAACACTTTGTCTTTGGTAACCTTAAGCAGGAAGGGGACCAGCTCGTCACGGAGTTTCGCCTTTTTGACCTGTTGACGAAAAACCAGGTCTTTGGGCTCCAGCTCAAGGTCGACAAGAATCATCCCCGTCTGGCCGCCCACCATTTCTCCGAGGAGATCATTCGGAATCTGGAAGGTACACCGGGAATCGCGACCTCGGAAATCTGCTTCAGCGCCGGTGCGACGGGTAGTAAAGAAATCTATGTGGCCGATTATGACGGCGCCAATATGCAGCAGGTGACCAAGCACAACTCCATCTCCATCAAGCCGAAACTGTCGCCCGATGGCAGCAAAATTGCCTACCTTTCCTACAAAGACCGCTATACCTTCCTTTATGTCTTTGATCGGATGACCGGCAAGTCGGTGCCCCTTTCCAAAGAAGTGGGTCTGAACATCGCTCCGGCCTGGTCGCCCGACGGAAAGACCCTGGCCCACGTCTTGAGTAAAGACGGTAACAACGAGATTTACCTGCGTGACGCCGATGGCAGCAACCTGCGTCGCCTGACCCGCAACCGCGACGTGGATACCTCCCCGGTCTTTTCGCCCGATGGGACGCGTATTGCCTTTGTCAGTGACCGGGGCGGTAGCCCCCAGGTCTATACGATGGATCTGAATGGCGAGGATGCCAAGCGCCTCTCCTTCCAGGGGGGCAGTTCCTACGATCCCGCCTGGTCGCCCGATGGCAAGTACATCGCCTATGTCGCAGAGAAAAAAGGCGACGGGCTGGAAATTTACATCATGCATTCAGACGGCTCCAACGCCCAACGCATTTCCGACAGCCAGGGCAGCAATGAGTCCCCGAGCTGGTCGGCCGATTCGCGTCACATTATCTTCAGTTCCACGCGGAATGGCCAGAAGAGCCTCTACACCTTCTCCCTCGAATCGGGTGAAGAGCGGAAGATGCCACGGATCACCCTTTCCTGCGAAGGCCCTTCCTGGGGACCCCGCCGGAACTAATCCGCGTTTTTCGACCAGAGAATTCGATAAGCTATCTCCCGTCATCCCTGCGACTTTGCAGGGATGACGTTCCTTTCGGGTAAGATAGTGGGGCGTGCGTCGGTGTGCATGGCGCACGCGCGTTTAAATTAACCATCAGGTAAGAGGCCCATGGGCGAAAAAAACATCACACAGAACCGGATGGCCCGGCGGAATTACGAAATCCTGGATACCTACGAAGCCGGTATTGTGCTCGTGGGTACCGAGGTCAAATCCCTCCGGGAGCCGGGTACCATGACCTTGAAAGACAGCTTTGCCGATATCCGGAAAAAAGGTGAGCTCTTTCTCATCGGAGCCCGCATTGAGCCCTACAAAATGGGTAACATTTACAACCATGATCCCGAGCGGGCCCGTAAGCTCCTCATGCACAAAAAAGAAATCGAGAAGCTCGCCCAGCGGATTGCAGAGAAGGGACTGACCCTCGTACCCCTGAGCGTCTATTTCAAGCGCGGGATGGTCAAGGTGCAACTGGGGATGGGCCGTGGTAAGAATGTTCGCGATAAGCGGGACACCATCAAGGCCCGCGAAAGCAAGATCGAGATGGACCGCGCGTTGAAGCACGTGGGACGCTCGTAGCATTTATCTGACGCCCACCCACGAACCGGAGTTTGAAGAATGCGTCACGCCCTTCCCGGTAAGCAGCCCCTTCTTGTAACCCTTCCGCTCAAGGTGCAGACCTACGACATCGATTTTGCGAACCATGTGAACAACCAGGTCTATGTCCGCTGGCTGGAAGATCTCCGAATGGACCTGCTCCGCGCCTATTACCCCATCAAGCGTTTCATGGATGAGGGGGTGGCACCGATTCTTGCCTCTACCCACATCACCTACAAGAAGGCCATCACCCTTTACGATGAGCCCGTAGGGACCATGTGGTGCCCCCAGTTGGGTCGGGCCACGATGAATCTCGAATGCCTCATCGAAGTGGACGGTGCCCGCTGTGCCCACGCCACCCATCGGGTCATGCTCGTCAATCTGGCGACGGGAAGGCCTTCCCGCACGCCCCAGGACCTCTTTGACGCCTTTGACCAGGGCAACGGCTGACGCTCAGTCCAAAACCATTTCGTCGAGAAAGGTCAGTCGCTTGACGAACATGAAGCGGTCGATGAATTCGGAGAAGGCGTCGGGTTCAAAGGCGAAGCGGTGATCGCGACAGCCCTGCACCAACTCCACAAAGAGGTCGACGATATCGGACTGCTGGATACGTCCCCCGCTGAGGGTGTGCACGTCGCCATAGGACCATTCCGCGTTGATGGCATCCCGTAGCGCCTTACTGTCTTTGATGATACTTCCATCGGTTGCCAGGTGATTGGCCCCTGCGCGGCGCACATTGAATAGTAGCAGTACCAGCGTCACGGCAAGAAAGACAAAGTCGGGCGTCCGCTGCTCGGGGAGGGTGGCCGGCTCGTAAGAGTCCAGGTCGATTCCCTTGAGTTGGCCCCGCCGACTGATCATGAGGTTGCCGTTTTTCAGGTCGTTGATGGCGTATCCAATCTGGTGGATTTCTTCGACCCAGAGCAGCATGCTGGTGATGAGATCCAGGCAGTGAGATAGGCTCAATGGCTCGGTGAACGATGCGGTAAGCCGGGCGCCCCGCCAGGCCTCTCCCTGGGCACCGGCCAGGGCCTGGGCATAACTGTTGGGGAGGGTCTGGTCCTGCACGCGCCCCCGGGGACCATGAAAACTGGCGTGCTCGACCCCGGCCACCCCGGCGAGGTGGTCGAGTGTTTCGCCATCGACCCGCTGCAGGATGTGGTAGGTGTATTTCTTGCCACTGAGTTTGCCCGCGTCGTAGATGCGGATTACGTGGGGCGAACGGGCGAGGTCACGGGCCGTATTGAGGGTGATTTCGGCGGCCTGAATGGCCTGCTTTTTCTGGCCCCGCTGAATCCGGTCCACCTTCAGCGCCACAAACTGAGGGATGTGGGGGTTCTCCCGATTCACGGCATCGTAGACGCGGCCAAACTGTCCAATGCCGAGTTGACGGACGAGGGTGAATCCCATCTCGTCGAAAGCGCGTCCCACTTTTTTCCAGGCGGCCAGGTCCTCGGCATCCTGAATCCCGTAGCGTCCCACCACGGGCGAGGGGGTGGCAATTTTCCGCTTTTTAACCCAGGACCAGTCCATGGGGAGCATGGCCCGCGTTGGGTCGGGCATGACGCCCGCCAGGCTGAGCCGGAGATAACATTGATCCAGGTATTCGCGCACGAGGACCTGCGCAATGTCCTGGTTATGCCGACATCCCTTCTCGGTGATGAAGAAGCGCAGCTCATTGAGCAGGCGAAAATAAGGGTGGCGCTCATAGAGCCGGGACCGCTCGATGTTGTCCCGTTTGCTGTGGTATTTCTCAAAGAGTTCGCCGGCCTTGTTGGGAATCAGTTTGCGCTTGGAGACATCCTTAAAGAGGAGGTTGATGGCGAGCAGACACATTTTCGTGGTGACGTCGATGCGCTCGACGAAGTCGTCCCGGGGCGCACTGGAGCGGGCCAGTTTGGAGAGGATACCCTGCATCAGTGGCCAGGCGACGCCCAGCAGGCGGGTGGGTTTTTCGACCTCCAACAATGCGTCGGAATCGTCGAGGAACGCGCGCACCAAATCGGATTGGACCACGATGTTGTTTTCCATGGGGTGGAGCGCTTCATCGAAGCGGACCTCCCGCGTGACGTCAGACGGCAGGGTCGCGCTGAGATAGAGGTTGAGGGCGGCGCCGCCGTTGGTCTTGTTGCCGAAAACCAGGTCATCGAGCACGGCTCCCACGTGTTCCTGCTCGTGGGCGCAGTCCGAAATGACGGCGTAGGCCGCGTTCAGGGCGCGGGTGAGGGGCTGGGAGTCGGGGGTTTCCGGGCGAAAGAGTATATAACGGGCGTTGTCGTCCCAGAGAATCGCGACGCGGATGTTGCGCACATAGCGCTCCTCGCGCGCCCGATTGAGATAGGCTTCCCAGGCCTCCGGCTCGCCTGCGAATACGGTGTTGGAAAACTCCGTCTTTACGCGGGTGCGTAGGGCATCATGGGTCACGCCTTCCGGCGGCTTGGGGGGGCGCAACCACTGCCCGGCCCGGTATAGATCCCACAACGTCATGGCGTCTCCGGTTTAATCGTAGTATAGCCCGCGGTGTCAAGGCTGCCACGAAAGGCCGCCACGAAACCGGGTGGTCGTGAGGCGGCGGGGAAGGGTCGTTTTTTCCCAACCCAGACGCTGCTTCCTTGTGGTGGGTTCAGCTGAATTCTCCGCGGATGTATTCCTGGGTGTATTTTTCCTGGGGGGCTTCAAAGAGCCGGTCCGAATCACCGAATTCCACCAGGTAGCCGGTCCGACTGCCCTCCGTCGTGTCCACATAGAGGAAGCCGGTTTTGTCGGCCACACGCTGGGCCTGCTGCAGATTGTGGGTTACGATGGCGATGGTATATTTTTCTTTCAGCTCGAGCATGAGCTCTTCCACCTTCCGTGTGGCGATGGGATCGAGGGCGGAGCAGGGCTCATCCATCAGGAGCACCTCGGGCTCGGTGGCAATGGCGCGGGCGATACACAGACGCTGCTGCTGGCCACCGGAGAGGGAGAGGCCGCTCTTGTGCAGCTTGTCTTTGACCTCATCCCAGAGGGCGGCACCACGGAGGGCCATCTCCACCCGCTCTTCTTTGTTGCCCTTGAAGCGATTCAGTTTGAGACCGAAGGCCACGTTGTTAAAAATGCTCATGGAGAAGGGGTTGGGCTGCTGGAAAACCATTCCGATATGGCGGCGGATGGCGACGGGGTCGATGGCGGGGTCATAGATGTCCCGTCCAAGAAAGTTCACCCGCCCTTCAAAGCGAAAGCCACGGACGAGGTCGTTCATGCGGTTGAGGCATCGCAGGACCGTGCTCTTGCCACAGCCGGAGGGGCCGATGAAGGCGGTGATGGCCCCCTTGTGAATGGGGACGTAGGTATCGCGCACGGCCTTGAAGTTGCCGTAATACAGCTCGCGAATGTCACACTCGATGACCACGTCATGTTGTGGCGTGCTCGTTGTGGTGGATTCCATTGTTTCTGCGTTGGTCATGCTGTGAAGTACTCCTTGCACCACGTCGGGTCAGTGCGTAAGGGGGGCGTGTCTAATCAATGCGGCGGCGGGAAATGGCCTGTCCGATGAGATTCACCGTCAAGACCAGGAGGACCAGTATCAGGGCCGCTGCCCAGGCCAGTTCCACCTGATTCTGAAAGGGGACGCCGGAAAAATTGTATATCAATACGGCGAGGGATGCCGTGGGCTGCATGAGCTCCACGTCGCCCCCGGCGGAGATCCAATAGTTGCTGAAGAGGGCCGTAAAGAGTAGCGGCGCGGTTTCACCCGCAGCCCGGGCAACCGCCAGCATGACGCCGGTGAGGATCCCCGGAAGGCTGGTAGGCAGAAGCACCATCCAGACACATTGAAAGTCGGTGGCGCCCATGCCGATGGCAGCCTCTTTCATCTTGCGGGGTACCATGCGCAGGGCCTCTTCGGCGGTCAGCATGACGGTGGGCAGCATGAGAATAGAGAGGGCCACACCACCGGCGACGGCCGAGAAGCCACCGGTCAAGAGCACGACGGCACCGTAGGCGAAGACACCGGCCAGAATGGAGGGGAAGCCGGTCAGGACTTTGCCGCAGAAACGTACGGTCTTGGCGAGGCGGGAATCGGGGGCGGTTTCGGCGAGGAAAAGGGCCGCCAGGACGCCCATGGGGACGGCAATGGCCGCTGCGATTCCGACCATGAGCACCGTGCCGAGGATGGCGTTGCCAAAGCCGCCTCCTTCCTGCATGGGGCCGGGGGGGAGTTCGTAGAAAATGGCGAAGTTCAGACTCTTCCCTCCGCGATAGAATAGCATCAGTACAACGGAAATGAGCGGGATCAGGGCGAGGAGCGTCAAGATGCCCACCACCGTGCTCATACAAAAGCTGAAAAGGGAACGTTTGTTGCCCAGGCTCTTTTCCAGATGACGGGTATCATTCGTGAGTGCTGGGACTGCGCTGGGACGTATATTCGCATTCATCGGACTTCCTCCAGATTCTTGGATGCCCGCTGTAAGATGGCCGCGCCAATGATATTGACGATGAGCGTGATGGCGAGCAATACAAGCGCTGCATACATGAGGACACCCACTTCCTTCTGGCCAGCTTCCGGGAAATTGTTGGCGAGGAGTGCGGCCAGGGTGTTGGCGGGGGAGAAGAGGGAGACGCTGATGACATTGGCGTTTCCGACCAGCATGGCCAGCGCCATGGTCTCTCCGAGGGCACGTCCAAAGGCCAACACCACCGCCCCGAAGAGGCCCGTGGCGGAGGTGGGGAGGATGACATAGAGAATGGCTTCCCAGCGGGTGGCGGCCATGCCGTAGGCGGCTTCCCGCAGTTTTTTCGGTACGGCATTCAGGGCGTCCCGCGAAATGGCGGCAATCGTGGGCAAGATCATTATCGCCAGAACGAGTGATGCGGGGAGAAGGCCAGGGCCACTCAGGGGAGTGCCGAACGCAGGAAACCAACCCAGGGTTTCATGGAGGTAGTTTGCCACCGGACGTATCATGGGGATGACGACAAAAATGCCCCAGAGCCCGTAGACCACGCTGGGGATGGCCGCGAGAAGCTCTACCAGATTCTTGAGAACATGCTCGAGCTGTTCGGGAAGGCGTCCCCACAGGGGGTGATACTGAAGATTGACCGTTTTCAGTACGGCAAAAACACCGTTACTGAGGAACCCCTCGGTTAAGAAGAGGGCGACGGAGACCCCGAACACGGTACCAATCAGCAGGGCGAGTAAGGAGCTGTAGAGGGTGCCCCAGATCTCCGGGAGGATGCCGTACTCGCCCGTGTTGGCGTCCCAGGTGGTACCCACCATGAAGCCAAGTCCGTGTTGCCGAAACGCAGGAACGGCTTCCCAGGCGATCATGCAGACGATATAGACGACCAGGGCCACGGTCAACCAGGCAAATGAAAAGGTGGCAATTCGGAAGGCCTTGTTGGCCGTACGTTGTCCCGATGTGGGTGGCTGGGAGATAGACATGCCTCAGGGCACCTTATGGTCGGGCGGGCCCCCAGAGGGAGCCCGCCGTGCAACGGTCGTATCCATACGCGGAGCGCGCACGCTCCGCGAAGATTCAGGAGATAGTGTCGAGGGCCGCCTTGACCTTGGCGACCACGTTTTCCGGCAAGGGGATGTAGCCGAGGGATTCGCTTTCGGCCTGGCCAGTGTCGAGGCAGTAGTTCACGACTTCTTTGAGTACGGAAGCCTTGGCTGCGTCTTCATAGGTCTTGTAGCACAGCAACCACGTGTAGGTGACGATGGGGTAGCTGGCTTCCCCGTCAGGATCGGAGATCCAGAGGATCAGGTCGTCGGGCATTTCCGCCATGGAGAGGGCTGCCTGGGCGGACGCCGTGGAGGGCGCCACAAAGGCACCGCTTTTGTTCTGCAACGAAGCCGTGGGCAGGTTCTGCCCCTTGGCGTAGCCGTATTCCACATAGCCGATGGCGCCCGGTGTGGTCATGATGCTGGCGGTGACGCCCTCATTGCCTTTGGAGCGGGTACCGACGGGCCAGTTGGGCATCTTGTTGGTGCCGGGGCTGGCCGCAAACTCGGTGTTGATCTCGCTCAGGTGCTTGGTGAAGACAAAGGTCGTGCCGCTGCTGTCCGCACGAACCACCACGTTGATGGGCAGGTCGGGGAGGGCAACTCCTTCGTTGGATGCCTGAATGGCGGGGTCATTCCAGCGGGTGACTTTCCCGAGAAAGATCCCTGTGTAGGTTTCGCGGGTCAGCTTGAGCCCTTCGATGCCGTCCAGGTTGTAGGCCAACACCACGCTACCGGCCGTCATGGGGAGCAGGACAACGCCTTCCGAAACCTGGGCGATTTCTTCGGGCTTCATGGCCGCATCGCTGGCCCCGAAGTCTACGGTCTTGTCGATGAAGCTCTTCACGCCACTGCCGCTACCGACCGACTGATAGTCAATCTGCACATTGCCCTGGGCATTCGAGAAATCCCGAAACCACTTGGTGTAGAGGGGGGCGGGGAAGCTGGCACCTGCGCCCTGCAGCTTCGTGAAGGTGGAAGCACGGCTGCTTTCGGCGGGGCTTCCCCCTTCGCTGGTCGAGCCGCCATTGCTTCCGGAACATCCGGAAAAGAGCATGGTCAGGCCCAGGGCCGTGATTCCGCCAATGGCAATAGATAAACGCATCCTGTAATTCTCCCTGTAGAGGTTTGGTTGGTTGCAATCATTCAGATTCCCAAGTGCAGTAATGGTACGCAACCAACAGGGGAATTCTGCGTGTTTTGTATGAGCATTTTGTTAGGAAGGGGGCTTGGGCACCATTTTTATTCGCGGTGGAAAGGGGATTCCACGAGGCCGAAAAGGGGGATGGCGACCTGCCGGTAGGGTGCGCCGGAACTAAGGTGCGGAAAATACGTTTTTTCTGGGGGGATTCGCTGGAAAGGGTACCCCGTGGGGGCTTTTCAGGTACCTGTCTCAGGGCCCTGCGCTGGGGCCAAAAATCGGCGTGAGAAAAGATTCCCAGGCGGATTCATAGACGGTGGGGGAGGCGGCGTAGCCATTGTTGTGGCCCCCCTGGATGGGGACGAAGGTCTTGGGTTCGTTGGCACGCTGAAACAGGGCCTCCCCCTGGGAAAAGGGGATGACTTCATCCTGCGGACTGTGGAGGATGAGCAGGGGGGCATGGACGTCGCCAATCTTCTTCCCCGAATCAAAGCGGTAGCTCAGCAGCCAGATCCACGGGCGATAGACGGGTATATCCCACGCGACGTCGGCGGTGGAAAGAAAGGTGCTCTCCAGGATAACCGCGCCTGGTGTTACGCGGGTGGCGAGCTCTGTGGTGGGGCCACCGCCGAGAGACCGGCCATAGAGGAGGATGTCTTCCGGCGCAACGTCCCGGGTGCTGACCAGATACTCCCACATGGCGGCAATGTCGGCGTAGCAGCGTTCCTCGGACGGGGCACCCGTGCTGTGGCCAAAGCCGCCATAGTCGTAGGCCAACACGGAATAACCAAGGTTCCGCAGAATGGCGATGTTTTCCAACCGGTAGGAGAGGTTGCCCGCGTTGCCATGGGAAAAGAGCACGACGCCCCGATGGTTTTTCAGGGGAACATACCACCCGTGGGTTTCGTATCCTGCCACCGCTAGACGCACGTCTTCATAGTCCCAGCCCCGTGCGCCGGGGTCGGTCGTCATTGTCGGGTTCGCGCCAAAGATGAGGGTTCCTTGCAGGAAGTAGAGGATGGCACCCAAGCCCAGATAGATGAGCAGGAGCATGCGTAATGCGCGGAGGACGTGGGACCGAAGTTGTTTCATGGGGTGCCCTTTCAGAATGCCGAGGGGGATAGCTTACGGCATACGGGACGGGTTATCCCAATGGGTGGGCGAAAAGGAAAACGCCATGGTGCCACCCGATCCCAGGCGACCACCGGTCGGGTGGCACCACCCCGATGTTCCTGTTGGCGTCGGAGTCCAGAGGAAGGTCGGGCGATCTGAATGCGGTCGCCCTGAAGAAAACGGGCGCGGTCAATGTCCGCGCCCGTGATTGGGATTAAGCTACGTTGCTGGTCTTATTCAAAGTCCCGCCATGTGTCCCAGTGGCCCCGCTGTGCGTTGGGGTCGTATTTGCAGGTCACGACAAAGAGGTCGTCTTCCGCCAGACGTTCGGGGGACAGGTTCACCTGAATAAAGGTGGCGGCCCGGGCAGTCCAGATGACGTAGCCGTCGGTCTCCGACTCGGGGATGTCCTTGCCGTTGAGCTGGAGTTCCTGGAGTTTGGCGTTGGGGTAGGGGAGACGTAGTTTGATGCTGGCGCCGTGTGCGATGGGTGCGGGGCGCGGGGCGACTTCCCCTTCGGCAGGCGCTTTCTCGGCGACGCGGTGGGTTACATAAAGCTGGGGCGTGGGGCCGTTTTGTCCGGCGGGCCAGTCGCGGAAGAAGTCATTAAGGGCGGCCACATCCATGCGGGGGTGCTTGGCGAGCTTCTCCAGGGTGGGCCCGAACTTGTCGTCGTTCAGGTAGGTCTCCGCGTCGGCGCTGGTGGCGAAGAAGGCACTGGCCTGGCCCGCCATGGCGGGGTCGAGGGTGCCGAAAGTGAATTCGTCAAAGCGATTCCACAACTCCAGCCGACTGGCACGCCGTGCCTGGGCGGTCTCGCCGTAGGACACGAGGGTGGCGTGGGGGTTGCCCATGATGACCTGGTTGGGGTAGCCCGCGTAGTAGTAGCCGGGCCAGCGCTCATTGCCGACCTGGAGGAGGCGCTTGTGACGGATGAGGCCACTTTCTTCCCACGCCACTTCGGTGGCCGAGATGAGGGTGTGGAAGTGTTCATAGAGATAGGTGGCGGCATAATAGCGGGGTTGGCCATACCAGCTTTTCTTCGCCAGGTTGGCCAGGCCCTTGCCATAAAAGAGGCGCTCGAGATCGGACTCACCCGTGTCCATGGGATAGCCCGCTTCTTCGCCCGCCACGTTCATCATGCGGATGATTTCCCGGTGGTAGGGGCGGACCGCGTTGTTGGAATAGGCCGCCGCCGAACTTTCAAACATGATGTATTTTTCAAAGTCCAGACTCGTGCTGTGGATGTCCGCGTGGAGGTCGGGCTGGAAGCGGTCGAAGACCTGGTGCACATAGACCGACTCGGGCACTTCTTCGGGCTTCAACGGGCCCTTAGAATTCCACCCCGTATAGATGGGGGTGAAGTGTCCCGACACATAGCGGTCCGGGTCGACCAGTGGCAGAAAGAGCACCACCTGATTGCGGAGGATTTCTTTGGCCAGGGGGTCGGAAGAGAGGAACCATTCAATGATGGACATGACCGTGGCCGGGGCGCCCCGTTCATTGCCCGCGTGAATCGCCGTGACGAGGGCATGTTGCTTGTTCTCATCGGGCACCGTGGGGTCCGTCATGGTGACCGCGTAGACCCCGCGGCCTTGGACGGAGTCCCCCAGTTTTTCCAGGGTGAAATCGGGACGGTTCAGTCCTTCCCAATGCTTCAGCACGGCCTCCAGTTTTTCATAGGGCGCCCAGATGGCGGGCCCGCCTACTTGCGTCGTCGGGGGGATGCGGACGGCGTTGGGGTCTTCCTGGGCGTGGGCGAGCGTGGCGGCGAACAAGGCAATTGCCAAGGCGACGAAATAGGAACGGGTGGACATGGATTGGACTCCTGAAGCGGATGCGTGGTGGAGGAACGGAACGCGGCCTCTCGGTTGGGATGAGAGATGTTATAACCAATTATACGGATGGGCCACCGTGTGTACAATAGACAAACGTATGCCGAAAGCGGCGCGGCAAAACAAATTGTGATACCATATTGGTCTAACGGTTACGCCTTTGGAATTGTCTTCAGGGAGTGAACGATAGCTCATTAGAATTCAGGAAACGAGACTATCGGTTTTTCTTCTTCTTATGGAAATGGATTGCTCAAAAACTTCAAGGAGGCCTGTGTTCCGTATGAAAATGACACGAGTGGTTATGCCGTTAGCGTTGACCTTTATGGGAACTCTGATTGGTTTTTTCATAGGTGGGATAACCGGGAATGACATCGCCGAGGAGGGACAAGGTGATGGCACGAGAGCGGTCGACTATATGCTGCTTGCTACTCAGTCCGCGTATGAGTATTCTGATACAGATAAGGCTATCGCGTACGCGAACCGAGCAGTCGCCGTGGGGAAGGAATGGTATGAGACCCATGCCACTTTAGGGGAGATGTATGAGAAGGCAGGGAATAGTCGAATGGCCTTGGAAGCGTATCAACATGCCCTGGCGTTGGTAGACAACGAGAACAGTTCGCTCTACCAGAATGAGGGTGTCGACAAGCAGTTCTTGGCAGAGAAAGTGCGGGCGCTTCAAGGGGCAAGTGAATAGAATCGAGGGTCGTTACTCTCGGACGGGTCAGGCAATCAATTCCTCAGAATTCAAACCTGTTCATGTGGGAGTCTTAGGGTATTCTGATTGTCATGGGGCTTATTGAGCAGGTCTTCCGGGGCACTCAAAGTGACTTTCTTCATTGGGGCTATCCTTTCTCGATGCTCCTCAGTAGTGTACAACGTATTCGTCTGAAATGCCTTTTTACGCATCACGGAAAGGTTGACCTCGTTTGGGGCAGGGTGTATGTTGTTATGACCAATTCTTCACCTCTTCATCTCTCAGATAAGATTGTGTCCGACCGCGAGCCATGCCATGAAAATCACCGACGTCAAGACCGTGCTCCTTACCGGGCCGTGCACCAACGACCCCTTCCTCAGCGAGACGCGCAAGCTCCGCAGTGCGGCCTTTATTGAGATCCACACGGACACGGAGCACATCGGCCTGGGGGAGACCTACGGCGGTTATTTCGCGCCCGAGTCGGTGCCTTCCATTGTGGAATTCTTCAAGCCCATCCTCGTGGGGCAAAACGTGGACGATATCCCTGAGCTCTGGCAGCGTATGTATCAGTGTGGCAATTTCTGGTGCCGCGTCGGGCTGGGGTTGATTGTGCTCAATGGCGTGGAGGCGGCCCTCTGGGACCTGAAGGGTAAGCTCGAAAACGCGCCGGTGCACACCTTGCTTGGCGGTGCGAAACACGAACGCCTGCTGGGTTATGCGACGGGCGGTTCGAGCAACTACCCCCTGGAGAAACTGGCGCGGAAGATGGACCATTATCTCGACTTGGGTTTCCGGGCCTTCAAGGTGGGGGCCGGGTCCTTTCACGATGTGGAGGGCTTTCACATTGAGAGCGCGCCCGAGGCGGCCGCGGCCTTTGAGGTGGCCAAGCTGGAATACATCCGCGCCCACGTGGGGCCGGACATCGGGGTGATGATGGACGGGCACATGGGCAACTCGCCCAAAGGGCAGTGGCAACTGGACACGGCGACAGCGGTGTTGAAGGCCCTGGAGCCCTTTGGCCTTATATTCTTTGAGGAACCCTTGCACTACACCGACCCGGAAGGTTATGCCGCTTTGTGTCAGGCGACCACGGTGCCGGTGGCGGGCGGAGAGTGTCTGACGGGTGTGTGCGAATGGGAAACCTTTATTGCGAAGGGGTGTTTCGACATTGGCCAGCCCGACGCCTCCTTCACGGGTGGCCTTCGCACGGTGGTTGAAATTGCCGAGTTACTCGCAACGCAGGAGCGGACGATCGCCACCCATGCGTGGGGTGCGGGCGGCTCGCTCATGCAGAATATTCACGTGGCCTTCGCCTGCGAAAACACGGCCATCGTGGAAGTGCCGCCGGACTACGGTCCCCTCCACAGCGAGATCGTGGGCGACTCCTTCCAGATGGTGGATGGCCATGTGTTGCTCCCCGAAACACCGGGTCTCGGCATTCAATTGACCGACGAGACGAAGGCCCGCTTTCCATTTAAGCCCGGGAGTGGCGAATTCAACGATGTGCCGGGTAAAAATCTGGCGGAAATGGATGCGAAATTAAGCCGATGACGAAGATACTGATTGATGTGCCGGTCTATGCACCGGGACTTGCGGCACTGAAAGCCCTGCCCGGTGTGGACGTCACGGTCTGCGACCCCATCGCCGAGGCAGCGGTGGCACGGCCGCCCGCGCTGGTGGCCGACAAGGAAATACTGTTCTGCGCGGCCCCGCCGGAAAATATGGACGACATGACCGCCCTGTGCTGGACGCAGATTGGCTCTTCGGGTTTTGAGCATCTCATTCCCCTCAACCTGCCGCGCCGGGGCGTGCGGGCGAGCAATGCCCGGGGCGTTTTTGATATTCCCATCGCCGAATGGTGCATCGCCATGATGGTGAACCTCACCCGTGACCTGCCCCAGATGATGCGGAATCAGCAGGCGGGCCACTGGGACCGGGGCGTAGCCTTTCAGAAAGAAATGCGCGGCCATACCATTGGCTTCTGGGGCTACGGCGGGCTCTGTCGTGAAACGGCGCGCATTGCGAAAGTCATGGGGCTGCGTGTCCACGTCTTGGCCCGCCATGGCGTCCAGCCAAAGGACGGCGTTTATTGCGTCGCGGGCACGGGGGATCCGGACGGGCTCCTCCCCGATGCGGTCTATGGCTTGGACCAGAAGGAAGCCTTTCTGTCGGGTCTCGATTTTCTGATTTTGGGCCTGCCATTGAATGACCACACCCGGGGTCTGGTGACGGCGGCGGATCTTCAGGCCCTGCCCAAGACCGCCATGGTGTTGAACCCGGCGCGGGGTCCCTTGATTCAGGAGGAGGCCCTTCTCCAGGCGCTCCGTGACGGCTGGATTGCCGGTGCGGCGCTGGACACCCACTATTATTATCCCATGCCTGCGGACCATCCCCTTTGGTCCATGCCCAACGTCATCATGACGCCCCACATCTCGGGCTCGACGAAGGGCACCCATTACCTGGAGCGGGTCTGGGATTTGTTTGTGCAGAACGTGATTCGGTACCAGGCGGGTACGCCGCTGTTGAACGAACTTGACCCGACGGCATTGAAGCCGGTAGGAGACAGGCCCTGATGAAGCCGCTTCGTGTTTGGAACGCAAACCTGGTCTCGGGTAATTGCACGGGCAAACCCTACCGGGCCTGCCCGTGGCACCCACACGTTTCCCATGCAGCGGCCGGGACGTGGGGCGCATGGAAACGACGTGTTGGGGCCCTGCTGCTGGTGGGGATCATGTGTCTGGTGGGCCCATACACCGGGGCCGACGAAGACCATCGCGCGGTGCCCAAGGGCAACGTTATACGTCTCAATACGGACGAAGGTGTGCCCTTCGCGCTCTGGGGCACCAAGGTCCAGTATCCGGCCCCGACGCTCCTGATTTTTTCCGCGACCATTGATGAGTCCCTGGGAAATCCCTATTTTCGCCAGTGTGGAAATCTCCTGGCGGAGGAGGGCTTTCTCTGTGTCTCCATGGATTTGCCCGGCCACGGTGCCGACCAGCGGGAAGGGGAACCGGGCGGTCTGGCCGCGTGGCGTTTTCGGAGCGACGCGGGCGAGGATTTTGTCACGCCTTTTACGGGGCACGTGAAGCAGGTCCTCGATTACCTGGTTTCGGAAGGCTACACGGATCCAGAACGTATCGCGGCCTGCGGCACCTCGCGGGGCGGCTTCATGGCCCTGCAGACCGCCGCCATGGAACCGCGCATTCGTGCGACGGCGGCCTTTGCGCCCGTGACCAATCTAATGGCCTTGCGCGAGTTTGATGGTGCGACCAATACCGAATTCGTGGCGGGCTTGTCTTTGTACTCCCATGCGGAGGCCTTGGTGGGCCGCTCCTTGTGGCTTGTTATCGGTGACCGGGATGAACGGGTCAGCACGGATGACTGCATCGCCTTTGGGCGTAGGGTGACGACCGTGTCGTTGGCACAGGAGAAGACCGCCGACGTGACCCTCATCGTCCAACCCGAACCCAAGGGCCACACCACACCCGCGGGTGCGCCGGAAAAGTCGGCCGCCTGGATACTGGAAAAGCTTGAACCACGAATAGATACGAATTAACACGAATTGAATTCGGAACGTCGGATTACCGAATGCCCCGGCCCGCTGCCATGACATCGCGTGTGGCGATGTGAGTTGCGCCATGGAGGGTGGTTTAGAAGTTGTTTTTTGTGTTCTTTGCGTTCTCTGAGGTTCATAGTTTTATGGGAACCACAGAGAACGCAAAGAACACAAAAATAGTATGCGCCCGTCGGACGCCCGATTACGGGTAGGTCCTTTCGCTTAAACCGAATACGCTGGAGAGCAAAAACATGACATTTAAGACTTCGGTTGCCGCCGCCTTGACACTCCTTGGGGGTGTTATGTTGTCGTCTTCCCACGCGGCAGAATCCGCCTTCACCTTTCCGGACTCCGGTCTCAAGGTCAAGGGCCGAGTAAGCTTGCTTGCCATTGATGATCAGGGTTTAGGCAGCCGCGATGGCCTCACCCTTACGATCAATAAGCCGACGGTTCGGAAAGAGCCGGTGTTGAAGCCGGAGCGGGGCAATCTCAGTAAACCGGATTCCATGGCGTCCCACTTTTACGGCACGGTGCTCCACGATGCGGGCAAGTTCCGTATGTGGTACTACGCGGTGAGCCTTGTTCCTGATACGAAGAAGTTCTATCAGGGGCCGGTGTGCTATGCCGAGAGTGACGACGGCATTGTGTGGACCAAGCCCAACCTGGGCCAGGTCGAGCTCAAGGGCAGCACAGAAAACAACATCATCAAGTTGTCCGACGAGATGACCCAGTGCGCGGCGGTCATCATCGACGAGGATGATCCCGACCCGAAGCGGCGCTACAAGATGGTCTTCATGGCCCTGTCCCATACGTGGGTCTTCCGCACGGCGACCAGTTCCGACGGCATTCACTGGGACGTGCAGGAGAAGCGGCCTACCGACAAGTTTCTGGAGATGGGGAGCTTCTATCGCTTTGGCGACCAGTGGGTGGTCCACGGACAGGGCATCGGAAAAGATGCCGAGGGAAACCCCGAAGGCCGTCAGGGCTACGCAAGCGTTTCCAGTGACTTCGTGAACTGGGAGACCGACTATTTGGAGACGTTCCGCGTTCCCGAGCCCGAAGATGTGACCAAGCGCGGTCTCGTGGGGGACTATCCCCAGGTGCACCTCGGGGTGGGTGGCGCGAGCCTTGGTAACGTGGCCGTGGGACTCTGGGGTATCTGGCACAACCCCTCCGAAGCGGATCGGCGTAAAGAGGGCTGGTACGGCGCGGGCCTCATAACCTGTGACCTGGGCTTGCTTGTCAGCAACGATGGCGTTACCTTTCGTGAGCCGGAGAAGGGCCATATCTATATTTCGGGTGACGAGTCGCCGGTGACCCCCGTGCCGGGCATCGACGACCCGACGATTCTCTGCCAGGCCAACGGCATTCTGAACGTGGGGGATGAGACCCGCATCTATCATGGGCGCTGGCGCAATGCGACCGTGAGCGGTGTGGACTACTACGCCGAAGTGGCCCTGGCCACCCTTCCCCGCGACCGTTGGGGCACACTCCAGCTCGCGGGCGGGATAGCGAATGGCTCTACCCTGTCGGCACCCATCACCTTGCCCGAGGGTGGCTGTAGCCTTTCGCTGAATGCCGATGGCGCGGGCCTTATGTCGGTGGAGCTGACGGATGAGACGGGGGCGTTGCTTCCCGAATTCAGTGGAGAACACGCGGCGACGATTACCCGGAAGAAGGGACTGGAGCACGGGACCCAATGGCACAATGACCTGGCAAGCCTTTCGGGTAAGACCGTGCGGGTGAAGGTGGGCCTGAAGGGCGAGAATGCCAAGCTCTATGCGGTCTATCTGGATGGGAAGTAGTAATACCGCCATCCGAATGTGAAATTAGTAAATCCTCTTGTTTCTCTTCTTCGTGCTCTTCGTGTCCTTCGTGGTAGAAAAAATTGCACCACGAAGGGCACGTAGAAGTAGAGGGAGAAAAGATGATGTGATGCCGATCACACGGATGCAACGCATGACGATTTCCAAAACGTTACTTATTGCCACGTTGCTGCTCGTCACGCTGACGATGGCCCATGCCGAGGAGGCCCCCCGTGGGGCGTCTGATGGCTTGGTCCGCACGGAGACCTGGACGGAGCAGTGGCCCAATGCCGCGGGTACGATGGAAACCCGGTCGGTGACAGGCGAGATCTGGACCGCCCTTTTTCAGGCGTCTTTGACCCAGAATAATCAGCTCCATATACCCGCCCGCGCGCAGCCCTATTATCTTGATGGCCCCCTTGTCATGCGGTCGGGGGACAGGCTCAGCGCGGACCGGGAGGCCGAGATTCGCCTGAAGCCGGGCACGAACACGTGCATGGTGCGCAATGCGAATATCGTTGGTTTCAACTCGATGGCGGTGCCCGACGACCTGGAACCCGATACCGACATTCAGATCGAAGGGGGCATATGGACGACGCTCGCGACGGGAGATAAGGGGGCCAATGGCAACATGCGGGGCCACTCTTCCAAAGAGAACTATGTGTATGCGACCCATGGCGTCATTCTGCTGCACAACGTACGCAACGTCTCCGTCCGTAACATCACCATACGGCAGAGTAAGGCCTTCGGCGTCCACCTGGGCAATGTGCGCGATTTTGTCGTGGACGGCGTTTTCCTCGATCGGCAACAGCGCGATGGCGTCCATGTCAATGGCCCCGCAAGCCAGGGGATGATTCGCAATGTCCGCGGCGATTCCCACGACGACACCGTGGCCTTGAATGCCTGGGAGTGGAAGAACTACGCCCCGAGTTTTGGGCCGATTCAAGACGTCCGAATTGAACAGGTAGCGGGTGCGGAAGCGGATACGCCGAGCGCGAATTCCATTCGCATGCTCCCGGGTGTCAAGCGCTTCGACGATGGGAAAACCCTCGATTGCGCAATCCAGAATATTGTGCTGCGCGGCATTAAGAACATCACGGAGTTCAAGCTCTACGAACAGCCTAATCTGGAAATGGGTCGGGACAAGGATTTCAGTGTGGAGCCGGGCACTCTGCGCAACATCCGGATGGAACAGATATCGTTGGAACGTCCAGGGGCCATCTACATCGCCGCCAGCCTGGACGGCCTCACGCTCAGCGATGTGGCCCTGCTATTTGAGCCCAAACCCGATTACCGGCTCTTACGGATCGGCCCCATGTCCATGACCTGGCGGCATGGCGATGACCCGGCTCGCTGGGCAGAAGTATTTGCTCCCGATCGCGATGTGACGGTAAGAAACATTCTCCTGGAGCATGTTACCGTGAATGGCGTTGCCCTTGCCGAGCCCGCTTCCCGGCTCGTCGCCCTACGCGATCAAACGCTGAATCCGAACTACCCTCAAACGACACCCCGGGGCGGCACCGGTAAAGCCATCTGGCTGCGCTGAATAACCGGGCCTGACGTCAACGGGGATGGCGGGCGAGGCGTATGAAGAGCAGGGCCAGCAACAGGGCCAATGGCGTGAAGAGGAAGCGCTCTACGACGTGTTCCGACAACAGATTACCCACCGTGTTCAGCAGCAGGTAAATGGCCATTGCCCACAGGAGTGCCATCAGGAGACGCCGTGGGAGCAGGGTTGGAAGCATTTCGCCTCCCATGGCCGCCAGCCAGCACGCGAATAATGTCACTGCCAGGGCGATCGATTCGAAGATACGCATCTGTCCCACCGTTTCCAGGCGGCCACCCCACACGAGCGTCCACGGGAGGAGCTCCAACAGGATTACGACGTGGAGGAAGGTCATCGTCGCCAGGATTACGACCGCGACGCGTGCCGCGTTTCGAGCGCTGAGTGTGTGATTCATTTGTATCCTCAAGGTGCGTGGGGCCGTGGGGACTACGAAGGCCCTTCCGGCGTTTCGTCGCTGCTCTGCAAGGTAAAGAAGAACGTTGTGCCCTTGCCTTCTTCGGACTCCAGCCAGATATTTCCCCCATGGCGCCGCACTATTTTCTGGGTGATGCTGAGTCCCGCCCCCGTGCCACCTCCAAATTTGTCGCGGGCGTGAAGCCGCTTGAAGATACGGAAAATGGCTTCCTGATGCCGTTCGGCGATGCCAATACCGTTGTCTCGCACATAGAAGACGGTCCCGCCTGCGCCATTGGGCTGGGTCCCGACCTCGACCTGCCTGTTTTCGTTGTTGTTGTACTTGATGCCATTCGTGATCAGGTTCCGAAACACTTCGGCCGCCAGGACCTGGTGGCAATGAATTGTCGGCAGGCAGTCTTCCACGATGACATGACCATGCAACTCTTCCAGCCATCCCGTCAGCGAATCGACGACATCGGCCACCGCAACGTGCAGATCGACTGACTGAAGGGCCAGTTGGGTGCGACCTACCCGTGAATAGTGGAGCAATTCTCCGATCAGATCCTCCAATCGGGAAGTAAGTCGAGCGAGGGTATGCAGTTTGTGCTGCCCGTCCTCATCCAGTACGGCCTCATAATCCTCCAGAAGAAAGGTAGAATAATTGCGAATGCCCCGCAAGGGCTCCTTTAAGTCGTGGGAGGCGATATGGGCGAAGTCTTCCAGTTCCTTGTTGCTCCGCTCCAGTTCGCGGGCGAAGGCGGCCAACTCCTCCTGGGCGTGGCGCTGCAGCGTGACATCCAGATGGGTTCCGCAGACACGTCGGGGCTCCCCGTGGCTGTTACGTTCTATCACCTTGCCCTTCGTCAGAATCCAGATCCAGGTGCCGTCTTTGTGCCGCAGCCGGTGCTCTGCTTCGTACGTCTCGGTATTGCCCTGGAGATGGGCTTCCAGGGCGGCCAGAACGTGGGACCGATCCTCCGGGTGGATGGCCTGCTCCCAGGTAGAGGCACGGGGTGCCAGTTCTTCCACCTGATACCCGATCATTTCTGCCCACCGTGCGTCAAAGTGCACTTCGTCCGCGGGGACATCCCAGTCCCAGGTGCCAAGCTGGCCTGCCTGGAGCGCGAGTTCCAGCCGTTCCTTGCTGATACGGAGGGCCTCTTCCGCCTTTTTTCGGGCGTCAATGTCTTGTATTTGCGAAATGAAATAGCGGGGCTTGTCGTTGTGGTCCCAGACCAGGGAGACACTCAGGAGAATCCACACGTGTTCGCCGTTTTTCCGGATATAGCGCTTTTCCATGTGGTAAAAATCGATTTCTTTCCGGAGCATTTGCTGGACGTGCGACAGGTCTTTGTCCAGGTCCTCGGGGTGGGTAATCGTCTGGAAATCGGTGACCAGCAGCTCTTCTTCTGCGTAGCCCACCAGATCACAAAGGGCGCGGTTTACGCGAATCCAACGGCCTTCGGGGGATACCAGGGCCATGCCGATGGGCGCGTTGTTCATCGCCAGGCGGAACATCTCTTCGCTCATCTGTGCGGTCTCGAGTGCGCGGTGCGATGGGTGGGCCTCGGGAGGTGGGGTCAGCGACGAGGGCTCTTCAACACCCGTCTTGTCGCGCGAAATCGACGGCTTGACCTGTTGCAGGATAAGGGCCACGATAAGGGCACTCAGGGCGCTTAGTGCGCCCGATGCGAGGATCGCGGGAAGCAGTGTCTGTGAACCGTAGAGACTGCCAAGGACGGCGATTAAGAGCAGGACGCCGATTGCGGCGAGACCGCCGGCGATTATGCGTCTGTTCATTCTGGGGAGCCCTTCCTGCCGATTTACCCTGGCATGTTAACAATAGCAGTATCCACTATACGGCGTGCATGTTCCCATTCTTTCCTGCAGCGTCCCCATCGGAGCAAACTAATCGGTGAATGGTGACTGTGGTCTGATTAATTTTACGAGTTCGACCAATTGGAGGCTGGCGGGCCCTTCCAGAAAGTAGTCGGTTGAATTGGTCGTGAACTCGGTGGTTTCGACGTTGCATTCAATAATGCACGCGCCATTCGCTTTGGCGGTTAAGGGAATCTGGGCTGCCGGGTAGACCGTCGCCGAGGTTCCTACGACCAGGAGGACATCGGCCTCCGCGACCGCTACGTTGGCTGCCTGTTGGGCTTCCACCGGAATCGAATCTCCAAACAATACCACGTCGGGCTTCATCAGGCCACCGCAGCCACATCGGGGTGCTCCCGGGGTACGTTGATCCAGCCGAAGGGGGACCACCGTCTGGCAGGTCTGACAGCGCATGTGGCGCGCGTTGCCGTGGAACTCGATGACGTCACGGGACCCCGCCTCCTGGTGAAGGTTGTCAATGTTTTGCGTGACAATGGGGCCGAGATATCCCCCGTACTGGAGGGCGGTCAGGGCGTGGTGGGCTGGATTCGGGGACACCTCACCGATCGTGGCAGCCAATTCGTACCACATCTGCCAGACACGATCCGGGTCTCGCAGGAAGGCCTCCGCGGTGGCATATTCCTCCGGGGGGTAGGTGTCCCAGATACCGCCCGGACTCCGAAAGTCGGGAATGCCGCTTTCCACGGAAATGCCCGCGCCCGTGAGTGCCATGGCGTGGCGACTGGCAGTCAGTGCTTCGGCAGCACGCTCTAAGGGGGTCTTCATGGCGCGTGGTCCCCGGGCCTCGTGTTCGTTCAGGAGGCGGTGATGGCGTCCAGGCCACCCATATAGGGCCGCAATACGTCGGGTATTTTTACCGAGCCGTCGGCCTGCTGGTAGTTTTCCAGCACGGCGACGAGGGTGCGACCTACGGCAAGGCCCGAGCCATTGATGGTGTGCACGAACTCAGGCTTCTTATCGCGCTTGAACCGGATGTTGGCCCGGCGCGCCTGGTAGTCGAGGAAATTGGAACAGGAGCTGATTTCCCGGAACGCATTCTGCCCGGGGAGCCAGACCTCAAGATCGTAGGTTTTCGCCGCGCTGAAGCCGAGATCGCCCGTGCAGAGGGTCATGACCCGGTAGGGGAGCTTGAGTGCCTGCAAAATGGCCTCGGCATTCTGGGTCAGTTTCTCCAGTTCATGCCAGCTGTCTTCCGGCCGCACAAACTTCACCATCTCCACCTTATTGAACTGGTGTTGACGAATCATTCCCCGGGTATCCTTCCCGTGGGAGCCCGCTTCACTGCGGAAGCAGGGGGTATAGGCCGTGTAGTACAGGGGGAGGTCGGCATCTTTCAGGATTTCATCCCGGTGGATGTTGGTGACCGGCACTTCCGCCGTCGGAATCAGCCAGTAATCGGAATTTTCGATCTTGAAGCTGTCTTCCGCGAATTTCGGAAGTTGGCCCGTGCCCCGCATGCTATCCGAATTCACCATGAAAGGCGGCAACATTTCGGTGTAGCCATGGGTGCCCGTGTGCATGTCGAGCATGAGATTGATCAGGGCACGCTCCAGCCGTGCGCCGGCCCCTTTGCCGAGACAAAAGCGTGCGCCGGTGAGCTTGGCCGCACATTCAAAATCGAGGATGTTGAGATCTTCTCCCAGGGCCACGTGATCTTTCGCTTCAAAGTCGAACTCAGGGATCTCCCCCCAGGCACGCTCTTCGCGGTTGGCGCTTTCGTCCAATCCCTCGGGAAGGCTCTCATCCGGCAGGTTGGGAAGGCGGAGCAGGAGGTCCGTTAAGGTAGCATCTACCGTGCGAACCTGCTCTTCCAGCGCCGCGATCTTATCTTTGATACCCTTCATGGCGGCAATGGCCTCGCTTGCATCTTCCTTGGCCTTCTTGGCGGCACCAATGGCCTGGCTGGCCACGTTCTGCTCGGCGCGGAGTTGTTCCATCTCGTGCACCAGGCTGCGGCGCTTGCCATCTTCTTCCAGGATAGCCTCGACGGAGAAGGAGCCCCCCCGTTTGGCGAGGGCTGCGGTCACGGTGTCGGGGTCCTGGCGGAGAAGCTTGATGTCCAACATGAATGGGCGTTCCTTGTGTCTGGAGAATTGCGGTATTGTTAATAGAAGGGGCGTTATGCGCAGGTGCCCGGCGAGCAACCGGTTCGAAGGGGGCGGAGGCTCAGTTACGGATTAGGGCGAGCAGCCGTTCCAGTTCGTCCAGATTGTAGTATTCGATCTCGATTTTACCCTTGCCGCCCTGCTGGGTTTTCAGTTGTACCTTCGTGCCCAGTGCGCGCCGTAGATCATCTTCCAATTGGGCAATATTGGGATCCCGAGGGGCCGCTGCGGCGGTGTTGCGCTCCGCCTTGCTCGCGTTGGCAAGTTTTTCGACTTGGCGCACCGACAGCCCCTGGGCGATAATCTTGCGGGCGATGGATACCTGGGCGGATGCGGTGGGAAAGGCCAGGATGGCACGGGCATGTCCCATAGATAGTGAGCCGTCCGCGACTTGCTCCTGGACTACCTCCGGCAGGTTCAGCAGGCGCAGCATGTTGGTGACTGTTGCACGCTTTTTGCCCACTTCCTGGGAGACTTCTTCCTGGGTCCAGCCGAACTCTTCCATCAGATCCTGGTAGCCCTGGGCCATTTCGATGGCGTTCAGGTCTTCCCGCTGGATGTTCTCAATAAGCCCCAGCTTAAGCATATCGCGGTCGGAGACTTCCCGACACACCGCTGGAATGACCGACATGTTGGCCATGACACTGGCACGAACACGGCGTTCACCGCTGATAAGTTCGTAGTGGTCACCAGCCTTGCGTACAAGGACCGGCTCCTGGACGCCGTCGCGTGCGATGGAAGCAGCAAGTTCCTGCAGGGCCTCCTCGTTAAAGAGGTGACGGGGCTGCTTGGGGTTGGGACGGATCTCCGTGGGATCCAACTCAATCAGTTGGGCACCATCCGACAGGGCCGCGATGGCCGGCGCGGGCGCAGGTTCTGCCGTGCGGGCCGTTGAGGCGTTGTCCATGGCGTTGCTGCCGATGAGGGCGCCGAGGCCTTTTCCCAAACCTTTGCGTTTTGCACTAGCCACGGGCAATTACCTCCCGGGCGAGGGAAAGATAGCTTTGGGCACCGGAGCTCTTCAGGTCGTAATAAATCACGGGTTTTCCAAAACTCGGGGCTTCACTTAAGGTGACATTGCGGGGGATGATGGTCTGGAATACCGACTCACCCAGGTGTCCGCGCACGTCGTCAATCACTTGCTTGCACAGATTGGTGTGCTGATACATGGTGAGCAGTACGCCGAAAACCGACAGGTCGGGGTTGAGGTTGTCCCGCACCAGGATGACGGTTTGAAGGAGCTCGCTCAGCCCTTCCAGGGCGTAATATTCGCACTGGAGGGTGACCAGGATACCGTCCGCCGCCACGAGTCCATTCAGCGTAAGAATGCTGAGGGAAGGGGGGCAATCGATAAAAATGTAGTCAAACTCTTCCCGGAGCTCAGCCAACTGGGTCTTCAGGCGATATTCACGGGCTTCTTCATCGACCAGTTCCACTTCCGCCCCTACCAGTTCACGGTTGGCGGGCAGAATGTAGAGATTATCCCACTCCGTTTCCAACATGATTTCGGACGGATGCGTGCTGTTGACCAGGAGGTCATAGACGCTGGCTTCGATGCTGTTCTTGTCGATACCGAGGCCCTGGGTGGCATTCCCCTGGGGGTCGAGGTCGATGAGGAGGGTGGTCTTCTCTGCGGCAGCCATGCAGGCAGCCAGATTGACCGACGTGGTGGTCTTCCCCACGCCCCCCTTCTGATTGGCTATAGCGATGACACGTCCCAACGATCAGGCCCTAACGGTTTGGCTGCAGAAATAGTGACTACATAAGGCGCGTATCATACGAACCTGCCCCCGTATAAGTCAATGTTCAGGCCCCCTGGATCCCCGGCTCAGGTGCCAAACTGCTTCAGGTGGTGCTCGAAATGCAGCACATGGAAGCGATCCCAGCCATCAATATCCAAGCGGCCAAAGGTGGGGTGGGGGGCTGGCTGGAGTTCGTCGGCCTGCACCAGACCCAGGTATTCTTCCACCAGGGCATGAAGGGTTTCCAGATCACCCGGTTCCCGGGTGCGCAGCCCTTGACGACGGAGCGAGCGGGCCGTGCGACTGTCTTTGGAAAGGGGGACCGCGCCAAAGAGGATCAGTGGCCGTGCAATATAGCGGGTGAAGCAATTCCCCACAAAGGGCACCGTGCGGGAGCGGCCCATGGAATGGCGCATGGCCCAGATGAGGTGCTCAATCAGGCCGTCGCGACTCAGATCTCCCCAGCGTGGCTCCGCGTCTTTTTTGATGCGCCCTAAGCGCTTTACCACCTCTTCCGCGTAATCCCCGTCAAAATGATGCATACCCTGACCTCATCCCTGCGTTTACTCCTCGTGCTAATGGTACCACGAAGTCCGCAGAATCTTACAAGAGAATGCGCTATTTCCCCGGCGTGAGCACCAGGTCTTTCCACGCGATCTGTGCCCCATCCCGGTGCATCTGCAACGTGATATACCCTTCCCGGATCTTGTCCAGTTTTTCAGATTCCGCCGATTTCTGCCCGTTGATGTACGTGACTACATGATTGTCGTGCACGAAGACCTGGAGCAGATTCCAATCGCCGGGGTTAAACAGGTCATCCCGACCCCGGACAAAACCGTAAATGCTTCCCGAGGGCATACCCACCCCGGGCAGGTCAAGGAGTTGAATCTCATTGCCCCGATCGGAATCATCGGTAAGCCAGCGGAAGAATACCCCGCCGTTGGCGGAAGAGGAGCACCGGTAATACATGCGAAGCGAAAAGTTTTGACACGGCTGAGAAAACTGAAGATAGCCGTTGCCCCCCGTGCCTACCAACACGCCGTCCTCCACCGTCCACCAGGCCCGCTTGTTGCGTACCGGGTTCCAGCCCGTCAGATCCCGCCCATTGAACATGACGACGGCGGGCTCGGTGTCGGGCAGGGGAGTGAGGGTCATGTTCCGAATGGTCATGCCCCAGCCCAGGTTGTTCTGAAAGCCGATATGTCCCCGCCGCAAGGTGTGGCGCAGCCGGGGATGGCTTTCCAGATCGATATCCTGCACCACCACGTCGTTGATCGTGACACGCAGTTGGGGCCAG
Source organism: Candidatus Hydrogenedentota bacterium (assembly GCA_034669905.1). Taxonomy (GTDB): domain Bacteria; phylum Hydrogenedentota; class Hydrogenedentia; order Hydrogenedentales; family JAEUWI01; genus JAEUWI01. The sequence continues at coordinate 144,691 of JAXMOL010000009.1, forward strand.
TCCATCCATACATCGCAGGTGTTCCATTCGCCCGCTTCTTTGACGGCGACGCTCCGGGGAGCCACATGGCGAAAGAGGGCACCCGCCCGGAACGGATCAGGCGCGTCTCCGGCATGATCGGCCAGCTCAATTTCAATGCCTGCCCGATAGGCGCCGTTGGAGGGGGCATGGATGTAGAGCCCCGATTCCTCCCACTGGTGGTAGTTAAAGTCGAAGCGGAGATGGAAATTCTCGTATTGCTCCCGGGTGAGAATGGCGGACGGCTCGCTCTGTCCCTGTTTGATGTGGAGCGTACCCTCCTCTATGGTGAAGGACACCGCCGACCCACTATCGCGCTTCCAGGCTTGGGGGTCTTCGAGGGGGCGGAGGGGTTCGGCGAGGGCTGCGGGGCCACAAATGAGGGCGATGAGCATAAGCGTGCGGATGTTCATAGGTCACTAACTCCGGGGTCCAGGTCATGTAGGGGTGATCAGGCGGGCACTATAACATGCTTTGCTGCTTATATTTAAACGGGGTCGGGTCTCAAAAACATACCAAATGGTATGTTTTTTTGGAGGGCTCAAGGGGGGGCGTGAGAAAAGTAGGATAATTTTGGGGCGAGTGTCGCCTTTAAGTTGTTTGACGTAAGGGTTTTGTGGCACATGTTGACATTTGGTCACTAAGTTCTGTATCATACGCTGTGGAATGAACTGCGGTTAATCACCCCGAATTTTGGGCTTCGGGAGTTGATGGCCTACCTTGGTTGCACTGATTCCCTTTCCATGCACAACTGTTACTTATAAGGTGGATTCATTTTGTCTAATAGAACTATATCCCGGAGCGGGCTTTATGAACCGTACTATGAGCACGATGCTTGTGGTATTGGGTTTATATGTAACATTGATGGGAACCGCTCCCATGAAGTAATCGCGAACGGCCTGCAGATCCTGGTTAATCTGACGCACCGTGGCGCCTGTGGTTGTGACCCGGAAACGGGCGACGGTTGCGGCATCATGCTTCATATTCCCCATGAGTTTTTCAAGGCGGAAGTGGCCGATCATGGATTTGAGTTGCCCAATGTGGGCGAGTATGGCGTCGGAATGGTGTTCCTGCCCCAGGACCGCGAATCCCGCGAATCCTGCATGCAGATTCTGAACAAGGCCATTCTCGAAGAAGATCAAGAGTTGCTGGGGTGGCGCGACGTGCCCCGGAATTCTGATGCGATTGGCTGGCTGGCCCGTGAAAACGAGCCCGTCATTCGTCAGGTGTTCATTCGCCGTGATGAAGGCCTGGATGTGGATGAGTTTGAACGCAAGCTCTACGTCATCCGGAAATCTGCCACCCACATGATCGGGAACTCGGTCATTTCCGGTAAATCGGAATACTACGTGCCCAGCATGTCCGCCCGCACCATTGTGTACAAGGGACTGATGCTGCCCGACGCCATGGATAAGTACTACCTTGACCTGGCCGACGAGCGCGCAACGAGTGGCATGGCCCTCGTCCACCAGCGCTACAGCACCAACACGTTGCCTGCCTGGCCCCTGGCGCAGCCCTTCCGCTTTCTGGCGCACAATGGCGAAATCAATACCCTGCGCGGCAATCTCAATATGATGGATTCGCGCGAGCAGCACTTTGACAGTGACCTCATCGGCGATGACTTGAATAAGATCCGTCCCATCCTCAGCCCGGGAGCCAGTGACTCGGCCAACTTCGACAACGCCTTTGAGTTGCTGGTTCGGGGTGGTCGTGATGTCGATCATGCCATGGCCATGATGGTGCCCGAGCCCTGGAGTGGGCACGAATCCATGCCCGACGACAAAAAGGCTTTCTACGAATATCACGCCTGCAAAATGGAGCCGTGGGATGGCCCTGCCTCCATGGCCTTCTCCGACGGGGTTCGCATTGGCGCCGTGCTGGACCGGAACGGTCTTCGTCCTTCCCGTTATTGGGTGACGACAGATAATCAGGTCATCATGGCGTCCGAGGCGGGCGTCTTGCACCACATTACCAACGATAAAGTCGTCAAAAAAGGCCGCCTCGAGCCGGGCCGTATGTTCCTGGTGGACATGTCCGAAGGCCGTATCGTGGATGACGCGGAACTCAAATCGAAGTTTGCCACCCGGAATCCGTACCGGGAGTGGCTCGATACCTACCGGGTCGAAATGCCGACAGACTTGCAGGATGTGGAGCCTGTCGTTGAAGATACGGGCTTGCTGGAGCGTCAGCAGGTGTTCGGCTATACGCGGGAAGACCTCGAGCTCATTCTTGCGCCCATGGCGGAAGACGGCAAAGAGCCCACCGGTTCGATGGGCAACGATGCCGCCCTCGCCGTCTTGTCGCCCCGTCCTCAGTTGCTTTTCAACTACTTTAAGCAGCTCTTCGCCCAGGTAACAAACCCGCCCATTGATCCCATTCGCGAAGACATTGTCATGTCGCTCGAGACCGATATCGGGCGGGAAGGCAATCTCCTGGGAGAAACGCCCGAGGACTGTAAGCAGCTTCACCTGAAGTCGCCCTTGCTGACCAATGCCCAGCTCAACTTCATTAAGAAGTTGGATCGGGACGGGTTCCGCCCGGCCGTGGTTTCGATTCTCTTTGAGGTCGCCAAAGGCCCGTCCGGTATGGATCAGGCACTCCACGCTATCTGTAAAGAAGCGTTGAAAGCCCTGGAAGACGGCGCGACCATGCTTATCCTCTCGGACCGGGGCGTGTCGAAGACCCACGCAGCGATTCCAAGTTTGCTCGCTACGGGCGCGGTACACCAGTACCTCGTGCACAAACATAAGCGGAGCGAGTGCGGCCTTATCGTGGAAACCGGAGAAGCGCGGGAAGTGATGCACTTCGCGTTGCTGACCGGCTATGGCGCGGGTGCCGTGAATCCCTATTTGGCCCTCGAGACCCTGGATGATCTCAAGCACCGTGAAATGGTCGTCGAGATGAAGCCGGGTAAGGCCCAGAAGAACTATATTAAGGCCGCCGAGAAGGGGCTGTTGAAAGTGATGTCGAAAATCGGCATTTCCACCCAGCAGAGCTATCGTTGCGCCCAGATTTTTGAAGCAGTCGGGCTCAGCACGGCCCTGGTGGAGCGTTGCTTCTCCGGTACCGCTTCCCGTATCGAAGGAATTGGGGTCAAGGAAGTGGCGCAGGAAGTGCTCCTCCGTCATGCCATGGCCTATCCCGAAAAGCCTGCCCGCCGTCCGGAACTGGATGTAGGCGGAGCCTACCGCTGGCGTCGGCGCGGTGAATTCCACCAGTGGAACCCCGAAACGGTTGCCAAGCTGCAGCACGCCACCAGCCTGAACAATCAGCAGACCTACGACGAGTTCGCCGAAGAAGTGAACAATCGGGCACGGACCCTGGCGGCCCTCCGCGGTCTGTTGGAATTCAAGGATGGCAATGCCATTCCCCTGGAACAGGTCGAGCCGGCTTCAGAAATCGTGAAGCGCTTCTGCACCGGCGCCATGTCCTATGGCTCCATCAGTGGTGAGTCCCACGAGAATCTTGCCATCGCCATGAACCGTATCGGTGGCCGGAGCAATACGGGTGAAGGTGGGGAAGACCCCCGACGTTTTGAAAAAGACGAGAACGGCGACCTTCGGCGCAGTGCGATCAAGCAGGTGGCCTCAGGCCGCTTCGGTGTGACCAACGAATACCTGGTAAACTCCGACGAAATTCAGATCAAGATGGCCCAGGGCGCCAAGCCCGGTGAGGGGGGGCAGCTTCCCGGCCACAAGGTATTTGATAATATCGCCAAGGTGCGTTACTCGACTCCCGGTGTGGAACTGATTTCGCCGCCGCCGCACCACGACATTTATTCCATCGAAGACTTGGCCCAGCTTATCCACGACCTCAAGAATGCCAACGTTCACGGCAATGTTTCGGTGAAGCTGGTTTCGGAAGTGGGTGTGGGTACCATCGCCGCTGGTGTGTCGAAAGGTAAGGCCGATCTGGTGCTTATCAGTGGACACGATGGTGGTACGGGTGCCTCGCCGCAGACTTCCATCAAGTATGCGGGCCTTCCCTGGGAATTGGGGCTCTCCGAGACCCACCAGGTGCTCGTGGAAAATGACCTGCGTGACCGCATTCGTGTGCAGGTAGATGGTCAGATGAAGACCGGTCGGGACGTCGCCATTGGCGCGTTGCTGGGCGCGGACGAGTTTGGCTTCGCAACTGCGCCGTTGATTGTCTCCGGTTGTATCATGATGCGTAAGTGCCACCTGAATACCTGCCCCGTAGGTATCGCGACCCAGGACCCCGAACTTCGGAAGAAGTTCAAAGGGAAACCGGAGCATGTGGTGAACTACTTCTTCTTCGTCGCCGAAGAGTGCCGGAAAATCATGGCACAGCTTGGCTTCCGTACGATGGAAGAGATGATCGGTCGGGCGGACATGTTGAAGTTTTCGCCCCTGCCGGAACACTGGAAAGCACGGCATCTCGATTTCTCCCGGGTGCTGCATGTGTCGAAGGCGTGGGAAAACTCCACCCTCTATCACAGTAAGACGCAGGACCACGGGCTCGAAGGCGCTCTGGATCACACCCTGATCAAGGAAGCCGCCGCTGCCCTGGAAAACAAGGAGAAGGTCCGTATTGCGGTAGACATCAAGAACGTCAACCGTACGGTCGGCACCATGCTTTCCAGCGAGCTGACCCGGCGCCATGGACTGGGTATGTATAGTGGTGCGCTCCCCGAAGACACCATCTGGATAGATTGTAAGGGCGTCGGTGGCAACAGCTTTGGTGCCTTCGTCATTCAGGGTGTTACCTTGAACATCATCGGGGAAAGCAACGACTACGTTGGCAAGGGGCTTTCCGGCGGTAAGATTATCGTGTCGCCGCCTTCCGATTTCGTCGGTAATCCATCCGAGAATATCATTATCGGCAACGTGGCCCTCTACGGGGCTACTTCCGGTAAAGCCTTTATTCGCGGTGTCGCAGGCGAGCGTTTCGCAGTGCGGAATAGTGGCGCCTGGGCGGTGGTGGAAGGCGTGGGTGACCACGGTTGTGAGTACATGACCGGAGGTCGTGTGGCGGTGCTGGGTGAAACTGGCCGTAACTTCGCCGCCGGTATGAGCGGTGGTATCGCCTACATCTACGACAAGAGTGGCTCCTTCTCCGTACGTTGCAATATGGGTAGCGTCGATCTGAAGGCGTTGCACGAAGAAAGTATTGTCGACTTGCGCACCATGCTGGAAGAGCACGTGAAATACACCGACAGCTCGGTCGCAAAGAAAATATTGGATAACTGGGATGAGGAAGTACAGCGCTTTGTCCGGGTGATGCCGCGCGACTACGCCCGCGTCTTGAAGCAGCAGCAGCAGGAACAATCGGAGGTTACGCATGCTTCCTGATAAAGAAAAAGGCTTTATGGTCTACGACCGCGAGGTCGCGCAGGACGAAGCACCAGAAGAGCGCTTGAAGCACTACAAAGAATTCTCAAATTCGTTGCCCCCGGAGCGAGTCACCGAGCAGGCGTACCGTTGCATGAATTGCGGTATTCCCTTCTGCCACAGTGGTTGCCCCCTGGGGAATCAGATTCCCGATTTCAACGAGTTGATGAAGGAAGACGATTGGGAAGAGGCGCTGCGCGTCCTTCATTCCACCAATAATTTTCCCGAGTTTACCGGTCGCGTGTGCCCCGCACCCTGCGAGACCGCGTGCGTGTTGGGTATTAACGAGCCCGCGGTTACGATCGAGATTAACGAGCGCGAAATTGCAGACCGCGGTTGGCGTGAGGGGTGGGTTACACCCCAGCCGCCGGCAGAGCGCACCGGCAAAACGGTCGCTATCATTGGCTCCGGTCCTGCCGGTTTGGCCGCCGCACAGCAGCTTAACCGCGCGGGTCACAGTGTCGTCGTCTATGAGCGCTCGGACGAGCCGGGTGGCCTGCTCATGTACGGCATCCCCAACTTCAAGCTGGACAAAGAAATCGTCCTCCGTCGTGTCGAACAAATGAAGGCCGAAGGGATCGAATTCATTTGTAACGCCGAAGTGGGGGTCGATGTGCCGACAAGCAAGCTCGACCAGTACGACGCCGTGGTTATCGCCATTGGCTCGACCAAGAGTCGTACCTTTGAAGGCATGAACGTGCCGGGCTCGGATCTCAAGGGAATTTACCCTGCCATGGATTTCCTGCCCCAGCAGACCCGCCGTGTCATGGGTAAGACCGTGAAGGAGGACGAGATCCTCGCCACCGACAAGCACGTCATCGTGATTGGTGGTGGTGATACGGGTTCGGACTGTGTTGGTACGAGTCTCCGTCAGGGCTGTAAGTCCCTGATCAACCTCGAACTGATGCCGAAGCCTCCGGTGGAGCGCATCGCCAACAATCCCTGGCCCCAGTGGTCCTTTATCTACCGCACCTCCTCCAGCCACAAGGAAGGCGGTGAGCGTAAATACAGTATTCTGACCAAGTCCTTCGAGGACGATGGCAATGGTAATGTGTGTGCGTTGCACACCGTCGAGCTGGAATGGGGTGAGCCGGATGAAACCGGTCGCCGTCAGATGCAGGAAGTACCCGGTACGGAAAAGCGTCTGCCCGCCGATCTGGTGCTGCTGGCCATGGGCTTTACCCAACCGGAGACGGATACGTTTGTCAGTGAGTTGGATCTGAAGCTGGAGCGCAACCGCTTTGGTCAGGGAATTGCCGCGAATACGAAGGACTTCAAAACGTCGAAGGAAAACTACTTCGTGGCGGGCGATGCCCGTCGTGGCCAATCCCTGGTAGTTTGGGCCATCCATGAAGGACGGGAAGCGGCCCGCGCCGTTGACCTCTATCTGATGGGAGAGTCCACCTTGCAAGCCCGTGATTCCCACGGCTACGACAGCCTTGCCCGTGAAGGACTCCCCGCGTAGGAGTGCCACCGTGCTATTTTGAGGCCCGAAGACGCCGCTCACCGGCCGTTTTCGGGCCTTTTACTGTCTTCCGGGAATTGCCCCGTCGTTTTTGTCACCCTGCAGGGAACCTTTCACGTTATTCAGGTAATTAGACCAAGGGGCTGTAACATCCCCGAGGCGCCACAGGTACAGTAAGCAGAGAGGGCGACCGCCCGCCCAGGCAGACGGCTTCTACCACTGCGGACCGGTGTGCTATGCTTTGGGAAGCCCCGTGACTTAAAAGGAATAGACTGTTGAAACACTTGCATCTCCTGACACGCGCGCCCCATCGGGCCGATGAGTTTACTACCGGCCAGAAACTGGCCCTGGCCTCTGGCATCGCCGGAGCACTCTCCAATTTTTACGCTACCAAGGAAGCGACCGATACGGACGATACGACCACCGAGACTACGTAAGTAGGAAGTGTGGCACGGCGCTTTTTCCCGTCGAAAGACTCTTGAGAGGATACTGCATTGAAACATATAACGCCCGTAAGTCGTGCGCCCCATCAGGCGCAGACGGAAGATTTCAGCCTGGCAGCAATATTTACGCTGCTCTCCGATATTCTGTTTGCCGTATCGACGGCCGTGATTGCGAAAGAGAGTTCTGACCTGACTGATTTGTCTGCTCTCCTGGGTGGTACCAGTTCCACCACGAGCTGATCGGCACCCTGCATAGAGATACCCCACCATCGAGGCGCCAGACTTTCCGGTCTGTGCACGATTGCTTAGCAAGGGCGACAGGCCCTGCGAAGCGAGGAAGGAAGTAAATTATGCGACACATGAAATACCTTTCCAAACGGCCAGAGCGGGCCCAGAGTTCCCTGTGCACCAGTATTGGAAGTGATTATCAGGCGCTCTTGTGCTTCATTATTGAAGCGCTGCAAACCGTGTTTCCGACATTTGCAGAATCCAAGACACCCACCCAGACGGAAACCTGAGTACGGTGGTGTCGTTGGGTCACACCCCTGTACCGGAGCGACGTCTCCGTTGTATCAGCCGCGTGCCGGAATGCGCCCAGGATCTGGCCCCGGAAGTGAAGTTGACCTTCCTCCGGGATCTGCTGGCGGTTGGGGGAGGATCTGACGTGTGGGTCGATGCCCTGACGGTGACCATCCCACTCTTTGTGAACAAAGATCCCCAGAATCCTGCTTCCTGAACGGGGCGGGTGGATTCAAACTTGTAGCATCTGCGAAAATATGGTCTAATAAGCGCGGATTGAGGACAAACCGGAGTGATTACATGAAGCACATCAGGCAGATTTCCACCCCTAAGGCCGATGCGTTTATTGATTTCTACAACGCATTGTTTCGCGCGTGGATCGATTTTCGCAACGGGAAAAAAGACGAAGCACAGAGCGGCTTCTAGCTTTTCCACCCATTATGCATGCAGTACCGGGGCCTGACGCCCAGCGCGCGGGCTCCGGTTCCTTGTGGACACCACATCGTCCCGGGTTATTTGGAGATTGGGCACAGCCGTGATTCGAGGGGACCATACCTTTATTCGGGGCACGGAGCAAGACGATGTGGAGGCCTTGTACCAGCTCTATATGCTGGGGGAGATCCGCGCCGGTCTGTTAGACGTGCGCCGTGAACCCCTGTTGCCCACACGGGATGACCTGCGTGACCTGCTGACGCGAAAAGAAATTGCCGACGGCACCTTTTATACCGTGGAAGATCGGGAAGGATGTATCGTCGGATTTTGCAGTCTGCGCGGGCACAATGCCGAATCCGGATTTATCGAGTATATCCTGGAGTTCGCCGACACCGCGCACTATGCAACGCCCCTGGCTGAAGAGGCCCACGCCTTTCTGTTGGAACGGGCATTCACGCGCCTTCGTGTGCGCAAGGTGCTGGCCCATGCGGTATCCGGTGAAACAGCCCTGACAGGTTTCCTGGAGTCCGTCGGCTTTCAAAGCGCCGGTACGCAGCGTGACGTGGTCTTTGCGCAGGGTTGTTGGCACCATCTGGAGACGCTTGTGTTGCGTTCGGCAGATCTTGATCGAAGGGGGGACTGAGGCGACCATGGCTCTGACGACCCAAACCTATATACGCCGTGCGGAGCGGGACGATCTGGACTTGGTCGTCGCGTGGATGGAGCACGAAGATTTTCAGCGATTCCTCTACGGCGATCCCGCCCGATCCCCCAAGCAGGTGCGTGAGAAGATTGTGGCCATGTTGGGGCGCGCGGTGGGGCACACCATGCCGGGCGGCATATACCTGCTGATTGATTCCCCGACCCTCGGCCCGCTGGGCCTGCTTTCGTTGCAGAATATCAGCTGGCGGAATCGTTCGTGCAGCATCGATCTTTATATTGGAAAAGCGGAACACCGGCGGGGCCTGATTGCGGCCAGCGCCATCTATCAGACCCTGGAATATTGTTTTCACGAGTTGAATCTGCACCGGGTTACCGCCTATATCTACGCCTTCAATACGGCTTCCTGGCGGATTCTCGAGAAGACCGGCGCCCGGCGCGAGTTGGTGCTCACCGAGCATGTGGCGCGGGATGGCGTGCTTCATGACCTGTATGGTTATGGCCTGCTACGGGCTGAATTCGACGCCTTTCGGGCCCACTATGAGCGGACCGCCGAGGGTTTCTCCTTAAAGACCATGATTGAATCCCTGAGTGCGGCCGCACCGGAGTCGGGCGGGTGAACCTGCTGATACTGGCGACACTCGCTGCCTATATGGTCCACGCCCTGTTTATTCACTGGCGTCAGGGGCCGGAAGAGGAAGGGGAGGACACCCACCTGCACCGCGGGATGCCCTTTCCGGTGATGCCGGTTATGCTGTTCCTGTTCTGCCAGGTGATGGGGACCCCTGCGATTACCGAACGCCTGTTTCGCCTGGAATCCCTGGTGATTGGTGGGGGGCTGTTTCTGCTCTTGCTGTTCCGACAACTTCGGCGCAAGAGCGATGCGGAAGGCGCGATGAGTCTCAGCGCGCGTACTTCCTATTTGGTGGGGGGGCTCCTTCAGACCGCCCTTTTGGGCGTCGCGTGTTACATGGCGTACCAGGAAGATGCCCTGGGACGGAGCCTTTTCAGTCCCGGATGGGTTATACTAGGGGCGATTGTGGGTCACGGCGTTTTCGGTGTGTCGTTGTGTTTCAGCCATCGCTCCCTGGATTCGCTCATGGGGATAGTGCGCTATGTTATCGGCGTCCGTCCCTTGTTTCGTTTCGTGGCCAAGGCACCCCAGCAACTGTTTGCGTGTATTGATGTGAGCCTCATGGAAGAAATTATCTACCGTGTGGCCGTGCAGGGTGCCTTGATCGCGCTGCTTGGAAGCCCAGCCGCGGCGATAATTGTCGCCGCCCTGGTGTTCTCCATCGTACACCGTCACTTTTTTTACAATCACGTGGTGGACTCCATCGAGTTTCTGGCGTTTTCCCTCTTACTGGGAGCCGTCTACTACGTCACGGACAGCCTGGTGCTGGTGGTGATGATCCACACCGTGCGAAATTTTGAGATCGTATATTTTGACCACGCGGAGCGTCCGCTCGGGCGGAATACCGACACTCCCATCCCTGAAAAGGCGTCGTAATTCATGACAGAATCAACAGGTCCGTTGATCGAGCTCTCTCGATTAAACAAAACCTTTACCCTGCGCAATTTCTTCTATAAAGACGAAGAAACGGGCAAGCGCCAGCTCTATCGAAAACGACTGGTCAAGGCCGTCCAGAATATTAACTTCACGATTGAGCGTGGCGAGATTTTCGGACTGCTCGGCCCCAACGGTGCCGGTAAGACGACCACTGTAAAAATGTTAAGCGGCCTGGTTCAGCCCGACGAGGGTATGGTCACCGTCGATGGCCTCGACGTCGAACGCCACCGCCAGAAAGTGCTGCGGAAAGTGGGGGTGGTGCTGGAAGGTACCCGTACCAGCATCTGGCCTCTGACGCCCATGGAAAACCTCGCGTATTACGGGAACCTGAAGAACGTGAAGGGTTCGGTCCTTTCCGAGCGCTCCAATCGCCTCTTGGACTTTATTGGGCTCCAGGATAAGAAGCACGTGGAGGTTCGTCATCTGTCTCGCGGCCAGAAGCAAAAGCTCGCTATCTGCATCGCGTTGATCGGGGACCCCCAGGTGTTGCTCTTGGATGAACCCACGACGGGGCTGGACGTGCAGAGTGCCCGGGCCATCAAAGACAAGATTATCGAGATGACCCGCGAGTATGGCAAGAGCGTCCTCGTAACGACCCACGACATGCACGTGGCGCAGGAATTGTGCGACCGCATTGGCATCATCGATAAGGGGCAATTGGTGGCCTGCAAACCGACCCAGGAGTTGTTGGGCAATTTCTCCGATCAGGTCTATGTATTTCAGCTGGACCGCGCGCCGGATATTGCCGCATTAGAGCAGGTGCCGGGTGTCCTAACGGTGACGACGGAACTGACGACGGAAGGGCCTACGGCGGTCGTCAATCTCGAACCCGAGCCGGCCGCCCGATCGCGGGCACTCTATGCCGTGATGGAAGCACTGTCCCAGGGGAACTACGAGTTGCGAAGCATTGCGCAGCGCCAGCAAAACCTCGAGAGCGTGTTCCTCCAGCTGACCACGAGCACGATGTAGCACCCGAATCAAGATGAAAACCGAACAGGAGAACGAGAAAACATGAGTTTTCTTCTCGTTATGAAAGCAGAAATCGTGCGCACCCTGATCATCATGCGCCGCTATTGGCTTCGCACGATTATGGGTATGGTCATGGGCTACGGTATGTTGATCGTACTCATCCTGGGCTTCATGCTCAGTCGGGAAGAGGTGACCAACTCCATGAATGATCGCTTCGGCGATCCGGAAGCGGCCACCAATTTCGTCTTGGGCTTCATTATTGGTATGTTTGCCTTTGGTATTGTGGGCATGTTTACCCAGGGGCTCCAGGGAATGGCCGTCAGCGGCGTGTTGGAGCAGCTTTGCCTGAGTCCCCACGGATTGGTGACCAACTTTCTCGCCCGTAGCACTGTGGCCGCTATTACGACCTGTTTCTCGTCGAGTCTCATGGTTTGGATGGTGACTGCGACCGTCGGGGGGACGCTGTTCTTCAACGGCCCCGCCTTGGCCCTGCTCCTCATATTGACCTTCATCAATCTCCTGGGCTTCGGCTTTATGATGGGCGGGCTGATTCTCGTGTTTAAACAAGTGGGGCAGGTGGCGATCCTGATCCGCATGGGGCTTTTTGCCCTGGCGATATTTGCCAAAGAGGAGTTGCTCGAGCAGGGCTGGGCGATGGCGACTCTCGTCCATTCGCTGCCCATCGCCGATGCGGCCATCCTGTTGAAGCACGTACTTATCAAGAACCAGGGGCTGGTGGATGGGAACTACGTTCCGATTTATCAGCATCCCTCCCTGTTCTTTCTCTTGCTCAGTTGTGCCGTTTGGACCACGCTGGGGATCACGTGCTTCAAGATGATGGAAAACTGGAGCCGTGCCAAGGGAACCCTGGGGACCTACTAATGGCGGCCTCGTCTCTCCATCGTATCGAACGGGATGACCGGTATTTCGTACTGGACACGGAGACGTGTTTCTGTTTTGAGTGCGATGGGATCTCCTGGGACGTGCTGGCTCACTATCCCCATACGCCAACCAACCATATTGTTCATCTGCTGGAAGGAAAACACCCTGCCCCGGAGGTGGAGGAAGTGATTGGCGAGCTGGAGTGGCTTCGCTCTACCCGGTCTATACTGCCCGTCAAGAAACAGCAGGACCAGCTGAAAGCCTTCGAATTCACGCCGGGTCTCCGCTCCATGGAGGTCGTCCTGAGTGGCTCGGAAGCCAGGGATGCCGCATTGCGCGAGGGGGCCTTAACCCTGCTCTTCGCACGCTCGGGGGTGCAGCGAAACCTGGAAATCTGTCTTTGTCTGGATTCCCTTCAGGGCCAATCCGAGTGGCTGGAGGCCTGGGGGAAACATGCCTTTGACCTCGCGGCCATGGCGGACAAGGCGCTCACCATAACTATCGTGCACACCGCGCCGGAACTCGGAAAAGGGGCCGTGCCCCTGAACCCGTCAGACGTGGCTCTGGCCTATTCGTTTCAAGAATATGACGGACTGAAAAGCACCCTCGCACAATGGAAGCAGGTGGTGAAGGCCACCGTCGCCAAACCCGTGAAAGCGCTGGATGGCGCGGCCGTATCGGTACGTTTTGCCCCCAGTCAGGTAGACTTCTGCGCAGGCACCACGTTCCTGGCCGCCCAGGGATACGGACAAATTGACCTCGATCTGGTGCCCCTCTATCGCACGGAGGCTGCGGAAGCCGTGGTTGCGGCGTTGGACCGTGCGGCCCGCGCCTATGCGCAAGATTTGCTGAAGAACAAGCGCTATCGTCTGGAACCCATTGCCCGGCTCTTCCATCAGATTTATGAAGGCAAGGCCCGGGGACGTACCGATGATTCGGGGACCCATCGTATGGCGGTCGATCCGGAGGGCAATCTCTATCCCTCCCGTCACTTTATCGGGCAGTCCGACTTTTCTATGGGAAACCTTCACACCGGCACGTTTGACGAAAGCCGCCGCGCGCCCTTTGACGACCTGGGGGCGCTCACGACCGCGACCTGTGGGAACTGCTGGGCCCGCAATATGTGCGGCGGTGGCCAGAGTGCGGTGCATCAGGCACGAAGCGGTGCGATTCGCCAACCCGATCCAGACTGGTGCGACGCTCAGCGGGAATGGTATGGCGCGGCCATAGCCGCCTTCAATCTTCTTTCGGCCGAGGGTGTCGACTTCGCCCGACTCTACCAGGGCATGCGCCCCGGGAAGCGTCCCTCACTCTGGGGGATGGCACGGGCCGCGTTGACGATGAAGGTGGGATTGCGCCCTATCGAGGAGGCCGATGCTGCGCTCCTGACCCGGTGGGAGAACTGGAGCGAAGCGACCTATTTCCTGGGCAATGAATATGGGGTCTTTCTGGCCACCCGCTATGACCGGGAGATGGATTCTCTCCATCCCCGCGGCGTTGAGCAAGAGTTTGTAATTATATCGCGGCAGGGCGCGCCCCTGGGTTTGCTCAAGCTGCGCCCTGATCACCTGCCCGGCGTGGCCCGCATCTGGGTCTTCCTGGCAGATAGGGCGGGCTATGAAGACCGTGGTATCCGTCGCAGTTTTACCCACCTGCTGGGGGAAGCGGCGAAGCAGGGTGCCTTTAAATCACTGATAGCGGCCTCCGGACCCGGCGATGGTGCACTAAGCGACTTTTTCCGCGCCATTGGATTCTCCGTCATCGGCGTGGAGCGGGAAGCCCTGTTTCTTCACGATGCCTACCACGACATCACCCTGCACCAGCTCAAGCTCGACGCCTGAATCCATCACCGGCACCCCAAGGGTCTTCTCTGTAACGCGCCATCTTCCATGGAGCGTCGGCGGCCCGCCGGCCAGGAACTTGCCTCCCACCGTCCGAGCCCCGGCACGGCGGAAAATTCACCTGCGTGCTCAACGACCTGCGTCCCCATTCCCGGCTACTCACACCAGAGGGCGTAGAGCTGTCCGTTCTTCAGCGAAATCCGGAGTTGAACCGGTCCCGGCTCCGCAGCAAGTGGCGCTTCCCAAACCACGGGAACAGCAAGACCATCTTCCGCAATAGGCTTGGAGGTGGCCCGTACGTCGCCTGAGAGGTCCAGGGCTTCGACCGTCGCTTCACCCCAGTCGGCCCGCAGGTTAAGAAAGACCGTCTTTCCCTGTAGCTGGAGCGGGCGTGTCAGGAGGGTACCACCTTCGTAGTTCGCTTCCAGAGCCACAAAGCGATCACGCTGTATCGTGGCAAAGCCGATGCCGCCGACCTTGGGCCCGCTGTCGGTGCCTTCATAGGGGCTGTGGCGGTATCGACGGTCACTGTAATAAAATCGTAGCTCGTCGCCGTCTTCGATAGGCGGATTGTTGGCTACTGCCGTGTTGAAGCGGTCCCAATCGCCCACGCCGCCATTGGCGATGAAGGGCGTGCGGTCCCCAACCCGATTGAACTGTGCCCCATCACGGCTCACGGCCAGTTGAATATCAAGGAATACATTCTCCGGACGATTCTCAAACCGTTGCACCAGTCCGATGAACACGTCGCCGTACTTGAAGACGCCCATCCCATAGACTTCCGTGGCCACCGCATCGTCCAGGTCAGCACCCATGACGATGGGAGCCGTGTTCGGGCGGGTGTGCTTCCAGTTCAGAAAATCCGTAGAGGTGGTGTGGGCGACGACCCGGCCCCAGAAATGCTTCTTATACCAGGGGTCTTCGCCCCAGGCATTTTCCAGCGCTTCCGGAATCCGTTTGCTGCGGCCATAGAGGTGATAAAGCCCGGCTTCGGGATCGTAGGTCCAGTGGCTGGAGCCGTCGACAATGGCATCGGTGGCGAAGGAATTCACATTGGTCCAGTGGATGCCATCGGGACTGACCGCCACACCCAAACCGCGGCGGGAACCGGGGTGAAAGATATCCATGTCGGGCCCTTCATAGGGCCGTTGGATGCTGAGGTAACCCATCTTATAGCGGCGCTGCGGGTCGGGGTCCCGGTCATCCCGAAAGACGCCGAAGAGCTCATAGAAGTGGGGGAAAGGTTTCTTGCCGTCGACCGTGCCCTCCAGGTGGACCACAATATTGGAAGGCTTCCCCTCCCAGGGATATTGCTCCATGAGTGGTCGATTCCAGGTGATGCCATCGGTGCTTTCGGCATAACACACGCCCCGTGGCATGTAATACCACATGCGGTAGGTATCGCCTTCCTTGATGACCGAGCCATAGAGTAGGGGGCGCCCCTGTTCCCAGGGATGGGCTCCCCACAACACCGGATTCGCTTCACTCTTCTCCGCCCGCATGATGCGTCGGGTAAAGCCCTGCTGCTCGGTGATGAGGTGGTCATCCAAAAAGAGCTGGTGTGTCTCGTTCAGGGCAATGGGCTCGGGTGCGCTGACCAGAAGGGCCAGGGCGAAGAGTATGGGGGGCATGGGGATTCTCCAGTGGTTGAAAGCGAGCCCCAGTGTAGGTAATGGATTCGAGAAAGTGCAAGGGGAGAAAAATGGGGCGTGTCGTGTAGACTGAAAGAGAGGCCCTGTTTGATATCGTCGCCAATGAGACAATGGTAGGCAGGGGCAAGCGCGTAAAGGAGGGTGAAGCAGTCATGTCCGAATTACTACTGGAAGAAGAGATACAGCCTGGCGTGACGGGACTGACCCTGAATCGCCCGGACAAGCGCAATGCCCTCAATATTCCCATGTTGGAGGCTTTTTGCGATGCGGTGGAGCGGGCCTCAAAACGTGCCGGGCAGCGTGCCGTCGTGATTCGCGGGGCGGGCACCGTGTTTTGCGCCGGCCTCGACCTGAAAGAAGCGGCCGACCCGGCCATGCGTGAACGGTCAGCGGCCCTGGTACGCCAAATGTTGGAGTCCGTCTATGCCTGCCCCTGCGTTACGATCGCCGCCGTGCAGGGCGCGGCGCTGGCCGGGGGTGGGGGACTGATGGCGGCTTGCGATATTGCCCTGGCGACGATGGAAAGTCGTTTCGGTTTTCCCGAGGTGCACCGGGGGCTCGTCGCCGGGCTGATCATGACCTTCCTTCGGCGCCAATTACACGAACGTCACGCCCGGGAGTTACTCCTGCTCGGGGAGATTATCGATGCGGAGCGGGCGGCTGAGATCGGTTTGGTTACCAAGGCGGTACCCACCGATATGCTGGAAGAGGTGTTGGAAGCCCAGATCGCGCAAATCCTCAAGGCCCCGCCCGGCGCCGTGCGAGATACCAAGGCATGGCTGGACACCCTCTGGCACCATCCCCTCGGGGATGACTTGGATGGTGCCCATGAGGTCCATGTAAAAATGCGATCCAGCGCCGAGGCCGCCGAAGGGATGGCGGCCTTCATCGAAAAACGCAAGCCCTGTTGGGATGCCTGACCGATCGCCGCCATACCGCGTTACTCCGGGTAACTCACCCGGAGGTTCATGTCGTCAATGGTAATCGTGTGCGGGCCGCTGTGGTCATTGCTGAAGGCAATGCGGTTCATACCCGTATGCATGGTGGAAGGAATGACTTCATAGCGCCGCCATGCGCCTTCCGTCGCCACCTGCTTCATGGTGATGTCTTTATACACCACGGCGAGGGCATCGGTGGTCACGTTGTCCTTGATACGCAAACTCAGAATGACCGACGCATCCGCCTCGGGCTTATCGACCCGCAGGCTGACATGGCCTGTTTCGCCCGGTGCCACCGTGCGGGGCGCTTCAGGGGAGAGGTGTTCCCGCTTCAGATAGCGCTTGCCATCTTTGTTCCAATAGTTCAATTCTTTCAGCCCGCGGGCACCCGTGGTGTAAACTTTGGCCAGTCGGGCGAGGGTCTTGGGGTCACCCAGTTCGCTCCACAAGGGATTGGGGGCATTAAAGAAGTTGAACATGTAGACGCCCGAAGCGCCCGACTGCCAGACGTCCATCGCGCGGGCGCGATAGCTTTCCAGGGAGGCCCGAATCTTGCGCGCCTCCGGGTCTTTGATACGGGATTCGCTCAGACACGGGTAAACCGGCACGTCGTACTTCTTGGCCAGGGCCACGCTGTCTTCCCAGGCATTGAGACGGAAGTAGCCGCTCGGTACCAGAATGTCGATGAGGTCCCTGGCCATCCACGCCTCCAGGTCCAGGCCCATATCGCGACAGAAGTCGACCGAGTCCGGCACGCGCACGGTGATGAGGATGGGGCGTCCCCGCTTTTTCCCAACGTCATCGGCCATCGTACGGATACGCTGGAGCAGGTCTGTCATCATGGCCCGTTCTTCCGGGGTGGTGACCCCTTCCCAGGCATAGCGCTTGAAATAAACCGGATGGCGGAAGAAATCGAGTTCGATGCCGTCCACGTCGTAGTTGTTGCACACTTCCTCGAAAAAGCTGAAGGCCATATCGCGGATTTCCGGGACGGTGAAGTCTACCGAAGTCCAGGAGCCGTTGGGCGGGCGTTTCTCTTTGGTGCCGACAAGCCATTCCGGGTGGGCTTCTTTGACCGGCGGAAAAAGGTGGGGCGAATACCAGGCACCCCAGGCATCGTGAATATCGTTCATCCGCATGGACCAGAAGATTTCGATGTCTTTGTCCCGACAGAATTCGGTCACGATGGTGAGGGGATCGAGGCCCTTATCAAAGAGGGCCTGGGCCTTGTTGTTGGAGAATCCTGAGCCGGGTCCCTTGCCGGGTTCTTCGGCCGTGCTGACGAAGGGTACCCCGGCCTTGGTGTTGTGCGTGAAATAGCTGAAGCCCGAACTCCAGGTGCAATAGACAATCGTGTCCACGTGGGTGTTGAGGACCCCCGTGGTACGTTTCTTGAGCAGGGCCTCAGGGGTTGCTTCGTCCATGTAATAGACAACTTCGTTTCCGTCGTTATCGAAGATAATACGGCGATCCTGATGGGCTGCTTTATGGCGCATTTGCGCAATATCATCGGCCGCCCGGGCGGAAGGTACGGACAGGATACCCGCAGTCAACAGAAAGAAAAGCAGCGAAAAAAAGATGCGGGTCGTCAGGGGCTTCACGTGTGGGATTCCTCGTTGGGGGTGTCGGCCATGGTGTTGGAGACACAGCATAACACAGCCGCGGCGGGGATTCCCGTTTCGAGTGGGCCTATCGTGCGTTTCGGTAGGCAGCCAGGGAGTCGTCAATGATGCGGAGCAGGTCGTCGCTTCCAAAGGGCTTTTTCAGGAAGCCCGAAACGGGAATGCCGGTAAAGCGGCTTCGGGCCTGCTCTTCCGAGTATCCACTGCACAATACAATGGGGATGTCATCGCGGACACGCCGCAACGCCGTGGCCACGTCATAGCCGTTCATATTGGGCAGCATGACATCCAGAAGTACAATATCTATATCTTCCAGAAACTTGGTCATGGTGACCAGCGCATCGATGCCGTCTTCTGCGAGATATACCGTGTAGCCACTCTTCCGCAAGAGATGTTGCCCCAGTTCGAGAACCATCTGCTCGTCGTCGACAATAAGTACACCGCCGCTGCGCACTGG
Organism: Candidatus Hydrogenedentota bacterium; assembly: GCA_034669905.1. Classification (GTDB taxonomy): domain Bacteria; phylum Hydrogenedentota; class Hydrogenedentia; order Hydrogenedentales; family JAEUWI01; genus JAEUWI01. The sequence goes on from JAXMOL010000009.1 coordinate 163,510, forward strand.
TGCAGGAGCGTTCTCCCGGGGCGGGATGGGGAGGGTGGCAAGTCGCGGCTCATTGGCCACCGGAAGCAAAATGCGGAAGGTCGCCCCTTTGCCTGGAGCGCTGTCTACGGACAGGGCACCATTGTGCGACCGTACGATGCCGAGCACCGCGGCCAGGCCAAGCCCCCGACCGGCAAACCGGGTGGTAAAGAAGGGGTCGAAAATCTTGTCCAAGGTGCCGGTGTCCAGACCGGGACCCGTGTCGGCCACGTTCAGATAAACATACGGCCCGGGGAGGAGATTGTCGTGAAAATACAGGGTCTCCAGGTAGAGGGCATCGGCTTCGAAAAGGCCCGTGGTAATCGTGATAGTGCCTTCGTTATCCCCGATGGCCTCCGAGGCGTTGGAGAGCAGATTGATGATAAGTTGCTGGAGTTGACTGCTGTCGCCCGTAATGTCGGGGAGGTCGTTCTCCAGATTAAACTGTACATCGATCCGTTTGCTGATGGGAGCGGTCAGCAGATACCGCATCTCACAGACCAGCTCGGTCAAATCGATGGGACTGAGCTGAAAGACGCCGCCGCCGGAGTAGGAGAGAATCTGGGCCACGAGATCCGTTGCCCGTGCAGACGCTTTCTGGATTTCGGCGGTACAGCGCAGCACCAGGTTTACATCGGACGCATCCGAAGCGATGATGTCTGCATTGCCCACGATTACGGCAAGCAGATTGTTAAAGTCATGGGAAATACCACTGGCCAGCACCCCAATACTTTCCAGCTTTTGCATGTGGCGTGCCCGCTCTTCCATGCGGGCCTTTTCTTCTTCCAGCGCTTCCCGGCGCGCCACTTCCTCCAGGGCGGTCCGGTGCATGGTGCGGTATTCCTGGATGCGGTGTGTCAGCTCGGTGACGTCTTCCACCGTGAAGAGGGCGTAGAAGCCCGGCCGACCCGGACGATATTCTGCGTTCCCCGATGGAACGCCAACGACAGTAGTCTGCTGCACCTTGCGTTCACCGCTGGGCGACGTGGCGGGAAATAAATTTTCTTGCGCCTGGGCAGAAAATACGACTGGGGGCCCACCATGAAAAACACTGTCCAGGCGTCCCAGGTAATGGGGGTCACTGAGGGTGGGTACAAACTCGGTAACAGGTCGACCAATAATGCGGCTTGGCGTAATACCGGTCCAATAGGCCAGACAATCGTTCCAAAAGAGAACCTTTAAATCGGCGCTGAGTACGCAGACTCCAACGGGCATCTTGTCCAAGAGGGAAAAGCGTTCGCCAGGCTCAAGCCCTTCCAGATTATTGTCTTCCACGTAATTGAGCTCCGATTTGATTGATGGCAGGCGCGGGTACCCTTCGCCGCAGGGAAACAGTGTATTCAGTGACTACCGCACCGCATGTCAGCGTTCCTGGACAGGAAACGCGGCATTTCGTGCTGCGGATGGGTGCTTCGCCGTTGGGGCGACTGCATACCGGGTGGATAGTCGCGTGTATTATATGTATTAGCTGCGTAGGCATGGGGTTTGCAGATTGCAGGCAGTATACCGAAGTCTGGTATCTTACACAAAGTCTTCCGCGTTGGGGGACACGGGCGCAGGGGGAAATAGCAGGGGAGTTTGTGCGGATTTCGGACGGTATGCCGTGATGCTCCGCCGTGTTGGGGAGCCTTAGATTAGCCGACGCGTTGAAGGGTTGTTCGCGCGGCTCGGTTGCCCGTTCGAACGGTTTTTCGCGGATATCCAGTGAAGGCGTCACAGCTCTCCCCCTTCTCCCCGTGGCTAGTATAGCGGAGTAGTCCGGATTTGGCAATTCGAAAACGTCGGAGATGGGGGATTTACCGCCCTTTTCCACGGCGGCGAGGCTCAGCCAGTTCGTCTAATCTGGGGGTAGGGATTGATATAGGGTGCGATGGGCTGCTTAAATCGAAGCTCGACGTATCGAATGTAAAACCGGAGAGGATTATCTCATGTACCCCATAGCGTACCGACTGATTTTGGCGCTCACCCTGATGACCTTTGCCGTGGGCAAGGGAAATGCCCAAACGGTCGAACTGGATGCGGTAGCGGCCCACCCCCGCCTCCTGCTGTCCGAGGAGCGGCTTGCCGCCCTTAAGGAGCGTGTCGCGGAGGACCCGGCGTTATCGCGCATGGCCCGGGAACTTATCGACGATGCGGACAGTCTGTTGGATGCGGAGCCCCTGGTCCACGAACTGAAAGGGCCCCGATTGCTCCATGTCAGTCGGGCCTGTTTGAAACGGGTCTACACGTTGGCCCTGGCCTGGCGTTGGACGGGGCAGGAGATCTACGCGGAGGCGGCCCGCGCGAATCTGGAAACCGTGTGCGCCTTTCCAGATTGGAACCCCTCCCATTTTCTGGATACGGCGGAAATGAGCCACGCCGTCGCAATTGGCTATGACTGGCTCTACGACTACTTGGACGGGGAAGCGCGAGAACGGATCCGACAGGGACTCATCACGCACGGTCTGGAGCCCGGGGTGGCGGCGTACACCCAGGATAAGCCCTGGTGGATACGTTCCGCATTTAACTGGAATCAGGTTTGCAACAGCGGGTTACTGATCGGTGCACTGGCCCTGGCGGATTCAGACCCCACGTATGCGGAAGTTATCGTGCCGGCTGCGGTATCCTCGTTGCCGAAGGCCCTGAAGTCTTATAACCCCGATGGCGTCTGGAGCGAAGGGCCAGCCTATTGGAGCTATGCCACCCGCTATACGGCCTACGGATTGGCGGCGCTGCAGAGTGCCCTCGGTACGACCTTTGGCCTGGAGGATTTGCCGGGACTCGCCAAGACGGCCTATTTCCCCCTGCTCACGGCGGGGCCCACGGGGCTCTATATGAATTTCGCGGACAGCAAGCAGAACAGCCGGCGGAAACCGCTGCCCACACTGTTCTGGTTAGCGAAAACCTATGACCTTCCCGAAGTCGCCTGGGCGGAGCACCAGATTCTGAAGGAGCAGCCAGCCCAACCCCACCACATTATCTGGTATATGCCCGAACCGTCTTCCGGGGCAGCCCTGCCGCGCGACAGCTATTTCGAGAGCTCGGTGCCCGTGGCGGTCAGTCGGAGTGACTGGGACGACCCGGAGGCGCTTTTTCTGGCGGTAAAGGGCGGCTATAACCAGGTCAATCATGGCCACCTCGATCTGGGGAATTTCGAATTTGATGCCCTGGGGAACCGGTGGGCCCGGGACCTGGGGTCGGACAATTACAATCTGCCGGGCTACTGGGACAGGAAAAAGGGGGGGAAGCGTTGGCAGTACTACCGGCTGAATTCGGAGAGCCATAACGTACCCCTCGTGAATGGTCAGGGGCAGGATCCGAATGCCAAGGCGGAAATTCTCGACGTGGGATCCGATACGGCAGGCGCCTATGTCGTCGTGGACCTGAGCAGTGCCTATCCCGAACATGCCGACACGGTCAAACGGGGCGCGAAGGCGGTCGCTGATCGTCGCGCGGCGGTGATTCAGGATGAATTCTCTCTTTCCGCGCCCGTGCCGCTGTTGTGGGGCATGACAACGGATGCGGAGATCGTCCTCATGCCCGATGGGCATGCCGTCTTGCTCCAGAATGGTGACAAACTGCACGTGAACATCATCGGTCCCTCGAAAGCCTATTTTGCCGTGGAGTCGGCGGAACGGCCCGAGCCCGAGCATGGCAATAGCGGTGTGCGTCGACTACTCGTGCGAATTCCCGCCGGGTCAACGGACGTGCGGGTGGCCCTTTGCCTTCGACCGGCCTGGCCCGGAAGCGGCCCCGTACCCCTGCCCGAAATTACACCCCTTACGGAGTGGAAATGACGGGTATTCGCGAGCGCATAGCGGTCGTCCAAGGGGACCTTACTACCGAGGCGGTAGACGCTATCGTCAATGCCGCCAATCGTTCCCTGCTCGGAGGCGGGGGTGTCGACGGCGCCATTCACCATGCGGGTGGGAGCGCTATCCTCGAGGCCTGTCGGCGGCTGAATGGCTGTGAGACGGGCGATGCGAAAATTACCACCGCTGGACGTCTCCCGGCGCGCTACGTAATCCATACCGTAGGTCCGGTCTATTGGGATGGAAAGCACGGTGAACCCGAACTACTGGCCCGCTGCTATCGTCGAAGCCTCGAAGTGGCAGTAGCACATGGACTTAGGACGGTGGCCTTTCCAGCCATCAGCTGTGGGGTTTACGGGTACCCCATTCCGGCTGGCGCAACAATTGCCTTGGAGGCGGTGGCCGACTACCTCCGTAGCGAGAATCGCATCCATCGTGTTCGCTTCGTACTCTTCAATACGACGACCTATGACGCCTTCTGCGCGGCCTTTGCGCGCCTTGAGGACGGCCCTGCCGTGGACCCCGAAGCGCGGTAAACTCTTTACATTGCAACTTTTACGGCCCGCTGGGCATAATACACGCATGGCCTGAACAGGGTCGTGGTGTGTCATCGCCCTGTTGTCGAAATGCCGAAAATAGACAAGGTTGGAGTGCTCAGATGAGACGAATAGTTGGGCTGATGGTTTTTGGTATGGTGCTGGCCGTGGCTACGGTATCTGCGCAGGAGACCGTGCCGGATGGTAACGTAGTGCCCGAAGAATCGGCCGCGATGGAAAATGCCACGGTTTCCGTACTGGAACCGGCAGCGTCTGTGGTACGCGAAATGCCCAATCAATTAACGCTGATGATGATGATCGAGCAGGGGGGCTATATCCTCTGGGTTATCATGGGCCTGGGCTTCGTGTCGTTCGTATTGTGCATTTATCACCTGTTGACCCTTACCCCAGGGCGGGAGGCACCCAAAAACCTGGTGCGCCGCGCCCATGGACAGCTCCAGGAAGGGGATCTCCGGGGGGCCTACCAGATGTGTCAGGAGCGGGATGAGTACCTGGCCCTGGTCTTGCGCGCGGGCCTGAAAATGTCGGGCCACGAGCGCTATGTCATTCAAGAGGCCATGGAAAGCGAGGGCGAACGGGGCGCGACGGCCCTGTGGCAGAAGATTTCCTATCTCAACAACATCGCCAATCTGGCCCCCTTGCTGGGGCTGCTCGGCACGGTCTGGGGCATGATGCAGGCCTTTGGCGCTATCGCCTTTGAGGATGCCCAGGTGAAGGGGCTGACCATGGCCTACAGCGTCGCGGAAGCCATGATTACCACGGCGGCGGGGCTGTTGCTGGCCATACCGACGATGGCCGTCTATTTCTTCCTGCGTGGCCGGGTAATCAAGATTATCGCCGTGGTGGAAGCCCACGCCAGTGAGTTTGTGGAGCTTATCGTGAAGGAGGGCGACACATGAGATTTGGACGTAGCGCGCCCGAACACTCTGACTCGATCCCCATGGCGCCCCTTATCGATATCGTATTTCTGACGCTGGTGTTTTTCATGGTGACGTCCGTCTACGGTGCCCTCGAAAGCGAAGTCGACATTACCTTGCCGACTGCGGACTCCGCCATCCAGTCCGAGCGTAATCACGGGGAGATTTTTATCAATCTGCGAGATGACGGTACCATTGTGGTTAATGATCGGGAGCAGAGTATCGAAGAATTACAGGCCTTACTCGACCGGGTCGCCGAATTGTTCCCCGGTGGTGCGGTGATTATCCGGGGCGACCAGGCCGCCCATCTGGGCAGGGCCATTGAGATTCTTGATTGCTGCCGGAAGGCGGACATTCAGAATGTGTCCTTTGCGGCGTTGGATACGGATCGCGATTCGAGACTTACAGCTCCCGCCAACGAGGCCCCGTAGGATGTGGCGGTATGACACCATACTTGGCGCGCTCTTGCTGTTCTGTGCCGCGGCCGGTGCCCAGGGGACGGCGTCGGATTCGGCTACCGAGAAGCAACTGAACTTCGCCAATGGCCTCTTTCAGCGGGGCTTCTTTACGGAGGCCGTGGAAGAGTACGATGCCTATGTGCAGGCCGTGGGGCCAGAGGCTGCCGGTGCAGAGGTTTTGTATTACCTCGGCGAAGCGGCCTACGCCGCCCAGGATTATGAACGGGCCTTGTCGGCGTTCGCGCAGCTCCAGGCTTCCTCGGGGGATGCCCGGTGGAAGGAAAAGGGACGTCAAAGCCACGGAGAGGTCTATTTCTACCGTAAAGCCTATGATCAGGCTATCAAACTCCTGACGCCTTTTGCCGACGCCGGACAACCAGAATCCGTCCGGGGGCGGGCAATCTTTTATCTGGCGAAGGCTTACTTTGAAATGGGACGGCATACCGATTCCATTGCGGCCTTTTCCCGCCTGGTGGAGGAGATGCCGAACCATGTGCTCGCGCCCGATGCGGGATTTCAGCTTGCCCACGCCCACCTGGCGATTGGGGAACTGGAAGAAGCCGCCATGCGTTTTTCTGCCGTGGCGAATTCGGAGGCCGATGGGGCTCTTCGCATGGAGAGCCGCTACCTCGCGGCCCAGACCTACGATCGTATCGGTTGGTACAGTGCTGCCCTGGGGGCCTACGAACAGTTGCGGGATGAATTCCCGACAGCCCCCTTTGCCGAGTCGGCGGGTATGGGGCTCATATGGGCCCTCTTTCACGAAGGAAAGTGTGCTGAAGCCCAGAAGGCGATTGCCGCCCACTTAAAACAATATCCCGAGACGAAGCGGTTGGTGGAACTGGAGTATATTCGCGCCAATTGCCTCCAGCAGATGGGTAAGAATAACGAGGCCCTCGAGGCCCTGATTCAGATTCGTGAAACCTATCCAGACTCTGAGTTTGCGGGCCGTGCCCTCTATAAGATGGCGTGGATTCAATACCTCAACAATAATCTCGATCAGGCCAAGGCATTTGTTACCGAGTTTCTCCAGCTCCACAAGGACTCCCCGCTTGTGGGCGAAGGAGCCTTTCTGCTGGGCACTATTTTTGTTGCCCAGGGAAATTTTGAAGACGCCCAGCAAGAATTTCGATTGGTGGCCGAGCGCTATCCCCAGAGTGAGTTCGGGGCCGAGGCCCTGTTTAAGTCCGGCGAATGCCTTGAACAACTGGCCCTGACCGACGCGGCGGCCCAGACCTTTGAAGCCTTCGTAACGAAATATCCCGATCACGCCCTGACGGCCCAGGCAATTCTGCGGGCGGGCGATGCGCGTTTCGCCGCCAGTGCCTTTGACGATGCCGTGGCGCGTTACACCAAGATCCTCGAAACGCCTGGGGACCCGGCGGTGGAAGAGCAGGTGCTCTATCGCCTCGCCCTGACCTATCACAATATGAAAAATTATGAGGCGAGCGCGAAGACCCTCACCACCTTGCTCGAGAAGTTTCCGACGACTTCCTATCGGGAAGAAGCGCTGTTTCGGGTTGCGGAATACACGCTGAAAGTCGCCGAAGAGCCGGTAAAAGCCGTGGAACTCTACCAGGCCCTGTTAGATGCCGCGCCGGAAGGGGCCTATGCGGGACAGGCCCTCCGTGGACTCGCCCTCGCACGCTATGCCCATAAGGACTATGAAAAAGCCGCGTCACTCTTCTATCGCCTCATGACGGAATCGGACGACATGGGGTTGAGTGAAGAAGTGTTTAATTGGACGGGGCAGTGGTTTTACGATCAGGCCCAGTGGGAAAAGGCCGCGCGGACCTTTGAAATTCTACTGGAGCAAATGCCGGCCTACCCCTATGCCGAAGAGGTCCGCTTTAAGATTGCCGAATGCAGTGAAAAGGCGGAGCAGCCGGATAAGGCGCTCGCGCTGTACACGGAAATGGCCGAGTCTTCAGACGCTTCCGAATTCGCAACCCGTGCCCGTTGGCGGCTCGGTCAGCTGAATGAAGCCCGCGAAGCCCTCGACGAGGCGGTGAAGTGGTATGAAGCGGCGGCCAATTCCAATTCTGGCGATATCGCCGCGCGCGCACGCTTCCAATTGGGCGTCTTGTATGAACGCCAGGAAGACTTCGGCAAGGCGGCACGTAGTTTTATGCGGGTAGCGATTCTCTTTCTGCACGAGGAAATGTCCCCCGAATCGCTCTGGCGTGCGGGTCAGTGCTATGAAAAGGCCGAGCAGGGCGAGCAGGCGAAAAAAGCCTACGAAGAACTCGTGGCAGATTTTCCGGAAAGTCCCTTTGCCGCGAAGGCGAAAGAAGCCCTGGCGGCCACCGGGGTATCCTGATGGTTAGCCGCCGTCTCCTTTTCGGCCTGAGCGTCTTGTGCGCACTGGGGCTCTACGCCCTTCTTTTTGCGGTCGCCCCCAATATCTCCATGATCCAGGCCCATGTAAAGGCGGAACGGATTGCGGCCCGCTTCAATATCAATTTGCGTGAGCCAGCCCAAATCCTGGGGCGGGACAGCCAGGGTACCCGGCAGGCCTTTCGGGCCCGGCCCGGCTCGGTGAGTGATCTGCTGAAGCCCGACGCAACCCAGGTCGCGCCGGTCTCCGGAAATGCCCGGGGGGCGGAGGTGCCTCATCTGGCCGCCCGCATTGGTCGCGATCCCGTGGCTTCGCCGCAGTTCGACCTGGAGGAATCCTTGTCCCGGATGGATGCCCGGGTGCTGGAGATCAGCCGGGACGCGGCCCGCCGTGACCTGCAAGTGCCCCGGCGATTGGTGCGGCCCAGTGAGGAACGGGTGCCCTCTGCGGATGCCCTGCCTGCCCTTCGGGCACCTGGACCACCAAGTGGTGGAAGTGTCATGACCTTGCCTCCGTCGGGACTGCCCAGCCTGCTGGCGGAGGGGCCGGGTATTCTGGGGAACACGCAGCCCGGCGTGTTGGAAGGCCAACTCCATGGGGTCACACCCGCCGAAGGTGCCCTGGAATCTATCGCACCGCTACCGGAATTGCCGGTGGCTGCCCGGGAACGGAGCAGCGCCGTTCGAGAGACCATGGATTCGCTGGAAGCGGTTCGGGAGGTGGCGTCCATGGACGAGCTTCTCGATATGGAGCTCTCTACCTGGCGGGGGCCGGGGGAAGCCGAAGGCTACTTTAAACTGAAGATCGTGCCCCGGCAGGGGGAGTCTATTCCGGTCTTGCCCAAAGATGTGACCTTCGTGGTCGACGCGTCCAGTAGCATTCCACAACATAAGCTGAATGTGACGTCAAAAGGATTGCGTACGGCCCTGGGTCAGCTCCGTCCGGAAGACCGCTTTAATGTCGTGGTCTTTCGGGACACTCCCCAGCAATTCAAGGCGGAGCCCGTGCCCGCTACCGCCGACAACGTGTCTGCGGCGCAGGAGTTCTTACGCCAACTGGAATCGCGGGGCGAAACGGACGTGTATCGGGCTCTGCAGCCCGTAGTCCAGCAGGAACCCCGCCCCGGTACGCCCGGTGTCGTCATGGTGATCAGCGATGGTCGACCTACCACCGGGATGCAGGATGGCCGCACCATTATTAATGGTATTTCCGTCGATAACGCGGGGGGCAATGGCATCTATGCCTTTGGCGGGGGCCGAACGGTGAATCGCTATTTATTGGATCTCCTGGCGTATCGGAACAAGGGGGCGGCCCACGTGGTGCAGCCCATTGACGACATTGAAACCGCGTTGCCGGCCTTCTTCGGCACCTTGCGCGATCCCATATTGGTGGACCTGCAGGCCGATTTCGGGCGTATCGACGCGTCATCCGTTTTCCCCCGGAGCTTGCCGGACTTCTTCGGGGGGCAGGCGGTCACCCTCTATGGCCGCTATCGTCCCGGTGAGGACAATGCCTTTGCCATGTGGTTGGCCGGAAAGGCGGGCATGGAGAAAAAGGAAGTCATCTTCCGCACCGATTTTAGCGAAGCCCAGGCTGGAGACCGGGATATTGCCCGGGGCTGGGCCTTTCAAAAAGCCTATGACATTATTGGACGCATTTCCAAAGAGGGCGAAAAGCCGGAGTACCTTAAGGCACTAAGAGAACTGCGTGTGTCCTATGGGGTGCAAACCAGCTATGACGAATAGGTGTGGCAGGGTGCCGACGGTGACCGAGTGGTTGGAAGTGCTCTCGGAGCCGGAAGGACGGTACCGTCTCGATTTTACCCGGCACTATGGTGCCCCTTCTACCCTCTGGGAGGAGCGTGCTACCCGATTGCGGCATGTGCTTGGGGTCTATCGGGACCGCTTTGGTGATGCACCGGTTCATGTGGTCCGTTCTCCGGGGCGTATCAATTTGCGGGGTATGCACGTTGATACCCACGGCGGCTATCTCAATCTCATGACCCATCAGCGGGAAGTGCTGTTGGTGGTGGGGATGGGAGAGTCCCGACGCTGCGAAGTGGCCAACACCCATGGTGACTTCGAATCCTTGTCATTGGACTGGGACGCTTTCCCACACCCTGCGGACGGAGAAGGCTGGTCGGATTTTCTGGATCGTCCCGACGTGCAGCAATACGTGTCCGCCCGCGCAGGGTGTTGGTCAAACTATATCACCGGGTCGTGGCTTAGGGCCTCTATGGCGCTCGGCCTGACTTCAGCCTGCGGACTTCATATGGTGGTAGACAGTAACCTGCCCCGGGGTGCTGCGCTCAGTTCTTCCGCGGCCTTGTGTCTGGCATTGCTGCAGGGGTGGTGTGCCTGGCACGGCGCGGAACTGTCTGACGATGAAAAAATACTTACTGCGCAGGATGCCGAGTGGTTCACGGGGTCCCGTTGTGGTACCTGTGATCAGGCGGCCATTGTACTGGGCAGGCCGGGTCATATCAGCCACGGGGCCCTATTCCCGAAGGCCTTTCGCTCGGCCGACATGGCTCCTGTCGCCGTTCCCGAAGACCTCCGCATTCTGGTGATCAACAGCTACACCCGACGCAGTATCAGCGGTGCGGAGAAAGTCGCCTACACGCGCAATCGCTTTGCCTACTCGATGGCCATAGCCATCGTGCAGCAGACCCTCGCGAAGATGGGTTATGCCGAGGCGGATATCCGGCATTGCGACCGGCTGTCCCATATCTCGGGTATCTATCTTGGCGGCGATACCCAGGTGCTTCGTATTCTGAAGGAGATACCGGTATCACTCGACCTGGCAACCATGCGGACACACTATACCCTTCCGGAATTCGACGCCGAGTATAGTCGCTATTTTTCCGATGTGACAGAAGCGGAGCGCCCGAAGGAAATCCTGTTGCGGGGGCCCTTACTCTTTGGAATTGCGGAGTCCGAGCGGGCGCAACATTTCGCGCGGGCCCTTCAAGCGGGCGAGTATGAGTTTGCCGGGCAGTTGATGAACTGGGGGCACGATGGTGATCGCCGAATCGATTCGAGCGGCGCGCCTTTTTCGTTGAACCCCGACGACACCTACCTGGCGCACCACATTGACGAGGCAACACCCCTGCACGCCTTGCCCGGCGCCTATGGGGCCAGTGGCCCTGCCTTGGATGTCCTCGCGGATTGCGCACGGGCACAGGGTGCGCTCGGTGCGAGTTTGACGGGGGCAGGTATTGCCGGAACGGTGTTGGCCCTGTGCCATGCGCAAGTTGCGCCTGCAATTGCCACGGGCCTGCGTAGCTACATGGCGGGCGCGGAATACCAACGGGTGGCGGGCCTTTCCGAGCCTCTGACGGATATCGAATTGGAAGCGGCCGTCGTTCCCAACATAGCGGTTGCCGGGGTCCAGGAATGGTCGTTTTCAGCGTAGACGGTATGCCCGTCCGCGTCAATCGTAACCCCACCCCTAATTCGCCAAGGCACATCTGCGACCTTCCCAGGAGGAGGATGGATTGGCTCGTTAGCCAAATGGGGCTGTCGAAATAGGTTTCTTCAGCTTTCATTCAGACCATCAATTGCCAGAAAAATTTATCGATTGCGGCTATTGAAAGCCATGCTGCGGTCGCGACCCGGACACCCCTTTTGAACCAGGAGGCGCGTTCCCTTTACAGGATGCTCAAGCTAGCGCTCACGTTTACCGCCCCGAAGGGGGATCGCAGCTCCGAGCCCAGGGCAACGCCCTGGGAATGAAAGAATCTCTTCCACATTAGCCCTGAAAGGGCGATGCAGCTGTGTCGCCCTTTCAGGGCTAAGGGGTTGGAGGCGGTGTCTGTACCCAGGGCGTTGCCCTGGGCTGTTGAACTGTGTAGGCCCTTCGGGCCGAGGACGGGGTGAATCGACGTGGACCTGATAGACGGCAAGGTCACAGGAATCAGACTTGGCCATTTTAGTGGTTTGATTCAGGCAGATGGGGCATTAAGTCTAATGCGAGCGTCTCGACCGACCTCCAATAGTACTCCCCTCCTCGGAGAGCGGGGAGGGGTCAAGTCGCGAAAACGCCGCAAGCGCACCCCCAGTTCGCTGCGTCTCGATTGTTGGAGGTTTCCCGACCCCGTATTTCGAGAAGTGGACCCCATTGTTTGGACACGTGATCGTGTTTCTTAAGTGTATCCGCTTTGGGGTTATGCCGATGCCTTTGCTTCGGCGCTGATTGATTGGTAGTAGAAAGTATCTGGAGTCATCTTTTCA
>JAXMOL010000010.1:0-161036 GCA_034669905.1 Candidatus Hydrogenedentota bacterium
GTCGTGTTCGTCGCGATAGCCGAGCTATTGGTGGCGATGTCCGTCGTATTTTGACTCACCGCACTGGCTTCTCCCTTGGTAGCGATGGCCGTCGCGTTGGTCGTGATATTCGTCGTGTTCGTCGCGATAGCGCTCGCGTTGGCCGCAATATCCGTCGTGTGCTGCATGACTGCCGCCGTATCGATGGCGTCAATCTGCTGCTGCACATTGCCCGTCACACCGTCCAGGGCGTCCAGTTCAGTGTTGTCCACCATACCGCTACCCACCCGCGACGCGTCTACGGCCACCACTTCCTGGGCCTGCAGGGCGAAAGGCACGCTATAGACCCGAATCCGATTGGGGAACACATCGTCGGAGGCATCGTTATCCGCCGGCACATCCGTATCCACCCCCACGCTGTACCACACCCCGTTCGCCGTGAGCACTTCCGAAGGGGGCGTCACCGCCACATTGAAGAGACCACTCGCGGACACCGTGACCGTACCCGTAAGGGCGCTGCCCAACACATTCCCCCCCGTCGCCGCATCATAAAACGTTACCTGATACGCACGATCACCGCTAATGGCATCCCCGCCGGAACCGATAAGCTGGCCGTGGACATTGATACTAGCCGGAGGGGCAGCATGGGCGGAGAAGGCCAATCCGGATATCAGCCAGAACAGAAAAACTACAGAACTTTGTCTCATAAGAAGATTTCCTTATGTAAATTGTCGCCAGAACACCCTGAATCTTGACTAATTTTCGATTTTTGTTTTTTAAAATGCTAGTTCAACAGTTGGATATACATACTGTTGCAAGTTACCGCCGACACCCGCAGACAAGTCGAAGGTGAGGCAAAGAAACTCTCCGGGCGACACGGTCTTGTCCGCTTCCGTGCCGGACAGCGTGAAGCTAACTACCGTATTGAGGGCCATACTGGCCACATCAATGGTCGCTGCCGAAGCGGTATGTTGAAGCGAAAAGTCTGACACCGACCGAATTTCTAAGGAGGCGTCCCACGTGCCTCCGTAGCTCCCCGACCGGACTGCCGCAACCAAGTTCGCTGAATTGATCACCATGTCACGGTGAGGAAGGGGAAAGAAAACTGCCCTAAATCCGTCGGCGAATGCGTTACTCGAGGGAACATTCACACTAAACCCGGTGGTGCCAGTGTTAAGGAAGAACTCAGTTGTCGTACCCTCCACAAGCACGATATCATTGAATAGTACGATATTGCTCGAGCCGCCCGCGTCAAGCTGCGTGCCGTTCCAAAAGAGGTTTCCGCTCGTGTTGTAGAGTTTGTTGGTCGTGACCCCCGGTGCCGATCCGGAGGCAATCTCGAGAATGTTGCCCGCGATATTGACCTCGCTGTTGTCCACCGTGAGCCGTGCCGCACCGTTGGTTACCATGGCCAATTGGTCCGCACCCGGGCGATGAATGCCCGTGTTGGAGTCGTTGGCGTAGGTCAGCGCCGGGGCACCTGCCGTGTCATCCGCCGCGTCCACGCCGTTGATGGTGATGTCGTTGGGCACCTGAGCGTCGGTCACCGACCCCGTAATCGCCGAGAAGGCGTGGGCATGGTTACCCGCCGCCACTTGCAGGGCACCTGTGCCAATGGCGCTCTCGGCATTGAGGTCACTCAACGCGGAGAAGGAGTTATTGTTTACCGTACCACCGTTGATAGAGATGGTGTCGGGCACTTGGGCATCGGTCACCGATCCCGTAATGGCCGAGAAGGCGTGGGCATGGTTACCCGCCGCCACTTGGCTCGCGCCCGTGCCAATCTTGCTCTCCGCCGTCAAGTCGCTATAGGCCGAGAAGGAATCGTTGTTCACCGTGCCACCCTGAATCGTCAGGCCATCGGCAACTTCGCTGTCCAGCCAATCGAATCCGAGCGTTCCGGCGTTGTTGAGGCCATCCTTATCCAGGCTGCTGAGGCCCAGCTGGGTGGCCCCGAAAAACAAGGTTCCCGACACGTTGTAGAGCTTATCCGAAGTGTCGCCCGGCGCCATGATTTGGGGCAGCCCAAGATAGCTATCCTTCAGCACCAACCCCTCGGCCGTCACCCCGGTATCGGTCGTCGCCTCGGTGATTGTGTCCACCCCCAGGGTACCCGACATGGTATCCCCCGCCGCATCCACAAAGGCCGTATCGGCCGCCGTCTGCGTATAGACGTCGGCGCTGTTTGCCTTGGTGGCAATGGTAGTCGCGTTGGTCGTGATATTCGTTGTGTTGGTGGCGATAGAACCCGTGTTCGAAACGATATTCGTGGTGTTTGTCGCGATATTGGTCGCATTGGTCCCAATGTCGGTCGCATTCTGACTCACGGCGCTGGCATCCCCCTTCGTGGCGATGGTGGTCGCGTTCGTCGTGATATTCGTCGTGTTCGTCGCGATAGCCGAGCTATTGGTGGCGATGTCCGTCGTATTTTGACTGACGGTACTGGCATCTCCCTTGGTAGCGATGGCCGTCGCGTTGGTCGTGATATTCGTCGTGTTCGTCGCGATAGCGCTCGCGTTGGCCGCAATATCCGTCGTGTGCTGCATGACTGCCGCCGTATCGATGGCGTCAAGCTGGGCCTGCACATTACCCGTCACACCGTCCAGGGCGTCCAGTTCAGTGTTGTCCACCATACCGCTACCCACCCGCGACGCGTCTACGGCCACCACTTCCTGGGCCTGCAGGGCAAAGGGCACACTGTACACCCGAATCCGATTGGGGAATACGTCGTCCGACGCATCGTTATCCGCCGGCACATCCGTATCTACCCCCACGCTGTACCACACCCCGCTTGCCGTAAGTACCTCCGAAGGGGGGGTAACCGCCACGTTGAAGAGACCACTCGCCGACACCGTCACCGTGCCCGTGAGCGCGCTGCCCAGCACATTGCCCCCCGTCGCCGCATCGTAAAACGTAACCTGATACGCCCGCTCTCCACTCAAGACAGCGCCACCGGAACCGATAAGTTGACCGTGGACATTGATACTAGCCGGTGGCGCGGCAAATACCGATAGGCCCATCACACCACCACCTATAATTCCGAGAGTTCTGAGAAAGTTATTCATGAGAAAACGCTCCGCTACGTAGTTATCTAGTCGCAACACTGAAGGGTGTACTTTAATTTATTTATTGACAACATGCAAGAAATTTGCAGCTATCCCGCAAAAACCGCTAACCTCCCCAAAGCACTGCTATACGCCCTACCGAGACAGGATCCCCGATGGAACAATGGAAAAACACCGACACCGTCTACGACGGCACCGTATTCCGCGTCAAGACCGGCACCGTCACGCTCGACGACGGCACCACGGCCCAACGTGAAATCGTGGAACATCCTGGCGGCGTGGGCGTCGTTCCCTTCGATGGCACCCACGTCATCCTGGTCCGCCAATACCGAATCGCCCCCGGCAGGTATATTCTGGAGATTCCCGCGGGCAAGAAAGAGGGCGAAGAAGACCCGGCGCTATGCGGCATGCGGGAGCTCATCGAAGAGACGGGCTTTCGCGCGGACTCGCTGGTGCCCGCAGGCGCCGTCTACGCCACCGTGGGCTATTGCTCCGAGAAGATCCACCTTTACCTCGCCTTCGACCTCACCCACGTGGGCCAGAATCTGGACGAAGAAGAGCGCATCGAATTGGTCAGGATGCCGCTGGAAGAAGTGCGCCAGGGACTGAAGGAACACCGCTTTGACGACGCCAAGACCGTGGTGGGGCTGCACGCCCTGTTGCAGCATCTGGCGGGGTAGTACAAAAGGTAACGTAAGCTGTCCATTGGTTGGACAGCCTGACCTTGAACGAAAATCGAAGAGGGTGCCCCCCTTACGCGGAGGAGCGCAGCGGGGGAGCTTACGGGTGCAATCAGTCCGTTGCAAAGAGGTCGCAAAAAGGACTAGTCTGGTTAGCGTTGCTCATGTAGTCTCTCATGTTTGCAGGTAGACTGAAGCGGGAGTAGAGTTATGAAACGGGTCGGTTGGTATGCATTGGCCGTCACAATGCTCGTCGCGAGCTTTCTGCAATTTCGGGATGCCTACGTTGGCTTGGAGCCCCTCCACCTCACCCACTCCCACCGGAACCTGTCCGTCACGTCCTTGTTCGGCGAAGAGTTTCCGGCGTCTGACCGTGTCGTCATTCGAGACGGATTTCTCATCCCGGATTACAGACTCGATGACGGCTTCATAGTCGCCCACGGCACGTCTGCACTGCTAACGGACGAATCCGGCAAAACCCATTGGCTGAAGAATCGTTTAGAAGGGCCCGTGACAGACAAGTCCGAAAATTACTTGTTTGTGTCTCTCCAGGAAGAACAATATCGGCAACTTTGGCCGGAATTGCAGGAGGACCCTCTATCCGTCGAGCCCCTTCAAATGGAACTCTTTGGAACGTTGGAAACGTGGTCATCCAATCTACCGACAGACGATGTGGGCGGGACCTTCTCCTTGCAGGTCCTTCGTCTCGAAAGACCTTTGGCACCATGGTGGCTCCTCCTGAATTTTGGCTTAGGCTGCCTTGTTCTCTGGACGGCCATCATATTTCTACGTTGCGGCAAGACAAACTCGGCAACGGAGCCAGAGGGCACAAAGATTCCAGACCCGGAACCCGCGTGCTGAGGGGGGCATTTGGCGCAGGAGAATACCCGGGCCCCCGTGGAGACGGCACTTCCCACGGTCCGGCGAGCCTTCCACACCACCCAAAAACTTGACCCAAAGCGCCCCCAATTAGTATGCTATGTCCTTTCCTCCCGGTAGTTTCCGGGTCTTTTTTTCTCGTTAAATTTCCCCTGTGAGGCCCCCATGCATCCATTCCGAACACACACCTGCGGCGAACTGCGCAAGGAAAACGTCGGTGAGACGATCCGCCTGTCTGGCTGGGTCCACCGTAAGCGCGACCACGGCGGCGTTATCTTCATCGATCTGCGCGACCACTATGGGCTGACCCAGGTCGTTATTAATCCCGACAGCCCCTGTTTTGAAGATGCCGGCAAGGCCCGCAATGAGAGCGTGCTCACCATCACGGGCGAAGTGCTCCTCCGTGATGCGGAGGCCATCAACCCCAATATGGTCACGGGCGAAATCGAAATCATCACCCGCGAACTCGTCATCGAGTCCCAGTCGGAAATCCTGCCCTTCCCGGTCAACCAGGAACTGGATTGCCCCGAAGAGATGCGCCTGGAACACCGCTTCCTCGACCTGCGTCGGGAGCACATGCACCAGAACATCATGCTCCGCTCCA
This sequence comes from Candidatus Hydrogenedentota bacterium, assembly GCA_034669905.1. Lineage (GTDB taxonomy): Bacteria > Hydrogenedentota > Hydrogenedentia > Hydrogenedentales > JAEUWI01 > JAEUWI01. Next base: position 5,208 of record JAXMOL010000010.1, read on the forward strand.
AGACGTCCGCCTTGGTGCGCAAGTATATGACGGACCGGGGCTTCACGGAATTCCACACGCCCATCCTCACGAGCTCTTCGCCGGAGGGCGCGCGGGATTACCTCGTGCCGAGCCGTCATTACCCCGGCCACTTCTACGCCCTGCCCCAGGCGCCCCAGCAGTTCAAGCAGCTGCTCATGGTTTCGGGTTTTGACAAGTACTTCCAGATTGCCCCCTGCTTCCGCGATGAAGATTCCCGCGCCGACCGCAGCCCGGGTGAGTTCTACCAAATCGATATTGAAATGTCCTACATCACGCAGGACGAACTCTTCGACGAGTTGGAAGGCTTGCTCTGTACCCTTTTCAAGGAACTCTCGAACAAGAAGATTGTGGCGGAGAAGTTCCCCCGCATTCCGTTCCTGGAAGCCTTTGAAAAGTACGGCAGCGACAAGCCCGACATCCGCTTCGATCTCGAAATGGTGGATTGCACCGACCTCTTTGGCAACTGCGACCTCAAGGTATTCAGCAGCCAGGTCGAAAACGGCGGCGCGGTGAAGGTCATCAATGCCCCCGGCGCGGCGTCTCAGTCCCGCAAGTTTTTCGACGATGCCGAGAAGTTTGCCAAGTCCCAGGGTGCCCGTGGGCTGGCCTGGGTCTCCCTGCGCGACGGCGAAATGAAGGGCCCCATCGTCAAGTTCCTCAGCGAAGACGAGAAGGCGGCCCTCACCGAGCGCATGGGTGCCAAGGAAGGCGATGCCCTTTTCTTTGGTGCCGGCAACCGCAAAGAGACCAACGAGCTCCTCGGCAAGGTGCGTGGCTATCTGGGCAATGCCCTTGACCTCATCGACCCGACCCTCGCCTCTTTCTGTTGGATCGTGGACTTCCCCATGTTTGAGTACAACGAAGAACTCAAGAAGGTGGACTTCAGCCACAACCCCTTCTCCATGCCCCAGGGCGGTATGGAAGCGCTGGAAACGATGGACCCCCTCGATGTGCTGGCCTACCAGTATGACATCGTGTGTAACGGCATCGAGCTGAGCTCGGGTGCCATTCGTAACCACCGACCTGACATCATGCTGAAGGCCTTCGACATTGCGGGCTATGACGAGGAAGTGGTGAAGAACGAATTCCCGGCCCTCTGGAAAGCCTTCCAGTTTGGCCCGCCCCCTCACGGAGGCATCGCCCCGGGACTCGACCGCATCGTCATGTTGCTGGCCGACGAGCCCAACATCCGCGAGGTCATCGCCTTCCCGCTGAATCAGAAGGCCCAGGACCTGCTCATGGCGGCCCCCAACAAGGTGAAAGACAACCAGCTGGAAGAGCTTCACCTTCAGGTGAAGTATCCCCCGGTTCCCGAGAACAAGTAACCCCCCGAAACGCCCAATGCGCCACCGCTCCTCGGAACGGTGGCGCATTTTTTTTGGACAGATTGGCAGGGTGGCCACGGTGGGCCGATCGTACGAAGCACTTCGAAAGGAACGACGTCAGCGTTGCTTCAATCGGGGGTAAATAATGCCGCCATAAGCAAGGGTCAGAAAGGCGACCCCCAGAAAAAGGCCAATGTTTGCAAAGGCCCCCACGAAGGGCACCCGTACGATTTCATGGCGGGACGGGCTGAGCGGATCGAATCGCACCTGCAACATGGTGCCTGGGGGTACAAAGGCTGGCCGGGATGCTGGCACAACCGATGCCGTCTGCGCACCCGGACTTCGGCTGTTTCGCGCGCCGCTACCCGGCACCCTCACCGGGCCGCTTCGTTTTTTGGAGGCCACATTCAGGGCCTGAAGGGTCGCATCCGAAAAGCCGGCCAATTCTGCCGCCTGGTCATATCGACCCTCCCGCAGCAGCCGCTCCACATCCTCCGGGAAGTCCTGCACGCTGTTGTAGCCCTGGGCCCGAAGGGCCTGCAGAATGGGTTCGGGCACTTCGGAAAAGTTACTCACCCCATTCTGACGAAGAACGCGCTGCACGTCCGGTGGCAGGTCTTTGAAACTCAGATACCCCTTCGCGTGAAGCAAGTCCTGGATTTCCTTGGGCAACTTTCCATAGACCAGGCGGGTCAGGCGATCGAATCGTGCCTGTCCCTGATAGGAACGGCCTTCGACCGTATAATGGAAGTGCACCTGCATGGAGGGGCGGGACGCTTCAATGGCACGGGTATTTTCCACCAGGGAGACGGCGGTAACCTGTGCGGGAGTAGATTGCCATTGGGCACGGGGCGCCACCCGCCACCAGCATACACCGGTCGCAATCGTAAGTCCCACCAGGAGCACGGCGATGTACTCCAGCGGCCCTAGGCGTAGCCTCCGAGACTTTTGCCTGAATCCCATGCCAAACTACCTCTCATTCCCTGCTATCCACATGATGGCGCCATCGTGCCTTTACGCGGGGATAGGCCCATAGCAACAAGGCCCAGCCACAAAACGACACCATGAGCGTTCCATAACGCCACAGCCGGTTGGATGGTGCATATTCCGTGTGCAATTGGCTCCGCGCCGGGTTGGCCGGATCGTACCACACGAGCAGGGGAAAACCCGGCTGCGTCAATGCCCCGATATCCTGCGCTGAAAGGGCGTTGGGGCTGTACGCATTCGGCCAGTCCCCTTCCCAGGAATCGGCATAGCGCTGCCCCCCTACCTGATAATGATACTCCACCCGCACCAACTGCGCGGTCATGAGCGCGGTGGATGCCGGACCATATCGATAGGCATTGTCGACCATGCCGTTGGTGAGCTGCCAGGTACTGCCATCCCCCAGACCAATGGTCAGCGCCAGAACGACGGCCAGCCCCGTCGCCAACAGGGCAAAAAGCACATCCGCCGGCCCCGGGCGGTTACGCGTCTTATGGGTGTGCAGGGACACAGGACGGACTCCTTCGGGTAAGGATATTCTATCATGCGCACCCCCCAAGCGTGGCCACTATTATACCAACCATTACGGCGCGTGGCGATCCAGCTTTTCTTGTACCCCTTCTAAATCGGGATCCAGTCGCCGTGCACGGGCCCACTCTGCCCGGGCCCGCACCACATCGCCTTTCAGGAGATAGGCATCGCCCAGATGGTCCCGCAATACAGCGTCATCGGAATCCATCGCCAGAATCGCCTGCTGGATGTATTGGACGGCCTCATCGGCCCGGCCAAGGCGGTAATAGGTCCAACCGAGGCTATCCATGTAATAGGGATTTTCCGGGTCCGCCTCCAGGGCGCGCCGGAGCAAATCCTGGGCCTCATCCAATTTAACGCCTTCCTCGGCATAGAGATAGGCCAGGAAATTCAAGATGTCCGGATCGTCAGGGATATAGGTCATATAGGCCTGCAGATGCCGCTCCGTCTCGGTGAAATGCCCAAGCTCCTCGTGACAAATGGCGAGGTAATAGTGCACCCACTGATCCGGCGGGTAGGCCGCGAGAATCCCATCCAGCACGCCTACGGCGTCATTGTGTCGTTCCAGGAGCATGAGAATCCGGGCGCGCACCATATCAAGCACCCGTGACTCCCCCGCGGGGGCCAGCCTGCTAACGCCCTCCAAAAGCCAGTTCCCCGTATCCGCGTCTCCAAAGAGATACATCAGGTTGTTGAGGTAGAGGCCACACTCGGCATCCAGATCTCCTTCGACCGCCTCGAGGGCTTTCCCGATCATGGCGTTCGAATTGCCCGCCTCCTGTTTCGCCAGGGCCTGAAAGATCATATCAAAGTACGGCGCACCCTGGGGCGGCGACAGGGTTACGAGACCATCGTAACGCTTCGCGCGGAGATGCAGATACATGGATGCGATGTGGTGTTGGGGCTGGGCCTGGTTGGAGCTGAGGATACGTTGATAGATTGCAATGGCCTGCTCAAAACGTCCGGCCCGGGCCTGGGCACCGGCGAGATTGTCGGCCGCATCCATATCGTTGGGACGGCGCTGCATATAGGTCCGCAACTGGCCGATGCATTCCTCGACCTGGTTCGTTTCGAGGTAGAGAATCCCGAGCAGATATTGGGCACGCACGAGCTTGGGATTGAGGGCGATGGTCTTGTTCAGGGCCTCTATGGCGCCCTCTTTGTCGTCAATCCGAATGAGCACAAGGGCCAACTGGTAGTAGAGTCCGGGCGATTCCGGCGTCAGCTCCAGCAGCCGCTCATAGATTTCGATGGCCGCCGTCAGGTCGTTGCGGGACTCCTGCAGCTCGACCATGGCGCCATATCCCATGACGTTATCCGGGTCGAGGGCAATCGCTTTCTCAAAGGCACTCATGGCCTCGTTGAAACGGTCGAAGCGGTGATAGATCTCGCCGAGTACAATATAGAGGTTGGCCTGATCGGGCTGTTGAACAACCGCCTTCTCACACATGGCGAGGGCCGCCTCAAAATTCTCTTCGCGAATGTAGGCACGTACGAGCTGAATGGTGGGGGTGACCGCCGTCGGGTCCAGTTCGGGAACCTTGGCCATCGACTCGAGAGACGCTTCCTTTTTCCCCTGGTTCGCATAGACCACGGCCGTCAGATAGTGGGACATCGCCTGGGCCTGACGCTCAGCCGTCCGGGCGTGATTCCACCGGGAGGCGCCGCGCTCCACGCCTGCGGCCGGCGTAGAGGAACAACTGCTCATGAGTGTGGCCGCAACCACCACAACGGTATATCTGATCGCAGGTTTCATATTGTCACGGATCCTTCCGGGTCTCAATCTGCCGACTACTCAAACAATTCACCGGTCTCCGGCAATTGGCTCAAGGGCGCGAAGCTCATTCGATGAATGGGACACGGGCCATGGGTTTCGATGGCCTCCAAGTGGGCCCGCGTTCCATACCCCTTGTGTGCTGCAAAACCATAGGCCGGGTAGGCTTCATCATATTCAAGCATCATGCGATCACGGGTCACTTTGGCAATCACACTCGCTGCCGCGATGGACTGGGACCGACTATCGCCTTTGACTATTCGTTCTTGTGGCGCACGGAGACCGGGCACCCGAAACCCATCGACCAACACGTAGTCCGGGGCCGACGTCAACCCGTCAATGGCCTGGGCCATCGCCTGGTAATTCGCCTGTTGAATCCCATATTGATCAATCGTGGCGGCGGGCACGATGGCCACCCCAATGGAGTGACCACCCTCCATGAGCGTCTCATAGAAGCGTTCTCGCTGCTCCCATGTTAGCTGCTTTGAATCATTAATTCCAGTCACAGGCGATCGGAGAATAACGGCAGCAGCCACCACCGGACCGGCCAGTGGCCCCCGTCCGGCCTCGTCCACGCCGGCCACATGCTGAAATCCCTGCGCCTGGGCGGCCCGCTCGAATTGCAGCATCCGTCCCTGCTGCGCTTCTGCGGCTTGCGCCCGGGCCAGGCGACGTTCCAGGCGCTGCAACAGGGCCTGGGCCCCTTTGCGGGCGTCGGCGACGAGTTCGCTACGCAGACGGGTCGCCGGCAAGGGGGTTTCCGATACGGCTTTGGCGAGATCACCTAAGGATCGTGGCTTCATCGCAGTCACTCCTGGCGGCGGGCCGACAGAAGCAGGCCGACCCGATGAAAACGCAGAAAAGCGGGTGGAAAAAGCTTCCACCCGCTCATAGACTCGCAATCATATTGGCGATATTGTTACTTGGACGCGCTACGCAGCTTGGCCTTTACGCGGGCCGCTTTACCCACACGATCGCGGAGGTAGTAAAGCTTGGCACGACGGACCTGGCCTTCGCGGCTGACTTCCACCTTCTCCACGCGGGGTGAATGGAGGGGGAATACGCGCTCGACGCCTTCGTTGAAGGCGACGCGACGCACGGTGAAGGTGGCGTTGGCACTTTCAGCGTTCTTGCGGGCAATGACCACGCCTTCGAAGACCTGAATACGTTCCTTTTCACCTTCTACAATGCGAAAGTGTACCCGGACCGTATCACCCACGTTAAACTTGGGGATATTCTCGGCGGGCTTCATTTGCTGTTGGCTAACTAAATCTACGAGGTTCATGGCTATTTCTCCCTCTCCGAAATCGGAGTTTCTTGCTCGATTTCGGCGAGCAGTTCTTTCTCTTCTGAATCTAAATCCACCAGTAAATCGGGGCGGCGCGTCCGGGTCGCCCGGAGGGCTTCCTTCCGTCGCCACCGTTCTATGGCGGCGTGATTTCCTTCTCGCAAAACATCCGGTACGGCCAAATCCCGGAATACCGGGGGCCGTGTATATTGGGGTGGCCCGAGTCGGCCAGCGAAGAAGGAATCCGTCTCCACCGATTCCCAGTCACCGATTACACCCGGAATCATCCGGCTGATCGCTTCTACCAGTACCAGGGCGGGCACTTCCCCACCACTGAGCACATAGTCACCGATGGAGATTTCTTCCGTAACGAGGGTATCGGAAATACGCTCATCCATACCCTCATAACGGGCACAAAGAAGAACCAAATCGGGGGCTGCAGCCAGTTCACGCACTTTCTGCTGGGTCAATCGCTGCCCCCGGGGGGACAGGAGAATAACCCGCTCCAATGAATTTTGCGATTTTAAACTCTCAACGGCGGCGAAGATGGGTTCACACTTCATGACCATTCCTGCGCCACCACCATAAGGACTGTCGTCGACACTACAATGTTTGTCCGACGCGAAATCCCGGATATTGGTTAATGCTACCTCAAGCCGACCTTCGGCCCGGGCTTTGCCCAAAAGACTGGTTTCCAAGGGACCCGCCAGCATTTCCGGAAAAATGGAGAGGATATCTATGCGCATGCTCCGTCTCCCGGATGGCTATACTTCCACGACGTAGGGGGCAATATCACCCACTTCCAGGGTGCCTCCCGCCACGTCGACGGACATGATTACTTCCTCGATGACCGGCAGAATACAGCGCCCGCCATCGCATTGGTCCACGGCAAACGCATCGTTTGCCGGGCCTTCAAATACTTCAACTATGGTTCCCAACGGTTTACCCGTCGGGAGCATTACTTTCAAACCAAGTATATCGTTAAGCCGGACGCTGCTACCGGGCTTCGGCGGCATCTCTTCCGGCGGTATCATCACCCGTGCGCCCCGAAGGGTACCTATCACGTCCCGGGAAACGCCGGGACTCAAGGCCACAATCAGGACATCACCATCGGGACGGGTCCGCAGCACCTTACAGCGTGCCCCATCCACGCCCCCCTGTCGAAACCGAATCCAACCCAAGTCCGTAAAGACATATTCGCGACCTGCCACGGGCACCACGCGCACTTCGCGTTGCCGGGCGTTGGCCGAACGAACACGTCCCACTTCTAACCAGGATTCGGTCATAACGGAGGACAGCTCGTCGATTACTCGACGATCTCCAGGTTGGCATAGACTTTGGCTTTCGCCGCAGCCGAACTCACCAGGGTGCGAATGGCCTTTGCGGTGCGACCGCTCTTGCCAATGATTCGCCCCATGTCTTCCGGATTTACCTGAAGCTCGTAGTTCTGACCGTCTTCACCTTCAATGACGCGCACCTGGACATCTTCCGGGTGTTCGACCATCTTCTTAGCGATAAACTCGATGAGATCTTTCACGAATGATTATTCCGTCGTTTCTTCGGCGGCGGCTTCGGCAGGTGCCTCTTCCGTGCTGGCTTCCTCGGCAGGCGCTTCTTCAGCAGGCGCTTCTTCCTTGGGAGCCGGCGCCGCGTTGAAACCCTTGTCGACAACGACACCATCGGTCTTCGTCGCTACGGCTTCTTCGGGCTGCGTGCCTTCTGCGAAATGCTTCATTACGCCGAGCTTGCGCAAGATGCTCTTGGCCGTGTCGGAGGGCTGGGCCCCCTTGTTCAACCAATCCAGCGTCTTGTGTACGTCCACTTCCGAGACCGGCTCGGGGCGGGCGCAGGGATGATAAACGCCAAGATTGTCAATTTCGGGACCGCGGTCCCGGTTGCGGGAGTCGATAACCACAATGCGGTAATAGGGATTGTGGGTGCGGCCACCCCGGCGCAAACGAATTGCTGTTGCCATGATATTCCTCTTTGTTTGGATGGGTGCTCCATCCGGGCCCAAAAGCCATGATGTTCTGGTAGCCCTTGGAGAAGCACTACCCCGAAACAGGTATTTACACTGTATGGATACTAACGAATGCCCCGTGGACCGGCACCGGCACCACGTGGGCGACGGCCACCTTTCATAAGGCGCTTCATCATTTTCTTCATTTTCTCAAAGTCTTTCAGCAGGCGGTTCACTTCCTGCACCGACGTGCCACTACCGGCCGCAATGCGACGACGGCGGCTGCCGTTAATAATCTTTGGACGATGCCGTTCTTTCGGCGTCATCGAAAGGATAATCGCTTCCGTATATTTCAGCTCTTCTTCGGCCGCCTCGTTCATGGAATCCATGTCGGGGCCCAGCATCTTGCCCATGCCCGGGATCTTCTTCATCAGATCCCCCATGGAGCCCATCTTCTTCACCTGCCGCATCTGCGCGAGGAAATCTTCCAGATCCAGATCGCCTTTTTTGACCTTTTTCTGGAACTTGACCGCCTCTTCCTTGTCCACCACCTCCTGGGCTTTCTCCACGAGGGAGACGATATCGCCCATGCCCAGAATCTGGTCCGCCATCCGACGGGGGTGGAAGGTGTCTAAGGCATCAAGTTTTTCGCCCACACCCACAAACTTGATGGGACAACCCGTCACTTCGATAAGGCTGATGGCCGCACCACCGCGGGCGTCACCATCCATCTGCGTGAGAATTACGCCCGTAAGCGGAAGGGCCGCGTTGAACTGCTTGGCCGAATTGACGGCATCCTGACCGGTCATCGCATTGGCGACGAAGAGCACTTCGTGGGGCTGAACTTGCGCATGAATACGGCGCAATTCTTCCATCATCGTGTCATCGACGTGCAGGCGACCTGCCGTATCGAGAATAATCACATCGCAGCCGCGCATCTGCGCTTCGCCGCGGGCCATGACGCACGTATCCACCGGATTGGCGTTCTCGCCGAGGCTGAAGGACTGCACGCCCGCCTGCTCGGCCACTACTTCCAGCTGCTTGATAGCGGCAGGACGGTAGACGTCCGCACCTACCAACAAGGGACTACGGCCCTTTTTCTTCAGCTGGAGGGCCAACTTACCAGAAGTGGTCGTCTTACCCTGTCCCTGAAGACCCACCATCATGATAATGGTCGGAGGCTTGTCGGCCACATTCAGGGGGACGCTCTTGGCACCCATGATGTCAATCAGGGCATCGTGGACAATTTTTACGATTTGCTGGCCGGGGGAAACGCTGTCGAGCACTTTCTCGCCGTCGGCCGTCTTCTGAACGTCTTCAATAAACTTCTTGACGACAGAGATATTGACGTCCGCTTCCAGCAGGGCCAGTCGGATTTCTTTCAGCGCATCCTTCATATTCGCTTCGGTCAGGCGACCCTGACCACGAATATTTTTGAAGGCGGACTCTAATTTTTTGGAAAGATTCTCAAACATATCGCCAAATCACTACGCACTACCGGGCCTCAGCCCAGAATCGCGTGCCGCCCTCCGCGGGAGTCGGTATCGGTGTCGTCCTTACCCAAATACCGGATAAGTCGATCCACCTGTTCTCCATTGATGCCCGCATCGTGGCGGTCGCTCATCTGCATTGTCCGGCATGCGCTAAATCGCGTGCGACGGCCCAAAACCGCGCCGGGCAACAGGGGACGCTCACTGGTCAGCCCCATTGCATTGCGCAGGCGACCGAGAGAAGCCCGATTGGACCCTATCAGACGATTGTCCAATTCTTTTACGTCCCACCGGCCCTGTTCACTTGCGTCGTGCACGCCGGGAATCATATCTGACCACGCCGCGTAGGCATCGGCCACCCGGCCCAAACCGGGCGTCTCTTCCAGAAGAGCACTTAATTCTTCGGCCAGGTGCGCACCCGACATGGGCTTAGACTGCCCCACCCGGTCAAAGACCAGGTTCAGAAACTGCTGTACGCACGACTCACCCACTTCCGCTTCACGGAGGCAATGCTTCAAGGCCGCCAACGAGGCACCCAGCGTCGCCATGGAAACCCTTTCCGTGACGCGCAGCTCCGCCAGAATCAGATTGATGCGGTTATGGAAGGCATGGTCAAACATAATAATGCGCTACAGAATTCCTGTGGTAAAAGACGAAATCTACGTATTCTTTCAGGGGACAGATCACACCTGTGACCGGTCGGGAAGTTTAGCACACTGTCACGGCAGGGTGCAACCACCAGTACGGCAGGGAAAAGCGACGTCGTATTCCCACAGGCTCCCGTATCGATGACGGCCCAGCCGGCCCAATCCCAAGTGGGCTAACTAGGGGTATAATAACAACTTGCACCCTCCGGACGCTACACGCTAGCATGGGGGGCGAATAAAATAGCTGTTGAGGGGTATTTCAGGTACATGATAGAGCAAACGACATACGACGAGCGGGAGATAATCTCCGCGGCCGCCCTGGGCGACCGGCGCGCTTTCGGCACCCTGGTGCGGTTGTACCAGCGACGGGCCTACGCAGCCGCCTACACCCTCGTAGGCAATCGGGATGATGCCCTCGAACTTTCGCAGGATGCCTTTGTGAAAGCGTTCCGCGCTATGAAACGCTTTGATGTCAACATGCCCTTCTACCCCTGGCTCCATCGAATCATCCGCAATACGAGCCTGAACCACCTGAAGAAGAAAAAGCGGCGGGGAGAATCGTCGCTCGACTCCATGATGGAAAGTGGCTTTGACGCGCGCGATCCCAAGCGCACCCCCCTGGACATGGCCAATCGCTCGGAACTGGCACTGCATATTGAGCATGCCATGAGCCAGCTCACGGCCGATCAGCAGGAAATTCTGCGACTCCGCCACTTCATGGAATTGTCCTACGGTGAAATTGCCGCCTCCCTGGAAATCCCCCAGGGCACGGTAATGTCGCGCCTGCACAGCGCCCGAAAAAAATTGCGGTCTATCCTGGAGACCCAAAACCAAGAGGCAGCCCCCGTTTAGTCATGTCTACCCGCCCACTGCTGTACAACGGCCCCGACCCCTCCTTAGCCGGCACGCGACGTCCAGTCGCCCCTCATTACCTGGCCGTGCTTTTCATGGTGCCGCGCGCCGGGAAAGGAGCAACATCATGAACCGATGCGAAGAACATTATCGGGTTCTGATTTCCGGTTTGCTCGACGGAGAACTCGATGCAGATCAACAGGCCGAATTGGATGAGCACCTGATTGGCTGTCGCGACTGCCAACGAGAATTGAATTCCCTCCGCACGCTCTTTGTCGGAACCGCCGATGCATTTGGCGGCGCCACCGTACCCCGGGAGACCTGGGACCACTTCCTGGATGATGTTTATAATCGTATGGAACGACGTACGGGGTGGACACTGGTGATTGCCGGTGGCATACTGCTCACCGCATTCGGCACCTACGCCTTCCTCATGGAACCCTGGGGCTCGGCGCTGGTGAAGACGCTGATCGCCACGCCCATCACCGGCCTGGCCATACTCTTTATTTCCGTGTTGCGCCAGCGCCTGGAAGATGCCAAAACCGACCGCTACTCCAAGGAGGTCCACCGTTGATTATCACGACTACACCCGATATCCCCGACAAGCGCATTGTGAAGACGATCGGGATGGTGCGGGGCAGCACGGTCCGCGGGAAACACCTGGGCGATGATGTTCTGGCCTTTTTCCGCAACCTGGTGGGGGGCGAGATCTCCGAATACTCCAAGATGCTGGCGGAATCCCGGGAACAGGCGCTGGACCGTATGATGTCGGCCGCCGAGCAACTGGGGGCCAACGCCATCGTGGCCGCTCGTTACAGCACCTCCAGCATCACGTCGGGCGCCGCTGAGATCCTTATCTACGGCACCGCCGTGGTCGTGGAGGAACTCGAGAAAGACGAGGGGAATTAAGGCACCTCGGCGACTTCCTCTTCCGTCGCCACGTGAACTAACACCTCCGGTTCACCCCGCTCGATGACCAGCAGTTTCTTACCATTCTGAACGGTAATGGTGGTGTGCTCCGGACTGAACTCGCTTATCACCCAGTTTCCGAAGAGCGTTTCCCCGAGATGAAACTGCGCTTTGCGCTCCGTGCCATCCATCTCCCGCAGGATAAGCGAGAAAATCGGGCCGGACTCTCGGCCATCCAGTACCCCTTTGAGCTCCACTTCCAAGCGGGTCTCATTGGAGACTTCCGGTGCGGGAGGCGGTGGCGTAACGGGTGCTGACTCAACATCAAGCTCCGCGGGCGCGGGCGGCGACAGCTGGAAGGTGTGGCGCAATGTCATGCTGCTGGCCCACCCCGGTATCAACTGAAACCGATAAATTCCGGGAGGGAGTGCATAGTGGAAAACGGCGCGGGATTTCGATGCCAGCAGCAGTCCCTGATCATCCCGGTAGCTGCCCTCAACCCCATTGACCCGTACTGCCTGTGGCTGACCAGCGTTGGCCCAGGAATTGGCCCCCACCTTGTATTCGAGAAGAAGCGTTGCGGGGTGCTCCCGTTCCGCACCCACACCACCAATCCAGAAATCGCCATACCCATCATTCACGATCGGCAATTGCACGTCGTAGGTGCCATCCTGGTCGTTCAGGGTGATGAGTGCTTCGCCAATCTCGGGGGCAGGCTGGAAAGCGCCGAAGAAACTGCTCAGTACGGCGACGGCGACTAGCCCGGTAACCCCCACGTTACCCATCGCAAACCAGCGCGCCGGCCCAAGCGGGAAGAGTGATACAAGGGCGGCAAGCCCGAGCACCAACCACGCGCTCAGGGCCAGAATTCCCCCTTGCGACATCCACCACACATTGGCGTCCGCCCCGGCCACCTCGGGAGGCCCACCAAAGACCTGATGAATATAAACGGCGCCTCCTATCGTAAGAACGGCCCACAGCACATTCAACAGAACACCGCGCAACAATCGAATCACTATCGTGGCCGTAAGACTCGAGAGGGCCGCGAATACAAACAGGATAAGGGCATACTCATCGATAACCGCCGCCAACGCACCGGAATCCCCCAGACTGATGGGCACGAAGACCTTTACCAGAAATAAAATGCTCGCCAACCAGGAAAGCCATGAATCGACGCCAAGGCCGCGAAGCGCACCGGGCCGCGCGAGCCGTTCCAAAAAGGTCCCATGGGGATTGGGCACATCCGAAACCGCATTGGCATTCAACGCGCGGCTCGCCATGTTGCGGGCCCGCTTCACATCCACCTGCGCCCGAAAAGTTGCTTCCTCCAGACGCTTGTAGACATCCTGGGCGATGGCCGCAGCCGCCAATTGGGCTTGCATGGCCGCCTCATAGGCGGTCAGCGCCTCCGAATCTTCCTCGCAATCCTGTATCACCTGCTCCAGACGTCCGCGATAATAGGCTATCGCACTCCGGGTCCGTTGCCGTTCCGCCTCCGTGTCGGCCCGACGCCGTGAGAGCTCCTGGACATCCATCTTTCCATCGAGGTTCGTCCGGTGTAGCTCGTTCAACAACTTGTCGGCCATCTCCCGTTCCCGCAGGGCGTTTTCCAGGCCGGTTACCGCATGTTCAATGGGTAGCCCTTCAATTTCCTCCGCCAGGGGAAAGGTGCCATCCACCAAATCAACGGGCACGTCGGACAAGGAAACATCTTCCAGCCCACCCGCCTGATGGGGGTCTTCCGTGGCCAGCCAGCCGCGCAGGTTCTGTTGACGATAGACGAGGATCTCGCGACGCCGCCGCAAGGGCAACACCGCCTTGCTGTACGCCACGTATTCTGTTTCCCCTGCCCGCAAATCCTCCTGCTGATTCGTCAACCCGGCACGAATATCCGAGAGCTCCGCACCGATGGCAATCAGCTCTTCCCGGATCGCACCCTCCAACTGCTGGCGGGACTGGCGGGCGAGCGCCCGATAACTCATCAGGGTGGCTTTGTCCAACTCGGCGGGACGCCCTTCACGGATACACTGCAACTGAAGCTTTACTTCATGTTCGTAGTTGCACAAACGCCGGATGGGATCGAATTTTTCGAAGGCAACGGCCGCCAATTGGCCGCTTTCTCCTTCCAGGATCACGTCGTCCCGTTCGAGATCACTGGACGATTCCTCGTCGAGCGGGCTGGCTTCGACCAGCGCCCCCTTGGGTTTGCGAAGATACTCCGGGTGATCTTTGAGATGAATCACCCCCTCGTCGGGGCCCAGTTCCGCTTCACTGGGGATGCGAATCTTTTGCCGACAGGCGATGCACTTTCCGGGTTTCCCCAGCATGCTACGGGATACTTTCATCTTCTGGCCACACAGGCAAAAGATGCGCAGTTCAAACGGCTTGGCTTCGGGCATTGAAATATCCTCTGTGGGTCCGCACTACGATATCGCGTGGCCCCGAAAAATGCAAATCAGCGCAAGGCGAAACTGCGAAAAACGAAATATCCCGGACCGGGGGTATCGGGCGCCTCGTGCCGGGGTCTTTCTCAACGTGCCGCTACCTGTTCGTGCTTTATTTCGATCCCGGAAACGCGGTACCATATGCCCTTCCGAATCCCCGCAACAGGAGAACTATTTCGTGTCCAATCCCGCTATTACTGCTTATCTCAATGCCACCCCTGCCGACAAAATTGACGCGGGATTCCTCGGCTATATTGCCAACCTGAGCGAAGTCGCCAAGGTAACGCCCGCGGTCGCCACGTCGGTTGTCCAGGAATTAGCGGACCAACGGGGCTATCTCAAGTTGATCGCCAGTGAAAACTATTGCTCCTTGAGCACCCAATTGGCCATGGGCAACCTCCTGACCGACAAATACGCGGAAGGATTTGCCGGACAGCGCTTTTACGAAGGCTGCGACAACGTCGACGCCGTCGAAGCTTACGCCTGCGAGCAGGCCTGCAAACTGTTCGGTGCGGAACACGCCTATGTCCAGCCCCACTCGGGTGCCGATGCGAATATGATTGCCTTCTGGGCCGTACTGACCGCCCGTGTGGAGGTCCCTGCCCTCGAAGCGCTGGGCACCAAAGACCCCTCCAAACTCTCCCAGGAAGACTGGAACACGGTCCGGGAAGCCCTGGGTAACCAGCGGCTCATGGGAATGGATTACTATTCCGGTGGTCACCTCACCCACGGCTACCGGCGTAACCTGTCGGCCAAGATGTTCGACGCCTACAGCTACGCGGTCAACGAAGATACCGGCCTGCTGGACTACGACGCCATTGAAGCCAAGGCGAAAGACATCAAGCCCCTCATTCTCCTGGCGGGATACAGTGCCTATCCCCGTAAGATTGACTTCGCCCGCATGCGCGCCATTGCCGACGGTGTCGGTGCTGTGCTCATGGTCGACATGGCCCACTTTGCCGGTCTTGTGGCCGCCGGGGTCTTCGAAGGCGATTACAACCCCATCCCCCACGCCCACATTGTCACCTCCACCACGCACAAGACCCTCCGGGGCCCCCGTGGCGGCATCGTGCTCTGCAAAAAGGAACTGGCTGATTACGTCGACAAGGGCTGTCCCCTCGTCATTGGCGGCCCCCTGCCCCACGTCATGGCGGCCAAAGCTGTCGCATTCACGGAAGCCAACTCCCCTGAATTCAAGGCCTATGGCGCCAAAGTTGCCGAAAACGCCAAGACCCTCGCTGCGGCATGTGTCGAAGAGGGCCTTACGCTGGCGACAGGCGGCACGGATAATCACCTTATGCTGATTGATGTGCGCACCAGCTGCGGCATCACGGGATGTCAGGCGGCCAGCGCGCTGCGGGAATGTGGCATCACGCTCAATTACAATTCCCTGCCCAACGATCCCAACGGCCCCTTAATTACCAGTGGCCTTCGCATTGGCACCCCCGCCGTAACCACCCTCGGAATGGGCGCGGAAGAAATGAAGACCATTGCGAAGATCGTAAAACTCGTGGTCACCAACACCAAGGCGGGCATCCTCAAGTCGGGACCCAACGCCGGCAAACCCAGTAAGCGGCTCCACGAGCTGGACGAGGCGGTGCGCACGGAAGCCCGGGCCATGACAAAGGCCCTGCTGGATCGCTTCCCCGTCTATCCCCAGTTAGACCTGGACTTCCTGCAGGAACACTTCGGAAGCTGAATCAGCCTCCTCGTCGATAGGTATCAAAAAGCCCCGGTTCTTCCTAAGAGGAACCGGGGCTACTTTTTGAGTAGGGCCCTGCTCAGGGTTGTTGCTCCACCGCTGGTTTTCTTCTTCCCATGGCACGCACGAGGAATACAGCCACGAACAAGAACACCAGCGTAAGGTCTCCGCGAAGGGTACTGCCCGTTCCACCGTCCCCACCATGACAACTCACAGGCTGCTTATCGCCGTCGGGCGTGGGTTCCGGGTCCGGGTCCGGATCGGGGGTGCTATCGGGCGTGAGGGCCAGGTGTACGACGTTCATGAGGCCCCCTTCCACGTTCACGGTCCTGCTGCGGTTTCGGTGCTGGCTGGCACTTCCGGTCACGGTGTAGCTACCCGCGGCGAGGGCCGGATACGAAAGCCGTCCGTCGCCGTCCGTCGTGGCGCTCAGCCTGGTATCGCCCTGGGTCAGGGTCACGGTGGCCCCCGCAAGCCGCGTCAGGACACCGGCCGTGGAGACAATCACCTCGACGGCCGCCCCCTCGTTCGCACCCCCCACTTCCAAAGCGTGGTCACTGGCCACATTCCCCTCGGTCAGGGCCGCCAATTCGGTGGGCACCGTGGTGCCCCATTCGTTCCACTGGGCACTCAGGGAAGCGCTGCCTTCATGAAGTATCGCCTGTCCTGGCGTCACGCCACTGAAGTCATTCCAGCCGTTGAGGCCTGCGCCCATACGCTCACTGTCGCTCCCCAGCGTGGCGCCGTCGCGCACCAGCACCGCCGTGTGGCCCATATTCATAAAGCGGGAGCGACGCAGGTGGGGCAGGGCACCGGAGATATCCAGCCCCACAGAAAGATTACTGAACAGGCAGCCCGTAATCTGGCTGGCCGGCGTGCTGCCTGCTTCCACCACGATGCCCGTCAGCCCGCTGCCGGGGCTTCCGTCCAGGGAACAATAAGACACCCTCGCCTCGCCGCCGGTGAGGAAAACGAGGGCCGTGTCGCTGCCCGAGCCTATTACCTCCACCCCGGTCAGGTGGCTGTGGGCACGCAGGGTCACCGGACCCGTCAGGCTTACCACTTCATCATAGAGCGGCGATACAGTCACGTAGGACTTGAGGGTCACGGCTCCGTCATAGTGCCCCTCACTCAGGTAGATATGGACCGGGTGGCCCGCCGATGCATTCACCCGGGACAGGGCATAGTCCAGACGCTGCCAGGGCTCCGTGCGGCTGCCGCCGCTCGCCACATCGCTCCCCGCCGGGTGCACGAAATAGCCCGTCACGGGTGTCGCCGGATTCCGGGGGGAACCATTCGCCAGGAACTCGTCCAGGTTCACCACCCCGTCGAGGTCGGGGTCGAGATGCCCGTCATCCATCAGGGGATCGAGCTGGTGGGTAAATTCGTAGCCATCGCTCATGCCGTCCCCATCCGTATCGGGATTGCTGTCGCTCGTACCCGCGCAAATTTCTTTACACTTGGACAGGCCATCGCCGTCCACATCTACCAGGTTGTCGGCCTCCCCCGCACACAGGGTGTCACAGGGACGGCTGCAGGGAAGAATGGTCACCGACCGGGTCACGGGCGGCGCCGCCGTACCCCCGCCGTCGGTTACGGTGTAGGTCACGAGGTAGGAGCCCGGCACGCCACTGCGTACGGGATTGTCCACCACCAGCGAAGCCGATATGTCTCCGAGGCACGCATCCACTGCACGGGCACCCAGATCGCGGTAGTCCGTATCGCAGTCTATCGTGACCGCGTCATCACCATTCAACAGAATCTGCGGGGCCCCGTCACCGAGGACCGTCACGGTGCGATAAATCGTTTCCGCCACATTTCCCGCACTGTCCGTGGCGTCGTAGGCCAGCGTATAGACCCCCACCGTATCGGTGCGCAGACTCCCGCTCATGACCACCGCCGCACCCGGGTCGCAGGTATCGATCACCATCGCCCCCCGCTCCACATAAGCTTCCCCACAGGAAAGGACCACCTCAGCCTCCCCATTGAGGCGCAGCACCGGGGCGGTCGTGTCTACCACGGTCACCTGGCGGTTCATGGGCTGGGCCCGGTTCCCCGAGCTGTCCGACGCCTCGTAACTCAAGAGGTAGGTGCCCGCACGGCTGACGTCCACCTGCCCACCCACCTGCACCGCCACGTCCCCTTCGCAATCGTCCAGGGCCGTCACACCGGGATCTACAAAGGCCACCCCGCAGGCCACGGTAATCGATTCATCGCCCACCCGGCTTATCACCGGGCCCACCGTATCGGCTACGGTCACCGTACGGTCGCGAGGCGTTGACGTGTTCCCCGCACCGTCCGTCGCGGTGTATTGGAGGGTGTAGACACCCGGCACCGTCGTATTCACCACCCCCGTCGTCATCACGTCCACCTCACCCGCACAGCTGTCCATGGCGGTGGCACCCGCCTCTTCGTAGGGCTGACCGCAGGCCAGGCTCAGCGTCTCGCTCCCATTAAGGGTCACGACCGGCGGCGTTTCATCTACCACCGTCACCACCCGGGTCACCCGCGTCGCGGCATAGCCCGCACTATCGGTCACGTCGTAGTGAATGCGGTAGGTGCCCGGGCCAACGCCCGTCAGTGTCGTCAACGGGGTATCCGACTCGTCTACGATGGTGGTGACAACGGAGGTCGTGATATTCCCGTCAATATTATCTTCCGCACGAACCCCGGCATCCGTATAGGCCGTGCCGCAGGCCACCTGTACTTCCGCCAGTCCGTTGAGCGTAATCTCTGGTGCCGAGTAGTCAATGGCTACGCCCCGGCTGAAAGCCGACGTATTCCCTGAGGCATCGGTCGCCAATACCGTAAGATAGTGGCCGTCAAATTCCGTCAGGTCCAGGACCTCCGTGAAGGCCCCCGTCTCATCGGCCTGGAGCCGCACCAAAAAGGTCTCTCCTTCCTCCGCCAGATCGATATAGCAGTCCACCACACTCTGGGGTGGGGCCGTGCCCCGGATGGGATCGATGGAGGTCAGCACGGGCTGTGCGATGGCCCCATTGCCTCCGTCGAAGAGACGGACTCCCAAGTCTCCGTTGTCGTAGATAGCATTGTGGACAATGGAATTCCCCGCCGTGGTAGCTCCCACCACCCATACACCAATACCGGTATTCCCCGCGATGGTGTTCCCCGCACCCGTCGCCTCACCACCAATGAGATTTCCAGAAGCTCCGGCTTCCACCCGCACCCCGGCCAGGGTATTACCACTCGCAGGCAATTCCTCGGACACCCGGCCAATGTGGTTGCCCTCCAACCGGTTCCCTGTGGTGCCTTCACCGGACAAGACCACGCCACTGTGGCCGTTCCCAGCGATAAGATTGCGCGCGGAAGACGCGGTGCCTCCGATGAGATTATCGTGGGCACCGTCATGGACCAAGATGCCGTGGGAGCCGTTGGGATAGACCGTCGTGCCGTCCGTACCCACCACGCAGCCCGTAATGGTGTTGGCCGTGGCCGACGCACCGGAGACTTCCAGGCCATGCCCCGGAAAACCGTAGACGGTCAGGTCCCGAATCGTGTTGCCCGCCGACGCCACCACCAGGCCCGATTCCGTGCCACTGAGCTGCGAACCGTCGAGGGAAACCATTCCACCACCATCCACTACCAGGGACCCCGTCGCATCGTCAATAGGGGGAAGGGCCTCTGTCGGTTGAATCACCCCCGACATGGAAAAACCAATGGTGTTCGCGCCCTCCATCGTGTTGGCCGCTATAATGGCCTCGCGGAGAGAAACCACCCCGTCCGCGCCTGGCTCCGTCAAAAGCCGCGCGATGCTACTCGTCGTACCGTCCGCAACGTCTGTCAAGGTATTCACCGACACCTCCCGAATACCCGCCGACACCACCCGCACATACACTTCGCGGGACCGCACTTCGCCCAGGCCATTGTCTGCCACGCACTGGTAGTAGCCTTCCTGGCCCGGCGTCACCGTGTGGAGGAGCAAGGTCGACGTGGTCGTACCCGTCGTCAACGCATTCTCTGCCAGCGGCGCATAGTCTCCCGTGGCGCCTCGGTAGTACCACTGGAGCACGATCTCCGGAGAACCTTCCAGGGTCATGGCCACACTGCCATCGTCGCCTTCCACCACCACGAAGTCCGCTGGCTCTACCACGAAGGCCGGCGGGATAATATCCAAGGGTGCACTGAACTCTGACGTATTCCCCGCACTATCTGTCGCCGTCGTCGTAATCTTGCGTTGCAGGTAGGGGGACAGGTCCAGCGCGATCGAATAGTTGCCCTCTCCATCGGTCGTCGTAGACCCGATATGGACTTCCCCCTCTTCGGCGTCGTCCGCATAGATATCCACAAAACTGTTGGCTGGCGCCGTGCCCGCCACCGGAATAAAGGACGCGATGACCGGCGGCAGAATGCCCTGGTTTGCGCCAAAGCTCAGGAGGATGCCCTTCTCCCCGTTGTCATGAATCGAATTAAGACGAATGCTGTTTTCTGACGTTAAGGCCCCATTGATTTCGATTCCCGAAAGGGCATTGCCAAAAACCTCATTGCGCTCCGCCTCCGGCTCGCCCCCCACCACGTTCCCCGACGTGCCGTCCACCATGAAGATACCCCGCGTACCGTTGCCATAGATATGGTTGCCCAGCACCCGGTTGGAAGTGGTCATTGCATCATGAATTTCCACACCCGTCACCGCGTTGTCATGAATATCATTGCCGGAACCCAGCTGATCTCCCCCGATCAGATTGTTCGACGCGCCCCCGGCGAGATACACGCCAATCTGACCGTTTCCCGTGATTTCGTTGCCTTCGATGACGTTTTCGTCCGTCCCCACATCAAATACAATGACCCCATCGCTCACGTTTCCAGCGATGAGATTTCCCTCGCCCGGTTCCGATCCGCCAATCACATTTCGGGTCGCCCCGCCGTGAATGGCGACCCCCGAATAGCCGTTTCCCTCCAGAATATTGTTGACCACCTCGTTGCTGGATGTACCCGCATCGGTAATATCTACGCCGTAGTTGTTCGCAGCGATTCGGTTGGGAAGCTGGTCTACCACGCCAATACGATTGTTCTTGGCGCCGTCTCGGATAGTCACGCCGTTTGCCCCACCGTGGACGTAGTTGTTGTACATCCGGTTAGACTCCGTGCCCTCTCCCTCGATACGCACGACGTCACTTTGGCTGTATGCGATATAATTCCGTCCACTCGTTTCGGTAGAACCGATCGTGTTGTCCGACGCGCCATTTCGGATCACAATGGAGTGCTCACCATGGCCCGCACGGCTGCGTTTGGGGTGCATCAGGTAAAATGCCGGGGCACCATCCATTGCGGGGACCAATTCAATAGCCGCGATATTCCGGTAGCCGATGTAGTTACCGAGTACGTGATTGCCCGTCGTGCCCGCACCATCTAAGACGATACCCGATCCGCTCGTCCCCATTTTCTCCCCATCCTTACGGATGTTGGATATCGCAGGGTCATCCAATACATACCCCGAAGACCAGAGGGACCCACCCAGAAAGTTGGCCATCTCCAGCCCGAGCCCACCCACAATGTTGTCCGATGCCCCATTCTCAATCAGAATGTTGTCTTTTCGATTGGGATGGATTGAGGAAGCAGTGAAGGTTTGCAGCGCTCGCTGCACCACCTCTTCTTCGCAATTGGCCTGACTGGTCGGGATTGGCGTCGGAAGCTCGATTTCATCGACATCGATGTCACAAACGGCCGTCGACTTTATCGCAGTTTGTCCGAGATAGTTGCTATAGATTCGGTTGCGATCGGTTCCCGCCCCGTTGATACGTATGCCATTTTCCCCGCAGTCCACGATGACGTTGCCGTAGATCTCATTGTCGACGGCCCCGCCCTCGATGCGAATTCCATCCCGATTCGAGCCATCCACCGTCTTGCAATTAATTCCAATCCCATTGCCGTAAATCGCGTTATTCGAAGCGTTCGGGCCATCGATTACGAAGGTGTCCTGGGTGAATCGGATGAAGCTGAATCCGGTGATTTCATTGTCCGCCGATAAAATGACGAAAGCGCCGTTGTGCTCCGTTTCCGCCAGGGCATAGTCCATATCGCGACCATCAAAGGTGGTGTGTCCCGTGGTGCGAATTTCCGTGCCGCCCGTGGGGTCATCCAGCGGGGGGAGGGGCTTGGTAAAGGTGAACGCATAGGCATCGTTGCCAGGAATTGCCGGGTTACATTCGTAGTTGAACTCGGGCACCTGAATAATAATGGTGTCCGGACCTGGAAAGGCGTTGGCCTCCTGGATGGCCGCATGCAGCGTCGCGTTGGCGCTGCCGGGCAGTGTTTCAGCTACCCCATCCCCGGGAAAGAAATCGCCCTCCTCGCCGTAGGAATTGACGACGAAGGTCGCTGCGTAGCTATAACCCGCCCCCAGTGTGAGGGCCAAAGCGGATGCGAATCGAAAAAATACATTCATGCGTGCCCTCTTAATTTTCTCGAAAGCGAACTACGCTTTGCCTCACACTGGCTGCCCCACGTTCGCCGCAGCCCATATTGCTGTACTTGCCAAATTAGCACACCGCTGGGATTATGTCAATACTGTTATACGAGAACCTTTTTTTACATTTTTACGGCACAGGAAGCGCAAAAGGCACCCGAGCAACACACGCTGGCGATTGGAGGCGCTGCCTCCGGGAATGGGTGGGCCCGGCCCCTATTCCGTGAGCTCTTTCACGGGGAAGCGGAGGGTATGGGCCGTGCCGCGACGACTGATGTCCAACGTGACAGAATCGCCAATGAAGAGATCCCAGTTGATAAAGTCCATTTCCGATGGATGGTCCACGGCCTTACCGTTCATTTTCAGGATGACATCGCCGGGCCGCAACCCTTCCTCGAATGCCGGGGCGGTGCGGTAGATTTCGGTGACCAGCACCCCTTGGGAAACGGCGAGGCCCAGCTGTTGGATGGTCAAGTCGGCCAGTTCCCCGACCGCTTCCCCGTGGATCCCGATCCAGGGATTCCGGCGTCGTCCAAACTCGATGAGTTCCGCCGCGACGCGCTTCACCCGGTCTACGGGAATGGCGAAGCCCAGTCCCTGATGGCCGCCGCTGCTGGAGAAAATCATGGTGTTGACGCCCACCACTTCTCCCTTCGCATTTACCAGGGGACCGCCGCTGTTGCCGGGATTGATGGCGGCATCGGTTTGAATGAGATCCTGATAGAGGCGATCGCCACCACCTACTTCGCGGGAGACCCGGCGGTGGTTGGCGGAAATCACGCCCACACTTACGCTGGGCTGGGGATCGCGCATCATGGTGCCAAAGGGATTGCCGATTGCGATAACCCATTCGCCGATCATAAGGTCTTCCGAAGTGCCCAGCGGAATGTGGGGCAGGTCCCGTCCCAGGGCCCGCAATACGGCCACATCGGTCCGCTCATCGGCTCCCACCAACTCCACTTCCAACTGGCGGCCGCCGGGCAGGGTTACGGAGGTAATTTCATCGGCATCCTGGATCACGTGGTAGTTCGTGAGGATGTGGCCTTTCCGGTCGAAAATAAAGCCACTGCCAATTCCCTCAACTGCCCGATCACGGGTGCGGTAGCGCCGTCCGAAGAGCCCCCAGAAATCGGGGTCTACGTAGCGCTCCCGTCGGTATTCCACCACGTTGAGGGTGACAACCGCCGGAGAAACTTTCTCGATGGCCGTCACGATGGCCGTGCGGCGACTGTCCGAAAGGGCATCAGCCCCGACCACCAGGGCGGTGGTCAGGGCTGTAATCACTAAGATGATACGTGGGGCCAACATGACGGACTACGCTTCCGGAGTGGCTTCCGCGGGGCTTTCCGCTGCAGCCGGTGCCGGAGCCTCCGCCGGTGCTGGCGCCTCTGCTGCTGCCGGTGCAGGGGCTGCTGCCGGTGCGGGAGCCTCGGCCGGTGCGGGAGCCTCGGCCGGTGCGGGAGCCTCAGCGTCCGCCGCTTCGCCGACCTTGTCGCCTTTGCTTTCCCCCACAGCCGTAAAGGCCGCCACGATGTTCTCCACATCGGAGACATTGACGGTGAAGGTGTTCTGCATGCCGCTCACCGATACGGGGTGGACCCCATCCGCCACTTCGCCAAAGGTTATCAAGCGGGAGGCACCACTACGCGTAATGAGCGAGACCCCACCCGACTCAGTAATATCCGACGGCAAGCCGCCGAAATTCACATCGGCCGCTTCGAGGGTGAGCAGGGTATCCAGCAGGGCTTCGCCCTTGGCGGTATCCACGGAAAATACGCCGTCAGGACCTTCCAGGGTCCAGCCAGATTCGGCCTGACGGAGGGTGACGCTTTCGCCATTCATCCGTCCGTTGATCCGGGTTACGTCATCGGCCTTTATATCGAGCAGGGCCAACTGGAAGAAGTTGCGGGGCTTCACGAAGAGCTTGGCCACGTCGGCACTGCCCATCACGAGGACCTGATCGTTTCCGGCGATGCGGACATAGGAACCTTCGATGCCCTTCGCTTCACCGGCCACGGAAAAGCGCCGGGTCTCTCCGCCCACCACCACATCTACACTACGGGTAAACTCCCCATCGGCCGGCGGATTGTCTGTGTAGTCGACGGGAGTCCAGGTCGCGAGACCATTAATGAGCCCATCAATGGCACTCTGCTGTACCTTAAGATTGGTAGCAGGGGCGCTAATCTTCCAGCTATCGCCTGCCTTTGCCAGGACCACCTGGCCTTCCGGCTGGGTCACGGTCACGGAGCTGATGGCTTCTTTATCTACTTCCCACTTGGGCAGGTCGAGCAACTCGGATCCTTTGGGGAAGAGCTGTTCGAAATTGTAGCTGGAAACTTCATAGACCACGTCTTTGTCGTTGGAGGCAACGCGCACGTAGCCATTGCCTTTCAGGTCCGGCCGTCCACCTTCGATAACGACTTCGTCCGCTTCACCAAGATTAACAACGGCTTTGAAGCCCGGCGTCTCCAGACCCCAGTCCCCTTTCTTGGCCGGGTCCACAATGGTGGTGGCCGTGAAGTTCTTCAGCTTGTTCAATACGTTCTGCAGGGAAACGTCTTTAAAGGATTTTTCCGCTTCCCCGACCAACATGGCCCATTCGTATTCGACGGCAGGAGTTTCCGCCGGGGTCTCTTCGGCGGCCTCATCCCCTTCCGGAGCGGCTTCCGGTGCGGGCACTTCTTTCTCCCGCTTCTCGAAGGTCATGGCCTTGTCGGGGGTGGTCATGGCGATCTTTGTCACGCTCTCTTTATCGAGGGCCAGGATTTCCTTGTCCAGCCACGTATCGGCTTCCGGTGCTTTCGCGAGGTCGTCGCCCATCACGCCCGCGTCGGTGCGCAGATTGGTGGACTCAACATAGATGGTTTTCTCATCGGCATTCCGCACGAACACGGTGCGGGGATCCGGGGCCTTACCCACGAGCACGTCCACGACGGGCTTTTCGGCACCCGCCTTATAACCCTGCACGTGAAAGGCCTCGTCGTCTTTCAGGCTGTAGTCTGCGAGTTGGGCCTCATCGGCCGCCTCGGCGCGGTATTCCCCCTTAAGGGCGACCAGTTTATCGAGGTATCCCGTGAGGGTGTCTTCCTTCACCGGGGCATCAAAGTGGCTTCGTACCACCCAGGCATCGCCCTCTTTTTCCAGGACGACTTTTTCCTCTGGTGTCGCCCCCGCGAAAAGCTCCAACCGGGCCAGCTCGTCGGTACTCAAGTCGTCGGGCACCAGGGCCTTCAAGTCCACTTGGGTCTCGATAGAAGGCGTACGCTGGGAACCCCGTTTCATTAATCCCAGGGCCAACAACACAATCAGGATGACCAGAAAGGGCATCAGTTTCTTAAAGCTCATGGTTTCTATTCTCCATGCTCCCCCTTCCTGTCAGAAGGGGTTTCAAACCTTGTCGTTCAAATGGTCGGACCCTGGCCCGGTTCTCCCCGAAGGTCGAACCGGACCAGCGCCCCATACCTTGTCACATCACTCGTTCACGTGGGCCATGGTGTAGGCGTTGCGCGAGCGACGACGGTTCATCAGGAAGGCAATGCCACAACCCGCGATGATCACGTTGGCCAGGCCGTAGTTGATAATGCGCCAGAAGGACTTCGTGCTGTCAGACGGACGGTCAATGACCCGGTTAATCGGCTTACGACCGCGCACCAGGGCGAGATTTTCGTTCAGCGTCACGGCATCCACGCTGTTCAGGAAGAGATCCAGGTTCGCGTCCCGCAGGAAGTTCTTCCGGAAGGTTTCCGAACAACCCAGCAGGATGAGTTCGCCGGGCTGCTCCACGACAGGCTCTGCAGGCGGCTCGGGTGCGTCGTCTGGTTCAGGCGCCGGGGGCTGGCCAAACTGTGAAGGCGGCTGGGCCTTGGGCCACTCCGGACGTTCCTGCTCGGCGAAGGCATCGGGGAACTGACCTTTGATGCGGGCCATCAGCGGGAAGGCCTTGCGGTCCCCACCCGAAGGTTCTTCGAAGCTTTCACCCGTAAGGGTGGCACTGCTCGGCACGCTCCAGGCCTGGTCGCTGGTTTCCATGATGACTTCATGTTCCAGTCCCAGTTCCGTGAGTTTGGCCTCGTTCATCTCGAGGGCCGTGCCCCAGAGATAAAACAGGGCCGACAGCCGGTTGGTAATGGCCGTGTCTTCCGACATGGAGGTATTGTTCACCAGGATGTGCATGGGCAGATTGACCTGCTGGGGGCCGCGCAGGAGATCCTGCAGGCTGTTGCCACCACCCTGGATAGACAGGGGCACCTTGTTCACATCCATGAGGATGTCGGTACTGACACCGAGTCCATAGTTTTCGAGCAGTTCGTTCACACCGGGGTTCTCTTCCCGACGATTGACCGACAGGCCCTGGGGTGTGGGGCGATAGTCCCACTCATAGGTCTGGACCGCCATGATGACGGACTTCCCACTCTGGAGGGCCCGGTTGATTTCCCAACGCTGCCGTTCATTGAGGGAGCGGGGATTGATGACCGCGAGGGTATCGTACTCTTCCGGCAGGGGGCTTTCTTTCGTGAGTTCCACCCGCTCCACGGTGTACTTTTCATACTCCAACACCTGCTGGAGATATTCGTAGGGGTCTTCGCTCTCGGGAATGGGCTGTCCCATCTGCATGAGAATCTGCTTCATCTGGGGATCAATATTGACCGCTTCCTTCGGCGCCACCAGGGCCACAACCGGGGCTTTTTCCCGGGTCATCTTGTGGATGGTGTTGACCAGCCGGTACTCCAACTCCTGCAGTGATTGGGGAACGATTTGGGGCAGGATTTCTTCGGCTTTGTCTTTGTAACCGACACCGATACTCGAATACACCAGCTTGCTGGTGACTTCATCCTGGCTCATGGCCTGCACGTTGAAGGGTTGGACACCTTTCTCCAACATGCGCTTTTCGATGACATCTTCTTCTTTTTCTTCGTCGTCTTCTTCTTCCGACTGGGCGGCCATGGGATCGGTGTAGGCATTGGCTACGTCGAGGTAGACCGTGGTGTAGTCC
Source organism: Candidatus Hydrogenedentota bacterium (assembly GCA_034669905.1). Classification (GTDB taxonomy): domain Bacteria; phylum Hydrogenedentota; class Hydrogenedentia; order Hydrogenedentales; family JAEUWI01; genus JAEUWI01. The sequence goes on from JAXMOL010000010.1 coordinate 32,552, forward strand.
ACCTTGCCATCGGCGGCCACCCGCATTTCTTCGAGCTTGTCAACGATGTCCTGCTCGAGCTCTTTCATGCCCGTAGGCATTTTGTCTTTCGGCGTGATATAGACCTTGAGCTGTACCGGCGTATCCAGTTCCATGAGAATGTTCTTGGACGCCGGGGAGATGGTATAGATCTTGTCTTCGGTGAGGTCAAAACGGGCGATACTCGAACCCGCCATGAGGTAGTTGAAGAGGAGTCCAATGACCACGCTCATCGCAAGGGCACCGGCAAAGATCGTCTTGGCCCGGGGGCGGTTACGGCCGTCAATGTACATGACGTTCAACACGAGGAAGACCGTGGTCCACACCAGGAAATACACCACGTCGGCCAAGTCAATGACGCCACGGGTGAAGGGACTGTAGTGTCCGAAGAGCCCCAGAAGGTCGGAGAGGAGCGAGCCCAGTCCGGGAACCCGGTCATCGATATAGGAAGCGATGAATCCCGTGCCAACCAGAAAGAAGCTGAAACAGGTCAGCAACGTCACCGCAAAGGCCACGATCTGGTCTTTGAAGAATCCCGAGAAAAAGATACCCAGGGACAGGAAAAATCCGCCGAGGAGCACCGTGCCCAGGTATCCACCGAAAATGGCGCCCATGTCCGGCTTACCGAGGGACATGAGCATGACGGGCACCGTAATTGTGCTGAGCAGGGTCAGCGCGAAGAAAACCAGCGCGGCAAAGAACTTGCCCAGCACCAGTTCACGGGCTTCCATGGGGAAGGTCAGGAGCATTTCCCACGTATTCTCTTTGCGCTCTTCGGCCCAGATACGCATGGTAACGGCCGGCATGAACACGCAGAGCAAAAGAGGGAGGTTGTCGAAGTAGGGCCGCATGTCGGCCATGGGGAACGAGAAGAACTGGGTAATATAGAGGCCCACACTGATGGTCACAAAGACCATCATAAAGATGTAGCCTACGGGAGACGTAAAATATGCGCTCAGGTCGCGGCGCATAATCGCTTTGATGTTATTCATGCATCCGTTTCCTTGTTATTTCGTGGGGGCCTGGCCGGCTTTTTCGGTCAATGTGAGGAAGGTCTCTTCCAACGTGAGGGGCTTGTCGCCCAATTGCTTGACCTGCCACTTTTGGGCCTGGGCCAGATCGCTTACCTCGCGCCAGGGACTCACCCCCGCTTTGGTGTAGAGCAGGAATGCCGGGCAGCCTTCGGTATCATCGGCGCATTCCACATGGGAGACGCCGTCCAGGGCTTTCAGCTTGCTTTCCACTTCCTTGCGGTCGCCGGCCACGGAAATCGCGGTGCGCTCCCGGTCTTTGGCCTTGTGACGCAATTCGTCGAGGGTTCCGTCGCCCACGATTTCTCCGTGGTTGATGATGACAATGCGATCGGCCGTGGTCTCCACTTCATGGAGGATGTGGGTGGAAAGGATAACGGTCTTCTCTTTGGCGAGATCGCTGATGAGATCGCGAATTTCGAGAATCTGATGGGGATCAAGGCCCGAAGTGGGTTCGTCGAGGATGATCACTTCCGGGTCATGAATCAGCGCCTGGGCGATGCCCGTCCGCTGCTTATAGCCTTTGGAAAGCTCCCGAATGACCTTCCGGTACATGGGGCGCAGGCCCGTGGCGTCCAACACGGCATCGGTGCGCTCTTTGAGTTTCGCCCCGGAAAGTCCCCGTGCACTGCCCACGAAATTCAGGTAGGTCCGCACTTCCATATCCATGTAGAGGGGCAGCACCTCGGGCAGATACCCGATCTTTTTCCGCACCGCCACCGGATCTTTCAGGACATCCACCCCGGCCACAATCGCCGTCCCACTGGAGGGATAGAGGTAGGTCGTGAGAATCTTCATGGTCGTCGATTTACCGGCGCCGTTGGGCCCCAGGAGGCCGACGACCTCGCCCCGGTTCACTTCAAACGACACATCATTGAGGGCTTTCACAGGCCCATAATGCATCGTCAGTCCACTTGCCTTGATCATCTTGAACTGATCTCCTTCATCCGCATTTCGATTTCATGTGGTCTCAGGCCGGGGGCCCCTCGCCCCGTGCACACTCCCTGTATAGACATGGCACGGCCTGCAAATTTCGTACCAAGTAAGCAGACCGATGCCCCACCGCGCCAAGTCGCGTTTTATCAGGGAGTTGGGCAGTGTAGCACGCACCCCGAAGAGGCCGCAATGGCGTCCGCAGACCTGAAATGGGTTATTTCCTGCCCGTTTTGCGTCACGCCGTTGGCCGACCCGGCGCCGTCGATCCCGGTTCCCTCAACCGGTCACTCCGCACGCGCAACGCGCCCCTTCTCTCCCCGCAATATCCGAAGGGTAATGGGCTGACTGAGATATTTCATGGCCCCATTGGAGGGGGCCTCGATACGGGCCTGAATATAGATCTCCCGCTCCATGGGAGCCACCCAGGGCTGCACGTAGAGGTTCATCGCCCGGTCCGTTTCGTTCTCACGGACGAGGATACCATTGAGCCCCGTGTCCATCACCGACACCCCATAAGGCAGGTTCAACACGTCAATGGGCGAGCGGCTCGTGAAACCGTTGAAACGTTCCAGTTGGACCGCCAGGGGGGCGGAAGCCCCCTGAGACACCTCGATAAGGTCCGTGTCGGCATGCACAAAGAGATCGGGCTGGGGTGAAACCACGGTAATCGTTCCCATGGTGGCCGAATGCTCCCGTTTTCCCGCCTCCGTTTGGGCGGTCGCCCTGATAGTCACGGTTCCGTTTCGGGGGCTGGAGGCGGCACCGGCATCGGCCCAGAGCCGGAGGAAGATGCCCTCATCTTCGGGAAGCAAGACCCCCTGGCTGGCATGGACACCCTCCGGTAGTCCGTCCAGAGATACGGCAATAGGCGCATCAAAACCATCCCGACGCGTCACGGTTACTTTCACCGGATAGGCCGAACCTTTGTGGATATTGACCCGATAGGTCCCCGCCGAGACCCGAAAGTCGGGGGCCTGCTCCCGGAGAATGAGGCGATAGGGGCGGGCTTCTCCTGTTCCTACGGCGTCGCGCACCCGCACGTAATAGGTGCGGGATTCCGTCGGCACGAAGTCCAGGCGGGCGTCGGAGGAAAGCCGCTCTTCGAAGAATCCGTCGTCGTTGCGCCAATGCACGGGAAAGACGGGCATACCGTTGGGCGGGAAGGTGGTGCCCGGCGGGTGCAGCTCTACCCGATAGACAGAAGAATACACTGCGTGGTGCTGGGGACTGGTGCCGAAGAGGCTCCGTCGCTGGCCCCCGACTCCTGCGAAGACCACATCTTCATCGGCGTAGTCGGGGATTTTTGCCACCCGAACGATTTCCCCACCGGCCATGACATAGTCATTCATCGCGAGGGCGGACCAGTCGTCGAGGCGCAGGCCCTGGCTACGGGAATCGCGGCTGAAGAGGGTCACGTGGGTTTCGGCCGTGCAATGGGCCACGGCCTGCTCAAGCACCGCACCTTCCTCATCCAATATCTCGATGACCGCGTCCAACGGCACCCCCAGGCGCTCCGACTGCACTTCCAACACCATCGTCGTGTGGGCAACGCCCTGAAATTGATAGACATCCCAATCGCCCGCTTCCCCCACGTGGCCATTCGCCACCTCGTAGAGCTCCAGGGACGACGCATTCGCGACAGTATCATTCGGCTCTACCTCGAGGGCCTCTTTGCCATAGCCCACCCCAAGACGGGGGGCCGGGATAGGATTCCCCGCGACAGCGGGCAGCGGCAACGCCATGGTATCCCAGGGAGAATGGTCCGCAGGTGACGTCACGTCAATGCTTCCTGTTGCCGTTCCCAGATTAAACCCGGAGACCGCTACGGGCGTCGTCTTGCCCGGTGCGACGCCCAGGGGGAAATAGTCAGTCACATAGGGGAAGGCCCCGACATGAAGTCGATAGCCCTGGTTATCCCCCAACTCGGGGTCACTGATAGCCAGGGTATAGACACCGTCGGCCGATGCACGAAAGCCGAGATTACGACGGGCTTCCCCTGCCAGAGCACCATTGTCCGCCACGATCTCGGCGGCCTCATTCTGGAGGACCAGATCAGGCTCCAAGGAGGTGTCGGTCAGGGCGAATACAATCTCTTCGCCCGATTGAAGGGTCACGGTGTACCGATCCACTTCGCCTTTGGCACCAATCTTCCCCTGTACCACTGTCGGTCGCTCCTCCAGAGAATGGGCGTCCGCCGCCGAATCTTCCTGCTCATCTGCGCGGGACAAGACGGTGAACATCCGGGGTTCGGCGAGTCCGTAGGGCGTTTCGAGATAGAGCCACTGCCCCCCCGGAGGGGTGTCCTCGGGAATGGTCACCTTCAGCGTCAGGTCGTGGGGTACGGCGTTGTCGTAGATCTGAAGCCCCGTGCTCTCCGTATTAAAGGCAAAGTCGGGACGCTCCTGCGCCTCGTTGCGGATGATTTCCACGGAAAGATTCGACGTGAAGTAGGCCGTCGCCTCGGCCAGATTCTTACCCGTGAGGGTCATTTCCACTTCCCCACCCCGAACGACGCGCACCGGATTGAGGCTGTTAATTGTCGGGGGAACGGTACCGTCGATGTAGACCGTATCCACACTGACCCGCCCTGCCTGCTCCGTATTCTTTGCTTCCATGGGCGCGGCCGCCACCAGGATGGGACCTTCCGCGCTGCTGTAGGTCTTCTGCCCGTCCGCGGTCTGGTAAAGGGCGAGGGTTGTGTCGTACCGACCTGCAACGAGGTAGTCCCCCGCAGGACTGAGCGCCAGGGCCATGAGCCAGTCGGGCTGGGCCTCCAGGGTCTGGGTCGCCATCATGGTAGCGGTGTTCCATATTTTGACCAGGGCGTCTTCCCCCGAAGAGGCCAGTTGGGCGCCGTCCGGGGTATAGGCCAGTAAGAGCACCGCCCCGTCATGGGCAAAGGTGGAATGGACCAACACGCCGGTGGAGGTACTCGATTGGGTAAACTGTTTCGCCGAGGCGGCGACGTCCCAGATGTAAATACGCTTGTCGGCCGAGCCTGCCGCGAGGTAGCGTCCATCGGGCGAGAAGGTTACGGAGTGCACGGTCTTCTCCGCATCGGAAAAGGTGATCAGGCGTTTCCCCGTGGCCACATCCCAGAGCTTCACCGTACGGTCGCCCGCTCCGGTCGCGAGATAGGCGCCATCGGGCGAAAAGGCCAGGCTGTACACCGCATCCACGTGGTCGGTGAGATCGTTGCGAAGGGTGCCGTCGGCCACATTCCAAATCATGCCGTGCTTGTCATAGCTTGCGGTCGCGAGCAGTGTATCGTCCGGGCTGAAGGCTACGTCGAGCAGGTTATCCCGGTGGGCTTCGATACGACGGACCAACTGGCCCGATTGGGTGTCCCAAAGCAACACCTCGCCGTTTCGACCCGGCTTCCCTCCCGCTGCGGCCAACAGGGTGCCATCGCGGTTAAAATCCAGGGCCCGGACCTGATCGGCGTGTCCACTGAGCAACAGGGGCTCCCCATCCTCCAGGACGCCCTGACGAGCGCCGTAGAGGGCGACGGTCCGAAGGGCCCCGCGGGCGACCTTATCCCCCCGGGGCGACCAGGCGAGGGCACTCACGGGGGACTCGGCCCACTGGGGATTCACTTCGGCCACCGGCGTGTCGGGGCTCGGCACGGGGCTTTCCCCACCGTCCAGTGCGCCCGCCACAATCCATTTTTTGATCAGGTCGATTTCTTCGGACGGCAATTGCTTGAACTTTTCCTCCGGCGGCATGAAGGGCTCGGCGGTCCATTCAATCATGGCGACGAGGGGGCTCGCTTCCAAATCGCCTGGCGTGATGGCCACGCCGTTCTCTCCCCCCTGCATCATCAGGGCGTAGGTCGTCATATCCAACTTGCCCTTGGGCTTCTTGGGTGCATCGGGAAAATGACAGGGCGCGCAACGCTGCTGAAGGATAGGTGCAATATCCTTCTGGAAGGTCAGTACCGTCTCAGCACCGGCCATCGGCACGAAAGCTCCACCGATCAACAGGGGAAGGGCGGTCAATAGACTATTGCGGGTCGTGTACTTGGACTTTGATTTCATACGGTCTCACTACCTTTGTCGGCAACGCGTTGATGCAGGCTGCGCTCGCCCTATGGCTTCGCACCATCCCGATTAGTGGTTGTATAAGAACTCTTTGCTCGTCAAGAGGGCCCAGGCGATATCTTCGAGGGCACCCCGTCGTTCTTCTGCCGCTACCCCGTCGAGGGCGGAAACACAGGCCGCTTGCTCCGAAGGGGTGGGTGCGCGCCCGAAGGCACGCCGGAAGATGGCCTCCACCGCCACCTCATCGGCCACCGCTTCCGCCACATAGTGCGTGAGGAATGACGCCTCGTCGCGCAATTTACTGTTCAGGGTGTCACCGTTGGCGAGGTGCAGGGTCTGGGCAATGCTCGCATCCTCCGTCCGCTCGCAGCTGCAGGTCTGGCGCCGTTCCGGACGCCCAAAGGCATCCAGAAAATAAGAGGCCACCAACGAGTCGCGCAGTTGGAGCGCGCGGTATCCGGTAGGATAGCCCGCAAAGGCCGTGGGCACGCCGGTCACCTGGGCGTAGCTATCCAGTAGCACTTCCGCAGACAAACGGCGGGCTATATATTGGGAGTAGTGGATACGGTCCGGCTCCGCCCCCTCTGCCGCCTGGGCCGCCCGCTGGTAGGCCGCCGATTGCATGATGGAACGCATGAGCCCTTTGAGATCATAACCTTGCTCCTGGAGGTCCAGGCACAGCGCGGACATGAGGGGTTCGTTGGTGGCGGGATTGGTCAGCCGCAAATCGTCCACAGGCTCCACCAGCCCCCGGCCCATGAAGTTTTTCCAGACCCGATTGACTATGGCCCGGGTGAAATAGGGATTCTCCGGTGCGGTCAGCCACGTGGCCAGGGCGTCCCGGCGATCCTTACCGGGCTCATCCACCACCACGTCTCCGTCGAGCGGTTGGGGTGCCTTGGGCTTACCCCGCAGGGGATGGAGCACATCACCGAAACTGGCAGCCACCACATCGTTGCCACCCGACTTACCATTTTTTACGCGCACCCGGGAAAAGAGGTTGGCGAAGCCGTAGTACTGGTCCTGGGTCCATTTTTCCAGCGGGTGATTGTGGCACCGCGCGCAGGTAATGGACATCCCTAGAAAGGCCTGGGAGGTGGTTTCGGTCAGGTCGGGTATCTCACGGTGCAATACAAAATAGTTCGCCGCACCGTTTTGCTGGGTGTTGCCCGTGGCGGTAACGATATCCCGCACAAAGGCATCCCACGGACGATTCTCTTCCACCGCCTCGCGCACGAATCGGTAGAAGGCATTCAGCTCCTTGGAGTCCTTCAAATTCTTCGACGAAATAAGGAGCAGGTCCGACCATTGATAGGTCCAGTAGTCCACAAACTCCGGACGCGATAGAATGGTGTCGATGAGGGCCGCGCGCTTATCCGCGGCACCGTCTTCCAGGAAAGCGCTTACTTCTTCCGGCGTGGGCAAGATACCCAGGGTATCGATAAAGGCGCGGCGAATGAAGGTCGTGTCGTCACACAGTGCCGCCGGGGCAATGTTCAGCTGGGCCAGCTTGGCATGTATCCGCTCGTCGATATAATTGTGATTGGCTGCCACCTGGTAAACTTCGGGCGCCACCGCCTCGGCCCGGGGCACGTTTAATTCGGTGAGGGCCACCTTGCTCGCGTACCACGCGGTAATTGCTGCGGACCCGGCTTTTTGCACCGTAACCGTACCCGCCTCGTCGACCACCGCTACGGTATCTTCGCTGGTGTCGAACTTCACCCACCGGGTCACGTCGCGCACCGTACCGTCGCCGTAGTGGGCCTGCACCAGCAGAGGTTGTTTCACTCCGGGCTGTAATTCCATGGACCCGGGCACGATCTCCAACCGCTCGAAGGCCGCATCTGACGGGTCGGGCCCCGGCGCGCCCTGACTGATCCAGTCGAAGAGAATGCGGTAGTCCAGGGAATCAGCGTCGAATCGTTGGCCCCCTTCATGGGGCACGTCCCCCAGGGGCTTGAGCAAAAACAGGCTGTCCGCCGGATTCACGGTGGAAATCCGACGGCCCTTCGCCTGGCGGGTCAGCACGTCGTGGTCGCGAAAGTGGTCGTAGCCCCGAAGGGAAAGGTTGAAGCCATTCTTACCCGACGCCGCTCCGTGACACGGTCCCGTGCTGCACCCGGTCTTGTAGAGCACGGGCTGTACGTCATTGACGAAACTCCGCACCGGAGGCGCCCCCGCGCCCGTCACGGTCACCCTTCGCGTTATGGCCTGGTCACCGACGGTCGCCGTAATGGTCACGTCGCCATCGGCGTGGGCGGTGAGCTTACCCCCCTCATCCACCGTGACGAGGGCTCCGTCCGAAGTGGCCCAGTGAATCGCCTCCGTCACGGGACCGGTCCAGTGGCCGTCCTCCCCCACGCCCAGTAGCAATTGATGTTCTTGACCTTGCTGTCGCAATTCGAGGGCCGGGGGCAGCAGCAGGAGTTCTCCGGCGGAAACTACGGCCGCCAGCACCACAAGGAGGGATAAGGATACCCAACGCATACTTCCAGTCATGACCACGCTCTCTCTAACCCGTTCGCTCCTGCGCACAAAATACCGCAGAAGTCACGTTCCAACCATACCCGCCCCCTGACTAAAACAGTTCCAGCACCGGCTCCGTGCCATAGTCCACCACCGGCACCGGACGGGCACCCGGCGAGGGCAGCTCCGTCTCGAGATCGATGCCGATGCCGTGATAGACCGTGGCAATTAACTCCGCCGGTGTGACGGGGCGATCCACCGGGTAGGCCCCGATGGAGTCCGTGGCACCAATCACCCGGCCACCCTGAACGCCGCCCCCCGCCATGAGGGTCGACCAGGCCTGGGGCCAGTGATCCCGTCCGCCCGCCGGATTAATCTTGGGGGTCCGGCCGAATTCGCCCATGGCGACCACCATGGTGTCTTCCAATAGCCCGCTGCCCTGTAACTCATCCAATAACGAGGCATAGGCCTTATCAAACATGGGGCCGACGAGATCCTCATAGCACTCCAATGGACTGAAGGGCGCGGAGCCGTGGATATCCCAGGTAATTTCGTTGAAGACCGTCTCAAACATGTTGACCGTCACAAAGCGCACTCCCCGCTCGACGAGACGGCGGGCCAGGAGACAACTCTGTCCGAATTTGTTCCGTCCGTATTTATCCCGGGTCGCTTCCGACTCCTGATTGATGTCAAAGGCTTCCCGGGCCGTCTCGGAGGACATGAGCGAATAGGCCTGCTGGAAACTCTCATCCAACAAACGCGCATCGGGATTCTCGTCCAGCTGTTTCACCGATTGGTCTACCATGGCGCGCAGGGACTGACGGCGCTCGAGGCGCATGGCGGAAATGTATTCCGGCGGCAGTAAGTCGGGCACTTCAAAGTCGGGCAAGCTGGGGTCGGCATTCAGCACGAGGGGGTCGAAAGTCTTGCCCAGGAAACCCGCCGTCTGGCCGTGGGGCATATTGCCCCCCGTGGGACCAATGGGTCGGGGCATGAGCACGTGGGCGGGCATCCCATTCTTTTCACCCATAACATAGCTGGCCACACACCCGGCGTGGGGCTGTTCCAGTCCATTGAGAAACTGACGCCCCGTCTGCATCATCTGGTGGCCAATATCGTGGACGCCGGTGCCCGTATGGTACATGCTTCGAATAATGGAGAACTTGTCCGCATGCCGTGCTGTTCGGGGAAAGATCTCCGATATCTGGATATCCGGACTGTTGGTCCGAATGGGGCGATAGGGGCCGCGGATCTCGGCCGGGGCGTCCGGTTTCATATCGAAGGTATCGAGCTGACTGGGACCACCCACCATGAAGAGAAAGATGCAATTCTTTTCTTTCTTCTCGTTGACCGCACCATAGGCCTTGGCCTGCAGATAGCCCGGCAGGGTCAGTCCCATGTAGGACAGGGCCCCGGCATGAAGGAAGTCCCGCCGGGACAGACCATCGCAAAAATGAACCTTCTTCTCCGCATCGACCCGATACATAGCATACTCCTTTTGCAACGCACTACCTGATCATTGATTGTTGCAAATCGGCGCCCGGAAGACAAACGGTAATTTCCGCGCGTAACAAACTTGGCCCACGGGACCGTCTTTCGCTACAGTACTTCCATGGGCATCATGGGGATGCAACATGGGGCCATGCCCCCTTTCGGAGTGCGGGAGTTGATTCGCCATGGACAAAGATAGCGTCAAGTGGTTGGTGGCCGGCTGCGCGGGAGCCCTGTTTTGTATGATCCTGATGGGCGTAGGTGGGGCCTTGCTGTTCCGTTATGGCATGCAGGAACTCGCGAATCTGGAGGACTATGGAGACGAAGGAGAGCCGAGTTACGGCCCCGATGTCTGGAAAGAGAAAGCGACGGAGCACCTGGCGGAAGAGGCCGCGAAAGAGGCTCTCCTCGAGGCATCCGGACTCCTGGAACGCTACACCATCGTCTACGTGCACGACGACACACGGAATCTGCTCTACTACGACCAGAATTTTCCCGAGGTCGAAAACCGTCTCACCGCCCAGTTCGCGGCAGCAGATACCCCCCTGGCCCGGTTTCGCTACGGCCAACACATCAAAGCCCTCGGCGATTTCAGCTATGAGGATGATCCAGAGAAACACTGGCCAATCCTGGAGGCGTGGGTTGCCCACTCCCCAAATTCTCACCTCCCCTACCTCATCCGCGGAAACTTCGCCATAGACTACGCCTGGTATTACCGCGGCAACACCTATGCGAACCGGGTCACCGATGAGGGCTGGGAAGGCTTCCACCGCTATATGGAGCAAGCCCAACGTGACCTGGAACATTCCCTGGAGTTGAAGCCCGACGACATTGAGGCGGCCGCCGCCATGATGACCGTGGCTTCCGCGGCGGGCCTGGGCAACGACGTCATGGAGGCCTACTTTCAGAAGACCATGGCCGTCAACCCCCTTCACCGTGATGCCTATATGACCAAACTCAATTTTGCCCAACCCAAATGGGGCGGCAGCTGGGAAGACGTGGAAGCGGTCATCGCCGAGGCGGAGAGTAAGTACGCCGAGTTCCCGCTCATGATAAAGGTCAAACGCTATGGCGAATGGTATATGGCCTCCCGTGGAAAACGCTATGAAGGCACCTGGAACTCCGACGCCACCCAACGGATGATGTATGCGTCCTTTAAGGCACAGGCCGCAATGAACCCGGAAGACCTGTTCATCCAGGCCGACCTGGCGTCCTTCGCCGCCGACCTACTCCAATTTGACGAGGCCGCTGCGGCGCTCGACGTCATCGGCGATCACTTCCCCCAGGGCTGCCGTTTCGGCGAACTTCAGAATTTCCACAAATGGCGGGCCATTATCTATGCGGAACACGCTTATGAATTGGGGGGCCAGGACACGCCCGAGGCGGAGGGGTATTTCCAGAAAGCCCTCGCCATTGCGCCGGACGTGACCGTGGTGGCCGGCCTTTATATGGGGCACCTCGCCCGCCTGAAAGACGACGCGAAGACACAGGCCTTCTATGAAAGCCTCCAGGACCCCTACCTCGCCACGGGAGATTGGGCGGCGCCCCCGAACTACACCGTCATGGAGGCCATGGCCCAAGCAGGGCGTTCCGATGACTACGGCATACAGAATACGGAGCAGGAGGCCCAGCTCGTCGCCGAGGCCCTGGCCCTCGCGCCCGATAACCCCTATGTGCTCCTGATCAGTGCGGAGTATTGCATCACCCACGACCTGTTCGACGAAGCCCGTCCCCACCTGGAAAAAGCCCGGGAAGTAGCGCCCGATTATTTGCCCGCCCTCCACATCATGGGCTGGCTGAATTTCCATCAGGACCGCTGGGACGACGGTATCGCAACGGCCCAGGCCTTTCTCGCAGCCACACCTAAGGACGACTTGGACACCAGGTATCTTGAAACGTACGCCGATGATGCCCGGGAAATCGTGGAACTCTGCGAAAAGAAGAAATAGGAAACACACCTTATGGAGCGCTGGCGGCCCGCCGGCAAAAAAAACGGCACACCCGATGGAGCGCTGGCGGCCCGCCGGCATAAACACCGCCCAGCACCGCCAATTTTAAACCCTCCCCCCATTTGACACCTCACCCCCAGTTTGGAATAATCGTAGGTTGAGGTGTTTTAACGATGAAAACGACGTATTCTTCTATCGTGGCGGGTGTGAGTGTATTGGTATCAGCGGGACTCCTGTCCCCTGCCCATGCCGAAGGGCCCATCCAGTTCAATCGGGATATCCGACCCATTCTCTCGGACAAGTGCTTTGCCTGTCACGGGCAGGACGCGAACAAGCGTAAAGCCGGACTCCGCCTTGATACCCATGAAGGGGCCTTGGCGGAGATAAAGGATGGACGCCACGCGGTGGTCCCAGGCGATCTGGAGGGCAGCAGTCTTTTCCAGCGCATCACGACCGAAGATCTCGACGATCGTATGCCCCCTTCCGAGCACCCCAAGCAATTGACTTCCGATGAGATTACGGCCCTCACCCGCTGGATTAAAGAGGGCGCCCCCTGGGAGGAACACTGGTCCTTCCAACCCATCGCCCGCCCGACCACGCCAGCCGTCCAACAAAGCGATTGGGTGCGCAATCCCATCGATCAATTTGTGCTCGCACGGCTTGAAGAACACCAGATTACTCCCTCGGAAGAGGCCGACCGACGCACCCTGGTTCGCCGCCTCTATCTCGACCTCACCGGGCTCCCCCCCACCATCGCGGATGTGGAAGCCTTCCTGGCGGACCAACAACCCGGTGCCTATGACCGCCTGGTGGAGACCCTGCTGGAATCGACCGAGCATGCCGAACATATGACCCGCTATTGGTTGGACGCCGCCCGCTACTCCGATACCAACGGCTATCACATCGACAACGAGCGCTACATGTGGCCCTGGCGCGACTGGGTGATTCGCTCCTTCAAGGAAAACAAACCCTTCGATGAATTTACCGTCGAACAATTGGCCGGCGATCTCCTCCCCAACGCCACCAAAGACCAGAAGCTGGCCAGTGGCTTTAATCGCAACCACATGATTAACTTCGAAGGCGGGATCATCGCCGAGGAGTATCGGGCCCAGTATGTAATGGACCGGGTCGATACGACGGGCACGGTATGGCTCGGCCTCACCATGACCTGTGTGCAGTGTCATGACCACAAGTATGACCCCATCACCCAGGCCGAGTATTACCAGATGTTCGCCTACTTCAATACCATCAGCGAACAGGGTATTGACGGGCGCGATGGCAATGCCGTGCCCCGCATCAGCGCCACCAACGAGAAGCAGGAAGCCCGCCTCGCGGCAATTGAAGCAGAAATCAAGGGCATCAAGGAAGAGATGCGCAAGCCCATGCCAGAGGTTGATGCCGCCCAGGACGCCTGGGAAGTGGCCAGCCGGGAAAAGCTGAAAGATAAGTGGCACGCCCTCACCCCCGACTCGCTCACCGCGGTCAATGGCACCACCTTAACCGCCGACGCGGATGGGGTCATCGTGGCCAGTGGCGAGAATCCTGCCACGGAAGTCTATGAGGTGACCTATCGCATGGACACCTCCGGGGCCACCGGACTGCGCCTCGAATTTCTCCCTGATCCGGAAGCCCCCGACCATTCGTTGGGACGGGCCGATAACGGCAACTTTGTATTGAGTGAGCTGGAAGTCGAAGTACGCCCCCCGGGAGAGGCCGCGGAATTCACCCGCCTGAACTTTATCTCTGGGGATGCCGATTACGCACAGGACACCCTGGGTATCGAAAAGGCCCTGGACGGAAAACCCGACACGGGCTACGGCGCGGGCGGCCATGAATCTCCCGGGAGCCGGACGGCCATTTTCGTGCCCGACAGCCCCTTTGGCAATGTGAACGGGACGCTACTCCGCGTTCGCCTGCGTCATGAGTCGGCCTTCGCCAACCACAATGCCGCGCGTTTTCGCGTATCGCTCACGACGGACCAGGCCATGACGCGGGCCCGCCTCGAACCCTGGTACATCGCCGGACCCTACACGGCCCCCGACGGCAAGACCGCCTACAACACGGCCTATGAACCCGAGCAGGAAATCGACCTCGAAGCCACCTACCCCGACGGTCGCCAAAAGTGGCAACTTACGGTGCCCGGCTATGAGGACGGTAAAGTCCACGGCTTGAGTGGCAAGGTCTGCGCCACCTACCTCTACCGGACCATTGATTCGCCCAGTGCCCGTAAGACCACCTTTTCCGTCGGCAGCAACGACGCCATCAAGGTCTGGCTTAACGGGCGGGTGGTCCTCGACAACGACATCCAGCGGGGCGTAGACAAGGATCAGGATCTGATTCCGGTGGAGTTGCAGCAGGGGGAAAACACTGTCCTTCTGAAGGTGGTCAATTATGGCAACGCCTACGGGTTTTACTTTAACAACACCAAAGAACAAACGGGCGAGTACCCGGCCCGCATTGAGACGATCCTCTCCAAATCGGAAGAAGAGCGAACGCTGCGTGAGAAACATGCCCTGCGCGACTTCTACCGCAAGGTGAACGCGCCCGAGTGGAAAGAACTCGACAAGAAGCTCGCGGCGAAAGTCCAGGAAAAGGTCGATTTCGAGAAAGGCCTGCCCACGGCCATGGTGATGGACCAGATGGCAGACCCCCGCGAAACCTTTATTCTTATGCGGGGCCAATATGACCTCCCGGGTGAAAAAGTGGAGCCGGGCATCCCCGATTGTCTGCCCGCCCCGTCGGAAGGTGACCCCAAAGATCGGCTGGGACTGGCCCGCTGGTTGATGGACCCCATTAATCCATTGCCTGCGCGGGTTACGGTTAACCGCTATTGGCAGCGCTATTTTGGCGTGGGCCTCGTGAAGACCACCGAAGACTTTGGCTCCCAGGGTGAAGTACCTTCCCATCCGGCATTGCTCGACTGGCTGGCCGCCGAGTTTATCGAAAGTGGTTGGGACATCCGCCACATTCACCGGCTCATCGTCACGTCGGCCACCTATCGTCAGGCCTCGCGTCACCGGGAGGACACCCGCGCGGTCGATACCCGCAACCGTCTCCTGGCCTATGCCCCCCGGCTGCGCCTGGATGCCGAAGCCGTCCGCGACAATGCCCTGGCCATCAGTGGACTCTTGAAGCACGAGGTGGGTGGCCCCAGCGTGCGGCCCTATCAGCCCCTGGGCCTCTGGCAGGAAGTGGGCTATGGCGGTGGCTTCACGGCCCAGATCTTTACCCTGGGCGAAGGCGACGAACTCTACCGCCGCAGCATGTACACCTTCTGGAAGCGGACCAGTCCGCCCCCCAGTATGATGCTTTTTGATGCGCCCAACCGCGAGACCTGCACGGTCAAACGCAGCCGGAGCAACACGCCCCTCCAGGCCCTGGCCCTCTTGAATGATCCCCAGTTTGTGGAGGCCTCGCGCTTCCTGGCAGAACGTATGATGACCGAAGCGGGTGCATCGCCCGAAGAACGCCTCAACCATGCCTTCCTGTTGGCCATGGCACGGCCCGCGAGTGATCAGGAACTGGCGATCCTCCAGCAGCTCTACCAGCGTGAGTTGGCTGGCTTCCAGGCCGAGCCGGAGCGGGCCGAGAAACTGCTCGCGGTGGGTAAGGCCCCGGCCAACGACGCACTGGACAAGCCCGAGCTTGCGGCCTGGAGCACCGTGGCCAGCGTTATCCTCAATATGGACGAGACCATCACCAAGACCTGAACCGCCCCCAAATTCCCTGGAAAGGAATGCCCCCATGACCTTAAGTATGGTTGGGCTCATCGGCGGCCTGGCCCTGCTGATCGTGCTGACAATCCGTGGTATGAACATCTTGCTGGCCGCACCCATTTGCGCCCTGCTCGTGGCCATTACCAGTGGTATTCCCCTTATGCCGCCCATGGCAGCAGAAGGGGCAGAAAGCCTGACCACCGGCTACATGCTGGGATTCTCCGGATTCCTCCGCGACTGGTTTATCGTCTTTCTGCTGGGTGCCATGTTTGGCAAGGTGATGGAAGACAGTGGTGCTGCCGACAGCGTGGCCCACTGGGTAGTGGAGAAACTAGGCATCCGTCACGCCGCCCTCGCCATCATCGCCGCCTGCGCCATCCTTACCTATGGCGGCATCAGCGTCTTTGTCGTGGCCTTCTCCGTGTTCCCCATGGCCCTCAGCCTCTTTAAACGGGCCAATCTGCCCCGGCGCTTTATCCCGGCCGCCCTCGCTTTTGGCTCCGTCACCTTCACCATGACCTCTGCGGGCTCGGTGGAGATTCAAAACTTCATCCCCATTAAGTATCTGGGCACCACGCAATTTGCCGGATGGCAGGTCAGCCTGGTCGTTGCCCTCTTCATGGCTACGACGGGCATCTGGTGGTTCAAATACATGATGAAGCGGGCCCTCGCGAACGGAGAGTGCTTTGACGTCCGCGAAGGGGACCCGGAAGAAATCGATTACAGCCGACTGCCCCATCCCCTGCTCGCCGTTATCCCCCTCGCCCTCGTGCTGGCCACCTCCTTCTACTTCAGCATGGTGCTCGATTTCGGGAAGTCGGCCCTGACCATCGCCCTCCTGGTAGGGCTTTCCGCGGGCATCGGGATTTACTGGAAACGCTTTCACAAACTCGGCGACACCCTCTCGGTGGCCTCCCTCGGCGCCCTGGTGGCCATTGCCAACACCTGCGCCGTCGTCGGCTTCGGCAGCATCGCCAAGCTCACGCCCGCCTTCCACGAAGCCCTCGTCGCCATGACCTCCATCCCTGGCAATGAACTCATTGGCGCGGCCGTCGCCGTGAGCGTTATCGCAGGTATGACCGGCTCCGCTTCGGGCGGACAGGCCATTGCCCTTCCCCTCATTGCCCCGGGCTATCTGGAGGCGGGGGTCGACCCCGATGCCCTGCACCGTGTGGTGGCCATCACCTCCGGGGGCCTCGACTCCCTGCCCCACAATGGCTATGTGGTCACGACCATTCGGGCCATTTGCGGCGAAACCCATAAATCCGCCTATCTGCCCGTGGCCGCCCTGACGGTAGTCATCCCCTTCGTCGGGACCATTCTGGCTATTATTTTGTTCATTATGGGATTATAATGAAACCCAACAGACCTTCTGGAGAGCTTCCCATGGACATTGCGCACAAAAAACTGCAACACATTACGCGCCGCCAGTTTTTCGGCCGGGCCACGGCCGGTATCGGTACGGCGGCCCTCGCAAGCCTGATGCAGAAACAGGGCAACGCCGCAGTCAACCATTCCCCCTCTGCAGGACGGGGCATGCTCGGCCACCCCCATGTGCCGCCCCGGGCGAAGCGCATTATCTATCTCTTCCAGTCCGGCGGGCCCTCTCAACTGGACCTCTTCGACTACAAACCCCAGATGCAGGCGAAACACGGCAGCGATCTCCCCGGCTCAGTACGGGGTGAGCAGCGCCTCACCGGCATGACCTCGGGACAGGATAAGTTTCCCGTGGTCGCCTCCAAGTTCAAGTTTGCCCAGCATGGGGACTCGGGCATGTGGATGAGCGAACTGCTCCCCCACACCGCGAAGATTGCCGACGATATCTGTCTCATCAAAACGATGAACACGGAACAGATTAATCACGACCCCGCCATGACTTTTTTCCAGACCGGTCACCAGCAACCGGGACGTCCCAGCATGGGGGCCTGGCTCAACTATGGCCTCGGTTGTGACAACGACGACATGCCGGGTTACATCGTGCTCATTTCCCACGGCAGCGCCGCACGGGATGCCCAGGCCCTTTTCCAACGCCTCTGGGGTGCGGGTTTCCTCCCGTCAGAGCATCAGGGCGTCAACTTCCGCAGTGGCAAAGACGCCGTGCTCTACCTCACCAATCCTCCCGGGGTCACGGCCAGCAGCCGACGCAACCAGCTCGACAGCCTCGGCCAGCTCAACAAGATGGCCTATGACGCCTTTGGCGACCCGGAAATTGAAGCCCGCATTGCCCAGTATGAAATGGCCTACCGCATGCAGACCTCGGTGCCTGATCTCATGGATGTCTCGGAAGAGCCCGATTACATCTTTGATATGTATGGTGACGATGCACGGAAACCCGGCACCTACGCCGCCAACTGCCTCCTCGCACGGCGACTGGTCGAACGGGACGTCCGCTTTGTGCAGCTCTATCACCGCGGCTGGGACCAGCACGGTAACCTGCCCGGCGATCTGCCCAAGCAGTGCAAGGACGTGGACCAGGCTTCCGCCGCGCTGGTGCAGGATTTGAAACAGCGGGGACTCCTGGATGACACCCTGGTCGTTTGGGGCGGCGAATTCGGCCGCACCATCTATTGCCAGGGCTCGGACCTCGTCAACTACGGGCGCGATCACCATGGCCGTAATTTCTCGGTGTGGATGGCCGGTGCCGGCGTAAAGGCGGGCCATGTCCATGGCGAGACCGACGACTTCTCGTATAACGTGGTGAAAGACCAGATGCACGTGCACGACTTGAATGCCACCATGCTCCACATGATGGGCATCGATCACGAGCGTCTGACCTACAAATTCCAGGGCCGTGATTTCCGCCTGACGGATATTCACGGGAAGGTTGTGCACGATATCCTGACCTAGGATTTATCGATTGTCCGTTACGATTGCCCGGGGGCGCGGCACGGTATACGCTCCTCCGATTGGCGGGAAAAAGCGCAGTAGAGGAACATGACACGGGGGCGGTTATGCAGAACCGCTTTTTGACACTTCGGGAGCAGTGGATACTGATTGGCGTGGCCGCAGCCATCGTTCTCGGCTGTGTGGTCCTGGTTTGGCGTGGCACCGAAACAAGCGCCGAGCACCATTTCCAGCCACGGCCCACACCGGCGCAGGTGCCTGCTCCGGCAGCGCCGTCGACCCCCTCTCCACCGGCGAAGCCCATTGACCTGACACCGCCTGAAAAGCTGGCGGTGGGTATTCTGGGTGCGGTGGAGCAGGAGGGGCTCTACTATTTCAACGCAGGCCAGCGGGTCAACGATCTCCTGAAAGCCGCCGGGGGAACCCGTCCCGAAGCCGACCTCTCCGACATCAACCGGACGGCCCACCTCATCGATGCGACAACCCTCCTGGTACCCGAGAAAGTCGAGGACAATGGCGTGGTCTATTCCTATCCGACAACCACCTACAATCCCACGCCCTACACCCGCTCGGCCTGGTATCGGCTGGAGGAACCCGTCGCTGCCGATTCCGCGCCGACACCCGCAGTGCGCGCCACCCATGCCCGCGCCACGCCCCGCGGCGCCGGACCCGTCAACATCAACACGGCATCCAAGAGCGAACTTGAGACCCTGCCGGGCATTGGCCCCGCCACGGCGCAGAAGATTATAGTCTTCCGCCAGACCCAACCCTTCTACGCGCCAGAAGACCTGGAAAAAGTACCGGGTATCGGACCCGCAAAAATGGCCGCCGTGCGAAATTTGATCGCCGTAAACTGACCTTTTTCCGTGGACACGGTGGACAGCGACTAACGCGAAAGTCGAACCCACACCCGTTCCGCCGCCGGCGCACGCTACGCGCAATTCACCCTTCACCCTTCACCCTTCACCCTTCACCCTTCACCCTTCACCCTTCACCCTTCACCCTTCACCCTTCACCCTTCAAACTTCAAACTTCAAACTTCAAACTTCAAACTTCAAACTTAACTTCTCCCGCGCCTTGACCAGCCGGGTAATCATTTGGTTCACCGGGCACGCCACGCCAACCGCCTCACCGAAACGAACAATCGCCCCGTTGAGCGCGTCTATCTCGGAGCGGCGCCCGAGCCGAAAGTCTTCGTGGGTACTGCCATAGTGGGCCGCCGTCGGGGGCACGAGCTTTTCATAAAAGAGCGTCATGTACTCCGCAGGGGTCGCCGGTTCCATAACCAGCCCCCGGGCCGCCGCAACGGCGTAAAGCTCGGCAACCACATCTTCCATGATAGCCCGGGTCTCGGCCATCTCGGGCAGTGTTCCGTAGGGCACATCCAGGAGGGCGCACAGGGCATTCAGGGCCGAATTATAGGCCACCTTCCGCCAGAGTTCCCCGCCAATCTGGTCGGAGAAGACGGTGGGAAGGGCCGCATCATCGAGGGCCTGGGCGAGCTCTTTAACCCGTACCGCAGGAGGCCCCACGTCATAGACCCCCAACGCCGTGGGACGGGCAATAACGGTCACGTCCACATGGCCCGGTTCCGGCACCTGGACCCCAAAAATCACCATAGCCTCCACGACCCGCTCCCAGCCCACGACGTCGGCGATAGCCTCCGCGTTGCCCAGCCCGTTCTGATACGAGCAGACCAGGGTATTTTGCGACAAGAGCGGTGCGATGGCCGCTACCACCTCGGCCGTGTCATAGGATTTCACCGCGATGAAGATGACGTCGTAGTCGGTGCCCACCGCGGCACCGGCCGATGTGCACGTGGTGATACCCGGAATGGTGTGCTCCCCCCAGATGCCCGTTACCCGAAGTCCCTGCTTCGCAATGGCGTTCATATGGGCTTCCCGCCCCACCAAAGTCACCCCGTGTCCCGCACGGGCCATGAACCCGCCTAAAATCGTACCCAGCGCACCCGCGCCCATCACTAAAACCTGCATGAATGGTTGTCTCCTTCCAGACAGCATTATTGTACGGGAATGGCACCGGGGACTGCACCGACGCGATGTCGAAATGGTAGCCAACCACACCGTGTGGCCAAACAACCCACTGGGAGATTTATCAAGAGCCTGGACGTCGGGGCTGTCCCCCTCCTCACACCCACGTTACCTTAATAGGGCAACGACACCTCTCAAAGGCGACGCCGGGTGCCACCCTCAAGCGGAGGAGCAAAGCGGGGGAAGTTTGTGGGTGTGTTAGTTTACGGCCACGTCGCTTCTAGGAGGGGGACGGCCCCGACTGCCAAATAAAACATCCTTACTGCCGCACCCCGCTTACCGCCAAGACAGACACCCGCCTGCCCCCCGCACACCACGTCGGTGCAGTCCCCGCTTGCACCGTCCCCCGGCCTCCTTTACACTTAGGTGTTGCAACAACCCCTGGAACCTATCGCGATGAAGTGGAATGCTACTACCCTGGGACTCGCCCTGCTGGCATTCGGCATGGCCGATCCGAGCCAAGGCAACGAGGCCCCGTTGTCCTTCAACAAAGACATCCGCCCCATCCTGGCCGAGCATTGTTTCGCCTGCCACGGCCAGGACGGTGCCGCGCGGAAGGCCGGTTTGCGCCTCGACACGGAGGAAGGTGCACGGGCCGCCCTGAAATCGGGTGCCGCCGCCATCGTCCCGGGTGACGCCTCCGCGAGTGCGCTCATCCACCGTGTCACCACCACCGACGCCGAGGACCGCATGCCCCCTTCCGACAAGGGCGAGGCCCTCAGTGCGGCCGAGATAACATCTCTGCGCACGTGGATTCACCAGGGCGCGGCCTACGAAATCCATTGGGCCTATATCGCCCCCGAGAAACCGGCGGTGCCGACGGTCCAGCATACGGAATGGCCCCAGAACGATATCGACTATTTTGTCTTGGCCCGGCTCGAGGCAGAGGGGCTTGCCCCTTCTCCCCCGGCAGACCGTTACACCTTGCTGCGTCGCCTCAACTTCGACGTGATTGGCCTGCCGCCCACGGTGGAAGAGGCCGATGCCTTCGTGGCGGACCAACGCAGCGACGCCTTGGAGTGGGTGCTCGACCGTCTCTTCGCCAGCCCCCACTATGGCGAACACCGGGCCCGCTATTGGCTCGATCTGGCGCGCTATGCGGACAGCAATGGCTATCACATCGACGCGCCCCGGAGTATGTGGCCCTACCGCGACTGGGTCATCCGCGCCTACAACCAGAACATGCCCTTCGATCAGTTCACCCGGGAACAACTCGCCGGTGACTTGCTGCCCGATGCCACAATAGACCAGCGGATTGCCACGGGCTTTCACCGCAACACCATGCTGAACGAAGAGGGCGGCATTGACCCCGAGGAATTCCGGACCAAGTCGGTCGTGGATCGGGTGGATGCCACCATGACCACGTGGATGGGCACGACGATGGCCTGCGCCCAGTGCCACGACCACAAATACGACCCCTTCACCCAGAAGGAGTTCTATGAGTTCTACGCCTTCTTTAATACCGTCCCGGAAGTCGGCGGCGGTACCTTCCAGAGCCGTGCGCCCCTGATCGCGCTTCCGCCCAATGCGACCTTGCAGGCCGAACTGGACGGTCTCCGCTCCGTCATCGCCTCCCTCAAGGCGTCCCTTCCCCCCGCACCGGAGGGTACGGAAACAGCGGAAGAGAAACCGAAAGACGCCCCGCCCACGCGACTGGAGCGCCTGGAAAAAGAGCTGGCAGAAAAAGAGAAGGAAATTGTCACCACCCTGGTCATGGCGGAGATGGAAGCGCCCCGGGAAACCCACATTTTCGCACGGGGAGACTTCCTCCAGCCCGGCGAGCGGGTGCTGCCGGGAACGCCCGCCGTCTTACCGACACCCGACACCCCGACAGAGGGCACGCTGACGCGACTGGACCTGGCCAATTGGTTGGTTGACCCCGCCCACCCCCTGACAGCCCGGGTCACCGTCAACCAACTCTGGCAACAACTCTTTGGCCGGGGCCTGGTCTCCACCCCGGAAGACTTTGGCACCCGGGGCGCGGCACCCTCTCACCCGGATCTCCTCGATTACCTCGCCGTGACCTTCGTGGAAAGCGGGTGGGACGTGAAGGGCCTCCTGCGCATGATAGTTTCCTCCGCGACCTACCAACAGCGCACCGATGTGGGGCCCGACGCCTACACCCGCGACCCCGACAATGTGTTGCTCGCACGGGGACCGCGCTTCCGTCTGGACGCCGAAACGATCCGGGACAATGCCCTGGTCATCAGCGGCCTGTTGACCCGGACCGTCGGCGGTAAAAGCGTCCACCCCTATCAACCCCCCGGCCTCTGGGAAGAAAAGGCCCTGACCGGCTATGGTGCGGGCCTGTGGCCGGAAACCACGGGGGCCGACCTCTATCGCCGCGGCATGTACACCTACCGCCGCCGCTCTGTGCCCTACCCGACCTTCCAGGCCTTCGACACCCCCGGCTTTGAATACTGCACCGCCGAACGCCCCCGAACCAATACGCCCCTGCAGGCCCTCACAACCATGAACGACCCCCAGTTCATCGAGGCGGCCCGGGTCTTTGCGGAGCGCATCCTGCGCGAGGGTGGGGACGATCTGGAAGCACAGGTAGACTTTGCCCTGCGCCACTGCCTTATTCGGTTACCGCGCGCCGAAGAACACGCGCTGTTGGTGGAGCTCTTCGGCAACGAGTTCACTGGATTCCTGGAGGACGGGGAAGCCGCCCGCCAACTGATTAACCAGGGTCGCGCGCCTGTTCCGAAAGATTTACACGAGCCCGCGCTCGCCGCCTGGACCACGCTGGCGACCATCTTGCTGAATCTGGATGAGACCGTGACGAAGAGCTAGGACAAAGGACCTGAAGGACTGAAAGGACCCAAAGGACAAGAACTCACCGATCTCCAGGAATCGCTATATCGGTAAGAGCACTTCAGCCTATAACGCGATTCGTTCAAGAAATCCCACCACCGTCCTTTTCGTCTTTTATGTCGTTTATGTCCTTTGGGGACGCATGCAATCAAGATTTGTCGTCCGCACACGGTTATTCGGTCTTTTCTAACGACTCACGCAACGCGTTCAACTCGCGACCAATGAGATATTGGCCCTTGCTCAATATAGCCGGGATATCGCGTGTCTGACGCAGCACCGCGACAATAGCGATCTGGCCCTTGCCCAACGGCTCATAGACCAAGTAATGTTCGCGAATCGGATGAAGCAACAGCCCCGTTCCCCCGGCAAGCTCTTCGCGCGACTGAAATGTCTTGCAATCTTTCGCAAGCCGCTTGGCCGCCTCGTCAAGCTCAACGAAGTACGCTTCCGTCAGCTTAGGTCCCCAGCGGCGCAAAGACCATGCTTTCGCTTCCCGCAAATGCCGACGAGCGGTCACCGTGAGCAGGTACGGCTTCTTCTTGGCCACGTTAGCCCCCTACGCCTCGTGGAGAATATCAAGGATGCTCTCTTCGGCAAACTGACCGCTGCGGGCTTCCGCCAGGCCTTGGGCAACATCGCGGACGATGGCCCAATCCTCCATGTCGCGCCGAATAAGATCACGAATATACTCGCTCGGGGTGGCATAGACGTCCCCATCGCCCGCGCGACTATCGACATAGCGACGCAATTCATCGGTGAGAGACAGGTTTAGACTACTGGGCATAGGGAATCCTTTCTTGCGCCTTCATACAAGACCAAAATACCATGGATGGCAAGAAATGGCAAAAATCGCCATTCATATTTGATGTTCGAAGAGGCATTGTTCCATTGTCAGTCGCCCAAATTGACAAAGATTGCCAATACTGAGATAATTTCATCATGCCAACACAAAACGTAAATATCACCGAGGCCCAAGCCGAATTTATCCGCCTGAGTGTGGAGTCGGGCGACTACAACAACGCCAGCGAACTCGTGCGCGAAGCCCTTCGGCTGTTGAAAGAGCACAAAGATGAGCACCAGGCGCGGGTGGCGTACCTGCGGGGAGAGTTGCAGAAAGCCTATGATGCGCGAGAGCGGCGGGAATATATTGATCTCCACGGCAAAGAGGATATCCAGGCGTTGCGTGAATCAATGCGGCGCGAGCGGCTTGAGAAACTGGCACAATTGAGCAATGCGTCATCTTCGGCTGAGTGAGCCCGCCCGCAGCGATCTCGAAAGCGTCTGGTGGTATACGTATGATCGATACGGGCTTAACCAGGCTGAAGCCTATGACACGCTGCTCTGGCAGGCGCTTGAATACATCGAGGAGGACCCAAGCCGACCTACAAGTCGCTTGGAGCCGGAACTCGGACCCCACGTGAGGAGTTATCATATTGCCCTGAGCAAAAAGCGCAGTGGCACGCACATTGGTAAGCCGAGGCATCTGGTGTTATACACACTGGAATTTGAAAACGAGATTTTCGTCATGCGAATCCTCAAAGACAATATGGACGCACCCCGGCACCTTGGGGATTTGGATTGATACCATGAACCTCGACCTCGCCCACAGCAAAGCCATCACCCGACGTCAGTTCTTCAATCGCTCTGCCACGGGGGTGGGTGTCGCGGCACTGGCCTCCCTCCTCGGGGTCAACAGTGAGGCCGCCATCCAGACAAAGCTCTCCCACATGGCCCCTCGCGCCAAGCGGGTCATCTACATGTTTATGTCGGGCGCGCCGTCCCACCTGGACCTCTATGACTATAAACCTTACCTCGTCAAACACGATGGCGAGCCCGTGCCCGAATCCTTCATGGAGCAGCGCTTCGCCTTTCTCAAAGGCGTGCCCAATATTGGCGGCACGCGGTGGCAGTTTAAACAACATGGCCAGAGCGGTGCGTGGTTCAGCGAACTGCTCCCCCACATAGCCACCATCGCCGACGACATTGCCGTCGTCCAGTCCATGCACACCGAGCAATTTAATCACGACCCGGCGGTCACCTTTCTGAATAGCGGTTCGCCTCTCACCGGACGGCCCTCCATGGGGGCCTGGGCGAGTTATGGCCTGGGCAGTGACAACCAGGACCTGCCCGCCTTTGTGGTCCTCAAATCGGGCGAAGGCACCCAGCCCATTCAGAGCCGCTATTGGGGCAATGGCTTTTTGCCCTCTACCCACCAGGGCGTCCAATTCCGCAGCCAGGGCGACCCGGTCCTCTTTGTGAACAACCCCGACGGCATCGACCCGGCCCGCCGCCGCACCACCATCGACGCCATCAACCAGATGAACCGCTGGCAGTATGAAAGCGTGGGCGACCCCGAAATCGCGACCCGTATCGAGGCCTTTGAGCTCGCCTATCGCATGCAGACCAGCGTCCCTGAGCTCATGGACATCTCCAGCGAGCCTGAATCCGTCCACGAACTTTATGGCGTGGAGCCGGGCAAGACCTCTTTCGCCAACAACGCCCTCCTGGCCCGACGCCTGGTGGAGCGGGGCGTCCGATTCGTCCAACTCTTCCACACGGGCTGGGATCACCACGGCGGCTCGGGCAAACAAAACCTCATTGGCGACTTGCCCGTGGAAGCGGAGGCCATCGACCGCCCGGCGGCCGCCCTTGTGAAGGACCTCAAACAACGGGGCCTCCTGGACGAGACCCTCGTCATCTGGGGCGGCGAATTTGGCCGCACCCCCATGGTGCAGGGCAAGGTCACCAAAGAAAGTATGGGACGGGACCACAACCCCCGGGCCTTCACCCTCTGGATGGCAGGCGGCGGCATCCAACCCGGCATCGTCCACGGCGCCACCGACGAATTTGGTTACAATGTGGCGAAGGATCCGGTCCACGTCCATGACTTTCAGGCCACCATCCTCCACTGTCTGGGGATGGATCACGAGAAACTCACCTACCGATTCCAGGGCCGGGACTTCCGACTTACCGACGTGGCAGGCAAAGTGGTGGATGGCCTGCTGGCCTGACCGGCGAAGTACCGTATGCTACATGACCGAATCCGCGACACCCACAGCTGCTGTTCAAAAGGAATTGTATGATGAAATCGTTCTTGCTAATGGGTATCGTCGGCGTGGTAGCCCTTTGTGGCTATGCCGTTGCCGGCAATTATCTCCTGAGCATTGATGGCCAGGAGTTTGAAATTGAGTTGGGTGAAGAGACGGCACTCAGTCTCCCGGATGGCAATCGCGTTCAAATTAAACTGAACAAGAAAGCCATTGTGCGTTTCCAAACAGACACCTTCTCCTTCGAACATCCGAGCGCCTTTACCCCTTCGCGCACGAATCTGGGAGACGGCATCCATCAAACCATGATGAGCTCCCCCGTCGGCACCCTGGTTATGGTGCAAGAATATGGCGACATAGACCCTTCCACCCTGGTCGACCTCATGCTCAACGAGTTGACGAAGGAAGAAAAGAATTACGGCTACAAGATCGTCACTTCCTCCACCACCAGGAAACTTACGGACGGCACAACCCTCTCCGGGAAGAAAGCCACTTCCACCTATCGGGGGGAAGAACGCACCTTACACGTCCTTTATCACGCCGTCAAAGATGCGGGGATTCTGTTCATTACGGGTATAGACGGCGATGCCACTTCCGAAGATCAGGCCATGATGACTACCTTTTGGAAATCGCTGGCGCTCTCGTTGGAGTAGGCGGGTCGCTGGCGGAACCCCATCGTGCCGCGCGATCCCGTGGAACGAGGATTCGTGTGCATGGATGTAGCATCAATCACCCTGGGAACCGGGCTCTGGACCCACGCACGAACCCTTTCCGAAAGCCCTACTTCCCGCCAAATGCCATCAATCCATCCCAATCTCACCGCCCACCAATGACCCATCAAACGGGATCGCGCGGCACGGCTGAGAATCTGGAAACCATCTTGATTCTCGAATCGCCTTCCATTTGAACTCCCGCCCCCATACCCTCTAAAGTAGCGCCACACCTTTATACCTCATCAACCTACAAAAGGGTCTCATCATGTGGCACGTCTTATTCCCATGCCTTACGCTCTTACTCTTCACCTGCCTTTCCGCCACCGCACAGGATGTAGAAGGCAGCGAAGATCACCCGGTCATCAGCCGCTACCCCGGCTCGGTAATCCAGCAATACATCGTAGAAAACTACCGGCCCTACAAGGTGCCCATCGGCCCTGTCACGGGCTATCGCACGATTGGCGATTGGATCGAAACGGAAGGGCGCCTGACCCGGATTTACTATGGCCTCGATGGAGGCGAGCGCAGCCATTCTGAGGTTTACAAGAACTATACCGACGCTCTCAAGGCCGCCGAGTTTGAGATTCTGGCCGAGGGGCTCTTTCCCGAGAGCAGCCAGAAGCCCGACGTGGGTAGCCGCCAGTGGCAGGGTGTCTTCTTCGCCGCCAATCCCTGGTCCGTCAATGGCCCCATCGGAAACATGGTCTCCGGCACCTCCAGCTCGGGGGGTAGCGGCACCATCATCGCACGCAAAGAACGGGCGGCGGGTGTGGTCTATGTCTGCGTCTCCGTCGAGCATCACAGCGACCAACATGTGGGTGCCCTCGTCGATATCGTGGAAGTCGAAGCCGCTGAAACCGGACTCATCGTGGTGGATGCCGAAGCCATCGGGAAGGGCATCACCGAAAAAGGCCGCGTCGTGTTGGACGGCATCCTCTTCGACTACGACAAGGCCACCCTTCAGGCCGAATCCAAGGCGGCCCTGGAGCAGATAACCCGCTACCTCAAAGACAATCCCGACAAGCCCTTCTATGTCGTGGGTCACACCGACGCCAAAGGCAGCCTCGAATACAACCAGAAACTCTCCAGCGACCGGGCCAAAGCCGTGGTCGCCGCCCTCGTGAAGGACTACGGCATCGCCGCCGACCGCCTCGAAGGCCACGGCGTCGGCCCATTGGTCCCTGTCTTCACCAACGAATCCGACGCGGGCCGGGAAAAGAATCGTCGCGTGGAATTGGTGGAGCGGTAGAACAAGCACTCTCTAAAAAAGCTTCGAGGGTACCACCTACAAAGTCTTCGGGTGCCACCCTCAAACGGAGGAGCGAAGCGGGGGAAGTTTGTGGGTGAAGGGATATCGAACACGAGCGCAGCCCATCCAGCACGACAGGAATACCGCATCGTGCCGCGCGATGCTGAGGAACGAAGCTTCGTGCGCGTGGATGTAGCGTGAATCGCTCCTAGTGGTCTGATTCAACGTAGTGGGAACTTATTTGGCCAGTTCCGTTTCAGCCAACCCGCAAGCCAATTCCCCTCCTGGGAGGGGTTAGGGGTGGGTTTGCGGCGTTTTTCGTGACTTGACCCACCCCCAGCCCCTCCGAGGAGGGGAGTACTATCGGATATGGGTCGAGAATCTCCATTAGAATCAGCAAGCACCGGCAGAGCCGGGGGTATGAGGAAAGGTCCTGAAGGGGCTGATTAGTCCACGAAGTGGGCGACATATCGTAGCCCAGGGCGCCGCGTAGCAAGTCCTGGGTCATCGTCAGGTTAGATGAACCCGCCGGAAAGGTAGAGCCTCATGAATTCTCACCAGCAGCGCTGGTGGATTAACTTAGATTTAATGACCCATCTGCCTGCATCAGACCACTAATACGTAAACCCCAGACCCACGCACGAACCCTTTCCTGGAACCCTGATGCACGTCTTCACGTCACCAATTTCACCCCGACCTCAGGCGTTCCCTGCTCACCCACAGAACGGGATCGCGCGGCACGCCTGAAAAAATGGAGTTATATCGTGAAAGGAGGAGCATGTCGATGAGGACCACACCGGGCAGCCCTCACCTGCCCTGTGCTATCATGCCGCCGTGAGCAGCAAGGAATTCAAGGCCATCCAATACACCCCCAACGGCACCAGCCCCGTGTCGGATCGCCTCCCCGTGGAGGCCGTGCTTCAGCTCAAGGTGAATGGAGTCGCCTACACCACCACCGTGCGTACCCCCGGTGACGACGAGGCCCTGGCCCGCGGTCTCCTCTTCACCGAGGGAGTCCTCGTCGATCCCGCCGTACGCCCCGAATTTCGCCACGTGCCCGACCCCGATAGCGGCCACACGGGCTGTCTGGAAATCATCGTGCCCGAGTCCGCCCTTGCCAAAGACATCGGTGGGCGGCGTTCTTCCATGACCAACGCCTCCTGCGGTTTCTGCGGCATACGGGAACCCGAGGAACTGGCCCTCGTCGGCGCGCCCGTGGTAGCCCCGCCGGGAAAACGTCTTGAAGCCAAGCGCATTCCCGAGTTGATGGCCGCCCTCGCCGCGCGCCAGCCCCTCTTCACAGAGACCGGTGGCGTGCACGGTGCCCTGGCCTTCACCGTTGACGGCACGCCCCTCGCCGCCCACGAAGACATCGGCCGCCACAACGCAGTGGACAAAGTCATCGGCGACCTCCTGCTTCAGGGGCAACTCGCTGAAGCCGTGGGCGTCGTGGTCAGTGGACGGCTCTCCTACGAGATCGTCTTCAAGGCCTACCAGGCAAAATGGCCCTACCTCCTCGCCGTGTCCGCCCCGTCGTCGCTGGCCATAGAAATGGGCGAACGCTTCGGCATGTCCATCGTGGGCTTCTGCCGTGAGGGTCGGGCCACGGTCTATAGTCGCCCCGGGTTGGTGACCTGATCCGACGCTCCGAAATCCCGCAACGCCTATGCTAAACTGACGGGCAAACGCTAACCGTCGGGATTTACCATGAGCGACTCACCGAAGCAAAACAAAAAGTGGACGCCTTCCAATTGGGCCAGTCCCGTACCCTTCGGTTTGGGCGAGCAGGGGCCCAACAATTTCTACGAAGTTTTCCGCGCGGGCTGGGAAAACAAGGACGAGTTGGCCTATGCCTGGCGCATTCTCAGTGATGGGGTCTGTGATGGCTGTGCCTTGGGCACGAGCGGCCTGAAAGACTGGACCCTCGACGGCCCCCACCTCTGCAATATCCGCCTTCGTCTCCTGCGCCTCAACACCATGCCCGCCCTCGACGCGTCGCGGCTGGAGGATGTCGCCCCCCTCGCGGCCATGAAGAGCGCCGAACTCCGTGACCTGGGCCGTCTCCCCTACCCCATGCTCCGGGCCAAGGGCGAGAAGGGCTTCCGGCGCATCACCTGGGACGCCGCCCTGGACCTTGTGGCCGACCGCATCAAACAGAGCACTCCCGAGCGGTTTGCGGCCTACCTCACCAGCCGGGGCATTCCTAACGAGACCTATTACACGGCGCAGAAATCCGTGCGGGCCATGGGCTCCAACAACATCGATAATGCGGCGCGTATCTGCCACAGCCCCAGCACCACGGCCCTCAAGACCACCATCGGCGCCGGGGCCACCACGTGCTCCTACAGCGACTGGCTCAAGAGCGATCTCATCGTCTTCTTCGGCTCCAACATGGCCAACAATCAGCCCGTGGCCACCAAATACATCCACTACGCGAAGAAGAATGGCGCGAAGGTGGTGGCGGTCAACAACTACGAAGAGCCGGGCATGGCCCGCTACTGGATTCCCTCGGTGCCGGAGAGCGCCCTCTTTGGCACCAAAATCGCCGACCGCTTTTTCACCGTCAACATAGGCTCCGACGTGGCCTTTATTAACGGCACCTTGAAACACCTGATTGAGAACGACTGGGTTGACCACGATTTCATTGCCGAGCATGGCGCGGACTTCGAATGCCTCCAGGCCAGCCTCGCGGAGCAATCGTGGGAAATGCTGGAGGCCTACTGCGGCGTTTCCAAAGAGGCCATGCGGGGCTTTGCCCTCATGATTCGCGATGCCCGGCGGGCGGTCTTCGTCTGGAGCATGGGCATCACCCAACACGTCCAGGGCGTGGACAACGTGCGCGCCATCGTGAACCTGGCCCTCACCAAAGGATTCGTGGGCCGCGAAGGCTGCGGCCTCATGCCCATCCGGGGCCACTCAGGCGTCCAGGGCGGCGCCGAAATGGGGGCCTACGCCACAGCCTTCCCCGGTGGACTCCCGGTCAACGCCGAGAATGCCGCAGCCCTCTCGAAACAGTGGGGATTCCCCGTGTCCCATGGACCAGGACTATCCGCCACCGAGATGATTTCCGCCGCCGACCAAGGCAATCTCGATGTCCTCTTCTCGGTGGGCGGTAATTTCATGGAAGTGCTCCCCGACCCCAAGCACGTGAAACAGGCCCTGGAGAAGGTTCCCCTCCGGGTCCACATGGATATTGTCCTCACGCCCCAGATGTTTCTCGATGCGGCCGAGCACACCCTGCTGCTGCCTGCGGCCACCCGCTATGAAACCCCCGGCGGCGTTACCGAGACCAGCACCGAGCGACGCATCATATTCAGTCCTGAGATTCCCGGCCGTCGCATTGGTAAAGCCCGTCCCGAGTGGGAAGTTTTTCTCGACCTCGCCCGGCGTGTAACGCCCGAGCGCGCCGACGCCCTCCACTTCCCGGATACCGCGGCGATACGGCAGGAAATCGCCCAGGCGGTCCCCTTTTACGCGGGCATAGAAAAGCTCCACAAGAAAGGCGATCAGTTTCAATACGGGGGTGCGCACCTCTGCGCCGATTGGAACTTCAATACCCCCGACGGCAAAGCCCACTTTTTCGCCATCGAGCCGGAAGCCACCGAAGTGCCCGAGGGCAAGTTCGCCCTCACCACCCGACGAGGCAAGCAATTCAACAGTATGGTCCACGCCGCCACCGACCAGATCACCGGCGCCACCCGGGAGGCGATTCTCATGAATCCCGCCGATGCTGCCGCCCTGGGGGTGTCGGAAGGCAGTCGCCTCCTGTTGCGCAACGATTTCGGAAGCTTCGAAGGGCGGGTCTATTTCGCCCCCGTACAGCCCCGCAACCTCCAGATACACTGGCCCGAAGGCAACGTCCTCCTCGACCGAAATCGCACGGCTCGTGATGCCGGTGTACCCGACTACAATGCCTATGTGGAAGCGACTCCCATGGACAACAGGACCACGCCGTGAAACTCCGCATCGAAAACAATTCCGTCCGTTTCCGCATCACACCCGAAGAGCTTGCCCTGCTTAACGAGCGATGCCGTGTGGAGACCAGCACCCGGCTCTATAGTGAAGACAGCCGTAGTATTGAGGGGGAGTTTATATACTCCCTCACCGTTGACAAAGAAGGGGGCCCCACCCGATGTCGCATCGAGCCGAGCTTCATCATGCTCATCCTCCACCCCAATGAACTCAACACCCTGAACAGCCCGGGAAACGGGGGCGTTCACTACCGCCGGGAAAGCGTGTCGCCCTCCGGTGAAACCCGCCGTTTTATGGCCTATGTTGAGATTGATAAGCCCGTGAAGAAGCGCGCGAGACCGGAAGCCTGGCTCGGAGAAGCGTAGCACCAGGGAGTCAGACATTTCTGTCTGACATAAGAAACGCGTCAAAACATCTGGGCACCGGCACCACGTGCGATGAAGTTTTCCCCAATAGAATGGTATCCTGTACCACATTAAACGACAGCACCGCCGAAAGGATTTCTCATGCGCTCCCCTGCCACCCGAACAGCAATAGCTTCCACATTTTTGGTCGCCTTGGTCCTCACCGCCCTCCAAGGGCACGCTGCCGAAACATCCGAAGCCGAAGCGCAATGGTGGAAACAGGTCAACAAGAATTTGCAGGACAACCCCGCCTACGCGTTTGTTAAGGATGACCCCGCCCTGCCCCGCGTGCTCATTATCGGCGACTCCATCTCCATCGGATACACGGCACCCGTTCGCGAGCTACTCCAGGGCAAGGCCAACGTCCACCGCATTCCCACCAACGGCGGCAACACGGAGCGGGGACTGGAAAACATCGACGCCTGGCTAGGCGACGACAAATGGGACGTCATCCACTTCAATTGGGGCCTCCACGACATGAAACGGGTAAAAGACGGCAAGCTGGACGACTCCGCCCCGGTCGCCATCACCCCCGTGCCCTATGACGCCAACCTCCGTAAGCTGGTTGCCCGCCTCAAAGAGACCGGTGCCAAGCTCATCTGGGCCACCACCACGCCGGTCCCCGAAGGGGCCGCCGGCCGCACGCCCGGCGAGGAAGTCACCTACAACAGGACCGCCGAAGGCGTCATGAAAGATCTGGGCGTCCCTGTGAACGACCTCCATGCCTACGTGAGTCCAGAACTCTCGAAACATCAGCGGAAGGCCAACGTACACTTTCACGATGAAGGGTCCGCCCTACTTGGAAAACAGGTTGCCGCCGTGATTCTGGAGGCCCTGCCCGAATAATGGAAGCGTTTACCACAGGTGCGCGATTCTACGAGGCCTTTTCCAACCGATCTGGACGGCTGGAGCGAGAGGGCCCTTTACTCCTGCGACTCTTCACGGCCTCGAGAAACAGGCACGTCCTCGATCTGGCCTGCGGCACGGGCATCCATGCCCACTACCTGGCGGAACACGGCGCAACGGTTTGTGCCTGCGACGGCAGCCCGGAAATGATCGCCATCGCGGGCGAGAGTCGGCCACACGCCAATATCGACTATCAGGTTCGGGATATGCGCGACGCCTTGGGCGGTCCTTACGGGCTCATCCTCTGCATAGGAAATTCCCTTTCCCTGTTAAATAGCGAGCTGGATCTCAAAGTCGCCCTCGCCCGCGTCCACGATGCGCTTGCTCCGGACGGACACTTTCTATTGCAGATTTTGAACTACGCCTCGCCAGCACACCAACAGGCCCGGTGCCGCGTGGAGGAGCAACACGTGGGGCAAGCCCGCGTGGTGGCGGTGAAATGTCTGGCACCGAGAGAGCGCCAGACCTACCTGACCCTGAACTACTTTATTCATGACGGGGAAGCAACCGAAACCCTATCGGAATCCACGATTCTTCAGAATCGTTCCCGAGACACAATGACCGAAGCGCTGGAAACGGCCGGCTTCAATGGCCTCGAAATCTTCGGTGCCTTCGACGAGCAGCCCTACGAGGAGTCGCATTCCGGTGACCTGCTTGTCGTGGCCAGGAAAAAGTCCGCCACGGACACGTAGACGACGTATGTCTCAGTCCGGTTACGCGGTACCACGCAATCACGCTTCGGACAACCGAGCGTGGCAAACAGCAGGAAGACCGAAAAACGATGCCGCACAAGATTCTCACTCCCCATCGGAAGCCACACGCCGCCCGGCCCTGGCAGCAAGTTACCCAGCCCACACGCGCACTTCTGCTGGTGATGGTCGCCACCGTAATCCACGCGGGCGCCGCCGAAGTGGACGTCTTTGAGGAGGCCGAACCGATCACCAGGGGTATCGTCCTCGATGCCCGCGTGACCGCCCTGCCCGAACTTCCCCTCGGCCCTTGTATCCACCTCGACGATGGGAAGATCATGGGCATCGACGGAAACAACGCCATCATCAGCAACGACGGCGGAAAAACATGGACCCCGTCACCCATCTTTGCGGACGATCAAAACATGGTTATCCGCGCGGAGCGTGCCCTCTTTCGTACCCGCAGTGGCACCATTATCCTGCTCTTTATTAACGACGCGGTGAAGCACTATTCCTGGGACAAGGAAAAGAACCTGCCCAATGCCGATATGCTGCTGCCTTCCTACGCCATCCGCAGTCTGGACAATGGCAAGACCTGGGTAGACCTCACCGAGTTACACGGCGGCTGGTGCGGTTGCCTTCAGGACATCATCCAGACGAAGAACGGCAATCTCGTCGTGCCCGGCCAAGAACTCCTTTACGACAAGGGCCGCCACGCCACCATGCCCTATGTCTCCACCGATGACGGTAAGACCTGGCTGCGCACCCAATACCTCGACCTCCCCGGCCAGGGCGATCATGCTGGCGCGATTGAAGGAACGGTGGAGCAATTGAAGGATGGTCGTCTCTGGATGCTCATCAGGAGTTACCACGGCTTCTTCTATGAGTCTTACTCCAGCGACAATGGCCTGACCTGGAGCGACATCAAGCCCTCGGCCATCACGTCCACCGGCTCTCCCGGCAAGCTCCAACGCCTCACCAGCGGTCGCCTCGCCCTCCTGTGGAATGCCATCCCCAACGAGGGCTATGTCCGTCGTGAAGAGCTCTCCATCAGTCTCTCTGAAGATGAGGGCAAGACCTGGTCCCCCGCCCGTGTTATTGCCCGCAACAAGGGCGGACGTGTCTCCTACATTCACGCCTTCGAAGCCAGCCCCGGCGAACTCTGGATCACCACCATGCAGGGCGACCTCCGCGCGAAGCTCTATGAAAAGGACTTCCTCGGCCCCTGGACACCCATCGTGGCCTTCGGTGATTCCACCACCGCCACACGGAAAGGCGTTAACATCTACGCCAATGTATTGGAGCGCGAACTGCCCGACCACGGTGTCGACGCCAAAGTCTTCAATGCCGGTGTCCCGGGAAACAACACCGGGGAGGCACGCAAGCGCTTCCAGAAGGAAGTGCTCGACCGTAACCCCGAAATCGTCATCATCCAATTTGGCATCAACGATTCCGCCATCGATGTGTGGGCCAATCCCCCCGCGACCAAACCCCGCCTCGCGAAAGCACGCTATCGGGAAAATCTCGAATACTTCATAGCCGAACTCAAGGCGCGGAACATCACGCCCATCCTCATGACGCCCAACCCCATGCGCTGGGCGGAGCGCACCCTGGAACTCTACGGCAAGCCGCCCTACCGACCCGACGACGTCGATGGCTTCAATGTCGTGCTCAGAACCTACGTCGAGACGGCCCGCGAAATTGTCCAAGAGACTGGAGTGAAGTTTGTCGATGTCTACGCGGCCTTCCAAGCCTACGATGCGAAAGACGGTCAATCCATGGATGACTTGATGCTCGATGGCATGCACCCCAACAGTGCAGGGCACCGGCTGGTGGCGGAGGCGTTGATGGGGGTGATTGGTGCCGGAAACGGAAGCGCTGAGTAAAAGCCAGGGACGACAGGGACTTCAGGGACAGCAGGGACGATTTAATAGCATCGGGCCTGCCCCGCGACCTCCCCTACACGAAAGGTGGTCGTTGGTCCCTGCTGACCCTGCTGACCCTGCTGTCCCTGCAGTCCCTGCTGTCTCTGTCGTCCCTGAATCCCTTCGAAATCACCTACCAACTCGGCGTATAATCAAGGGAGTAGCGATGATCCTCCCTCCAACCTCAGGTGACCCATGAAATCGGACCCCAAAGTCACGCCCGCCCAGCCCCGTGCCCTTTGCGACACATTGGGGCGGCCGTTGCATGACCTCCGGATTTCCGTCACAGACCGCTGTAATCTCCGCTGCACCTACTGCATGCCCGAGGAGCACTTTGGCGAGGCCTACGAATTTCTGCAACGGCGCGACCTGCTGTCCTTTGAAGAGATCACCACCGTGGCCCGCGCGGTCGCTGC
Organism: Candidatus Hydrogenedentota bacterium; assembly: GCA_034669905.1. Taxonomy (GTDB): domain Bacteria; phylum Hydrogenedentota; class Hydrogenedentia; order Hydrogenedentales; family JAEUWI01; genus JAEUWI01. Next base: position 69,232 of record JAXMOL010000010.1, read on the forward strand.
GCTGGGGGCCGTCAAGCTCCGCCTGACCGGAGGCGAGCCCCTGCTCCGCAAAGACCTGCCCGTCCTCGTCGCCATGCTGCGGGAAATCCCCGGAATTGAAGACATTGCCCTCACCACCAACGGACTCCTCCTCCCCCAGTTCGCCCAGGCAATACATGATGCGGGCGTCCAGCGGATTACGGTAAGTCTCGACAGTATCGACGATGCGACGCTGGCCCGGCTCAGCGGACGGCCCATTGCGGCATCCGATGTGTTGGCCGGTATCGACGCCGCCCGCGAAGCCGGCTTTGAAAAAATAAAAGTAAACGCCGTCATCCAAAAGGGTGTAAACGACCAGGAAATCCTCCCCCTGGCCTCCCACTTTCGTGGCACGGGCGTTGTCCTCCGCTTCATCGAATTCATGGATGTGGGCACCCTCAACGGATGGAATCGTACGTCGGTCGTAACGGGTGCGGAAATGGTGGCCCACATCGCCGCACATCATCCTCTCGAAGCGGTCGCACCCAATTACACCGGCGAAGTCGCCGCGCGCTATCGCTACACCGATGGGCAAGGCGAGGTGGGTTTTATCACGTCGGTATCCCAGCCCTTCTGTGGAGATTGCTCCCGATTGCGCCTCGCGCCCAACGGCGAACTCTATACTTGTCTCTTCGGAAATCAGGGCCATGCCCTCAAGCCCCTCTTCAACGACGGAGCTACCGAAGCCGACCTGCGCAACTATATCCAGTCGGTCTGGCGTACCCGCGCAGACCGCTATTCCGAAATCAGAACCGATGCCACCGCCTCGTCCGACAAGGTCGAGATGTACCATATTGGAGGCTGATATGCTGAGCCATATCGACGAGAACAACCAGCCCGGCGTGGTGGACGTGAGCGCCAAGCAAGTCACCCTGCGCACCGCCACCGCCCAGAGCATTATCACCGTGCCCGACGAGGTCATGGCCGAGTTGTGCGACGGGGACATCCAGACGAAAAAGGGCCCGGTCTTTCAAACGGCCATCATCGCGGGGACCATGGCGGCCAAACAGACGAGCAACCTGATTCCCCTGTGCCACCCCTTGCCCCTGGAGGGCTGTAAAATTCACATCACGCCCCAGGGCAAATACGATATTCTCATTGAGTGCCGTGTCAAGGTGCACCACAAGACGGGTGTCGAAATGGAAGCCCTCACCGGCGCGACGGTGGCCGCCCTGACGATCTATGATATGTGCAAGGCCTTTTCCCACGACATGGTCATCAAGGAAACCCGCCTCGTGGAAAAACACGGCGGAAAACGCGATGTGGAACGAACCTGAGATATCTAGCTTGGCCACTCGTACCTCGAAGGACATAAACGACGAAAAGGACCTAAAGGACCGATCGACCGTTTCAATTTGCGATAGGTCGCATAAGACCCATAGGCCCCATACGACCCATAGGAATCCATCGTGACCACCAAGACCCTGAAAATCGGCTACTACGCCCTCCTCCGCGAACAGCGCGGCCTTTCGGAAGAAACCGTTGAAACGGCCGCCACCACCCCCGAGGAACTCTACACCACCCTCAAATCGGAACACGGCTTTTCCCTGGAGGCCAATCAACTTAAGGTCGTCATCAACGACGCCTTCAAGGCTTGGGATACGCCCCTCCAGCCCAACGACAATGTGGTCTTCATCCCCCCGGTGGCAGGCGGCTGATCATGTTTTCCATCTCCGACAGCGCCCTCGATCCCCAGGCCCTCCGCGATTCCGTGCGCAACGTGGCAGCCGGTGGCTTCGTCGCCTTTGAAGGCTGGGTGCGCAATCATAACGAGGGCAAGACCGTCGCGCGTCTGGAATACGAAGCCTACGAGGCCGTCGCGGTCTCCGAGGGCAACGCCATCCTCGCAGACGCCATGGAACGCTTCGGACTCCGCGAAGCGAAATGCGTTCACCGGGTGGGCACCCTCGAACTGGAAGATATGGCCGTGTGGGTCGGCGTCAGTGCGGCCCACCGGGGCGAAGCCTTCGACGCCTGTCGCTTTATCATCGACTCGGTGAAACACCGCCTCCCCATCTGGAAAAAAGAACACTACACGGACGGCGATTCCGGTTGGGTGAACTGTGAGCACTGCGCCCATGCCGGTCTGGCACTGGATCACGCCAATCACCACCATGGCACATCGTCAGCGGCGATGCCCCAACCCACCCCTGGCCCCTCCCAGGAGGGGAATAGCGGGCCAGCGGTTGGCGAAAACGTTGCTCTTGCTGTCCCCAACGACACCCCTGTCGCCTCCACAACGATTCACGCCGACACCTGCGAAACTCCCCTCCTCGGAGGGGCTGGGGGTGGGTTGAATTCAAGCAATGCTCCCATCACCCAAGCGGGCTACTACGCACGCCAGATCCATCTCAAAGAAATCGGGCAAACCGGGCAAGACAAGCTCCGTCAGGCCCGGGTCTTTGTCGTCGGTGCGGGCGGCCTCGGCTCTCCCGCCCTCCAATACCTGGCGGCAGCAGGCATTGGCCACCTGGCCATCTGCGAAGCCGACACGCTGGAAGCCTCCAACCTCCACCGACAGACCCTCTTTGACGCGCCGGGCGTCGGCCAGCCCAAGGCATTGCTCGCCGCCGAACGCCTGCGCGCACTCAACCCCTTCATCAACGTAGTCACCCTCACCGACCGCATCACCCGCGCCAACGCGGTAGACTTGGTCGGCAATTACGACGTCCTCGTCGATTGCACCGACAACTTCGAAACCAAGTTTCTACTCAATGACGTGGCCGTACTCCACAAGAAACTGCTGATACAATCCAGTATCTATCAATATGAAGGCCAGCTATTCGTCTATGACCCCCATCATGACGGCCCTTGCGTGCGCTGCCTCTGGCCCGAAATGCCCAAACCCGGTTGCGTAGGAAGCTGTGCCGAAGTCGGCGTCCTCGGGGCCATCCCCGGCGTCTTTGGCTCCCTTCAGGCCATGGAGGTCCTCAAGCACCTCCTCGACCTGCCCGACAAACTCCAGGGCGACACCTTCTTCATGGACCTCCTCAGTCTCCGGAGCTACAAGGCCAAGGCGGAGCGGAATGGAAACTGCCCCGTCTGTGGCGATAGCCCCACCATCACGGCTATCGTGGCGGAGGACCCGGTAGAGCTGGATGCGGCCGACCTGAATGGCGATTGGAGCGGCTATGCGGTAATCGATATCCGCGACGAGGAAGAAGCGGAAGGCGAGCCCGTGCCCATCACCTTTGCCGCCCATCACCCGGCCAACGACATTCGGGTCGATGCCCTCGACATCGACCTGCCCGAACCCTGGTTGCTCGTGTGCAGCCGGGGCATGCGGAGCAAATACCTCGCCATGGCCCTCCGCAAAGCAGGCCACGAACAGGTTTACTCCCTCCGGGGAGGAACCCGCGAACTGGTTTCTGCAAAATGAGCGTCGGGCCACCCTACGACGCCGGTGCCATCATTCTCGCCGGAGGCAACAGTCGTCGGATGGGGACCAACAAATGCTTGCTCCCCTATCAGGGACAACCCCTGATTCAGCACGTGGTCCATCAGCTGCGCCCCCTCTTCGCCACGCTCACCGTGAGCACCAACACGCCCGAGACCTACGCTTTCCTCGAACTCCCCATGGTATCGGACAGGGTCACCGGGCAGGGCCCCCTCGCGGGCATTGGCGCCGCCCTTGCCCGGGCCACCTCCCCATGGAACTTCGTCGTCGCAGCCGACATGCCAGAGATTTCCCGGGACCTCATCGAAAAGCTCGCGGAGCACCTCCCTGGCAACCGCTGCGTGGTGCCTGTCACAGAGTCGGGACACTATGAACCCCTCTTCGCCTTCTACCACCAATCCCTCCTTCCCCACATTGAAGAAGCGCTTCATGGCGGAAAATTTCGCATGCAGGATTTTCTCCGCCATATGGAATCCGCGACGGTACCGGTGTGCACGGGTCGCCTTCCAAATCTCAACACGCCGTCCGACTACGCCCTTTCAACAAAGAAAAACAGTCAAAAACCAACGTAATGGTTGGCCATATCGATGAAAGAAACTGACAACAGATTTATAGATACTCAAGCCATTCTGTTCTATCCAAACAAACACAAACCAACCGTCAGCAAAGTGAATCCACACAGAGTGGCAAAAATTGGTACTGGTGATTTCTTTCACGGTTGTCTATAATGGTGTTTCAGTCGAATGGATATGTGGTGCAGGTAGCGCGGTTCTAAATCAGGTCGTCGCAACTACACCGTATAACCTGGGATCGTGCCGTATCACGCAGGAAGCGCATTGGGCAGACTACACTCCCCCTTTCGGGTAGAATCGGGGGAACTGCTGCACAATGTCTTATTCGACTGGTTCGCGATGAAGCGCTACCCCGCACACTAGAGGAAGAGACGAATTCACTATGAACATCTATGCAGGCAATTTATCCTATTCCGTGACTGACGAAGATCTGCGGGAGGCCTTTGGCGCCTTCGGTGAAGTGTCCAGCGCCAACGTAATCAGTGACCGGGAGTCCGGTCGTTCGAAAGGTTTCGGATTCGTCGAAATGCCCGTCGATGACGAAGCCAAACTGGCCATTGAGTCCCTCAACGGACAAGACATTAAAGGCCGCAATATCAACGTCAATGAAGCCCGCCCCAAGGCAGAGCGCCCACGACGTTACTAAGGAAGTGTCACCGACCGTACACGTAGCGCTACCCCACGCTGGTAGGGCATAATTGGGGTTTCAGGCTCAACCGAAACCCCGGGACGCTGTATGATAGGTCGCGAAGACGCGCTTCAGAAAATTGCTGCTGCCGCATGGCAGTTACCCACACAATCTATTCCGTTGGAACACGCCTCTGGGCGTGTTCTGGCGGAAGACGTCTATTCCGACGTCGATCTGCCGCCCTTTCCCAAGTCTTCTATGGATGGCTACGCCTGCCGGGCGGAAGACGCCTTCGAAACCCTCCGCGTGCTGGAGCATATCCCGGCGGGCAGCGTCCCGACCCACCCCATCACCCCGGGCACCTGCAGCAAGATCATGACCGGAGCCCCCGTACCCGAAGGGGCCGACTGCATCCTCATCGTGGAGGAGGTAGCCCCCCTCGACGACCATCACATCCGATTTACGGGAACCACGCCCAAGAGCAATATCTGTCCCCAGGGTGAAGACGTCCAGACCGGCGATGTCGTGCTCAGACCGGGCCTGCGTCTCAGCCCGGCCCACCTCCCCGTACTCGCTTCCGTAGGGTGCACCCACCCCACCGTCTCTGCACAACCCCGCGTGACCGTCTTCGCCACCGGCGACGAGTTGGTCCCCTGGGCTACCGTGCCCCCGGCGGGAAAGATTCGCAATAGTAACAGCATCCAGCTAAGCCACCTCGCTCAGTGTGCCGGTGCGGTGGCCACGGACCGGGGCATCGCGCCCGACGCGCGGGAGCGCATGATCCAGCAGTGGGACGAAGCCCTGGAAGAAGATGACGTCATTATCAGCACGGGCGGGGTCTCCATGGGGGACTATGACCTCGTGCCCGAAATCCTCCAGCATCATGGATTCGATATCCATTTCGATCGCGTGGCCATACAACCCGGGAAGCCAGTCTTGTTTGGTACCCGGGGCACCCAGGCGTGCTTTGGCCTGTCCGGCAACCCGGTCTCCAGTTATTTGCAGTTCATGCTCTTTGTTACCCCCTTCTTGCTGCGCCTCCAGGGGCATACGCACCGCCCCCCGGGCCTCCCCGTGATCCTCGGACAGGACTTCACCCGGAAAAACGGTGCGCGAGAAGGCTGGATTCCCGTGGCCCTCAATGAAGCACACCAGGCCGTCCCCATCACCTTTCATGGTTCGGCCCACATTCATTCCTTTACCGCCGCCGACGGACTTATCGCCTTTCCCGCCGGCACGACCCAACTCCACGCAGGAGATTCGGTTTTCCTGAGACTCCTGCACGGAAACGACACGTGAGAAACCCCATGCCTTCCCCCCCTGCCGAAAGCAACACGAGTACCCTTTCAACCGTCGGCCTGAGTCTGTCTCGCGAAAAGGGCAGCCCCCACGAAATCGTCCCCGTACTGACCGTGGACCGGGAGGGCATCGACGGCGACCGTCATCGGGGGCCCGGCCTCCGTCAGGTGAGTCTGATGCACGCGGCGGTGGCCGCCGCTGTATTCGCCGACACGGATGAAGATGCCCGCCCGGGCATGGGTACCGAGAATATACTGCTTGGAGGATCGGGCCTTTCATCCCTGCAGCGACTGGATACCCTGGAGCTCGGCGACGCCATTCTGGAGATCACCCAGATAGGAAAAGCCGTGAGCGACGACGGTGCCCAACTCTGTGACGCCCGGGCCAGGTGCCTCCTGTCGGAACACGGCATTTTCGCGCGGGTCATCCATGGGGGTGTCATCGAATCCAACCGGCCGGTCCGACACCAGCACCGGCTCTTGCGCGCCCACATCATTACCGTCAGTGACCGCGCCAGCCGGGGCACCTACGAAGACAAGAGTGGGCCCGCCGCCCGGGCCCTCCTGGATACCTGGTGCCAGGATAATCGCTGGGGACTCTGGGTGGAGACCCAGGTCATTCCCGATGAAAAGGAAGCGCTCGAAACGGCACTCGAAAATGCCCGGCAGAGTCGGGTAGACCTCGTCATCACCACGGGCGGTACCGGTGTGGGACCCCGCGACATTACCCCCGACGTCGTCATGGCCCAGGCGGACAAGTTGATCCCGGGCATCATGGACTACATCCGCCTGAAGTATGGCGAAGCCATGCCGCTGGCCCTCACCAGCCGCAGTGTGGCCGCCGTCATGGGAAGCACCCTCATCTACACCTTGCCAGGAAGCGCCAAGGCCATTCCCGAGTACCTGGAAGAAATCTTCAAGACGCTGGAGCACATGCTCTTCCTGCTTAAAGGGCTCGACGCCCATTAAGCGCGCGTAGCACAGCTATCCCCAGCGTGGAAGGCCTGCCCCATCTCGCACAGCCCAACCACCTGCGGCCCGTCGAAAGGTCAGCCGCCCGCTGGCAGGAAGGCATCGGCGTAGATATCCTGCATGCTCGCCCCCGCCAGAAAGGCTTTCCGTTGCACCTGACGCACCAGGGTGGGGTTGCCGCAGAGATAGACTTTCCATCCCTTTAAATTCGGGATCATCGCCAACGCATGGGCGTCCACCTCCGCCTGCACCCACTCAGAACCGGCCTCATCACGCACGCACGGGTGATAGCTGAAGTTTGCATGGTCCCGCGCCAGGGCCGACAGGGCATCCACCAGATACCGATCCGCCGCAACAAGCGCACCGTGAAACAGGTGTATAGCGCCCGTGTGCCCCTGATGCAACGCATCTCGCGCGATGCCATACAAGGGCGCCAGTCCCGTCCCCGTACCCAATAGCAACAGGGGCTGCTCCGAATTACCCGCCACATAGAAACAGTTCCCCAGGGGCCCCATGAGTTCGAGGTCGTCGCCGGGCGAAGCCTCATGGTGCAACCACCCACTCATCTTTCCTCCGGGTACCAGGGCGACATGAAACTCGAGGTTATCGTCCAGCGCGGGCACGCTCGCCAGGGAAAAACTCCGCACCAATCCATCCGCCCGCGCGAAATTCACAAACTGCCCCGGAAAATAGTCCAGGGGTTCTTTCGCCTCCAAAACCACCCGCAGCACCCGTTCGTTCAGGGCTTCCTTGTGTAGCACACGTGCCCCGATACGCATTGAATCCGCATCCACCCGGACGGCGCTGAGGTCCGTGTCGGGATAGCAACAGCAAGACAGGAAATAGCCTTGTGCCCGGTGGGTCTCCTTCAGCCCTTTTTGCGCCGCCGGAGGTAGTTCCCCCGCCGTGGCACGCATCAAGCAACTGTGGCAAACCCCACTTCGACAGGAATTCGGAATCGGGTGCCCCGAACGCTCAAGGCATTCCAATACCGATTCTCCTTCGGCCAATTCAATATCCTGTGCTTCAAATTTTACTGTGGCCATTCCGACACTCCCGACCTCTAGCCTTCCGGCGTCTTCCGACGCGATACCAATATTTATACCTGAGCTGCTTCGTCCGGCTCGGCAGACCGACCCAGGACATCTTCCCGGGTGCTCTCCGCAATGGCCACTACCTGGTCGATGTGATCCTGGTCCACGTTCAGCTCGCTCAACGTGGTGCTAAGGTGCTCCACCACGGCGTCGAAATGGCTGTCATTCAGGCCCTGCTTCACCAAGTGCGCATGCCCCTTGCGCATGTCCAGCCCGGTGTAGTTGTGGGGACCGCCAAAAGCCATCGTCAAGAAAGCCTTCTGCTTCTGCGCCTGGCGCTCCATGTCTACCCCATCGAAAAAATGGGCAATACGATCGTCCGAAAGGACGTGCCGGTAAAAAATATCTACGGCCGCATTTACTGCTGGCTCGCCACCAATTGCTTCATACAATCCACTCATCGTGTTCTCCAGTCGTTTCCATTTGCCTTGAGTTGCTATGCTTCATCCAGCCATCCTCACACTGCTAAAGATGGATTTGAAATGAATCTTATCCTACAGAAGGCGAAAAGTCAACTGGGCGTCCTTGGAATGGTATACTTAGGAACAGAGCAACCGGAGTCCGTACAGAATGCAGCTCACCCAATACAGCGATTATGCCCTGCGCACCCTCATCTACCTCGCCATCGCCACCGAGAATGCGACCATCACAGAAATCGCAGGACATTACAGTATTTCGCGCAATCATCTCGTGAAAGTCGTCCACAATCTCGGAAAGCTGGGTTATGTCACGACGATCCGGGGCCGTCACGGTGGGCTGCGCCTTGCCCTTCCACCGGAAAGTATTAACATTGGCGATGTGGTCCGCCGCACCGAGCCCAACTTTACAATTGTGGAGTGCTTTGATCGGGAAAGCAACCGCTGCGTCATTTCGCCCAATTGCCGGTTGAAAGGGGTGCTCAGCGAGGCCTTCCAGGCCTTTACCGACGTGCTCGATCAGTACACCCTGGCCGACATGACCGTCAACCGCGACGAACTTCGCACGCTCCTCGGTGTCCCCTCAACGCCCACGCGCCTGTGATTGACGGCCCGGCAGTCACACCCCTATCTGGCGCGCAAAGTATTCAATCGTGGGCTTTAACCCGGCTTCCAGCGCGATGCTGGGCTGCCAGGACAGCTGTTCCCTGGCCAGGGAGATATTGGGCTTGCGCCGGGTGGGATCATTCTTCGGAAGGGGCTTGAAGACCAGTTCGGACTTGGAGCCCGTGAGCCGGATGACCGTCTCCGCCAATTGGCGAATGGTGAATTCGTCGGGATTACCCAGGTTGACGGGTCCCGTAAACCCATCGTTATCCATCATGGCCATCATGCCGCGAATCAGGTCTTCGTAGTAGCAAAAGGACCGGGTCTGGCTGCCATCACCGTAAAGGGAGATGGGCTCGCCACGAAGTGCCTGTACGACGAAATTACTCACCACCCGCCCATCGTCTACCTGCATGCGGGGTCCATAGGTATTGAAGATTCGAATGACCCGAATGTCCACCTTATTCTGCTGATGGTAGTCGAAGAACAGGGTTTCCGCCACCCGTTTGCCTTCATCGTAACAACTTCGCGGTCCGATGGGGTTCACGTTACCCCAGTAAGATTCTTCCTGGGGGTGCACGGCCGGATCGCCATAAATCTCTGACGTCGACGCCTGAAGAATGCGTGCATTAACCCGTTTCGCAAGGCCGAGCATATTCAGGGCACCCATCACACTCGTCTTGATGGTTTTCACGGGGTTATGCTGATAGTGCACGGGGGACGCCGGGCAGGCCAGATTGAAAATACGATCGGCCTCCAGGACGATGGACTCGGTCACATCATGTCGAATCAGCTCGAAGTGGGGATTGCCCAGGAGGTGAGCGATATTCTCTTTGCGACCTGTGAAGAAGTTGTCGAGACAGAGCACTTCCTCACCCCGTTTCAAAAGGGCTTCACACAGATGGGAACCCAGAAATCCGGCACCGCCTGTGACGAGGTTTACATGAGACATGAACTGAACACTCCGGTTGATACATGCAGCTGATTGAGAGGGTCAAAGCGGTGCAAGAATACCATACACAGCGACGGCGTTCCCATCGCCGTACCCGGCTCACGCCCCCCAGAGTTTCGCCGACGACGCACAGCGTACGTAACGACCCCATTGGTGCTTCCGGGATGGCTCCATCGACACATACCCACCGGCAGCCCGTACCAGGGCCACCCCGGCCGCCACATCCCACAGCATGATGTCGTCTTCCGCGTACGCGTCTATTCTCCCTGCGGCCACGCTCGCCAACATGAGGGCGGCGCTACCAAGCATGCGCACCTTCTTAAAACGCCCGAGACGGACCGCGAATTCCTTCAGATGGGCGTCACTGTAATCCCCAAAGGTCGGCAACCCCGTCGCCAGTACGGCCTGGCTCGCGTCCGTCACGGCCGACACGGCAATGGGCTCCCCGTTGAGCCAGCAGCCCCCCTCGGCCAGCCCCGAAAACGTCTCTCCCCGGAGCGGGTCATGAACTACCCCGAGAACGGGCTCTCCCGCAACCACCAAGGCAATCGCCGTGCAGAAGAAGGGAATGCCCCGGCTGAAATTCATGGTCCCGTCCAATGGATCGACCACCCAGACCGGTTGGGTTCCCGCCACATCGCCCCGGGCGCCGCCCTCCTCTGCCAGAACGGAATAGCCACACGACTCGAGGCGAGACAGGATAAGGCTCTCTGCCTCCAGATCAGCCGCCATTTTAATATCGCGGCCCGCCGCATCCAATACCACCCGGTCCCCGGTAGAGAGGTTCCGCAGTAATTCACCCGCTTCCCGCGCCGCATCCACCGCAATCGCCAACGCTGGGGCCCATTTCGCCGACAACTCACTCACCCTAAATCAATCTCGTCGCCGTCATCGTCATCGTCATCATCATCCCCACCCAGCTCCAGTTCATCCGACGGACTTTCCATCGACATCGGGGCTTCTTCCTCTTCCGTCTCCGGAGCAGCCGCGCCGCCCGCGCTATCCGTCGCGGTGTGTTCCGGTGCGGCCTCGGCGACTTCCTCCTCTTCCGGGGGGGGCGGTTCCGGCAACGCGGGCAGGTGGGGCAGCACATCCTGAATCTGTTCCAGACTATCCAGACACAGCGCAGCGCCCGCCTCCGTCGCCTGCGCATGAAGCTCTTTCCCGCCCCCATAGAGAAAGAGGGGCAAGCCCTCCATCTCCTGTGATGCGCTTATCAACGGAATAATTTCAATGGCTGAAAGTTCTTTCTGCTCAAAGCTGACCAGAATCCCCACGGTATTGCAGGTCTTGAGCCGATACCCCAAGTCGAGGATGCCCGTCGCCATCACCGCCTGATAGGGACTCTCCAATAATCCGTGTTGGGCCGCCTGAATGTCTCCGTCATTTCGGGAAAGGACCAACAGCTGCGGATGAGGCGCCGCTTCGCCGCGATCCATCGCAATCTTGCGCTTTACAAAAAGCTCAATCCCGCGGTCTTCCTCCTTCTCCTCCTGGAATTGACAGCCATAGGCGAATGTGCCCGGGGGCTCTTCCCGCCGATTCCGAATAATGACCGGGCGACGGGAAACGACTCCCCCATCGGGCATCCGAAAGGACAAATGCATGGTATCCGAAACGGACAGGTTCCGGGTCGCCACCACGCTGCAACCACCGCTGCTGATATCATTGATGAAACAGTCCTCTGACTCTTCCCCCACATGCAGTGTGCAAGGGATATGGATGGGCGCCCGTTCATGCTTTCGCACCTGAATACGGGCCACCTTGCTGGGCCAGTGGAGTTGAATCAAGGGATACTCCGATTGTGTGAGCGCTTCGCCCACGGCGGCCGTAAATCCCCAGACCTCTCCCTCGTGCATAAAGCGCACCACGCATTCGGAACCCCGGCGTACCACCGGGAGGCGCGCGCCACGATTCAACCCAAACAGGATATATTGCCCCTCTTCCCAGCCTCGTATACGCCCGGGATACCGCGGCGCATTATTCTGTCCCGGCTGCGCGTCGAGAAACACATCCAGCCCCACCGTAAGGCACTTCTCCAAACCGCTACTCGTTGCCATATCCATCCCTGCAGCGCGTCAGCACGCGCCCTTTCACCATCCTCCATCCCGCCACGAGCCAACCCGTTCAGCGGGTACTGCAAGGGGCCCATTCGGACCCCTGATAGTATCTATTGGACGGCAGGCCGCCACTCAGGAAGAACGCACGTACCCGCCAAAGGTGCCCCCGGACTCAGCAAGCTGCTTCAATAAGGGGGCCGGTTCCCAGAGGGCACCATGTTGCTCATGAAACGCACATACCCGTTCGTAGACCTTCGCCAGTCCCACGGTGTCGGCATACTGCATTGGGCCGCCCCGGAAAGCCGGAAAGCCATAGCCATACACGTAGATCACATCGATATCCGATGCCCGTAACGCAATCCCTTCCTCCAGGATTCGGGCTCCTTCGTTGATGAGCGCATAGATACAACGCGCCACAATTTCGTCTTCATCGATCGTACGCTGTGGTATATTATGGCGTTTCCCTTCAGAAATACAAAGGGCCTCCACTTCCGGATCGGGCGTGGCCGCACGGGTTTCCGGGTCATAGATATAAAAGCCCCGCCCCGTCTTCTGACCATAGTGCCCTTGCTCGCAAATCTTATCCGCAATGGCACAATAGCGTTCATCGGCGGGGCGCGACGCGGCCTGCCGCTGACGAATGCGCCAGCCCACATCCAGGCCCGCCAAATCACTCATGGCATGCGGCCCCATGGCCATGCCGAATTGGTATATGGCCGTATCCACCTGAACCGGCGTCGCACCTTCTTCCAGCAGAAACATGGATTCCCGCACATAGGGATGCACCATGCGGTTGCCCACGAAGCCATCACAGACGCCCACCAGCACGCCCACCTTACGAATCGTCTTACTCAGCGCCATCGAGGTTGCGATGACGTCCTTCGCCGTCTTGGCTCCCCGGACGATTTCCAACAGCTTCATGATGTTGGCCGGACTGAAGAAGTGGAGGCCAATCACCTGCTCCGGGCGGGACGTGCTGGCAGCGATTTCGTCGACATCCAGGGTAGACGTGTTCGTGGCGAGAATCGCGTCGGCCTTGCATACCCGATCCAACTCCTTGAAGACAGCCTTCTTGATATCCATCTCTTCAAAAACCGCCTCGATCACCATGTCGACATCGGCCAGATCGTCGTAATTCAGCGTTGGCTGAATGAGTGCCAGGGTCGCATCCATTTTTTCTTGCGACATCCGGCCCTTCTTCACCCCACTCGCATAGTTTTTCGTAATGATCGCCATGCCACGATCCAGCCCCTCCTGGGTCGCATCCATGAGACGCACGCCGATGCCGGCGCTGGCGAAGTTCATGGCGATTCCCCCACCCATCGTGCCCGCACCAATTACGGCAGCCTGTTTAATGGCACGTACGGGCGTGTCTTTGGGCACATCAGGAATCTTGCTGGCCGTACGCTCGGCGAAGAAAATATGGCGCTGCGCCTTGGATTGATCGGAGGCCAGCAGGGTCTCAAAAATCTCGCGTTCACGGGCCAGCCCCGTATCGATATCCGTCTGGGTTGCAATTTCCACACAATCGATGGCGCGCTGCGGAGAATTGAATCCCCGCCGCTTTTTCGCATAGGTCTTGCGCGCGGTCTCGAAGAGTGCGGCGTCAACTCCCTGTATCTTTTCCGACATATCCCGAATACGACGGGGCCCCTGCCCGCCCGCAACAAGGCCCTCGGCATAGGCTACGGCCCCCTCCAGCAGATCCCCGTCGATTATCTCATCCACCAGGCCCAACTTAAGGGCCTCCGCGGCCCCCACCGGGACGCCCGAAGCGATAATCTCTACCGCGGCCTCCGGCCCGATGAGTCGGGGCAATCGCTGGGTACCACCAGCACCTGGAACGATTCCCAAATGCACTTCGGGCAATCCGCACCGGGCCTGGGCCACGGCGACACGATAGTGACAGCCCAACGCGGTCTCTAAGCCCCCACCCAGCGCCGTTCCGTGAATCGCCGCCACGACGGGTTTCGGGCTGGCTTCGATGGCATCGATGACTTCGTCCAGCCACGGAGCCGCAGGCGGCTTGTCAAACTCGGTAATGTCGGCCCCGGCGATAAAGGTACGCCCCGCGCAAATCAGGACCAACGACGTTACCGTATCGTCCGACACGCCAACCTGAATCGCATCCAGGATGCCTTTTCGCACAGCGACAGAAAGGGCATTGACCGGGGGGGAATCAATGGTAATTACGCCCACGGTACCCCGCGTGTTATAGGTGACCACATTACTCAAGACTATCTCTCCTTGTTGCTCCACTCAAACAGAACCGCATATTCCGCCAGACCCTGGGGAAAAAATACGGCACCATCACGTGTGGGTTAGCATACACCACGACTAATTTTTTCGCCAACTGCCGGTTGTTCCGTCAATAATAGGTCTGTTACGATAACGCGGAAGAGCGATGGGGATCGCTGTCTCGTGTAGTTGGGAGTACATCAAGACAGACGCCTGCGCCCGGTAGCGCAACAGGCGCCGGAAAGGAATCGCGTTGATACGACTCATTGAATTCGTCGCATCCGCCAAGTTCCCATCCGGATTTCTTTTCACCCTCCAAGACATGGCCTTGTGCCAACTCTGGCTGGAAGACCAGCGTCGCCGCTCCGTCGACGCCCCGGAGCTCCCCCGGGTGGCACAGTGTATCGAAGACTGGCTTCAAGGCACTACCCGTCCCGATATTAACACCGCCGGACGACGCCATCAGCACCTGCTCCGTGAATTGCTGGACACCCTGGAAGGCGGCCACGAAGCCGATTTGCTCCCCGCAGAAGTCGCCCTCCTCCGTACGGCCGATGCCCTGTGCAGCCGCATGGAGAAGCCGGAGCAGCTCGTACGATTCACAAGCCGTCTCGAAAAACACCGTGGCCGACTCAGCGAAGTGGCCGAACGCCACGGTGACAAGACGCGTATCCACGAGCTTGAAACCCGCATCTGCTTTGCCACCCCCAACGACATTCAGCAGGCACCCGTTGAAGCGATTCGCCTCCTGGCCGGCATCGAACTCCCCTGTCGCGGACCGGTTTTCCGGGCGGACGCAAACCTCCGTATTCTTGGTGATGTCCCCGAAGACTGTACCGTCGTCGTGGGGAACAACGGCCATTGCTCCGTCGATGGCTATGTCATGGGGCGCATCCTCACCAAAGGGTTTTGCGAAATACGTCACAACATCTCCGGGGTCGCGATTACCCTGGACGGTTTCATCCGTGCCCGCAGTATCATTAACAACGCCCTGGTTATTTCGAAGATGGGAAGCATCGTCTGCACCAGCGCACAGGGCCCCAAACTCGTGTTTGCGGGGCACTCCCTCGAGGTGATGGATAGCACCATGCTTGGCAGATTTGTCACCCGCACCATGACCGTAGCCGGCGAAATGCGCGGTAGCCATCTGGAAGTATCGGGGTGCGCAACGGCCACCCGCTTTCGCTCCCTGGGCACCAGCGCCATGAACATCGTCCTGCGGCGGGAGCTTTCCTGTGAGGACTTCGGGGAAGTAACCGGTGACGATCTCAAGCGCCTCCTCTCGGCCGCCTACGCCCTGCGCCGCAATGCCCACAACTTCAAGAATCTGGCGGTAGCCGCACAGCGGGAAGGGGAACATACCGCCCAGTCTATCCTCATGTATATCTTCGGCGGCGGCGAAGTTCAGAAACGGCTCCAGGGTTTTCTCCAGGCCCAACGCCGCCACACCCTGATCGGTAACGTGGTCGACAACCTGAAGCGCATTCTCGAAGAGGCGCAAGATGGGCTGGTGGACGATACGCCCGCGGCACCCGGTGCCTTGCCCACCCTCGATCTGGATGAGGAGGAGGCACCCGATGAAACCATCGTCGATGCCCGCGCAG
Source organism: Candidatus Hydrogenedentota bacterium (assembly GCA_034669905.1). Classification (GTDB taxonomy): domain Bacteria; phylum Hydrogenedentota; class Hydrogenedentia; order Hydrogenedentales; family JAEUWI01; genus JAEUWI01. The sequence continues at coordinate 85,087 of JAXMOL010000010.1, forward strand.
AAACGAAGCAACTGGAGGCCTCGATTCGAGCCGGCGATCTCAACCGAACCCAGCGCACCCTCCTCATGGAAGAGGCACGAACGAAGCTGTCGGCCATGATGACACTTCAGACCGAGGCCGAGGAAAAGATGCGGGAAGAGGAACGGGGCATTCAGCAGCTCGAAAAATATGAACAGGTCCTTGCCGGAGGGGGCGAAGGCGCCACGAAACTGGATGTCTTGAATCGCATTATCCCCGCCATGAAAAAACAGCCCGCAGACAGTGTCATGGGGCGACGTCTCCGTTCCGGCTTTGTCATCCGTGCCCTCCGAAACGTAGACCGCTCTGTGCGCCATGGAAAGGAATTTGGCGACAGCGCCGCCAAGTACCTGACGGACTTTCGCGCGGTTTCCGAGCGGCTGGGAAAAGACTATCAGATCCAGGTGCTCGAAAATCCGGAAAGCGAGGAGGAATGTGCTTCCGTAACCGGTATCTTTGAAGCCGATACGCGCATCTATATGGACGTCTTCATCCCGAACATTGCAGATGCCTCACCGGAAACCCTGATCACCACCCCGGAGGACAACGGGGTGCGTACCTATCGACGCCCCCAGACCGGCGGCGGATTCCATCGGGCACACGCGGACTGATCAGCCGAGCTTGCAAACCCGCACGCCCATAAAGTCGGCCTTTGTATCGGGCTGGGCATACCAACCCCGATAGGCACTGCGACATTCGGGCGTAATAATGCACCAACTCCCCCCCCGGGTCATCCGCTCCGCCACCGTCTCATCCAGCCATGCTTGCCCCTGATCCGGGGCGCCGACGTAGTCATTGTGCCGGTGGTCTTCACACCATTCGCAGACGTTTCCATGCATGTCATGGAGCCCCCATGCGTTGGGTTTCTTTTCACCCACCGGGTGGGTTCGCCCTTCCGCGAATTCCTGGCTCCACGCATACGAATCCAACTGGGACTCATCATTGCCGAAACACCAATCGCCGGTACTACCCGCACGGCACGCGTATTCCCATTCCGCCTCCGAAGGCAGACGAAACATGCCTTCTCCCAGGGCGGTCAATCGCTTCACCAGCGCCTGGCAATCTTCCCAGCTGACGTTCTCCACGGGTAGATTGGGATCCCCCTGAAAACCCGATGGATTGTTCCCCATGAATTTTTCCCACTGCCACTGGGTAATCGGATACTTGCCCATCCAGAATCCATGCCGAATGGCCACCTCGTGCCGGGGCTCTTCCTCCACCGCCCCATCGTCACTGCCCATGTAAAAGTGGCCCGGTGGCACCCAGACCAATTCAATACCCGCCACCTCGATGGGATCCCGGGCCTCCTGCTCACTGTTGATACGCTTGCGTTCCTGCGCCTTCGGGATCGCTTCCGTATAGTGGGCGACGGCCCGCTCATAGCAATCGCGCGCACCATCAAAGTCTGGAATAAGTGCCCGACCTTCCTCGGTGAGCTCCTTGACCCGTCGGGTCTCCATTTCCATGAACGGAAGCAGGCCCTCGGCATCCAATCGCTGCTGAATCGTCTCCAATTTGTTGCGCACCGCCACCAACACCGACTCGCCGTGGGTCATGGCCACCTTCAGGGCTTCCACGTAGAGCAGGGTGGCCCGTTGATAAGACTGCGTCGCCTTGATGACCCCGGAGGTTCCCCGGGCCACTTGCTCTTCCGCAGCCGCACGGGCAAACAACTCTGGCGCCAGCTCCTGAGCCCGGGCGGTCTCTGTCCGTTTGCGAACTTCCTCCATCTTACTGCGGGCATGTCGCAGGGCCAGCATTTTTTCCATGATCACTTTGGCCCGTTCAATGGCCTGACCAAGCTTCTCCGCCGACGCCTCAAAAGATTGTTTCGCGCCGCCGTATTGCTTGAGCTGCTCGTAGGCCTCGCCATTGCGAAACAGCTCCACACCTTCCGTCAGTTGGGAATGGGCGAGCTTGTCGCACCCATTGTGCTTTGCATCTTCGGCCAGTTGAAACGCCTTCAACTTGACCAGGCGCATCTCATCACGCGTTACGTCGTCTTCAACGACGGCGGACTTTGACACGACCACCTGGGGCGCGAGACAGGCCTCCAAGGCACCCACCATTTCGGCCGCGGACTGAAAGCGCTCTTCCGGGCGCGCCGCCAGGGATTTCTCCACCAGGGCCGCCACCGCCTCGGGCAATTCCCGGCGCTGGCGAATAGGGGTGTAGTTTCGATTCTTGATTGCTGCCATCACCGATGCCGCATCCTGCCCCATGAAGGGCAAGCTACCCGTCAGCAATTCGTAAAGTGTCACGCCCAGCGAAAACACATCGGAGCGGGCATCACCGCCGGCCCCGTTGATGACTTCGGGCGCCATATAGCCGGGCGTGCCCCCAGGCGCGTCGTTGCTGTTTTCGGCCGTTGGATCGAAAAGGCGGGCTACCCCGAAGTCGGCCAGTTTGGCACTGCCGCCCTCGATCTCAAGCAGGATGTTGGCGGGCTTGATATCCCGGTGAATGATGTGGTGCTTGTGCGCATAGACCAGCCCCTCGGCGCTCTCTTTGGCAATACGCAACGCCATGGGTACGGGCAATCCCTTGGGGTGTACCCGCAGCAGCATTCCGGCGTGGGAGCCCACGAACTCCAGGACAAAGTACTTTCGGCCCTGGTATTCGCTGAACTCGAAGATGGTGACGATGGCGGGATGCTTGCCCAGCGCTGCGACGGCTTTGGCCTCCTGAAGAAACATGGCCTCGTGAGAAGAATCCAGGAACTGGTGCAAGAACTTGATTGCCACATAGCGACCCAGCGTGACGTCCCGGGCCTTATAAACCGCACCGTAAGCCCCCTTGCCGAGGACAAAGCTGACCTCGTAGTTTCCGAGGCGCGTGCCGAGTAAGGGATCGACCAAGGGGTCGGGACGTGCTTCCGGTGGGGGCGTGACGTCGTCTAATAGACTGTGACGAACGTTCGAATCCACCATTCTTCCACCCTATACCCTGTTTCACGCCCAAAAACCACCACACCACCGGCAGCACGACCTGCCGGAATCCCATGATAGCGCAGAATTCAAGGTAAAGACCACTGTTTAGACCCGCACCGCATGGCATCGGCCCGATTCCTTTACGTATACTCGACCAACCCCGATTGATCGTAGAGGAGAAGCCACAATGGCCCCGCGGACACCTGTAAATCACCCCCGGCAGAGACAATCGCACTGCAGCCCATGGTGCTTCCTGATACGCGTCTTGCTGGTCATGCTCGTCTCAGGCACTGCGATCGCCACGGTGCCCGTGACGCCCCAGGACTTCGGCGCCGTCGCCGACGGCGAAACCGATGATACGGCCGCCATTCAGGCCGCAGTCGACCATGCCGTGGCCGGAACGGGGCGTGTACTTCACTTCCCACCCGGGACCTATCGGGTGAAATCGGTGGATATTCAAGCGGGCCTTACCCTCATGGGCTACGGAGCCACCATTAAAAAGATGCCGGCAGAACCCAAATTCAGCCGCACCTTCACGACGGAAAATCGAAAGCATCTCGGGGCGCACGATTCGGAACCCCTCATTATCAAAGGCTTCACCTTCGACGGCAGCCGCACGGAGCAAGGCACCTACGAAGACTACTGCCTGGAACAACAACACATGATTTTCCTGCAAGGCGACCCGGCCGGTCCCGGGCGTCTGACGGCGGTCATTGAAGACTGCACCTTTCGCGATGGCGTTGCCGATGCCATCTCGGTATACACCAACGTGGCGGCGAGCATCAGCAACGGTCGGGCGACCGATGTCTTTCGGGGCGGCGTCGTCGTCACCGGTGGACATTCCGAAGTTCACCTCAGCAATTTCACGGCCCAGGGGGCGGTTCATCCCACCGGAATCGACGTGGAAGTGGACGGCGCTGGGTACAACGGCTCATTTGAAACCCATATTACGGCCACCAATCTGCGGCTCGATGGAGATTTCGATGTGGGCATTCATGATGGAAGCACCTTCCATGGCAGCAATATCCACAGTATGGCCGGCCCCTTCAATCTTTACGCACGGGATGCGACCATCCGCATCATGAACTCCACGTTTGGCGTCGGGCCCTTTAGCGATTCCAGCAACCGTATCGTCCACCCCCACGACGTATCCTTTTCCCACTGCACCTTTATCGCACACCCATCCGGAAGCACGACGCCGGTAGAGCGGATCGCCACCGCCCATGTCTATTGGAATATTTCAGGCACCGACGAACGGGACCAGCGACTTCGGTTCATCGACTGTGACTTTCTGTTGCACGATACACTGACGCCGGAATCGACACGCTACGCGATTTACGTGGAGGCCGACCAGCAGTCTCGGAATAACCAGCTCCTTCTTCAAGGCGGCCGAATCGCTCCGGGTTACAATTATGGGGTCTACGTGAACCAGGGCGGCAACGCCACACTGCGCGATGTGGTTCTCGATGCCCATACCGGCGCGCACCTCGGCGCTACCGCCGACTATCCCCTCCATATCGTGCTGGATGGCGCCCGCTACGGTGAAAATACCACCACGACCACCCATATCAATGCGGCAATACCTGCTTCCCGTATTGAACATCAGAATATCCACTTGCCCGCCCGCCAGAATCGAATCGGAACGACCTATGGATTGGTGGGCAATACCTATGTTGGGAGTCGCACCCTCACCGGGCAGACGCCGCCCCACGACACCCCGGGCCTCCAGGGCGACACCTACCAACTCGAATCGGCGCGACCGGGCCAGCCCTATCGATGGATCTGTGTCGAATCCCACCCCAACGCGGCAACCTGGGCCCCGGTGGAGCAGCTTCGCTCCGCGAAATAGGCCACAACGCGGACGTGGCGTATGATTCGGTCAAACTGCTATAATCCACGCTCTTTCTGTCCCCATATTTTCCGGTTTCCCGCCCGCCTGACGTGCCACAGTGTGCATATCCTGGTGTCACGGTGTGAACCGGATGGCACACCAATTCTGTAGGAGATCAATTCGTGGAAGAACGCGTACACAATTTCTCGGCGGGCCCCGCAGCCATGCCCCTGACCGTCCTCAAGCGGGTACAAGACGAGTTGCTTTGCCTGCCCGGTGCCGGGGCCTCCGTCATGGAAATCAGCCACCGTTCCAAGGCCTTCGCCGACGTGCTCGCGGGTGCCAAAGACAATATTTCAACCTTGCTTAATTTGCCGGACAACTACAAGATCCTCTTCCTTCAGGGCGGGGCGTCCTTGCAGTTCACCATGATCGCCATGAACCTCCTCAAGGGGGGCACGGCAGACTATCTGAACGTGGGCTCCTGGGCGAAGAAAGCCATTGCCGAAGGCAAGAAGCATGGCACGGTCAACATCGCCTGGGACGGCAGTGCGGACAACTTCAACCGCATGCCCACGAGCGATGAACTCCAGCTCACCCCGGGTGCCGCCTATGTCCACTCCACGGCCAATGAAACCATCCAGGGTATCGAGTTCTTCAACGAACCCGAAACCGGCGATGTGCCGTTGATTTGTGACTTCTCGTCGAGCTTCCTGAGCCGCCCCATCGACGTATCCAAGTACGGCCTGATCTACGCGGGTGCCCAGAAAAACATCGGCCCTTCCGGTGTGGCCGCCGTCATCATTCGTGACGACCTCGTGGAAAAGTGCGCGGAAGGCCTGCCCTCCATGCTCGATTACCGCGTCATGGTGGAGAATGACTCCCTGTACAACACGCCCCCGGCCTTTGGCATCTACATGATCAACAAGGTGACGGAATACCTGCGGAACGACATCGGCGGCCTCGAGAAGATGGAAGCCATCAACCGCAAGAAGGCGGAGACCCTCTACAACGCCATCGACGAGAGCGGCGGCTACTATGTGGGCCACGCGGTGAAAGAAAACCGCTCTCTCATGAACGTCACCTTCGTGCTCAAAGACAGCGCTCTGGAAGGCAAGTTCGTGGAAGAGGCCACCGCCGCCAAGCTGGACGGCCTCAAGGGACACCGCTCCGTAGGCGGCTTCCGCGCCTCCATCTACAATGCCATCACGCAAGACAGCGTCGATGCCCTGGTCGCCTTCATGAAAGACTTCCAGCAAAATAACGGATAATAGTTCAGCTTCCCCCGCGCGGTTTCTGGCCGCGCGGGAGATGTCTCTTCCAGGCAAGCAATCTTTCTCGCACCAACAATATCTGTAAGGGTGCCACCCTTACGCGGAGGAGCGAAGCGGGGGAGCTTACGGGTGTGGGTCGACCGTTTAGGCCCAACTCGGCACACGTGCTTCAATGGCTGTGAAAACGCGTGCTGCAGATCGGTTGATGAATCCCAAAAGCTATCGCAGGCCTGCACCCGTAAGCTACGCCGGGAACCGGCTACGCGTAAGGGTGGCACCCTCCACGCTCCTGCGGCTGACGTAGGAGCCACCGCAAGCCGAGTTCGGACCGTACGCAGTTTAAAATACCAGGATTCCGCCCTGAATCCACAACCCAAAAGGAGCTTCCCATGCGAATCCTAATCGCCGGATGCGGCTATGTCGGTTCCGAACTGGCCCAACAGCTCCATGACCAGCACCATGACGTCTTCGGACTGCGTCGCAACACCGCGAAGCTGCCCCAGGGCATTCACCCTGTCGCCGCGGATTTGAACGATCCGGCCACCCTCACGGCCCTGCCCGAAGCCATCGACTACGTGTTCTACGCCGCCAGTGCCAATGGCTACGGCGAGGAAGCCTACCGGGCGGCCTACGTCACGGGCCTGCAAAACCTCCTGGAGGCCCTGAAAGGCCAATCACCGCGCCATCTATTCTTCACCTCCAGCACGGGCGTCTACGCACAAAACGACGGCGAATGGATTGACGAGAACAGCCCCGCTGCGGCGGACCGACCGACGGCACAGGCCCTGCGCGATGGCGAGGACTTGGTTCACAATGCGGCGATCCCCGGCACCGTCGTGCGCTTCAGCGGCATCTACGGTCCCGACCGTACCCGGCTCATTAAACAGGTGGCCGACGGTACCGCGCGGCTGGAGCGGAACGGGACCCGCTACCTCAATCACATTCACCGGGACGACTGCGCGGGGTCCCTTGCGCACCTGATGACCCTGAAAAGCCCCGAACCCCTCTACCTTGCCACCGACAGCGAACCCCGCACACGTAACGCCTTTCTCACGTGGATAGCAGAAACGCTGGGGGTTCCTGCGCCGCCCTTTGCCGATGAAGACCAGTCCAACAGCCGCCCCTCAGAACGGGGTGGCAACCGACGCTATCGTAATGACCGGCTCCTCGAAAGTGGCTACACCTTTCAATACCCCACCTATCGCGAAGGCTACGGCGCACTCATCACCAACCGCGCTCAAGAGCCCAATACCTGAAAACACGTTATCCCCTTTGCGCCAGTTTTTGGTTCGAAGTAACACACCTACGAAGGAATACCCCGTGCCCCGCAATTGGTCTAACATCCCCTTTCCCCCGGCCCGCTTCCCCTTTTTCTATGGGTGGGTGCTTCTCGCTGCGGCCACCATTGGCATCGTGGCCAGTATTCCCGGGCAGACCATGGGGGTGGGCATTTTCACCGATTTCCTCATCGACGTCCTCGGCCTGACACGCAGCCAGCTCAGTCTGGCCTACGCCCTCGGCACCATCGTCAGCGGGTTTATGCTGCCCCTCGCGGGCACCTGGCTGGACCGCTTCGGCATTCGTATTGCCGGTTCGGTCGCCGCCGTGGGCCTGGGCCTCAGCCTGGTACTCCTGGCAAGGATTACCCAGATTATCGACGCCCTTCCCATTGGACCCTTCGTCGCTATCTTTGTATGCTTCCTCTGCCTGCGCTTTTTCGGGCAAGGCTGCATCACCATGACCGCCCGCGTCGCCGTGGGAAAATGGTTTGATAAGCGGCGGGGACGGGCCGTGGCACTTATGGGTATCGTAACGGCCTTCTCGTTCAACGCAAGTCCGAACTTTTTGAATTATCTCGTGCGCACCTATGAGTGGCACGGCGCAGCGCTCATCCTGGCCGCCCTGGTCGGACTGGGCATGACCGCCATTACCCTCCTCTTTTACCGGGACACCCCCGAAGCGTGCGGGCTCACCATGGATGGCCACATCGAGGTGGAAGAAGCCCCGGATGAAGACGCCCCCACGCCAGTAGCAACCCGGGATTTTACCCGGGGCGAAGCCGCGCGGACGCTCGCTTTCTGGGCCTTTTCGTTCGGACCCGCCGCGCAGGGGCTGGTAATGACCGCGGTCACTTTTCATATGGCGGCCCTGGGCGCCGAAGCCGGCCTGACGCGAAAAGAAGCCTACGCCCTCTTTATCCCCATGGCCTTCATCAGTGTGGTGACCAACACGGTCGGTGGCTGGTTGAGTGATCGCATCGCGCTGAAATGGCTCCTCGGGTTCATGATGGTGATGCAGGCCGCCGGAATCGTGGGTCTCGCCTACCTGGATAGCGCGGCCGGGCGTACCCTCTTCTTCATCGGCCATGGTGCCTCGGGCGGTCTCTTTGCCGTGCTCACCACGGTGACCTTTCCCAAGTTTTTCGGGCGCGCCCATCTCGGTGCTATCAGCGGAATCAACATGACCATCATGGTCTTCGCCAGCGCCCTGGGGCCCTATCTGTTCAGCGCGGGATTCGACTACTTCGGGTCCTACCGCGCAGTCACCCTGGCCTGCCTCGTCATGCCCGTCACCATCACCTTCCTCGGTTGGATAGCCCGTGACCCCCAGAAATTGCCCCGCGACTAAGCGGTCAAAATCGCGTGCCATTCTCGTTCTGCCGAATACCGACCCCGTGACGGTACGATATCTCAGGAAGTACCAGATTGTTCCACGAACACATGTTACGGGATTTCAGCCCTATAAAGAACACCGCGTATACTTAGGCCTTCGGCCTGGGCTGGTATGTTACCGCGCCGTTGGCGCTCATAGGGCTGTAATGGAGAGTACCGCTGGAGTTCCGGAGGGCCAAAGGCCCGTAAACATACCAGCATGGGCCAACGGCCGATGAACCGGGCCTGTACAAAAAATCAAGGGCTGAAGGCCTGTTCCATATCCTGCGCCAGGTACCCGAGTATTCCCGCAGGTTCCGAATTTCGCGCCGAAGGGTAAAAGAGTGAAGAGCACCCTTTAAATCAGGCAGATGGAATGTTACACGTCGCATGCTCAGGGGGCAGGCGATAACCTATGTGTTGCCGAGCCGTTGGTCCTCGGTTGCGCATGTAAACATCGCATTGACGAATCATTCAGCGCCAAAGCCGCAATCCATATCAGTCTTGGGCGAAGCCCCAAGAACAAACGAATAAAAAGCGCGAACGCGACTGAAAACCCGCGCCATCTGATGGCCGAATAAACGGCTTCAATAATGCATCAGATCATGCGCAACCGGTCAGCGTCCCTGCCAGACGGCTCCGCATTTTCGGCAGGTGAAACCCTTCACAAGGAAAAACCAGGCCACACCCAAGGTGGATAGCATCAGGAATCGCTGCGCGCCCGTCATGGGTCCCCGGGTGACCATCACCGACTGACAGCGCGGACAACGGCGATAGGAAGTATCATCGGCATCGACATATTCATCCATGTCCACTTCGGTCGCCGTGGCATCCAGCAGTTCCCGGGTGCGGGCCACATCCTCGGCCCCCACCTTCAGCACATAGCCCGAGCCGCCCATGCCCGCATAGCGACTCACCCGATGGACCGAGGCCGTGATACCTTCCGACTCCAACATGCTCTGTACCAGACAGGCTGAGGCACTTTCAGGATAGCGCTGTACTTCCACCCGCGGGGGCGTCGTCATGACCTTAGCTCCCTTCGGTCATCAAGGAATAGATGGTCTCCGGATCCGTCGCCGCTAACAGGGCCTCCCGCACTCCGGAAACCTTCACCAGCGAGCTGATAGCTGCCAGCGCCTTAAGATATTGGGTGTGTTGGTTATCCCGCGCCGCCACCATACAGATTATCTGCACCGGCCGCTCATCCAGCGAGGCATAATCCTCAATGGCCCGTTTGTTAACCCCTACCGCCAACACCAGATTGCGCACCGATGCAAGTCGGACGTGCGGCACGCCGATACCGAATCCGATACCCGTGCTCATGAGGGCTTCCCGCTCGAAAACTTCCCGGCGGAGCGCTTCGGGATCTTTTATCTCCCGCGCCGTCGAAAGGCTGTCCACCAACGCGTTCAACGCTTCCTCTTTGCGATGGACATCCAATACCAGCACCCGTTCGGGCACCAGAATATCTCGCAGCGTGATGGCTTCGCTCCGTACCGGTTGCTTCGGCTGACTTAACTTACTGTCCACCCATTTTTCCACGTCGGCGCGTTTAAAACGCCAGTTTGTACCCAATTTCCCACAGGGAATCTCGCCCTTGTTGGCCCAGTCATACACGGTCCGCTCGGAAACACGGAGAAATTCCGCCACTTCTTCCAAGGTCAACAGTTCATAATCAGACACGGGTCAGGCTCCTGCAGGTCGTTCGCGACGGCAAGCCCCCTCCTATCACTAGAGGGCAGCATGCGCATCAATTTCCACGTCACCGACAGTATACCACACCCACGTGCACGGAGAACATGATATGCCATCAAAGGACATTATATGTCATCATCTGCAACTATATTCTTATACACTCTCTTGACCAAGTGGCTCCACGACGGCGTTCTGCCCCCAGGGCTACCGTCTCACTGTCTTCGCCCAAAGCCGCCGGCGGGACGGTGGAAGTTGCATCCAGCGCGGAATGGCCCGTACCATAAGCGCCTGCACCCTTGATGGCTTTGGAGGCTACTATGATTTTCACAGACGCACTCTTGCGTATATTCGATTTCGTTCGTGCCATGTTGTTGGCGGGCCAGGTGCCCCAGGACAACACGGAGGGGACTATCTACAATGCCCTGAATTTTCTCCTGAACCTTTTCTCGGCCTTCTTCACCTTTTAGGGAACAGAACATGGGGGCGATAGCGCGGAGTACCGGACGATGAACCGGCCGCTGCTGTGGGCGGCTCTCGCCTTCGCCGGGGGGATCGGGGCGGTCGAATTTGCGGCCCATTCCTTTACCCTGATTACCGGCCTGGCCCTGCTGGCCGCCTGGCTTGCCCCCCACCGCCTGCCCTGCCGGGATGGCTTTCTGGTGGCCCTTATCTTCTTCGTCGCAGGCGCCGCCTGGATGACAATCCGCACCCCGGAACAGCACCCCGACGCCCTGGCGCACTACGCGACCGCCCACCCCAACGCCCCCTACACCCTCTATGGCGTCGTAGTGGATGCGCCCGTATTTACGCCGAGCACCGAATACATGGCGGTTCGTGTGAAGGTAACCCACGGCACGGCGGGCCGCGAGTCCATACCGGCCCCGGCGGGGGTCCTCCTCCGTTGGTCCAATCCCACCCGGGCTCTCCACCCCGGCGAACACATTCGCATGGCGGGCCGCCTTTCCCCGGTGATGGGGGAGGTGAATCTGGGTGTCCGGGGGATGGAGGACTACTACCGCCGCTATGGTTACCACAGCACCCTGCGCGCACGGAGCGATGGCGTGGCACACCGTTCCTCCCCGACCTTTCACCTCCGCTATTGGGCCTCGCGACTCCGCCAGTGGGAGGCCCATGTCTTCGAGCAAACAGCCCCGCCTTCGGCCCGCCCCCTCCTGCGGGCCGTGTGGCTGGGCGACAAAAGCAGCCTGTCGACGGCCTCGTATGCGCCCTTCCTGCAGACCGGGACCGCCCACATCCTCGCCGTCTCCGGTGTTCATATCGGCATTCTCTACCTGACGCTGCAGCTGGCTCTGCGGGGCATTCTCCCCCACCGCAAGGGCCGGGCGGCCGTTATCCTCTTATGTGTCATCGTCTTTGCCCTGGTGACCGGCGCACGCACCCCTATCCTGCGGGCCACCATCATGCTGGGCCTCTATCTCTGGGCCGAGTTTCTCGACCGCGAACCCGATGCCCCCACGGCCTTGAGCCTGGCCGCCCTCTTTTTTCTGGGCTACAACCCGGCCCTCCTTGGAGACGGCGGTTTCGCCCTCTCCTTTTCAAGCCTGGGTTCCCTGCTTATTTTCAGCCAACCCCTGGCGGAACGGCTCTTGGCCCTCCCCCGCAGCCTCCGTCAAAATGTCGCCGCCACGGTGGGCGTATCCATTCTTCCCCTGCCCGTGACCGCCAATACTTTTCATGTGCTCAGCCTCATTGGCCCCCTGTGTAATCTGCTGGTCATCCCCCTGCTCACCGCCCTGCTCTGGCTTGCTTTGCTGACCATCCTGGTAGCCCCCCTCTCTCTCGGCGCTGCCAGTATTTTCGGGCACGCCGCCGCACCCGTCGTGTGGGCCATACAGACCATCGCTACCTGGGGTGCCGCCATTCCCTTCGGCCATCGCTCCGTGACAAGCCCGACCTGGATTGCCACCATCGCCTACGCCCTCCTGGCCTTGCTCCTGTACCGCGCCATCATCGACTCCGTCAATGCACGACGTCTCCTGATGCAGGCAGGTGCCTGTCTCGTGCTGACCTGGCTCCTCTGGCAGCCCTTGAGCCGTCCCGCCACCATGGACTTCCTCGATGTGGGCCACGGGGATGCCACCTTCATCCGCACGCCCGAGGGCATCACCCTTCTCGTGGATGGTGGCAATCGCAGTGACTACATCGATCAGGGGGGACGGACGGTCCTACCGTGGCTCTTGGCCCAGGGAATCGATCGGCTCGACTACGTGGTTGCAACCCACCCCGACCGGGATCACGTGGGGGGACTACTTGCGGTGGTGGACACCCTGGAGGTTGGGGAAGTGCTGCTGTGGCCCTGGCCTTCGGACGATGAGGATGCCCGCGCCCTGGTCGCACGGTGTGCTGCGAATCAGATTCCCCTCCGGCGGGTCGGCTACGGGGACCGCCTCCGTTGGGACAAAACAACGATAGATCTGTTGCACCCGCCCGACGATGCGACCCTGTCATCCGTGAACGATCAGTCCCTCGTGCTCCACGTACGGTGGCCCGGCATGAACGCGCTGCTCACCGGCGATATTGAAGCCCCGGCGGAACGGATGCTCCTGCCCCATGTGCCCCCGGTCGATATCCTGAAAGTGCCCCACCATGGCTCCCACACCTCCAGCACCGACGCCTTACTGCGGGCAACGAAACCTCAGATCGCCATCGTGTCCACCCGTGCCGGCCGCACCCGGGAAGCCATGGCCCCGTCTGTCATCGCGCGCTACGAAGCCCATGCCATCCCCCTGTTCCGCACCGACTATCTCGGCGGCATCCAGGTACGTGTCGAAGGCGAGACCATACAGGTTCGGAGTGCCCGGGAGGTCCGTGGCTACTCGCTGCCCCCCACGGTGCCCTGACCCAGCGCCGTTACGGCACCATTCTTGTCCGATTGGACAGCGGCCACGACGCGCATGGCTTTCACGTTCCAGTCAGACTTCCAGGGCAAAGATACGGTATAGGTGGCGAGGTCGGTCTCAGAAATATCGTAGCGGGTATAGGAACGGACCACCGCCTGATGGACCATTTTCTTCCCCTTGTTCTCGCCCGCAGTGACCTCACTCTGCAGTCCATCTTCGGCCAGGGCAATCCAGAGCACCCTTCCCGGCTCGGGTTTCACATCGCCGTTGATGGCAATGGCCACCGTGTCGGCACCGTCTTTCCGCTGCGCGGAAACCTGGAGTACCACCTTGGCACGGGTCGCAGCATCCTGAATCGCCTTCATCGCGCTCCTCCGATCGCTGCCGACAAATCCCTTCTCGCCATTGACCACCATCTGGGGCGTGTAGACCCGCTCTTCCTTGTGAATTCCCGCATAGGCCTGTTGACGCAGGCTGAAGGTCTTGTCCCCAAAGGGGTCTTTCCACCCCAGGTGATCCCAGTAGTCCACATGATAGGCCAGGGCGACAACCGTGCTATCGGCGAAGGGCTGGGTGCTGTGCAGGGCCGTGAGCAGACGGTCGGCGGGCGGACAACTGGAACACCCTTCCGAGGTAAACAGTTCGACAAGCACCAACTCTTTTTCAGCCGCCTGCGCACCTGTAGAAGCAGACAATAGGGACAGCAGCAGAACGACGAGACAAACACATCGATTGAACATGATAAAAACTCCTCTGATTTGTGTCGTACACGGTCGCGCGAAACTACGCGACCGGGCGCACCTTACCCGCGCGCCGGCAGATGGCATCAAACAGCGCGGATACGGGCGCTATCCCATAGTCCGCAAAATTCTTGGGGTTGGACCAGAATTCATCCAGACATCCCCGGCGCTCCAGTTCGTAGCACCACACCTTGATCATCATCTGGGCCTTGTCGAGTCCGCGAAGCAGCCGGGCCTCGGGGCTTTCTGCGGCATCGAACTCGACATGGAGGGCCGCCAGGTTCCCTGGCAAGTCCGCCAGCATTTCCTCGGCAATCGCTTGTTCCGCCGCCTGCTTCGCCGCCTTGAGATGCGCATCGGCCACGGGCATAGGAATATCCATCAGGCGCGCCTCCGCCAAATCATGGACCAGCGCCATGGCCAGCACCCGGTCGCGATTGAAGGTCTCGGGGTAGCGTTCCACAAACAGCAGGGCCAGAAGTGCCATGAAGTGACTGTGGGCAGAAACCGATTCCGGCTCGGTAACCCCGCGCATCACATAGCCCGCCCGTGGAACTCTGTCCAGGGGGTGGATGGTGCGAAAGAGTGTCAGTACCGACTCCGTAAACCCGTCATCCACCGCCGCGCCGTTCCGTTCGTCAATCGGTGATATCAAGAGAGGCTCCATCTTCTTCCGTCGCCACGTCCGTCGCCTCGGTGCCCATGGCCCCCTCCAGCGCGTCCTTCAGGGCGCCGTTGTCACCCGGCAGTGGGGCCTTGTCTGGCTCCCCATCGGTGCGGTCAAAGTCTTCCGGAAGGGCCTCAAAAAAGTCGTCTTCAAAGTGGGCCTGCTCTTCGGCCATACGCTCCGGTTTATTTTGCGCCCGGGCCTCGCGCAAGGCCACCAACTGGGCCTGCATGTTTTCCAATGCCATTGACCAGGTTCTGGCGGCCGCGCCGTTCTCCGCACCCCCTTCCGGCTTCGTCGCCCGAAGCGAATCAAAAGCCGCTTCCAGCAGGCCAATGCGATGCTCCAATTCGCCCGCCTGAATACTCGCCTGGGCCATTTGACTGGCGGTTTCATAGCGCAGGGCATCCATTTCCGCCGTCTGAATCGCCAGCACTTTCCGGGTCTTCGCCCATTCGAACTCGACGCCCTTCAGACGCTCGCGGGTACCCACCAGCGTATCGCGCATCTGTTGCTGGGCCAGTTTCGCATCGGATAGGGCGTCCCGCAATTGGGCCGCCTGTCCTGCGTCCGCCGCCCGCGCCTCCGACGCCGCGCCCAATCCATCCACAAGATCTTTCACGTCGGATTCGAGATCATGGCACAAAGACGCATGCTGTTGGCCCATCACCGTGAGGCTTTCCACCGCTTCGGCAATGGCGCGCTGCGCCTGGGCCAACTCTGCCTGTAGTGCCGTCGTGTCATCCGAGGACATCCGTATCGCGCTCAGCTCGCCCTGTAAACGGGCCTGCTGGGCCATCGCATACTCGGCTTCCTCCTGGAATAATGCTATCTGACTCTCCGCCATGGCCTGGGCAGACGTCGCTTCCTCCAGCGCCTTCATCGCCTCACCCAACTGATCCCGGGCGGCCACGGCATCGGCCTGGATCACCGACGCCTTACGCGCTACGGCCTCTTTCTCGGCTATCGTTGCCGCCAGCGATGCCTCCAGCCGGGCCACTTCGGCGGTCGCCGCATCCGCTTGCTGTTGCAGGGCCGCCACCCGCGCTTCCGCCAATTCTGCGGCGCGTTGGGCGGCTCCGGCGGCCAGGCCAGACGCTTCCAATTGCTCCTGCAGGGCATCGCGCTGCCGCTGCAATTCCTGGGCCGCCTCTTCCAGGGCCCGCACCCGATCCACGGCCTTACTGTCACCGGCGACCAGGCGGGGTTCCATGGCGACTACCCGGGCAGAGGCCAAACGGTTGACCAGGGAAACCGGTAGTTGGGAGAGCCGGTTGGGGTGTACGCTTGACGCGATGACCACCGGGTGCTGATAGGCGAGAAAGGTCTCGATCACGGCATCAAGGCGACGAACCTCGGCATCGAAGCGCTCCAGCCCATCAACGAGCAATATGGCGCGACGGCCTTGCAGGGGCGAGCTGTCTTCTACCAGGCCCCGCACTTTCTCGGGAATATCGTCGGGCGTGATCAGCGCCAATCCCGCGGGCAACGTGCCGGCCCGCACCTGTTTGGCAATGGCCCAGAGCAGGTGACTTTTACCGCTGCCTTCGGGTCCCAACAGCACCACCAGCGCTGGCCCCATCTCCTCCAACAGGGCGATTCGCCGACATACGGTATAGGCCTCCTGGTTCCCGGGGGCCACCTGAAAGGTATCGAAACTTCGTCCCTTCATAACTGCCTTCATTGGTTGTACGACGCGTCTGATGTGCCGGATTGCACGAGGCCCATTCTAACACAGACCACTGGCAAACGACCCAGTCCAGCCGGAAAAACACGGCCTAAAACTGCTCGGGCCCGATGAAATCCTTCTGAAAACCCGGCGCTACATACCGAAGCACTTGCCCGACTGCTCCATAGAGGGCGAGCAACGGCGTAATTAACAGCACCAGAAGGTTCAGCGACGCACCGTCTTCCTGCGCCCTGGCCGGTCGACTTAGTGGGCGAATATGCATCATCCTGACCACCTTTCCATGCATGGCATTCCATTCAGTGTAAGGGGCAGGATTGGATTGCGCAAGGCCTGCCCCATCCCGTCCTCCACACCCCGATTCCTTGCATCCCGTCTCCCGTTCTGCTTCAATGGGACCGGTGCGCACACGCAGTGCACCCCATTTCCGTCGTGGCCACGCCCCCCGGGGAACGGCTACCTGGAACACGGGGAGGGGCACCGGGAATACCGGCAGTGTCTCGGGGCGCGACCTCCACGCGTAGTGTGTAGCGGCTTCGTGCCCGATCGATGGCACACGACACCCTATCGCTCTGAAAGGAACAACAATAATGAACCCATTCGGCCACTTTCTTCTCGCCCTGACCCTCGCCATCGGGTGCTCCGCGCCTGCCATGGCCGAAACATACACCCTGGGCCCCGATTCGCTGCCCCAGGAAGGGGTGCCGCAGGGTACCGTGACCGAACATACGATGAGCGACAGCACGGTCTATCCCGGCACCACACGTCAATACTGGGTCTATGTGCCCGCGCAGTATGATGGCACCGAGCCGGCCTGCGTCATGGTCTTTCAGGACGGCGCTTCCTACGTATCGCTTGAACGGGACTTCCGGACGCCAACGGTCTTCGACAATCTCATCCACCAGGGAGCCATGCCCGTCACCATCGGCATCTTCATCAATCCGGGCGAGTATCCTGCGGAAAAAGAGGGCGAAAAACCGAAACGCAACCGCAGTGTCGAATATGACACCCTGAGCGACCAATATGCCCGCTTCCTGCTGGAAGACGTCCTCCCGACCGTCGGCAAGGACTACCGGCTCACGGAAGATCCCGAAGGTCGCGCCATTTGCGGCATCAGCTCTGGCGGCATCTGTGCCTTTACCGTGGCCTGGGAGCGCCCGGACCAGTTCCGTAAGGTGCTTAGCCACGTGGGGAGCTTCACCAACATCCGGGGTGGTCATGTCTACCCCGCCCTCATCCGAAAGTCAGAGAAGCGGCCCATGCGAATCTATCTTCAGGCAGGCGAAAACGACCTGGATAACGCCCACGGGAATTGGCCCCTGGGTAATATGCAGATGGACAAGGCACTCGCCTACGCCGAATACGATCACAAATTTGTTATGGGCACCGAAGGGCACAATGCCAAACACGGTGGCGCGATTCTCCCCGATATGCTGCGGTGGCTGTGGCGGGACTACCCGGGCGTCACCGCCAAAGAATAGCCTTGAGTCTGCGAGCATTCGAAGCGCCCAGAGAGCGATCCGACATCGTTTACAGCCGGGCTGAGATCAGATACTATGGGAAGGCCTTACCAGATTTAAGGCTTTCGGGCACATGGAGTACAACCACCGCGCCTGGTATGCGGCGAGTGTATTCCTGGATTGTGAGATTAGGACGCTGTCTTCCACGCACAAAACATATTATCTGGGAACGGCCCTCCTGCTGCTGGTCTTGCTGACGATCCTTTTCGATCAAATTATTCGAAACTTCGTCATCCTGCCACAGTTCAGCGAGTTGGAACGCCAGAAAGCCGATACCAACGTCCTGCGATGCGCCGACGCCATCTACCGGGAAGCCGCCCATGTGTTTGATACGGTCGGGAGCTGGGCGCTCTGGGATGATATCTATCTCTATGTCGAAGACCACAATGAAGAATTCGAGAAGGTCAATCTTGTCTGGGATTCTCTGCAGTCTTTCGGGCTGGACATGATTTACATCTGCGACCTCGAAGGACAGGTAATCTGGGGCGAAACCTATCTGCCCCATGAGGCAACGACCGGGCACGCCCTGCCCTTCAACGGTACACAACTCGATTTCAGTGCCCTGCCTTTCAGCATATTCTCCAATGAAGATAGCTACGGATTGCTCGAAACCGACCAGGGCCTTGCGCTGGTAGGAGCCCGGGGCATACGCAATAGTGATGGCACCGCCCCGCGACGGGGTGTGTTAATTATGGGGCGCTTCCTCACTCCGGAACTCATCACAGCTATCTCCGACCGCGTCCACGTTCCCTTTGAGCTCATCCCCCTTTCGGCCAAAGCCAGTGAACTGCCTGACGTCGCGCTTTACAGTACCCTCGAGTCCCAGGATTCGATGGTTTCGGCACCTTCCAGGACCCAATGGAACGCCTACACCCTTCTTCGAGACCTGAATAAAGCACCCCTGATAATCGTAAAGGCGACGGGGGAACGGGATGTCATGGCCCTCGGAAGAAAAGCCGCAGCATTGGTATCTCTCCTCGTTTTCCTCTTAAGCGCCGTACTGATTGCTACGGCACTACTCCTCTTACGCCGTAGCGCACGCTATTCTGCCCGGGTGGAACGTCAGGTCGCCGAGCGTACGGAAGAACTGGCCGAAACCAACCTCCACCTGGAAAGCGCTTTCCACGTCGCCCAGGAATCCGCCCGCGAAGCCGAACGGGCGAATGCGGCAAAAAGCCTCTTCCTCGCCAACATGAGCCATGAAATCCGCACCCCGATGAATGGGGTAATCGGTATGACCGGCTTGCTCCTCGACACCGAACTCACCGAGACACAACGTCACTACGCCGAGACGGTGCGCGATTCTGCGGACGCACTGCTGGGCATCATCAATGACATCCTCGATTTCTCCAAAATTGAGGCGGGACACCTCGACTTTGAGTCCATTACCTTTGACCTCGGCCACGTCGTTACCCGCGCAACCGATGTCGTGGCAGAGAAAGCCCGGGAAAAGGGATTGACGCTGGTCATCGACGGTACACAGGAGCCCCTCCCCCCGCTCGTGGGGGACCCGGGAAGACTCCGGCAGATTATCGTCAACCTGCTCAATAACGCGATAAAGTTTACCCGGGACGGGGAGGTTCGGGTCCAGTTCCGCAAAGTCGGGGAGACCGCAGACAAACTGGAGCTACTGATCGAGATCAGGGACACCGGAATCGGGATTCCCGACACCGCCTTATCCCAGCTGTTCCAATCTTTCTCCCAGGTCGATGCCTCCACCACCCGTCGCTTTGGAGGCACCGGGCTGGGCCTGGCCATTTCGAAACAGTTGGTTGAGATGATGAGCGGTCAAATCGGTGTTGAAAGCGAAGAAGGCAAGGGAAGCCGTTTCTACTTCACCATCCTGCTACCCAAGAGCACGGACCCCGCCCCCCCATCCACGTCGACCCCGCTGCGGCTTTCTGAGAAGCGTCTTATTGTAGTCTCGGACAAGGAACCAGCCACCCACGACATCTGCCAGCACCTCGCCCACTGGGATTGCCCCTACGAATGGGCCCGCGGCGAAGCGGACAGCGCGGGACTTATCCAACAACACCTGCAGCGAAATACGCCCTTTGACCTGGTGCTCTTCGATCTTGAAACGACGCCGGATGAAGCACTTCGCATTGGCCGCAAACTCATGGCAATTCCGCCACCCGCCAAACTGCCCATGGTCATGCTCGGACCAGTCGAGGGGCAGGGGGCTATCGAAGAAGCGCGCGCGGCTGGATTCTCGGCCTACCTGGCCACGCCAATCGGACCGGAAATGCTCAGGGACTGCCTCGGGCAGATCCTGGAAGAGCCAGACTCCGCTAACTTTTTCACCAGCGACCCGACGTGCGAGACCAAGACTCCACTGCCGCCCCGTGAGCCTCAGAGCACGCGGCGCATCCTCCTGGCAGAGGATAACAAGGTTAATCAGCAGGTGGCGCTTCACCTCATCAAACGCCTGGGATACCAGGCAAAAGCCGTCGACAACGGCCGCGATGCGGTGACCGCAATCCAGGAACAGGACTTTGACCTGGTGCTGATGGATTGCCAGATGCCCCAACTGGATGGTTTCGGGGCAACCCGGGAAATTCGCCGCATGCCTTCGCCCCAGTGCGATGTGCCCATTATTGCCCTGACCGCAGGGGCCATGGAGGGCGATCGGGAGCAGTGCCTGGCAGCGGGTATGGACGACTACATCTCAAAGCCGATCGACCATCGTGTGCTCGGTGAAGCGCTCAAGCGCTGGCTCCACGACAACCCGCGAGGCCGCTAATCCCGTGCGGAGCCTTCGCGGCTTTCTGGTTCCCCATCACCCCGCCACCTGTGCAGACCGTGCTGCAGGGCCATGCCCAGCAGCACGATGGACAGCCCGTCCGTCGTGAAACGATAACGGGCCGTTTCCAGGTAGTCGAAGGTACACCCCAGCGCCGCCACCATGAAAATGGTGAATCCCATGAACAACAGGACCCCACGCTGGGCCCCGGTCAGCCCAAAGTGCCCCGGGCGTAGCGCGCGATACACGCCATAGAGCAATACCAGGGGCAGCCCGAGCAACAGAAACAGATAGGGCGGTGTCCCGGTCATCTCGATAAGGCGACTGTGTTTCGAAAGGTCCACCGGCACCTTCCCGTAGAGCACATGATCATAGAAGGCAATCAGCGGCGTGATGTGCTGTTGATTCTCCGGTGAAATGGGCAGGGCACTGCTCGACTTGAAGTAGCGATACCACGATTGCACCGTCGAAATCAGGAAATGCTTCGGCTGATGCAGCAATACATACTTCGCATCGGCACCGTACTCATTACAATTCTCGATGAACCCATAGTGGTTGTAGTTCACCGCATCGTTCGTCTTGTGCGTGCGCGAAAGGGCCCGCACCTTCTTAAACCGCTCCGGCACCACCTTGTACTTAAAATCGTAGGCATCTAAGGACGCCCAGCGGTTGACGAGGGACAGCTCGGAAATCTTCCCCTCCTCCACCAGCTTGTTTTTTTCATCCCACGGCATGTTCCCCGCCGTCATGATCCAGAGGTTCTTCTCCGTGAAGCTGCACACATTGAATTCACCAAAGAGCACATAATTCTTGAAATAGAATCCGAAGAGCACCAGAAAGGGCACGAGGGCCACCGTAACAATCTGGCGACGATAGCCCTTTCCCAGCCCCACCAGCACCCCGAAAAGAAGGATGTAATAGCCGAGGTGAAACATACTCCGCATGCCGCAAAGCAAAAATATCGCCAGGAAGAATCCCGCCAGGGGCAAGACACGGCGGCTTTCCAGATAGCCCAGCAGACACACCGCCGCCACGCTCAGCAAGGCCGCGATGGGCATGGTGTACATGAGGAACTGTTCCCACAGGATAAACGAGGGGCTCGCCATAAACACCGTGCTCAGTACCGCCGCCAAACGCCGCCCCACCCCAAGCCGCACCTGCAAGACGAAGGTATTGAGATAGAGACAAAGCCCACAGGCCACGTAAAGGGCGTAAAAGAGCCAGGGACTCTCCGGCGTCACCTTGAGCACCAGGCCCACGAAAAGATTAAAGAGGGGCGGCTGAATATGAAGGTACCACACACTCTCCAACAGCCGCGTCTTAAGCAAGACGGGATCGAGAAAATGCATGACCTCGATCAGGGTCCGGTCATTAAAGCGCACCCCCACCAGATAATAGAGGCCGTGGACAACAAAAAAGCACGCAGTGAGGCCAATAAGCCAGCGGCTGAGAGATGATTTTGAGGTGGTGTTCTGCATAGCAAGGAGTTTCGCAGAACCGGGCAAGCCATGCAACTATGGGCCTTCCGTCTTTAGAGAATAGCCCAACGCTCGACCAACGCCATACGCCATCTATGCCATCAAGGAACGAAGAGCGCAACGAGTGGATAGGAAATCAATTCGCCCAATATCACAAAGCATCGACTCAGCCACCCGGGACGAAGGCAATGCGGCCTGAGACAAGTACACCCAGGTCGTTCAACAGGCCACCATTTTCCGTGGACTTCCGTGCTTTCCGTGGTAGACCATCCTGAAATCTGGAATCATTCGCGTCCGCCACCGAACGCCCCCCGCCACCTATCCCAACACCGTCCGCGCTTCCTCCAACACCGCATCGATCCGCTCCGCCGTGAAGGTCACCTCCACCGTCTCCTGGGCATCCACATAGACCAACACTCCCCGCTGGGGTGTCTTGCCCGTGAGTGCCCGGAGCGCCGCGCCGTAGAGCAGCAACTGCTTCTCATAACGGGCGGCCCCTTGCGGCTTCAGCTTACCCGTTTTGTAGTCCACCAGGGTGCCGTCCGCCAACACGAGGTCGATGGTGCCGTTGACGATGGTGTCGCCGATTCGCAGGCTGAAGGGCGCTTCCCGCTGGAGGCCGGTTTCCGTTGCCAGCCGCCCACCCAACTCGGAGGCCTGAAACCATTCGGCGATGGCGCGCAAGTCGGTGTTCAGCTCCTCCCGCGCCCCCAAGCCCAGACGCCCATCGCGGATGAGCCGGGAGATATCGGGCAAGTCCTCGCCCGCAAAATCCCACACCTCAAACATGCGGTGGACCAAGGTCCCCCGGTCCATGGCGAAACTACTGTCCCGCTCTACCCGGGGCTGGTCTTCGTCGGGCCGCTCGTCTCCGGCTCCTTCGTCGGTGCACAAAAACGTCAAGAGCCGCGACACGGAAATGGTCGGTGACGACGCCTCGGGAAGCTCCACGGGAGCGATACGACGGCGCACCGAGTCTATATCGCTGTCCGATTCCCCAAGGCGTTTGGGTGCCGCACCCCGCACTTCGGGTAGATTTCGGATGAGTTCCGCCTGCCAGTTTGCGCCGTCAAAAAGATGCCCATGGACCCCGGCGTCGAAGCCGTGAATTCCTTCAAAGGCGTGGAACCAGGAGCCCAGCGGCGCGTTCGCTTTACCGCACAGATAGAGCATGTCGCGCGCGCGGGTCAGGGCCACATAGAGCACACGGGCAGACTCGGCCCCCTCTTCTTCCTTGATGCGACGCTTGATGAGCGTGCCCAGGGGCGTATCCATCCGATTCCCGTCATCCCCCGACAGGCGCAGGGACATCCCCAGTTGACGGTGAAGCTGAAGGGTATGCTCCTTCGATCCTTTGCTCGGTTGCGCCATATCGGGCAGGAAGACCACGGGAAACTCGAGGCCTTTCGACTTGTGAATCGTCATGAGGGTCACCGAGCCGGCACCGTCGGGCTGGAGTCCCGCTTCCCCCTCTCGAATCTGGTAGGTGTGTACTTCATCCAGGTAATTGACAAACTGACGCAACGACAGCGCGCCACGGCGGGCCTGCTCCCGCGCGAGGTTGGCGAGCTTCCGCACGTTGGACGCCTTCTGCAAGCCCAGGAACTGGCTCAACAGGATGGCTTCCAATCCCGTAATGTCCAGCAGGTGATCCACCAACTCGGGCAGGGGGCCGGCCAGGCGGGCACGGAGCGCTTCATACACGTCGCGCGCCCGGGCCAACCGCTCGGGGTAATCCAGGCCCGTGGGTAGGGAATCCCCCAGGGCCATTTCCGTCAACGTGCCCTGACGACACAGTCGGACGAGGTCATCGTCGGACAGGGCCACCACGGGTCCGCGCAGGTAGGCCAGCAGGGCCATTTCGTCCCAGGGGTCTGCCAGGACCTTGAGGATATTGATAACGTCGACGACTTCCTGCCGCTCGTAAAAGCCCGCACCCGCCACGACGGTATAGGGGATACCCGCCTTCCGCAAAGCTTCCTCGTAAAGACCCACATTGCTCGTCGAACGAAAGAGGAGGGCCACATCGCCATAGTCCGGCCGACGCATTTCGCCCGTGTGTTCATCGCACACCGTGGCGTCACTCTCCGGCGCACACAAGGCCGCGATCTGGGCGGCAATCTGGGCGGCTTCCCGCTGCCGATAGGCGTAGACGGGCCATTTCTTGGGGTTTTCCCCTTCCGGCGGGTCACTCAGGATGAAGCCCACCCGTGCTCCGCCCAGGCGTTCCCGGCCGATTTGCATGGGCTGATACTGCTCTACCGCGCACAACAGGTTGGACTGCTGGAAAAAGTCATTGACGAAACCCAGCACGTCGGGCAAGGATCGGAAATTGCTATCCAGACGCACCAACTCTTCCGACGCCGCGCGCTCGTTCTGAAAAATCTCGACTTCCGCGCCCCGGAAATAATAGATGGATTGCTTCGGGTCCCCCACGATAAACAACGCAGGTCCCTCCGCTTCGTCATGGAGTAATCGGGCAATCTCCAACTGCTGCCCGTCCGTATCCTGAAACTCATCCAGCAGGAGGAACTTGATGCCTTTGGCGGTCTGTTGCCTGATGGTATCTTTTTCACGCAACACCTTGAGGGCCAGGAGCACGAGATCGTCGAAGTCCAACAGACTCGCGGCCTCTTTACCTTGCTCATAGGCACTGTTGATGTGGCTGTCGAGTTGGAGTAAGTCACTGGTCAGTTGGGCAGATTCCGCCACCGCCCCCTCCGCACCGCCCGACAGGACGCCATCGAGGAGGGCGTCTTTGGCAAACTCGGTCACCTTCTTCTGCAGCGCCGCCAAATCATCGTAAATTTCGGGCGACGGCCACAGTTTCTTTTTCCCGTTTCCGAAGGGATTCTTCAGAAAGCCCCGAAGCGCCACTTCGGCCTCTTCCGCCGTCATGCCCGCTTGCATATCTTCAAAGGCCACCACCAT
Organism: Candidatus Hydrogenedentota bacterium; assembly: GCA_034669905.1. Taxonomy (GTDB): domain Bacteria; phylum Hydrogenedentota; class Hydrogenedentia; order Hydrogenedentales; family JAEUWI01; genus JAEUWI01. The sequence continues at coordinate 110,113 of JAXMOL010000010.1, forward strand.
GGCATGACGCCAGGCTTCCCTTCCTTCATCGGGATCATCACACAGGCCTTCATACGTCTTCAGGGCCTGCAGTAAGGTATTCACCCGGGCGTTTCGTCCCAACTCGTTCAAGTAGCGAGACTGCTCGGCCGCCACCTGGGCCTGCCAGGTGGCCTCCACCGCATCGGGCGTATCCATGCCGCCCCGACGTCGAATCCGGTCAACGACGCCACGGTTAAGCAAGAGGGATTTGCAGAGTCCCTGCAGTTCGCCCAGGGTGTGGGCCGAGGCCAACCGCACCATGGCCGGGTCGTTTTTCTCCAGCATCCGAATCATGACCGACTCGACGGCTTCCTGCAGCATGAGGGCATTTTCCGCATCCGAAAGGAGGCCAAAGTCGGGGTCAAGCCCGAGAAAGAGGGCATTCTCCCGAAGGAGCCGGGCGCAAAAAGCGTGGATGGTCGTGATGTGGGCCGTGTCCACCCGCCGCTCCCAATCGCGCCATACGCTGAACGCCGCAGGGTCATCGTGGGGGGCCATCTGGCGGAAGGCTTTCCGCAGGCGCTCTTTCATTTCCAGCGCTGCCTTCTCCGTAAAGGTGATGGCCACGATCTCTTCCAAGCGCGCCTGGCCCGTCTTCAAGAGATAGACAATGCGGTCCACCAGGACCCGGGTTTTACCCGAACCGGCACCGGCATCCACACAAAGATAACGTGCCTGCGATTCAATCGCCTGTTGCTGCTGTGGGGTGTACTTCATGCCCCTTCCTCCCCGTCCGTTTCCGGAAGGCCCAGTTTTCGGGCGATCCGGGCATCTTCATGGCGGCAGGCCCGCACCTGGCCACAGCCAAAGCAGGTCTTACCCCCCCGTTCCGGCGGGAAATAACCCCGCCGTATACCGGCCACAGCCCGCGCGATGGCCTCGTGCATATTGCCGACGCGGTCAGGCCATTTGCCTTTCCCTGCCAGGCCCAGGGCTTCCCGGCGCTCCCTTTTGCCCACGGCAAGATAGCGGGCTTCCACGCATTCCGTATCGGGCAGCACATGACGCTCCACGGCCTCGGCATAGACCGAAAGCTGAATCGACTGGCCGCCCGTTATCTCGCCCGCCGCGGGCACACTGCCCGACTTATAATCAATCAGCCGAACCCGGTCCCCATCCCGGTCAATGCGGTCAATTCTTCCAGTGAAACGCACGGGCCCCGCGCTACCCGTCATGACGAAGGGCGCAACCGTCGACGGGGCATCCCCCTCCGCCGAAGCGCTCCGACCGAAGGCCACTTCGAACCAGGTCGGTTTCCAGGGCTGCTCCTCTTCCTGGGTGTGCTCCACACGGAGATAGCGTTGCAAACGCCGGAGGAGGTGCAGCTTCTCGGCCAACACCGCACCGCGTGGTGCGGCACATTCGTTCCAGTCATAGGCATCGAAGGCTGCCTCCACCAACTCGGCCATGCTTTCATCGGCCTTGCCCAGGCCGATGTCCCGGATGTGTAATCCCGCAAACTGTTGGTGGAAGGCCTCCAGCACATCGTGGAGCAGGCTCCCCCGAATCAGGGCCCCTACGGTACTATCGGGCGCGCCCCCCTCTTCGAGGTGGAGCACCCGATTTACGTAAAAGTTAAAGGGACAGGACAGCCAGGTCTCCAGCTGGTTCACGCTGAACTCGTGGGACTCCCCATAGGCGGAGGCAATGCTCTCGACCAGGTCGGGATCGGTCAGGACCCCATCAAAGGGTCCAAAGGGTTCATCTGACTGGCGGGATGATTCCACGGACGCACCGACCACGCCCGGCGCGCACAACTCGGAGAAGGCCTCGACCAATTCCGGCGCACTGTAAAGGGCCCGATTCATCACGTCCCGTTGGCAGGCCAATACGTCGGGCTCGGGCAGAAAACTATCCGCCTTGGGGTAAGGTTCCACCACCCCCAGAGACGGGGGAAACAGTTCGCGTACGTCAGTCAAGAAAGGGCTCGGGCTCGCTTCGCGGCCGGAGTCCTGCACCAGCTGCCAGGAGAGAAAGAGGCTTTCGTCGGCACTTTCCAGCACGTGGCCGAAGAGCATACGCTGGCGGGCATGGTGTTCCTGGTTGCTTTCAATCGGAATATGGGCCTCGTTCAGGCGCTCCCGATCCCGCTCTGGATAAACGGCGTTTCCTGCGGGCGGTGCCGGGGCCTGGCCCTCGTTCAGTCCCCCCACATAGACATGGGCGAATCGCTCGTTACGCACCTGGCTGGCATCCAGACAGGCCACGCCCCCCGCCGCACCCGGCAGGCTGAAGGACAACTCGTCCAGCCCCTGGTTAAAGCGCGTCAGAAACTCGTCCCGTCCCATCGCCACCACATCACTGCCCGGCGCGTCGGCAAGCAATTCCAGGAGACTCCGTATACCCTCCCGCGCCGGGGGATCTTCTTCTTCCAGGTAGGCGTTGCGCTCCGCTGGCGCCAGTTTTTTCAGCAGACCATCCAATTTCACGGCATAGTCGTATTGGGTGGCCTCCTCAGGAAGTTCCTGCTGGATTGCAGACAGCGCCGCGATAGCCGAAAGCAGCCCATCCAACTCCGCCACGGCCTCCGGGTGCCGTTTCAGCAGGGCACGGGCATCCTCCCGTTCACCCCGCTCCACCTGCTTCTTGAGCCGTTCCAGCCGGTAGGCCCAATCTTTATACCCCTTGAGAATCTGGGCACGCTGGGCATAATAGGCCGCCGCTTCGGGCACGGGACCAATCACCGAAGCAAGATAGGGCCCCTGCAACGGTTCCAGAATTCCTTCGCGCTCCCAATCAGTCGTCGAAAAGAGATTCAGCAAGGTGCGGCCCAATCGACTTTCCGAGAGGGTACGCTGGGTCGCCAATTGGCACGGAATCCCAAAGGAGGAAAAGACGGAGCGCAGGGTGTCCGCCACCCGCGTCATGTTCCAATAGACCACGGCAATGTCCGTCGGCGACACCCCCTCATCGACGATGCGCTTCTTGACCCGACGGGCGATGCTCTCCACTTCATGGACCCCATCACTACAGGGCACAATCGTCAGGTTGGCTCTCAGGTTCTCCGGCACGACCGGTTCTTCGCGCCAGAAAATGCGCTGGGCCGCGAAGTCCGACCACGATGCCATCGCAGGCGCTTCACATTCCACGACCTGGCAATCAAAGTGCTCCTGCAACTGACGGAGCGTATGGAGGGTGAGGGTATAGCGGTCCTGCCGATCGGGCGCCAACTCCACGTTCAACCCAATCTCCATCCGCTCCACCTGATCGGACAAGGAGTGGAGCAAACGAAATTCCGAGGGCGTGAAGTCGTCAAAGCCATCCAGCAAGAGGGTATCAATCCCCTCCAACACCTTCGGGCACCCCTGCCCCGCGAAATAGTCGGCATGCCAATAGAGCCCGGGCACGTCGTACAATCCCGCCTCTTGCATGGCCTCCTGGTACAGGGCATAGACGGCCGCCACGCCCTCATCCAACGAGGCCGTGTACTCGGCCTGTTCCAGCCGCGTGGCAAACACATCGGGCTCGATGGCCGCCTGCTTGAGGTCGTTCACCACTGAGACCAGGTGACGAATCAGGCCCGGTGTCTGGCGAATGCGCACGAGCGAGGTTTCGGGCAGTTCCACCGCCACTTCCCGGAGGCAATGCTCCATCAAGAGACGCTGCTGAAAGCCCGACTCGAAATTGGTGACCACAACCCCTTCGCGCGATACCAGGTCTTGGGCGAAATCCTTGAGCGAAAGCACCGGCGCGCCCCACGCACCGGGACAGCCCTCGGCCGAAAAAAACTGTTCTCGTCGTCGTTTTGCCTGCCGCACCGAAGGCACCAGCAACAGGGCCGACCCCGCCGATTCCCGCAGCCGCTGGTCAATACGACCCGCCCGCGCACTGCCGTTGGGACCACACAAAACGGTGATAGATTTTCGCGCCATGATTTCTCCCTGCCGTCACGATTGGAATGGACGCTATGGTACGCGGGAGCGCGCGGGTGACTCAACAGCAATCCCAAAGAATTCTTTTTTGTGGACAATGCGTATCGGGTAGACATCCAGGACGGACTCGTGACGTTTTGGACGGAGCGGGGGAAGAAGACCTACATCCTGAAACACGGGCCTCCAGCGTGATGCGTTTCGCCCCACATGGGAGGCACTTTGCCAAAATCTCCGGAAAATGGTAGGTTTATACTGCGAAGAAGGGGTGATTCAGTAGTGAGTCAGGCGCGGTATTACCACCGCATGACTGAGGAATTGCCAGAATGATTGACTTCTCATGCCAACACTGTGGGGCAGCGTTGCGAATGGACGATGGGTTTGCGGGCCGCGATGGGTGGTGCCGCGAATGCAAGCGAATGGTCATTGTACCGTCCGGCGGGACGATGATAAAGATTGAGGACCTGGCGCCCGGGGAAGCGATTTCCCGGCTGCAGCAGCTATTAAGCTATGCGGCGAGAAAGGCAGACCTATACAAACAATATCTTGCCGAGGAGCCGCAGCGAGAACAAGTTCGGGAAGGGCTCGAGACGACCGCCCGAACCTTGCAGACAACCCTCGACGAGCAGAGACAGCGCGTTGCGGAACTGGAATCTACGCTGGCCTCCCTACGGAGCGCACTTGAGGAAAAAGAAAGCCAACTCGAGGCCCTGACCGCAAGTCACGATGCCAAGCATTCCGAGGAGGTAGCGCAAGCGCGCCAGAAAGCTGCCGAATTGGAAGGGTTGCTGGACGCGGAGCGACAGCGTGGCACGGAGCTGGAAACAACGCTGGCGTCCCTGCGCACTTCGCTCGCGGAACAGGAAGCCAGCCTGGAAGCCCTGGCCGCAGGTCAGGAAACCGCGGATGCGGAGGCAATTTCGGAAGCGCGCCAGCGGGTGATCGCGTTGGAGGAAGCGCTTGCTGCGGAGCAACAACGGGTCGCTGCCCTGGAGGAAGGGGCTGAACAGCACGCCGCCGAACTTGAGACGCTTCGCACGACACTGGAACGGCATCGGGAGGCGGAAACCGAAGCAAGCACCCGTGCCGACGAACTTTCGGAAACGCTCGCGTCCATCCAAGAACAGCATCAAGAAAATATTACCCGGCTCGAAGCCGATCGCGACCAACTTCAGGCGGACCTTGCCTCCGCACGGGCAGCGCGCGAAGACGTCCAAGCGGAACTGACGGCCGCCCGGGAACGGCTCGACGAACTCGAAGTGACGTGCGACGTACTGCGGGAGGACACGACGGCGGCCCGGGGCGAAGTGGAACATTTCGAGACCGAATTGAAATCGGTGCAACGCCGCCTGGAGGAAACCGTGGCCGCGCGGGACAGCCTTCAGCGACGTCTCGACGAGGCCCCCCGGGAAAGCCCGGTCCCTCTTACCACCACCTCAGACGAAGCGGTGAACTCCGAAGCGGCTGAAGCGCCGGAAAACCAGGACACCGCGATTGATTTGACGCAACTCTATCGAGAAGCCGATTTGGAAAATAGCGCAGACGCCCAATATCGCTTGGGCCTTCACTACACCCAGGGCCCTGAATTCAATCGCGATTTCGACGAGGCACTGCGCTGGATGACACGGGCCGCAGAGCAGGGACACGCGAAAGCCCAGTCCCATCTTGGCCGCATGTACGCGGAAGGATGCGGCGCTGAAAAAGACCTGGCGGCCAGTCTTCTCTGGTACCAGAAGGCCGCCGATCAGGGGGAGCCCGACGCCGCATACGCGCTCGGCGTGATGTGCCTGGAAGGGGCGGGGGCCGAACAGGACGAGACCGCCGCCGTAAATTGGTTTCGCCGTGCGGCGGAGCAGGCAGACCCCGGCGCACTGTTTCAGCTGGCCCAGTTGCTTGCAGATGAACAGCGCACCTGTGCTGATTCGGATGAAGCCACCCGTTACCTGGAGCGCGCGGCGACCGCTGGACACGTTGAAGCGCAGTATGAATTGGGCAAACTGCTGCTGCTTGGAAACAAGGTGGCGCAGGATGACCGGAAAGCAGCGGATTTGTTCAGTCGCGCTGCGGACCAAGGGCATGCCGATGCCCAGACTGCCTTCGGGAGATGCCTGGAATATGGCCGGGGCATCGTTCAGCAGAATGCCCGGGCCTACGCCTGGTATAGCCTGGCCGCTCTTCAGTCGGAAGAGGCCCGCTCCGCCCGTGATAAAATCGCCCATTTGATGACGGCGGATGAGGTGGCAGCAGGGCAGCGCCTTGGCAAAACGCTGAAGGAACGCCTCGGCACAGTCAGGGAAACCGTGGCTTCGCCGTAGACACTGTTTTGGGGCAGGGCACTTGCCCTTGGCCACAACTAACCCTGCCCCGTTTCATCGAAGACATCGTAGAATCATCCCGCCAAACCAGGACGCACAACACCATTTCACGGCCACATCCCCCCACACGGATACGGTCCACTTCGTCCACACGGTCCACCAAGTCCACTGCTCCTGGGGCAAAAACCTGCCACCGGGAGATCCACGGTCTCTGCTCTTTTGTGCCCTCTGCGTTCTCTGTGGTTACCCCCCCTACTCCACTTCGCCCTCATAGACCTGCTCGTCGGTCTTTATCTCGTAGCGATAGCCCTGCTCCGTCAAAAACAGCTGGCGCTTCACCGAGAAATCCTGGTCGCTGGTGTCCCGGGAGACCAGCGAATAAAACCGGGCAATCACGTTCTCGTCACTCTTGGGACGCAGAATTCGGCCCAGTCGCTGGGCTTCTTCCTGGCGGCTGCCGAAGGTGCCGGACACCTGAATGGCGATGTTGGCGTCAGGCAGGTCGATGGCAAAGTTCGCCACTTTCGACACGATGAGCAGCTTAATCTCGCCCGTGCGGAAAGCCTTGTAGAGTTTTTCCCGCTCGCCGTTGGGCGTGCGGCCCGTGATGATGGGGGCTTCGAACTTCTTGGACAAATCCTTGAGCTGGTCGAGGTATTGACCGATGATAAGCACGTTGTCGTCTTTGTGGTGCTCGACGAGGTGCTTGCACATGTCGATTTTCGCGGGGTTACACGACGCAATGCGGAACTTGGTCCGCTTGTTGGCGATGGCGTAGTTGTAGCGTTCGCTCTCGGGAAGGCGCATGCGAATCTCGGAGCAGATGGCCGTGGCAATCCAGCCCTGCTTTTCCAGGACTTTCCAGGGCACGTCATATTTTTTGGGACCGATAAGGCTGAATACATCATCTTCCCGGCCATCTTCCCGAACGAGGGTGGCCGTCAACCCCAGGCGACGACGGGCCTGCAGGGACGCGGTGGCGCGAAAGACGGGCGCGGGCAGCAGGTGCACTTCATCGTAGATAATCAGGCCCCACTGGCCCTCTTCAAAGAGGCCGAAGTGCATGAAGGGGCCATCCTTCGTCTTGCGATAGGTTAACACCTGATAGGTCGCCAGGGTCACCGGCTTGATGATCTTGTTCTCACCGCTGTATTCGCCCAACTCCTCTTCCGTCAGGTGGGTCTTGTCGAGGATTTCGTTTTTCCACTGGCGCAGCGCCACCGTGTTGGTGGTCAAAATCAGGGTGTGGGTCTTCACCGTCGCCAGCGCGCCAATGGCCACCACCGTCTTCCCCGCGCCGCAGGGCAAGACCACCACGCCGCTGCCCCCACGATTGGTACCGCCCGCATGGAAGGCATCCACCGACTCCTGTTGATACTTACGGAGTCCAAACTCCCGCCCCGAGATACATTGGTCACGGAGCTCCACCTTCAGCGGCGTACCTTCCGTGTAACCCGCGAGATCTTCCACGGGGAAGCCCAGCTTAATCAACGCGCACTTCACATTCCCCCGATCGCCGGGTTTCACAAAGATGCGCTTCATATCAGGGGAGCCGGTGACGTAAGGCTGGACCGACTTCTGATTGAGGATTTCCATGATGAGCATGGCGTCATCGGACTCAATCACGAGTTGATCCGTGTCCGGCTGCTTATAGAGTTTCAGGCGGCCGTAGCGGCCAATCTGCTCCTCCACTTCCGCGGTGATGTTCTGGGGAATCTCATACTTGCTGTAGGTGGCCAGGTCCGTCAAGATTTCGTCGGCCGTCATGCCCGACGCCGCCGCATTCCATAACGAAAGGGGCGTAAGCTGATAGGTGTGGATGTGCTCGGGCGATTTCACCAGCTCGGCGAAGGAAGCCAGGGCATCACGGGCGTCAGGAAAAGCCGGGCCGTCCGTTTCGAGCAAGATGGACCGGTCCGATTGAACAATCACGGGTTTGTCGTTTGTCATAGCCATAACGACGAAGTCTACCAGAAATCGGGGCCCGTTGCATCCCGTAGTTGCCCTGCCACCCGCTGAAGCACCGAGACATTGGGTCGGAAACGCCCAAGCGGGTGCGCTCGAATCAGCCGCCTCCTGAATGTATGCGTTGACGGAACGTTGGCCATTGCTTGCTATCGGTACGCAAACGCTCTAGTATGACCGGTACGGCCCCGACCGTCTGGGATTTTCCGGAGATCGTGCGAAATACATGGCCTTATCCCGCTCTCAAGTATCCGGACAGAATCCGGTACCGAGGGGATTGGGAAGGGGCATCCCCGCACGAATGACCGAATTTTCGTCCTTTTCTCAGCCCGTTGACGCCTGCGTTGTGTGAGACGTAGAATAAATTGATCGTGTAGGGTGTATAGAGAGCATAGCATGTTGGCCCTGCGACGGCATTCCCGCCGTTGGAACCCGTGCCATCAAGCAGAATAACGCCCGTCGAATGGATAGAGGAATCCTGATTATGAAGTGGATGTTGGGTATTATCTGGGTGCTTCTATTGGCGATATCGCCCGTCCAGGCGCAGGAAACGAGTGAAGCCACCGAAGATTCGCCGGAGACTCCGGTCACGGTCGACGCAGTGGCCACTACGGATGCCACCGCTTCGGAAGGAAATTCCGACTCGGAACCCTTCGTCGTCATTTGCCCCATTGAAGGCGAGATCGACGAAGGCATCGCCGTCGTGGTGGAACGGGCTGCCCGCGAAGCCGAAGGAGCCGAAGCCCTCCTCTTTGTAATCAACACCCCCGGTGGACGGGTGGACTCGGCCATCGAGATTACCTCCGCCATCATGAGCGTGGAATGCCCCACCATCGCCTACATCGAAGGCATGGGGGCCATTTCGGCCGGCGCCATCATCAGCTATTCGTGCGACTTTATCTACATGGCCGAGGGCACCAACATCGGTGCCTCCACCCCCATCATGCCCGGCGTGGAAACGACCGAGGCGATGGACGAGAAATCCAACTCCTTTGTCCGGGCCAAATACCGCGCCCTGGGCGAGGCCAATGGTCACGATCCCCTGTTGGGCGAGGCCATGGTCGACCGTAACATGGAAGTCCGGGGCTATCGCAATCCCGATGGCACCTACCACATCTTCAAAGTCGAAGACTCGGTCTCCCGTGACGGCGGCTCGAAAAAATCCAAGTCCGGCGACGTCCTCGACAAGATCCTCGACGCCGTCTCGGAAGACAGCGGCGATGGCAGCAACGACGACGTTACCGAGGTGCTCAAGAAAATCCTGGGTGCCGCTGCGGGCGTGGAAGAGTTCAGCTCCGATGATGGTGCCGCCATGGAAGACGACGAGTACAACTTCATCGTCGAAAACACCGAGCTCATCAGTGCCCGGGGCGAATTGTTGACCATGACCTCCAAAGAGGCGGCCCATTTCGGCCTGGCAGCAGCCATGACCACCGACGTGGACGACACCCTCCGCGAATTCCTCCTGGGCAGCGTCAACCGTAAGACCATCACCCCCACCTGGGAAGAAGCCCTCTTCGCCCTGCTGACGAGCCCCACGATTGCGGGCCTCCTCCTCATGGCCGGCCTGGGCGGCATCTATGTGGAAGTGCGTACTCCCGGCTTTGGTGCCCCCGGCATTATCGGCACCGTGTGCCTGGCCCTGTTCTTCGGCTCCCACATGGTCATCGGAATGACGGACTGGGTAGACATTGCCCTCATCATCGCAGGCTTCCTGTTGATTCTCGCGGAAGTGTTTCTATTACCCGGCTTCGGCCTCGCCGGCATCCTGGGCTTTGTCTGCCTCATGGGTGGGGCCTACCTGGCCCTCGTCCAGGCACCGATTCCAGACTTCTCCTGGGATGTAGCCCGCACGCAAGAGGCCTTTTACACCCTCTCCGTCGGCTTTTTTGCCTTCATTGCCTTCGTGGTGATTTCGGGCTTTGTACTACCCTACAGCCCCCTCGGAAGCGCCCTGATTATGAGTACCGTACTGGACAATGAGTCGGGCTATACTTCCCAGACCTCTGAAGAAGCCCAGTCGGCACTCGGGCTGAAAGGCATCGCCGCATCGGCCCTGCGCCCCGCCGGTAAAGGGCGTTTCGGAAACAAAAAATACGACGTGGTTACCCGAGGCGAGTTCCTGGACAAGGATACGCCCATCGAGATTATCCAGTCCGATGGCAACCGCTATGTCGTCACCGAGCGGGAAGACTCCGCCGACGCCTGATAGGCATCAGTGGCCCCCATAAACGAAGGAGTTTACTATGCGCGAGGCGCTCATGAGCATGTTGCACCAATTGCTGAAGGAGATGGACTACGTCCAGTCTCAAGGGGCGGGTTACTATACCTGTGCGCCTTTTGCCCAGCGCTTCAACAAACTCACCGTCCAGGCCGCCCGAATGCTGGGTGAAGACAACGCCCTCGTGCAGAGTTTCGAGCCCATCGACGAAAGCGACCCGAAAGACCCTGCGGACAAGAGCAAGCGCTTGCTCGGGATTCGCATTGAAATTGGACAGCTGATCGCGCTGCTGGAAGCCACGGCGCCACGTAACCCGGAGTCTGACAACGCATGATTTGGCCCCTCTTACTCTTTGTCCTGGGCGTCTCGCTGATCGTCCTGGAATTTGTTATCCCCGGTGCCGTTGCGGGCATCGCAGGTGTGGTGCTGCTCTTCGTATCCGCCGGTATTGGCATGGCCAACTATCCCGATGCCAAGCTCCTCATTATTATGGGGGAATTTTTTGGCGCCGCCGTGGGCATCGGCCTGGGATTGATCTTGCTGTCGCGAACGAGCCGTACGACGGGACTCTCCCTGGAGACCAATCTTTCGGAGGCGGCCGGATATACCAATATGGCCTCCAACCAGGCCCTGGTCGGCAAGACGGGTACGGTCATGACGGCCCTCCGCCCATCCGGCACTATCATTATCGATGAGGAACGTCTCGACGCCGTTTCCGATGGCGATTTCATCGACGAAAATGAAAACGTCGTGGTATTAGAAGTACACGGCAACCGCGTGGTTGTCGAAAAATTGGAATCATAGGCCCCCGTGGCCGTTGGAAACATCACTCACAACTCTGAAAGGGTATAGACCGTGGCTGACAATGTAATGTGGATTTTCGCCGTCATCGGAGGGATCATCGTACTGGTCCTCGGTGGCCTTATGCTGAGCTTTTTCTCGCTCTGGATTCAGGCCCTCGCATCGGGGGCCAAAGTCAGCCTGCCCAGCCTCATCTTCATGAAGCTGCGGAAGGTGCGCCCCCAGACCATCGTTCACAGCCGGATCAACGCGGTGAAGGCGGGGCTCAACCTGGGCGTCAATGAACTCGAAGCCCACTACCTTGCCGGGGGCGACGTGCCCCGCGTGGTGGCCGCCCTGATCGCCGCAAGTAAGGCCAATATCGCCCTCACCTTTCAGCAAGCCACCGCCATCGATCTGGCGGGCCGCGACGTGCTGGAAGCCGTAAAAACTTCCGTGCACCCCAAGGTCATCGATTGCCCCGACCCCAGCCGGGGCACGGACACGGTGGCGGCAGTCGCCATGGATGGTATCCAGCTCAAGGCCAAGGCCAAGGTAACGGTCCGTACCAACATCAATCGCCTGGTCGGTGGTGCTACGGAAGAGACCATCATCGCCCGTGTGGGGGAAGGTATCGTAACCACCATCGGTTCTTCCGAGACCCACAAGAAGGTCCTGGAAAACCCCGACATGATCTCCAAGGTCGTGCTCCAGCGCGGTCTGGATGCCGGTACGGCCTTCGAAATCCTCTCCATTGATATCGCGGATATTGACGTGGGTGAGAACATCGGTGCCCACCTGCAGATCAAGCAGGCCGAAGCCGACAAGCAGATCGCCCAGGCCCGGGCCGAAGAGCGGCGCGCCATGGCCAAGGCCCGCGAAGCCGAAATGCAGGCCCAGGTCATCGAGATGCAGGCCAAAGTCACCGAGGCCGAGGCCGAAGTGCCCCGCGCCATGGCCGATGCCTTCCGCAGCGGCAACATGGGCATCATGGACTACTACAAAATGAAAAACGTCATGGCCGATACGGACATGCGTGAGTCCATCGCCAAAGAAGACGAAGACGAAAAGTAAATTGACGGGTGCCTGCCTTTCCGGGAATTGATTCCCGGAAAGGCACGGCCCTTTCCGGCAAACGACGGAGAGTGACCATGGAACAATATCTCGGCGTTATCATTTTTTATGTCATCGTCGCTTCCGTGGTACTTATCGTACTCCGGAGAAAAATCCGCGCACGGGAGGATGATCGGGACTAAGCCCCCGACCCGAAACGCACCGCGCGAAAAGCATACGAAACGAAATCTCAACCTGAACGACAGGTGTGGTCATGGAAGAACTTCTCGGATTAATCATATTTGGTGTCATCGCCGCGATCAGTGGCCTTGCCAAGCTGATGGAAAAGCGCAAGGAAGAGGCCCAGCGCAGTCAGCGTGGACCCCGCAAGAGCGTCGATGAACTTCCGGAAGCCACCCGCCGCATGCTTTACGGCGATGGTGCCCCGCCCGTCGCCCGTAAACGGGGAGAAGGTCCCCCCACTGCAACCCCCCGTCAGGCCGCACCGGCTCCCCAGCGGCGCCCCGTGCCCACCCCGGCGCAACGGCAGTCCGCGCCGGCACGTCCCGTTAGCCCTCCCCGCCGTCAGGCACCGACACCACCGCCCGTGCCCCAACGTCGCCCCGTGCCCGCCCAACCGGTACAACAGCGCCAGCCAACACGGCCCCGCCCCGTCGCACAACCCCGTCGCTCGGCACCCCAACGTCCGGCCCACCAGACCCTGCGCGAAAACTGGCAACAGGCCCAACGGCCGACCCAACGTACCCAACAGCCCGCAACCACCCGCGCCACGGAAACGCAACGGCCTTCCCAAGACCATGCCGGCCGCGAAAGCACCCGCCGTCGCACCAGTCGAAAGCGCCGCTCGTCGATCAAGGCCCTTCTTCACCACCCGGAAACGCTCAAAACGAGTATTATCCTCCACGAAGTGCTGAGCCAGCCCAAATCCATGCGCTGAACACGACTTCCTGCCCCGATTTTCCAGACGGCCCCGTCGACTAACCCGAATTATGGGCACACGCAGCCCTTCCCCTACTACAAATCGTCCCATTATTAGACGATGCCGTAAATATGGGTTTGAAATTTCCAATAATCCTATTGCTAAATTTTCCGATTACGGGTACTATTAGGGGCACCGTAGATGGCGTGAGCAGACGACTTCCAGATTGAAGCGGAAAGGAGGGTCGGAATAGCAATATGCTTCTTCGGGTCCGTCATGTATCACCCATCCTGTTCTGTCTTTATCCCCTACTTACCAGTCGTTACAGTCAAGGAATTATAACCACATGAAACGAAACGGATTTACTCTGATCGAGTTGCTCGTCGTGATTGCGATTATCGGCATTCTCGCCGCGATTCTGCTTCCCGCACTGGCCCGTGCCCGGGAAGCCGCCCGGCGTGCCAGTTGCCAGAACAATCTCAAACAGCTGGGCCTCACGCTGAAGATGTACGCCAATGAAAGCGCCGGCGAGAAGTTCCCCCCCCTCGGATACGTGGCCGAACAGGCCGTCGATTGTGCTGCGGGCGGCAACAATGCCACCATCGAAGCCTCTCCCGTTGCCGGCGAAGCCATGAACACCTACTTCGGACCGTATGTGGGTGCGATTTATCCGGAATACCTGTCGGATGCCAACACCCTGGCATGTCCCTCGGAGACAGATCCCCCGGCCACCACCAATCCCGATTCCGGTGAGGATGCTATCCACCTGCCGTGTAACCTCAACGACTTCGGTCAGGCCCAGACCGATGAGAGCTATTTCTACATTCCCTACCTCATGGATCAGCTCAATACGCAGGATCCGGACAAACTGATTCCGGTGGCTGCGCTTGTACCCTTCGATCCTGATTTCGGGGCCGCCGATCCGACGGTGCTGGTACCTGAGCAAATCGTGGGCGTCTTGGGCTACGTTTCCATTGGTGTCAGTGGGACGGTCCGTGACAATGCCGTGGCCGCCGACGCCGGCGGTGGCACAGCCGGCTATGACGCCGTCTGGAACGCCCTCACCTCCGCAATCGATGTAGCCGCCATTGGCGGTGCCCTGGGTGCCGATTTCGCAGGCTCCGGCAGCGGCGAGGGTGACGACGTTCTTTTCCTCCGCGAAGGGATCGAGCGCTTCACCATCACCGACATTAACAACCCGGCGGCGGGTGCCCAGGCCCAGTCCACCATGCCCGTCATGGCGGATCTGGTTGCCACGAAGGTGGAAGCCTATAACCACCTTCCCGGCGGCGCCAACATCCTGTACATGGATGGACACGTGGAGTTTGTGAAATACCCGGGTAAAGACTACGTGACCGAAGGTTTTGCCTGGCTCATTGGTCTCATCGCCTGATTTTACCTCCTTCTTTTTCCATGCCCCCGGCCCCGTCGCCGGGGGCATTGCTGTATCCAGCCCCCCCATTTTGGAACGGCTCCGTCGCAGGAATGGGGCTTATTTATTGACTCGTCTGCGTACATTGACTATACTAAGAGTCTTGGTGGCTGCAGATCATGGGTGTGTGCGAAGGGCATTTCTTGCCTACATGCCCCTATTAACCGCATGGGCGAGGAATATCATGTTGAAAAAATTACTCTTTGGTGGCGCATTCGCGCTCCTGTTGTCTTTCACGGCGCAGGCGACTCTCATCGGTGATGATATCGATGGAACCAGTTCCGGCATTGTAGGCTTTGACGATACGGATGTCATCGTATCGGCGACGTCCGTAGAGTTCGATGGCAGCGTCACAGGAACTAGTTCGTTCCTATTCGATGCGTATTTTGACTTTTTCGCACCGGCAACGACGGACGTGCTCTCGATCTATATCGAAGCAGCCAGTGCCAGTGCAGCCACGGATACGCTGAATTTTTCGGTGACCTTTTCGGATTTGAATTGGGTGGGCGAACCCACGCGGATTCTGGCAGGGCTCAATCTGACCTTGGACGACCCCGGTGCGTTGGCCGGTGCGGGTCTTTCCGCCACCTTTAGCGATCATTCCTTTACGCTGATGTTCACGGACTTCTACGTGGACGAGTTTCGCGAATTGGAAATTGAACTCGAGACGGAACTCGACACGTCGGTTTCCACGCCCGATCCCGTTCCGGAGCCGGCAACCGTCGCCCTCCTCAGCATGGGCCTCTTCGGCATGGCACTCCGCAAAAAGCGGGCATAATCGCCTCACTGGACTGTGTATTTCAGACCCTCCTTCGGGAGGGTCTTTTTTTTGACCCCGCCCGTGCTGGACAGAACCCACCACAATGTTTTACCCTTCCTGATGATGGTATCGGCGTGCCTTCTCCGTCGGGCGGAAGGGCCCCGTCTACCATGCGCACACCTGTCGGTTATGGCCATCCGGCCACCGGACTGACCCAATGATGAATTACCTGGAGGAACCCATGAACCCAAACGTTAATCCCATCGGCCGTGCGCTTTGCGCCACCGCCCTGCTCCTGGCAGGAGCCCTGCTCCCTGTCGGTACCGTGTCGGCCGAAGAAGAATTCACCCCCCTCTTCAACGGAAAAGACCTTTCCGGTTGGACCGGGCAACCCGGCATCTGGCGCGTCGAAGAGGGCGAGATTATCGGCTCAAGCCACGGCGTCAAGCTGGAGCACAACACCTTCCTTTCCACGGAAAAGTCCTACAGCGACTTCGTTTTGCGTGCCAAGGTAAAGCTCATCAACCACAACAGTGGCATCCAGTTCCGCAGCGACCAGCTCGAAGACTTCGCCGTGGCGGGCTACCAGGCCGACGTGGCTGAAAAGACCTACTTCGGCATGCTCTATGAAGAAAAGAAACGGGGTATTCTTCCCTACTGGAACGAATACACCGAAGACGAACGGGCCGCTGTGTTTGCCGCCGCCAACCTGGACGGGTGGAACGAATACGAAATCACCTGCGAAGGCGATCACGTAAAAATCGTGCTCAATGGCTACACCACCCTGGATTTTAAAGACCCCGAAGGCGCGAAGGCGGGCATCATCGCCCTCCAGATTCACACGGGTCCCGAGATGGAGGTCCGCTTTAAGGACATCGCCATCAAGGAACTGAATAAAAAAAAAACGGCCGTTAAAGACGGAGAATTAATGCCCGACTTCGAGGCCCGGGAGGCAAAAATGGCTTTCCTGGGGGAGCGCTTTCGGCTTCCCGACGGATTCTCCGTTGAGGAAGTCGCCAGTAATGCGCTTATCGGCTCCGTAATCAATATGACCTTTGACCATCTTGGGCGCCCTGTCATGGGCGCCCAGGATGAAGGGGTCCGCATCTTGCTCGATGAAGATGGCGACGGCATCTACGACGCCCAGAAGAGCTTCAGCGAACAGGTCACGCGGATCATGGCCCTCCACTACCTGGCCCCCGGCGACTTGCTGGTGCAGGGTAATGGCGCAGAAGGCCCGGGCCTCTACCGCCTTACCGATGAAAACGGGGATGACGAGGCCGATCAGGTCAAACTCCTCATGAAGTCCGACGGCGGCATGGGTGAGCATGGTCCCCACGCCGTACTCCGGGGCCCCGACGGCTACCTCTATATTCAATATGGGAACCACGCCCACCCTATCGTGGATGAACACCCCCTTTCCCCCAGTCGCAACCTGCAGGAAGACTTTTTCCTGGAGCGCTATGTCGACCCCCGGGGGCACGCTAACAACATTATGGCCCCGGGCGGCACTATCCTCCGTGTCGATCCCGAGTTCCAGGAATGGCACCAGTTGGCTGCCGGATTCCGCAATGCCTATGACATGAGTATGGACGCCACCGGCGAACTCTTTACCTTCGACTCCGATATGGAGTGGGACTATGGCCTCCCGTGGTACCGCCCCATTCGCGTCATCCATGCCGTCCCCGGCGGCGACTATGGCTGGCGTACCGGTTCCTCCAAAATGCCCGACTACTATCTCGACACCCTGCCCGGCGTGGATGATGTGGGCCGGGGCTCTCCCGTGGGCGTCGCCTTTTACGAACACAATGCCTTCCCCGACTCCTACAAGGGAGCCTTCTTCATGGGAGACTGGTCCCGTGGGCGTATCCGCGTCATCTTCCCCAAGGCCGAAGGAGCCACCTTCGCCGGCGATACGGTCGACTTCCTCGTTGGCGAACCCCTCAACGTGACCGACCTCGACGTCGGTCCCGATGGCGCCCTCTATTTCACCCTGGGTGGACGGGGCACCCACGGCGGGCTCTTCCGCGTCACCTACGACGACCAGGCCGCCACACCAACCGTCCCAACCACAATCGAGGACGTTTTGACCCAGCCCATGCCCCGTTCGGCGTGGGGCCGTCATGCCATTGCCCAGGCCAAAGAAGCCCTCGGGGCAGGATGGGCGACGGGACTGCAGGCCGCGGTGGCCAATCCAGAAATCCCCGGCATGCAACGGATTCGTGCGTTGGAGTCCCTTCAGGTTTACGGCCCCAAGCCCGACGCCCCCTTGCTCAGCACGCTGGCCCGGGACCCCGATGCCCTCGTCCGGGGTGCTGCGGTGTTTCTTATGGGCACGGACCAGCTGGAACGCTACCGCGAACCCCTCATTAATGCCTTGTACGACAAGGACCCCACGGTGGCCCGTCGTGCCTGCGAAGCACTCGTTCGTGCCGGGCTGAATGAATCCACCCGCGTAGAATCCCACGAGGGACTCATCTCGGGCCTCTACCTCCTCCTCGATCACCCGGACCGTCACCTGCGCTACGCCGCACGCCACACCCTGGAACGGATCCACCGGGACCTGTGGTCAGACCATATCCTGAGTGATGATTTCGAGCGCCGTCCCCGGGGCGTCCTGGAGGGCATGCTCGCCCTCATTGAAACCCAGCGGGCCGCCAGTCATGCGGACGCCATCTTCACCCGCCTGGAAACGCTCAGCCGCCAACCCATGGAGGAAGCCATCCTGCTCGACTTTCTCCGGGTCGTGCAGATGGCCTTCATCCGCGACGTGACCGATGGCGATCGCCTGGCCCAGTTCAAGGCGGCACTCGGCGGCCGCATGCTGGCCCAGTTCCCGGCCGAAGACATGCGGGTCAATCGGGAACTTCAGGCGGTCATCGCCTACCTTCAGCCCCCTGGTGCCATCGAAGCCTTGTTGGCCTACCTCACGCCGGACACGTCGCAAGAGGAGCAAATCTACACCATGTATGCCCTCCGCACCATTTCGGAAGGCTGGACCGAGGAAACGCGTAATCAGGCCGTGGCCTGGTTTGACCGGGGCCGGGAAATGGATGGGGCCGCCAGTATGGAAGGCTTCATCAACAACATGTGGGACAGCCTGCTGACCCACCTGCCGGAAACCGAGCGGGTCATCGCCCAGGAACGGAAGGCCAAGGCCCTCGCGGAGCGTGCAGAAAAAGCCGCTGCCCTCCTCGCGGAAATGGAAGGGGAAGCGGGCACCGCGAACTCCGACCTGGCCCAGATGAGCTTTGAAGAGCTCGCCGACTACCTCGAGTATGACCCCATGGCCTACCGCGAGCAGAAACTGGAAGATGGCGAGAAGGTCTTCCTCCGCGCACGGTGTGCCAATTGCCACGTCTTCGGCACCAAAGGCAAGGGCGGTGGCCCCGACCTCTCTACCGTGACGAGCCGTTTTCGTCGCCGCGACATCCTGGAGGCCATCATGTATCCCTCCAAGGTGGTCTCGGACCAGTACACGGGCCTGGAGCTCGAGCTGGACGACTTCAGCACGGTAACCGGGATGGTCGTCGGTGAAAATGAGAGTACCCTTACCCTCATCACCGTCCATGGCGAACGGATGGAAATCCCGCGGGAGACCATCACCAGGCAGACCATTACGGAGAAGTCCATCATGCCGGAAGGCCTGCTGAACACCATGAGCCTCCGGGACCTGGTGAATCTGGTGTACTTCCTGGAGAATGGCGCCGACCAGTAATCCACCGAAACCCCTGTCACGCCGCACAGCGCCCCTCGCTGTGCGGCGTTTTTCTTGGTGGGCATGTTTACATTATGCACGCTTCACGCGCGCGAGCCCGTCAGGACTCGTTAAGACTCGCCGTTTGGGGATCGCGCGGCACGACCTCGTTTTTTCTTGATTGAAACGAAGCAGATACTCCGGGGATCGTGGGCTGTCGCGTGTGTCGGACCCTGCCCAGTTGATACAATGGGGCATGCTCGGCATCTACCTCCACATCCCCTACTGCAAGACCCTCTGTCCCTACTGCGACTTCGTCAAAGAACGGAGCCGCACCCACGTGCCCGACGCCTTCGTCGCCGCCGTGTGCCAGGAGATTGGGGCCTTTGAGGGACCCCGCAAGGCCGAAAGTGTCTTCTTCGGGGGCGGCACCCCTTCCATGCTCTCTGAAGCCGGCCTGGAGGCCATCCTGGAGGCCCTGCACCGCCGCTTTGACCTCGCGGGTGCCGAAATCACCCTGGAAGCCAACCCCGACGATGTCACCGCCGAACTGGCCGAGGCCTGGCACCGGACCGGCATCAACCGCGTCAGCCTGGGCGTCCAGAGCTTTGAAGAGAAGGTGCTCCGCTATCTGGGCCGTCGTCACGACGCGAACAGCGCACGGCGGGCCTGTGACATCGTGGGCAACCGTTTCGACACGTGGAGCCTCGACCTGATTTTCGGGGCGCCCCCGGTGGAAGCCTGGGCGGCGACGTTGGATGAAGCCGTGGCCATCGGACCGCCCCACCTCTCGGCCTATAACCTCACCTATGAAGTGGGCACGCCCTTTGAAAAGCGGGCCGACCAGGCCATTCCCGACGACATCGCCCTCCAGATGTTTCGTGAAGCGGAAGAACGCCTCGTGGGCTTTGATCATTACGAGATTTCAAACTACGCGAAGCCGGGGCATCAATCCCGCCACAATCTCATCTACTGGCGCAACGAAGATTACGCCGGATTCGGCACCGGCGCCTACTCCTACATCGACGGCGTCCGCGCCCGGAATGCCGTCACCACCGACGACTATCTCCGCAATCCGGGGGAAAAAACCGAAGCCGAGGCCATCGACGATGAGGCCACCCGTCTGGAAACCCTCATCCAGCATTTTCGGCTTGAAGTCGGCATGGAGAAGGACTACTACCAGCAGCGCTTTGGCCACCCCGTCGAAGATGACTACGGCACCGTGCTCAGGGAACTCTACGGGCGCGGCCTCCTGGACCAGGACGAGACCCGCATCTGGCCCACCGCCGAAGGCTTCTACCTCAACAACGAAATCGGCCTGGCCTTAATTCAGTAGTGGGGACTGCACCGACGCGGTTTTCGTGGTGGACGCATAGTGTACCTGTGGGTGGAATAGTCCGTTGGAGTGTTTGGGGCGGCAGTGTGCACGTCGGGGCTGTCCCCCTCTTCACAGGGCGCGGCAGTCCCTGATTCGTGGGATAGCCGTCCCGGCTGTCATGGCATGTCTTCGAGCCCACGGGACAACGGGATACACTTTGATGATGCAGGTCTAACACCCCGGCGCCCATGCCCGTGATGGTATACGTGGGCCTTGCGTCAGGCGGGACGCCTGACCCCCTATTCCTACTGCACTTTCCCAATCTGTCGAAGGGGCCAGAGCACCCACTGGGATCTTCCCATGAGATAGCCTTCGGGCACGAAGCCCATGCACCGGCTATCCAATGCTTCCGGATGTTCGGGGTAGTCGGTGATCAGGAAGAAGTGTCCATCGGGTACGATGCACTTGGTCTTGCCCTTCCCCTTCTTCCCATAGCGGTGGGTCTCGCCGGGAAGTTCCGCGATCTTTATTTCCTGGCCGGGAAGCAACGGTTGCTCCTTCCCGTTGAGGAGGAGCTTGCCGTCTTCCACCACCACTTCGTCGCCCGAGACTCCGACAATGCGGCCCAACAAGACGTCAATGTCTTTTACGGCGTCGCCTACGGGACGGTAAAGCACCAGGTCCCCCCGTGTCGCCGTACCCCATTGGCTGAGTTTCCATGGGGTCATGGGCAGACGGAAGCCAAAGTGCAAGAAGTTCACAAAGACCAGGTTCATACCCTGCTGGTCCGGGCGGGGCGTACGCCAGAGCCGGCCCACGAAAAGCCGCACAAGAACGTAGAGTCCAAGCAGGATAAGCAGGCCATTCCACCAGAGGGTGGAGGAAAAGCCGGTAAAGTCGCGCCACCGGGGCGGGGGCCACCAGATGGAGGCCACGCGTCCAACGATGTGCTCGTTGGGCAGCCAACCGAAGTAGCGTCCATCGCGGCTGTTGGCGCTGTTGTCCCCCAATACGAGGTAGTGCCCCTCGGGCACCTGGGAAAACTCGGGCTCGGGGCGCACGCCATATTTCATGGAGAAACCCGAAGTATAGCGTTGACCTTCCGGCATGAAATCCGGAATCTCGAGGAGCTCGCCGTCCACGTAGACGTTGCCGCCCGTGATGTGAATGTGCTCACCGGGCATACCGACAATACGCTTCACCAGGGTGGGATGTTCGGCGTCGGGCTCGACCGACTTAAACACCACGATATCCCAGCGTTCGGGGTCTTTGCCATGCCAAATCCGTTTATTTAGAAATGGGTAGCGGACGCCATAGACAAACTTGTTTACAAATACGCGGTCGCCTTTTCCAAAATCGGGGTCGCCGTGGAGGGTCGTCTCCATGGAGCCCGAAGGAATGCGATAGGGCTCCGCGATGGGCCAGCGAATGAGCAAGGCCAGGGCCAGGGCGAAGAGGAGGGATTTGTTCCAGTCCCAGGCGGCCTCACGGGTCATACGGCCGAGACCAAACTCCACAATGCCCAACACGAGGGCACCGACGGCGGTATAGTAAAGCCAGGAGGGCAGCTCCATGTGGCCAAAGCGTTGTAAGGCGAGCACGCCGCCGCCAAGCACCGCGAGCACACCACCGCCAACGGAATACAGGGCGGGTGCCTTGTGGTCGTCCGGCGGTGTCAATTCAGGATCGGATTGAGGAGTAGTGCCCATGAGGTCTCCAGATCAGGTCAATTCAGCATAGTGGGAAAGGGTCCAATCATAGCAGACCCCCACCCCGGGAAACAGCCACCCAACGCACCGTTCCGGGCTTATGCGCCGGAATCTTTCGCGTCCTGCTTTCGCTTTCGGTCACGGCGCCAATTGCGCACTTCAAACCATACGATGAGGATCGGAATACCATAGAGGAGGAGCGTGCCCCACCAGGTGTGGCTGAAGCCGGTAAAGTCGCGACGGTGTCCGATGGGCCAGAAAACCGCCGAAGCCCGGCCGTAGAGATGGTCCCGGGGCACCCAGCCAAACATGCGGCCGTCCACACTGTTGAGACTGTTGTCGCCCAGCATGAGATAGTGGCCTTCCGGAACGACCTGATACTGGTCTTCCTCTTTGCCCGCATATAACGGGGGGTACTCGGTCAGGATTTGCTGAAAGGCCTGACGGTGCCGTGCTTCCGGTGCCATCTGTGCCTGGCGGGCAATATCGTCGTAGCTCCAGTAGCCCTGGAAGTCTTCGGGCAGGGTCTCGCCAAAGGGGATCTTCTCCCCGTTGATATAGACGTGCCCCTCCTTGAGCGCCACACGCTCACCGGGAAGACCTACCACCCGCTTGATCAGGCGGGGATGCTTGCTCCCCCCTTCCGGTGGTTTGAAGACGACAATGTCCCACCGCTCGGGCTCATTCCAATCCCAGAGGCGGATGGTCGTGAAGGGAATGCGTGGCCCGAAGATCCACTTGTTGGTGAGCACCCGGTCGCCCTTGAACATATTGGGATCACCATGGAGGGTTGGTTCCATGGAGCCGGAAGGGATGCTGTATTGATCGACGATACACCCCTTAATCGTCAGGATCACAAGGAGGAGCAACCCGATTTCCCGGGCCTGCTGCAACAGCCGCTGCTTACGGCCGGGCGCCTGCTCCGCGGTTTCCGAGGAAGGCGTCGCTTCTGTGGCTGCCCCCATGACTAACGGTCCGAATCTTCGCTAACTCGAAGCAGGGCCATAAAGGCTTCCTGCGGCACTTCTACGGAGCCCACCTGTTTCATACGCTTCTTGCCCTCTTTCTGTTTCTCCAGCAACTTCCGCTTACGCGTGATGTCGCCACCATAACACTTGGCCGTCACATTCTTTCGGAGGGCCTTCACGGTCTCGCGGACGATAATCTTGCCACCAATAGCGGCTTGAATGGCCACTTCATATTGCTGGCGTGGAATCAAACTGCGCAGCTTCGAGGCCAGCGCCTTCCCCATAGGAACGGCGTTGTCCCGGTGCACGATGACAGACAGGGCATCCACGGACTCGCCATTGAGCATGATATCCAGCTTCACCAGGTCGCCCGGGCGGTAGCCGATGATGCGATACTCCAGGGAGCCATAGCCCCGTGTGTAGGATTTCAGCTTGTCGTAAAAGTCGATCACGATCTCCGCCAGGGGCATCTGGTACACCGCCATACAGCGCCGTCCATCGATGTAATCCACGCGCACGTGGATGCCGCGCTTTTTCTTGCAGAGGTCGATGACCGTACTGAGGTATTCCGTCGGGACCATGATGTCGGCTTCGATATAGGGCTCTTCGCAGAGTTCAATCTCTGCGCGGGGCGGCATCTGAGAGGCCTTTTCGATGACCGTCATTTCACCGTCGGTTCGGGTAATCTGATAGGCCACGTTGGGCATGGTGGAGACAAGGGTTAGATTGAACTCCCGCTCCAACCGCTCCTGGATAATTTCCATGTGGAGCAATCCCAGGAAACCGAGCCGGAAGCCCAGGCCGAGCGCATCGGAACTGTCCGCCACATACTCAAACGAGGCGTCATTCAGACTGAGCTTTTCCAGGGCGTCGCGCAGTTCGCCGAAGTCCGTGGCGACCGCCGGATACATGCCGCAGAACACGACGGGCTTCACTTCTTCATAGCCCGGCAGGGGCTCGGGGGCCGGATGGACCGCGTCGGTGACCGTGTCACCCACTTTGGTGTCTTGCAAGGTCTTGATGCTGCAAATCATATAGCCCACTTCGCCACACTCTAACGCGGGCAAGGGCTTGGCACTGGGAGTAAAGCAACCCACCTCGGTCACTTCGTATTTCCGGTCGGCCTTCATGAGCAAAATCTTCTGCCCCTTCGCCAGGCGGCCATCGGTCACCCGAAGATACACCACGACCCCCCGATAGCTATCGTAGGAAGCATCAAAGATGAGGGCGCGCAACGGCGCATCGGGATTGCCCGAGGGCGGGGGCATCTTACGGACGACCGCTTCCAGTACATCCTGGGTTCCGATACCGGACTTGGCACTGGCCAGCACCGCGTCGTCCGGGTCCAGACCGATAATATCGAGAATCTGTTGCCGCGCATTGTCGATGTCGGCACTGGGCAGGTCAATCTTATTGATAACCGGGACGATTTCCAGATCCTGGTCGACCGCCTTATAGGCGTTGGCCAGCGTCTGGGCCTCAACCCCCTGGGCCGCATCCACCAACAGCAGGGCGCCTTCACAGGCCGCCAGGCTCCGGGACACTTCATAGGCAAAATCCACGTGGCCCGGCGTATCGATGAGGTGGAGCATATAGGTCTCACCGTCTTGCGCCGTGTATTCCATCCGCACGGCCACCGACTTGATGGTGATGCCGCGCTCCCGCTCGATATCCATGGTATCGAGGGTCTGCTCCTTCATCTTGCGATCTTCCACGGTGTGCGTCATCTGGAGCAACCGGTCCGCAAGGGTCGATTTTCCGTGATCGATGTGGGCAATGATGCAGAAATTGCGAATGTGGGATTGAGGGGCCATTAATTACTTCTTTTCCGCCACAACCGGTAAACCGGGGGCTGTCCTTGGGGTTGCTTGCCACACGACGCGGCAGGTATCGGGAGCCTCAGGTGTTAAACATGTCGTGCAACACCCGCAAACTACGGTAGTCCGTTTCCGTCTGACGGGTCATATAGGCACGTACAATTCGAAACAACGTGTCGTCGTGTTCCACGTTGGGGCAGGCCGCAACGGAACGAAACAGCGTCACCAGGTCGTCAAAAACCCGGGACGGATAACGTCGCTCCGCAGAGCACTGGTCGCACACTGCTCCACCATCCATATCAAAACCCGGATTATGACCTATTTGACCCCCACAATGCACGCAGTGACCCAATTCCGGGGCGAAACCGGCCACGCTCAGGAGACGGGCCAACTGCCAGGCGCAGTGCAGGCGCGCCGACCCGGACCAGCCGTTCAATTGGTCCAGGCCCTGCACGAGGGTGGCATAAAACTCCTTGGAAGGTTCGTTGTCGTGGGCCGTGCGGTCAGCCAGTTCCAGCGGCACCGCACCGTAACTGCCCCGCTCCAGGTCCCGCTTGATGCCCGAATAGCCCTGCAATAAGCTGGCTTCCCCCAGGGTATGGACCCCACGCCCCTCTTTCCAGTAGTACACCAGCTCCACCTGATTAAAAGTGTCCAACGTGGCGGCCAGTGGACTGTTCTTCCGGCGGACGCCCTTGGCGATGCAGGTAAGCCGTCCCCGTGTGGGGGTAAGAAAGGTGATAATCCGACTGGTTTCGCTGTAGTCCACACCACGGAGCACGATAGCTTCCGATTTTTCCTGTGACACCGGTGGACCCTCGAAGACAGACGAATGAAAGAATGGGGAGAGAATGCGCGTTACGGAAACGCATCGTAGCACTGGCCCTTGCACCTGCGCAAACCATTGGGTGCCAAAGGCAAAGAAAGGGCGGGACCCAATCGGGTCCCGCCCAGTTAATCAGCATTGCCGGGGATCACCCGCCGAGAAGCACGCCTTGCGCTCTGGAGGCCAAACCTTTGCCGGGATATTTTTCCCACTCGACGTGGCCGTCAAGGTAGAGGAGGTTGGCACCACCGGGGATGTGGCTGAAGTTCTTGGGATTGGCGCTCACTTCATCGCTGAAATAAGCGATGGTGCTCTGGGCACGGGCCGAAGCGGACGGATTGTTGATGTCCGTAATCATGAAGCGCTCGATACCTTCACGAAGACGAAGGAGGATGCGCTCATCACCGCCAGCAGCCAGGGGCGTGAAGTCTTCGAAGGGAATATCCCGATCAAAGGCCTCGTAGTGATCTTCACCAGCACCCACGAGGGTGCCGATCCGTCCGGGGATGGTGCTGGAATCGCCCGTTATCGCACCCGTCAGGATATCAATAACAGCGGGGTCGATCAGACCGGCACCAATGGCCCCGGCGGTGTCGACGCCGACAAGGCCGCCGTCGTTCTCATCCACACCCGGAACCATGACGTGGTCTTGAACGTCGATAATCCAGCCGTAGTAAAGATACGACAGGTCATCAAATCGGCAGGGGTTGACGGGCAACGTGGGGTCGCCGTCGGTGTTCCACCGACCGGTAGAGATACGATCGGCCGCATCCTGGTCAGAAGGGCAGCCCAGCACGTTGATGTCCGTCATGTATTCGGGATACATGGACTGACCGTCAAACATAAACCCGAAGGTGGGGTCGAGGCAGTCAGCCACGCCGTCACCATCGTTGGCTTCGTCCCAGCCAGCGTTCGGCGGATATTTTTCCCCTTCCGACTCATTGGCATACATTTTGAACATGATACCGAATTGCTTCAGGTTGTTCTGGCAACTTGCACGGCGGGCAGCTTCCCGGGCACGGGCAAGGGCGGGCAGCAGGATTGCTGCGAGGATACCGATGATGGCAATAACCACCAGCAACTCAATAAGCGTAAAACCTTTGCGTCTCATAGTTTGCGATTCCTTTGGTTTAATTGCGTCTGGTAATGGAATTAAGAGTTTTATAAATTCGTTAACACAGGCTGAGGGGGGTGAAACGCGCTCGATGGCAAAATGCGCTCTCCTCCTTTCTCTGGTGCCCTGAATACGGCGCTAATTCAGCCCTAACCTCCTCTGCGTGTTTTTTATGGTAGTACGAAACGCTCCAAAAAGCAATAGGTTTTTTAGGGGTTTTATTCGTTGGAAGTACACAAATGGGACGCCTGTGGAGGGGGCATTGCTTCGCAAAAAAACCTTTACGGTTTTGCGCGCCACCGATGGCAAAGAAGTCTTCGCCGTCATCGCCCGCCCGCGCCAGCTGCACCTATTCCCTAACACGCTGATACAGCGAGCCTTAGCGAACGCTTGTGCTCAGGGCTATACAGCGTGTCTACCGAGAGGGTACACTGATTCCTTGAACCATTCGCTGGACTGTATAAAAGGAACTGCTGCCATGTATGACAATTTGATAAAGATTACTTTCCCCTTCCTATGGGTCTGCATGATAGTGAGTAATGAGCTTTGGGCTGAGGTCCCATTACAGAACACCGCCCCGCTGGAAGTCGGCGGGGACCTTGCCCAGGACATGGTCGCTGGGTTACACCGCGATCTGGACCGCCGTACCAAGGCCGCCCGAAGCGAACGACGGGTACGTTGGACCAGAATCGCCACGGATGAGGACGCGCGGGAGGCGATGCGCCGCACCCTGACCACCCATCTGGGTGCCGTAGATCCACGGCTTCCCGCTGGCATGGAAACCCTGGGAGAACCGGGGGCAACGGGTCCCGTCGCGGAAAGCGAAAACTTCGCCGTCTACCCGGTCCGCTGGCCCGTGGTGTCGGGGGTGTGGGGGGAAGGCTTCCTCCTTGAACCCCACGCGGCTGCCCGGGCCTCTCTGGTGGTCTTACCGGATGCCGATGAATTGCCAGAGGAAATCGCGGGACTTGGTACCATTGCGACACCCCGAGGAACGGGGATTCACCGCCTTGCCGCAGCTGGGTGCCGGGTACTTATAGTCTCCCCCATCAACCGTGCGGACACGTGGTCGGGGCACCCGGAAGTTCGAATGACGAATCAACCGCACCGCGAGTTCCTCTACCGCGGCGCCTTTGAAATGGGTCGCCATCCCATCGGTTACGAAGTGCAGACGGTCTCCTCAGCAATCGACTGGATCGAATCGAAGGGCCCTGACCAGAAACTTGGGGTGATGGGCTACGGCGAAGGCGGCCTGGTGGCCCTCCACACGGCGGCTATTGACACCCGCATCGACGCCACGGTGGTCTCGGGCTATTTCGGCCCCCGGGAAGGCCTGTGGGAAGAGCCCATCTATCGCAATGTGTGGTCCCTCCTGAAAGACTTCGGTGACGCGGAAGTGGCCGCGCTCGTGGCACCCCGGGCACTCGTCATTGAGCCCGCCACACCCCCCACCGTGACGGGCCCACCCCTGACAGCGGGACGTCCCCACGGTGCGGCACCGGGCGTGGTGCCCCATCCGACGGTGGAAAGCGTCGAAGAAGAGGCGGCCCGGGCACGGGACTATTTTCCGAGCGATGAAGGGGGAGCAGCCTGGTTGCATCTTACCCAACCCGGTGACGGAAGTCCGGGGCAGGCGGAGACCTTTGATATCCTGGCACGGATACTTGAGATTCCCAATGGGGGTACCACCACCGTCGTGCTGAACCCGGGAGACGGCACGCGGCCCGACCCGGAGGCCCGCATGGAGCGTCAGGTGAAGGGCTGGCTCGCCCACACCAAACACATCATGGAGGAAGGCCCCTTTGTGCGAAAGGCCCTCTGGGAAAAAGCCGACGCCACCTCGGTCGACACCTGGGTTCAATCGACCGCGTGGTACCGCAATGACTTCCACGAAACCGTCATCGGCAAGCTCCCCGAACCCACCATGGCCCCCAATGCGCGGTCCCGACAGATCTACGAAACCGATGCCTTCATCGGCTATGACGTGGTGCTGGATGTCTATGCCGATGTCTTTGCCTACGGCATCCTGCTCGTCCCCAAGGGGATTCCCGAAGGCGAGCAACGGCCGGTCGTGGTGTGTCAACACGGGCTGGAAGGACGTCCTCAGGATGTGGCCGACCCGAACCATGTGCACAAGGCCTACGACCAATATGGCTGCCGCCTGGCCGAGGAAGGCTTCATTGTCTACGCCCCCCAGAACCCCTACATCGGGAAGGACCATTTCCGCAGCGCCCAGCGAAAGGCCAACCCCCTCGGGCTTTCCCTCTTCTCCTATATTGTGGCCCAGCACGACCAGACCCTGGATTGGCTTGGGAGTCTGCCCTTTGTAGACCCGGAGCGCATCGCCTTTTACGGCCTGAGCTACGGTGGCAAAACGGCCATGCGGGTACCGGCTATCCTGGAGGGGTATTGTCTTTCCATTTGCTCGGGCGACTACAACGAATGGATTTGGAAGAATGTAACGACCCGCCAGATCTACAGCTACATGTTTCACGGCGAGTATGAGATGTTTGAATGGAACATGGGCAACACCTACAACTACGCCGAAATGAGTTGGCTCATTTGTCCCCGGCCCTTTATGGTCGAGCGGGGACACCACGATGGGGTGGCACCAGATGAATGGGTGGGCTACGAATACGCCCGCACCCAACGCCGCTATGATCTGCTCGGTATCGGCGAAAACACGACTATCGAATGGTTTGACGGGCCCCACAAGATCAACGGCGTGGGTACCTTTGCGTTTCTGCGCGAGCACTTGAACTACCCGAAAGTGAAGTAACGTGGAAAACTGAACGGGAGTGGTATCTACCGTGAACTCCGATGACATACTCCAGCAGCTGGAAGCGCTCGGCACCGCCCAGAACCGCAAGGTCTACGGACGCCATGGCGTGCAGCCGCCCCTCTTCGGCGTGAGCTATAGCGCACTGGGAAAATTGAAGAAATCCATCAAGACGGACCACCAGCTGGCCATCGCGCTCTGGGAAAGCGGCAACCACGATGCCCGCATTCTCGCGTGCATGATTGCCGACCCCGCTGCCACGACGGTCAAGGAATTAAACACCTGGTCGAAAGACCTCAACGACTACGTTCTGACCGATGCCCTGGCCGGCCTCGCTGCCAAGTCCCCCCATGCCGAAAGCCGTCTGAAGCAATGGTCCAAATCTCGGAATGAATGGGTCAGCAGTGCGGCGTGGGGCATCCTTTCTGCCCTGGCCGTGGGAGACAACGACTATCCCGATGCCTTCTTCGCACCGTGGATCCCCATCATCGAGCGCGGAATTCAGGACGCACCCAACCGCACCCGCCATGTCATGAATAATGCGCTCATTGCCATAGGCGTTCGGAGTGACGCGCTGACCGAGCAGGCCATCGCCGCGGCCGGGCGCATGGGCACCGTCACGGTAGACCACGGCGAAACCAATTGTAAGACCCCCGATGCCGCGGCCTACATCCAGAAAACCCGCGCCCACTATGCCGCCAAAGGAAAGCCCAGGCGGCGGAAACGCTGCTGAGTTTCTAAATAGACGAAGATTCATCTCGGACATTTTCCAAGCCATTCGCTTACCACCATTAAGAACTGGAGCTTGGGAACGCAGGCGGCTCGCCTGCATTACGTCGAAGACGTAAAAACGACGTGCCTTCGGCCCGAGGCAGGCGGGCCGCCTGCGCTCCCAATTGTCAAAGGTTACGTTGAGCGATAGTGGCCAAGCCGCACTTACGTTGGCCTTCTGTAGGTGTTTGCATACCCTTCCGAAACCAACGGGTTGATTTTGATTGAGAGCTACCTTCACTGATGTAATGGGTGGGCTTGCGATAGCGCCACGACGTGGGCCACAATGCGCTCGTCAGTTACCGCAGTGTTTGAGCGAGGAGTCCCCACATGCCAACCCCCACCTATCAGGGCGTCATCCTCGCTGCGGGTGGTGGCACGCGTATGGGCCCCCTGGCGGACCACTATCCCAAGGCCCTCCTCCCCGTGGCCAACGTGCCCTTGATACACCGCCATTTGGAAACACTGCGGGACCTGGGAGTCACCGAGACCTTTATTGTCGTGGGCCATTTGGGCGAACAGGTCCGTGAGGCCGTAGGCAACGGTGCCCGGTGGGAAATGACTATCCACGTGGTGGAACAGGGAGAACGCCTGGGCATTGCCCACGCCGTGGCTGCCCTGGAGTCCCGTATTCACCATGCCTTCGTCCTCCTCCTCGGCGACATCTGTTATTCTTTGCGCGACCCCGCCCGTTTGATGGAACACGTCGAATCGCATCAGGCCGCTGCGGTCCTGGCCGTCAAAATGGAGTCTGACCCCGCTCCCGTACGGCGCAATTTCAGTGTGGAGATGGATGATCGTGGCCGGGTTCACCAGGTCGTGGAAAAGCCAGGCGCCCCCACCACCCTGTGCAAAGGCTGCGGCGTCTATGTCTTCACCCCCGCCCTCTTCGATGCCATCCGAAAGACACCCCGCTCCGCCTTGCGCAATGAGTACGAATTGACCGACGCCATTCAGTGCCTCATCGCTTCCGGTGCTTCCGTCGTCGGGTCTTTTGTCGTGGACTGGGATGTAAACCTTACGACCCCCGCCGACCTGATCGAGAGCAATCGCCGCGTGCTGTCCGCCCAATCTAAGTCCGCGCTGGTGGGCGAAGGGTGCCAGATCGCATCGGGTACCACCTTCCATGAGACGGTCGTGGGTCATGGTGTACATATCGTGCAGCCCTGTCGCCTCGAACGGTGTGTGGTCTTACCCGGAACGGTCATGGATACCCCAGGCCCCTTGCTGGACCAGGTCCTCTACCCGGAAGGATAGGTGCTTTGGCACCACGAGAACGGAATTCGTATCGGCAGCGATGTCCATCTGGGGCACAGAATGATTCCCCTCCTCGGAGGGGTCAGGGGTGGGTTACGATCGGAATCACGACCCGGCCCGACGGCGCAGGCTGCGACGACGGGGCTTCAGATGGGCCGGTGGGTCCAGCCGGGCCGCCTCCCGCAGGCGCCGAATGGCCCGGTGGACGGTGCGACAGGCCGAAGAGGGGGCACAGCCCATACGCACTCCCATCTCCACGTAGGTCAGATCTTCGAAATAGTAGAGCTGAATCGCCACCCGCTGTTTCTCCGTCAGGCGCCGCCGCATCTGCTTGCGCACCCATTTGAGCAGCCGCGCCTTTTCTTCGCCCCAGGCCAGCCCGGCCGCCACTTCCTCCTCGGTTTCCGCCCACGCCCCGTCGCCCCCGCCAAAGGATTCAATAATCGTCGGTGCGCACGTGACCTTGAAACGGTCGGCAAAGGTCCTCTTTTCCATGGTATTCATCCTCCATATCGGACACCCCCTGCGGATGCCCCTTGCAGCCAATAGAACTGCACCCACGGTAGCGATGAATCCGGGGAAAAGTACTGTGGAAAAGGCGTGTTTTTCCTTGTTTTTTTCTTTGTTGGGAGGGCACGAGCAGCCCACAGGGAGACTTCTGAGGGACGGCAGCGACAACAGGGACCGTAGCAGGACGCGAAAACGATAAAGGGAGACGGAGCAACCGATTCCAGAAGGCTAACCATCGCGAAATCAGGTGGCCCCGTCGATTAACCCCCGCGCCTCTCTGTCGCCCCTTCCGACCCGTCGATTCCCCTCACCCACAGCAACGTGATATCATAGCGGCTTCCCCCTGAATCAACCACTGGAGACCCATTTTCCATGAGTATAAAAGACGACGTACAACAGGCCATTAAAGAGGCGATGAAAAGCAAAGACCACGCGCGCCTGGAATGCCTGCGTATGGCCAAAGCCGCGTTGCTGGTAAAAGAGAAGGCCGGTTCGAAGGAAGACGCCATCTCCGATGAAGAGGCCATTACCGTATTGCGCGCCGAAGCCAAGAAACGGCAGCAGAGCATTGACACCTACGCGGAACTCGGCAAGACCGAGGAAGTGGAAAAGCTGAAGGTGGAAGTGGCCGTGCTGGAAGGGTTCCTGCCCCAACAGCTCTCCGAGGAGCAGGTCAAGGAACGGGTACAGGCCTATCTCGCCGCCAACCCCGACGTGAACCACCCGGGCAAATTGACCGGTGCCATCAAGAAGGAACTGGGCGACCAGGTGGACGGCAAGCTGCTGAACGCCGTGTGTCGCGCGGCCCTGGAAGGCTGACACCTTCCACTGCGCCCCTTTTTAATCACCCCGGATACGGCTCCACGCGGTACCCGGGGTTTTCTCTGCTCACCGGAGCGCCACCGCGGCATCGTCTGAAGTCCGATACCACGCCCCATCAATTCGTTTCCATTCCGTCTCCTGCAGGGCCGAGACGGGCCCCAACCCGTTGGACACGGCCGGCGCCATATCGAAGACTGTTTCATAGGTCACGTGTGCCGTATCGCCCGAGGGCGCCATCACGATGGTGCCGACCTGCTGAGAACGGATGGTTGCCGTCTTCCGATGGATGGAGAAGTCACGAAAATAGGCGATGACCCGTTCGCGGAGTTCGGGTGAAGGCTCCAGGTAAAACTGGAGTTCATAATAGGCTTCATCGCGGGACAAATTCTGGAGCCGTTCCAGCAGGTCACCAAATTCCGTGGCGCGCTGCCGCAGGGCCAGGGTATTTTCGTCTTCCATTACCGCGGACGGTGGAGCGTCGGCCGATGCCCGCTCTTCGACAGACCCCGCACTACATCCTCCGAGCACGTTGATCGACGCAATCAGTAGCGAAACATAAACAACGGCGGCTCCGGCATCATTTCGACTCAACTTCACATCACTCTCCCAAGCGTCCTCTAACTTCGTAGCCGCATCGCGTGCGGTGCTTTGTATACTACACCCGGGGGCAAACGATTATTCATGCACGCGACCAGCGGATGGGTCATATGGTTGCGGAAGAGGTTTGGTCCCATGGTGTCGAGCCAGGGCCCGGCAAAAACCTGATACAGATTCGCCCAAGCGTCCAAACCCAACTCCGTCAGGTAGCCGTTTCGACAACCCAAAGAAGCGGAACCACGAATGAATACGAATTTACACGAATTTACACGAATTTTATTGGTCGCAAAAAACGTAAGGAACGCAGAGAAGAATTGCGCTTTTCCGTTCTCTGTGCGCTCTGTGTCTCTGTGGAAAAAAAGCACTGGAGGGCTCACGACAGTCGCAACTTGGTTCTTCGAGCCCGACAGTATTTTCTCTATGCTTATCCGTGTTATCCGATTAATCCGTGGTCAAAATTCGGTATTTCTCCATCCCTTCTTTGCGAATGAATCCCTGAGAAAGAAAAGGCGATACGAACGCTTGCGTGTTTTTCGGTCAATCTCATTCGTGTAAATTCGTGTTCATTCGTGGTTCAACTTTTTGGGGGTCGCGGCCAATGGCTGCGCCAACCGTAACGCAATCTGGAGGGGCAAGTATCACTCCCACGTAACACGAAACATCACGAAGGCCATACACAAAGAAAACGGCGCATCTTGGAGAGTAACTCTCACAAGACGCGCCGGGAATTTTAGATACGTATGGGCTTAGACGGCAGCGGCAGCTGCTTTAGCCGCAGCGGCCTTAGGGCACTGCTTGGCTTCACCTTCGGAAGAAGCGGCCTTGGCCTTGTCACAGGTCTTGGCTTCGCCTTCGGAAGAAGCAGCCTTGGCCTTGTCGCAGGTCTTCGCCTTGTCACAGGTCTTGGCTTCGCCTTCAGAAGAAGCGGCCTTGGCCTTGTCGCAAGTCTTCGCCTTGTCACAGGTCTTGGCTTCGCCTTCGGAGGAAGCGGCCTTGGCCTTGTCGCAAGTAGCGGCCTTGTCACAGGCTTTGGCTTCGCCTTCGGAAGAAGCGGCCTTCGCCTTGTCGCAGGTAGCAGCCTTGTCACAGGCTTTGGCTTCGCCTTCGGAGGAAGCGGCTTTGGCCTTGTCGCAGGTCTTCGCCTTGTCGCAAGTCTTGGCTTCGCCTTCGGAGGAAGCGGCCTTCGCCTTGTCGCAGGTAGCAGCCTTGTCACAAGCCTTCGCTTCACCTTCGGAAGAAGCGGCTTTGGCCTTGTCGCAGGTCTTAGCTTTGTCGCAAGTCTTGGCTTCGCCTTCGGAAGAAGCGGCCTTCGCCTTGTCGCAGGTCTTGGCTTCTGCTTCGGAGGAAGCAGCCTTGGCAGCCGTCAGCGGACAGGTCTTGGCTTCGCCTTCGGAAGAAGCGGCCTTGGCCGTCTTGCTGCACGTGCTCACTTCAGCTTCCGAGGAAGCGGCATGGGCAACGGCGCCATCAAAGCCCAACAGGGACGCCACGGCAACCTTGGCATCCGTAATTTTGCAGCCGCTCGTGCCGCTACTGGCCATCACACCCGTGGTTGCCACGCCGGACAACATCACCATGGCGACGATGAAGGCGGTCCATTTACCGAGGCTACGCTTTGGGGAAGCGGTGCTTTCTTCGGTCGTCATGCCTTCGTGTTGTTCTTCATTCATCGGGGAACACTCCTCAATTTTAGTTATAAACTGCCTGCAGGGATGGAAACTCACTGCATAGGTATTCATGGCAAATCTGTAATCATGTCACATCGGACGAGAATCCGAAGGACTTCAGCATAACAAATCGCCCTGGGTCTTGCAATCCATCATTTTTCTGCCGACCGCGCAAAACAATGCCAGATATGAATTCATAACCCCTTTAACAGAAATTACTTACGTTTTATAAAAGCTTCGAAACAGACCGGAGACTGACTGACGCGGATTGCAGGTGCGCATAGAAGAATGCATAATAGCCTGTAAGTATGAGTAAGCAAATACATTCGGGCACCCTGAATGCCCCTCCCCCTTGATTCGCTGGAATCGTTCTCATGACACGCACAAACAAAACAACCCTTTGCTACCGTCCAGTCGGCCAAGCGGAGTTGGATCTCATCGAAGCGTCTGGATCTACGCGTTGGCCTCCTCGGCTACCCGACCAGCCCATCTTCTACCCCGTTACCAATGAGCAATACGCCATCGAACTCACGAAGTGGAACGTCGATGACTTCGGTGCCGGATATGTGACGCGTTTTGCCGTTAAGGCAACGTATCTCGACCAGTTCGAAGTTAAATGTGTAGGTGGTTCCCACCAGACGGAGTGGTGGATTCCGGCGGAAGAGCTTGAGACATTTAACGACAATATAGTCGGCCAGATTGAGGTGGTGGGCGAATACCGCAGCGAGCAGTAATATCTCTAACAGCAATCCACGACCATGCCTTCCTGATCACCATCCCGTTTTCTGAATGCGCGGCCCACTAAACCTGGAGTACGACATGATTCAAAATTCCGTTACCTCTATACTTCTCGTGGCCATCCTCACCCTCGGTGTCCTTCCAGCGGCCCAGGGAGAAGAGACACCCCTCGCTAAGTCCTTCTCCGCCGTGGCTGATGCCACCGTGTGGCCCAACCTCACCCGCCTCCCCGATGGCACGCTGCTGCTCGCGGGCTTCGAAGAGCCGAGTCACGGACAGGTGGAAGGGGATGTGGGCTGCTGGCTCAGCACGGACGAGGGCCTGACGTGGAAAAAGCAGGGCACCCTCACCGAGCACGCGCCGAAAACGGTCCGCATGAATCAGGCCGTGGGCCTCGACGCCGATGGCAAGCTCATTGCCCTGGTGGGGGGCTGGACCGATGTGCAGCAACCCGGTGCGGAAAAGAAGAAGGCCTTCCGGGATGCCATTCTCCGCCCCTGGGTCTGCCAGTCGGACGACGGCGGAAAAACCTGGCGCAAACACGAAAACTTCCCCGCGGATGAACTCGGCCGCGAACTCGTGGCTTTCGGAAACATCGTCGTCTCCGACGAGGGCCGACTGAATGCCTCGGCCTATGCCACCCTGTATTACGGCAAGCCGGGAAAGCCCACGTCCTACTTCCTGGTCAGTGAAGATGGCGGGGCTTCGTGGAAGGTCCGTGCGCCCATTGCGGAAGGACACAACGAGTGCGCCCTCCTCTACCTGGGCGATGGTGAATGGCTGGCGGCCGTGCGCGCCAGTGGCTGCAACCTCTTCCGCTCCACCGACGACGGGGCCACGTGGACCCAAACCTTCGAACTCGGCGAACGGAAGCAACACCCCGCCCACCTCTTGCAGTTAACAGATGGCCGTATCGTAGTGACTTTCGGCGACCGCCGTCCTGGCCACTTCGGAATCCGCGCCCGTATCAGCGAGGACAAGGGGATAACGTGGAGCGCCCCTCATTTTGTCACCGCTATGCCCGAATGGGATGGCGGCTATCCCGCGAGTGTCGAACGGACGGATGGCACGGTGCTGACGTTGTTCTACTCCAAGTCGGGTGAAAGTTATTCCGTGCAGGGCGCCGTCTGGAATGTGCCGGAGTAGTGCTCGGCGACTTTCCGGCCAGGCAGGTAGAATTCGATGTACCCGAGTGGGCCAAACCACCCAACATGCTGCCAACCCGGGGCTTGACCGTGTATAGTAGCCACAGCCCATCCCTAATCACTACCACCCTGAGAAAACGCTGAAATGGCCGAAGATCTATTTGAAAATGCCGCTGCCGAACGGATGCGGAAGGAAGCCCCCCTGGCCCGCCGTATCGCGCCCCGCACCCTCGATGACTTCGTGGGGCAGGAACATATCCTGGGGCCGGGAAAACTCCTGCGCCGTGCCATCGAGGCAGACCGCATCACCTCCCTTCTCCTCTATGGCCCCCCGGGCACGGGAAAAACGGCCCTGGCGCGTATCATCGCCATGCGGACCAAGTCGGCCTTTGAGCCCCTGAATGCGGTCACGTCGGGTGTGAAAGAACTCCGGGAACTCCTGGCCCAGGCCAAGCAGCGGCGCATCCACCAGCAGAAGCGCACCATCGTCTTCGTCGACGAGATTCACCGCTTCAACAAGGCCCAGCAGGATGCCCTCCTCCCCGATGTGGAGAACGGCAACATCACCATGATCGGCGCCACGACGGAAAACCCCTTCTTCTCCGTGGTCGCGCCCCTCCTCTCTCGCTCCCAGATTTTTGAGTTCAAGCGCCACACGGAAGAGGCCCTGGTCGGCCTCATGCGCCGGGCCCTCACCCATCCGGAACTGGGGATGGATCCCGAAACCATCACGGTGGACGACGATGCCCTGGCCCACATCGCACGGTATGCGGAAGGGGATGTACGCCGCTCCCTCAACGCACTGGAAGTGGCCCTGCTCACCACGCCGGTGGTCGATGAGAAAATTCATATCACCCTGGAAGAAGCGCGGGAGTCCATCCAGCGCAAACTGCTCCACTACGATGGCACGGGTGATGGCCACTACGACGCCGCCTCGGCCTTTATCAAATCCATGCGGGGGAGCAATCCCGATTCGGCCCTCTATTGGATGGCCCGCATGCTCGAGGCGGGGGAAACGCCCCGCTTTGTGGCCCGCCGCATCTGCATCGCTGCCGCCGAAGACGTGGGAAACGCCGATCCCATGGCCCTGGTGCTGGCCAACGCCGCCTTTCAGACCTGCGAATTCATCGGCATGCCCGAAGCGCGCATCATGCTCGCCCAGGCCGTGACCTACATTGCCGCCGCGCCCAAGAGTAACGCCGCCTACACCGCCATCGACGCCGCTATTGCCGCCGTCCGGGAAGAAAAGACCACGGAAATCCCCCAACACCTTCAGGATGCCCACTACAAGGGGGCCAAGCGCCTGGGCCACGGGGCCAACTACCAATACGCCCACGACTTTGAGGACAACTATGTCCCCCAGGACTACGGCGTGCCCCGGGGCACCTTCTACCAGCCCACCGAGAATGGGAAGGAAGCCGAGATTAAGGCGTGGATGGAAGCGCTCGACGAGCGTGATCGTAAAGCATAGGGGCACTATCCCTGCCGCCATGAACGCACATCCGTTTCACGTCCTGGCCGTCCTGTCCACAAACCATGGCGTTTGAACCTCGGAAAGGGCACTGGACAACGGCGGGGTATCGGGCGTATCGTAAACCGTATCGAGTGGATGAGACGCGTGCGTGGACAACCGGCAGGAGAACCCGTTCCCATGTTGACTATATTGTTACTCTCTGGGGCCATTGTCTTTGGACTTGCCTTCGCCATGTGGCTGGCCACCTTCCTCTTAAATCGGGGACTCAATACGAACCTCGAAACCGAGTACGAAGCCCACAAGAATGTGTGGGATCAGCTCGGCTGGGGTGCCATTCTGCTCGGCATTACGTTGGCCTTTGGCGTCGCGGTTTTTCAGATGGATGGAGACCCGGTATTGCCCGACGTGCCCCCCGGGCTCGAAAAGTTGAGCACCGACGAAGCCACGGTAGAAGCAGGGGACAACGGCATGGAAGC
Source organism: Candidatus Hydrogenedentota bacterium (assembly GCA_034669905.1). GTDB lineage: Bacteria > Hydrogenedentota > Hydrogenedentia > Hydrogenedentales > JAEUWI01 > JAEUWI01. The sequence goes on from JAXMOL010000010.1 coordinate 149,154, forward strand.
CACCCTGGTCGGAGGGGGTATTTTTCTCTTTGGCGCCGCTTTTCTCCTTTGGTTGGTCATCTTTTTTATAAACCGGAGTGTCAGCACCTCACTGAAGACGGCGCGGGAAGACCGGCGATCTGAAACGACCCAACTCACCCTGGGCGCCATCCTCCTCGCGGTCACGGTCGGACTCATTGTCACCTTCTCCCAGATGGATCGCACGGCCCTCGTGCCCGATGTATCGATCGCCTCGCCCGCCGAGCGGGTACAAGCCATCGTGCCACCCAACCAGGCTTTGGAAGGCATCCCAGACCAATCGGATGAAAACGTCACAGAAGATGCGCCAGGAATCACGGAGTAGGGTGTTCTGAGAATAAAGGGCCTGCCGGCCATTTTTATTCGTCTCCGAGAGGACCGGTTTCCCGAAAGGCCCAGGCCCTCCGGGATGGTCCCCAGACCGCGACAGAGCTGGTGGAGCCCCCCCCATTGACACGCTTCGCCGTTAGTGAGCACATGGATGTACTCCGAGCGTCGAACCTCATGGGGACCCGGTCCGTTCACCAACGCCCTCGATTCCGTGCATGGATCCGCGGCCCGTTCTTTTTCGGAACACTCGAATCTGTGTACCCCCGCCACCGTCTCCGCCCGCGGGAATATCCGGAATCCGCCTGGGTGTTTTCCCAAGCAGGGGGCTTGGAAGTATCAAACCTGCCTGAAAGGATTTGAGCCCGGCCCGCCAGCCCCTCCGTTGACACCCTGAAACGAGGAATGGGTCACTGCATATACACCCCGATGGTATACTATACATACTCCAAATCCTCCGCGCCCCACAACGGAACGAGTAGCCCCGGCCGGTCCATTGCGCGATCGACACCGATGAAGCCATTGCTATCCTGGAGGGGATTACGATGACAGGTTTGGACTCGTTTCTCTATCGCCCCAAAGGCAGGTCTCTTGCCGCACTGGTCTGCGCAATGTTCACCATTGTCGTCCCCGAAGGGGCAACCGTTGCGCCAACAAATTCTGACGTCTTTGAGCAAGCAGCCACCTTATCCGCGACCGACTTGCTGCCGCCACACCTCTTATCCGGTCCCATATTCATGGTTGAACAGGAGGTTCGTAACGACGGGGAGACGAACCACTACACGGTTCGATCGCCGCTGGGAGACCTGACCGCAGCCGGTCGCGATGAACTGGAGGCGAGCATCCAGGAGTTGCGCGCCCTGGCATTGCTCCTGGATACGGACAAGGGCACGGGCGCCATCGTCGGCTTCAACCAGGGGCTTAAGGGCGTGGTAGTTTCGCCGTACAAAACGGTAAAGCGGGTCGTCTTCAATCCCCTGTATGCGATTGAGGCCGTTCCCGGGGAGCTTGTCGACTATGCGGGAAATATCGCTTCGGTCACAGACTTGGTGAAATATGGTCCGCGGGTATTCATACGTCGAAGTCTTGGGATCGATGGTGCCCGGAAAGCCCTCGCCCGGCGTCTTCAAGTGGATAGCGATACCGACCATGAAGCCCTTCGCGCAGAGATTCAACGGGTTGGCTGGGGCTATTGGATGGGCGGACTCGTACCGAACCTTGGTGAGCAGTATATAGACCTGGAACTCGATCTCAGCACCCAGGTTGGCAACGTGGGAGAAAGTAATCTGGGACGTGCCGTACGGGTCCTCCGGCGAGAAGTGTTTCCGATAGCGGCCCGGCGAGTCTTACGAAAAATGGACGTATCCAAAGAAGAGACCCGGGCATTTCGTAACCACCCGCACTTCTCGGGACGCATGCGTGAGCACCTCGCCCTCGCCCTCCGCGCGATGAAAGAAACGCAGGACAGACCCCACGTCGTGACCTGGGCGAATACGGCCACTTCAGAGTACACGGCGCATCAAATGGTGCGCTTCTCCCAGGTATTCGCAGTACATCATGCGACGGAATCTCCCGTGCTGGCCTTCCACACACAGGACGACATCCTCCTCATCGAATTGGCGGAGGGCAAAATGGTACTGCCCCTGACTCAAGACTATCAGATTTGGAACGAAGCCGCTGCTAATCGCATCACCGCTGCGAAGGCAATGGTCGCCGCCCGGGGAGCGCATCTCTCAATGGACGTCTGGTCAACCGGCTCCGTCTCCCCCCGCTTCGCGGATGAACTCGCTATGTTGGGGCATGATATTCGCCTGGAGGTAGACCGGGCATATGGCACTTTTACCCCGCCCAAACGAGGCCTCGGGCGTCTGGAAGAGCGCTACGAGAATCGGATAGAGGCGCCCCTTCGCGATCGGGTGAAAGAGCAACGGATGGTGAAACGCAACGAACGGCTCGTGCTGGAACCCTTGCCGTCCGGTCAGGAGTAAAGCGCCATAAGTGGCACATGCCCCGGACCACTCCGTTGTTGCATCGCCCTCCCCGCGGGACTATATTGACTCCCATACCGCGAAAGGGCCGGCACCATGAGCAGCAACTACGGCGATTATCAACTGGGCGTCTATCTGCAGGGCATGATGGGGCACCAGCCCGACTTCCCCTTTGAGATAGACGAAGTCGAAGAGCAGGCCCGGGAAGCCCTCGACCCCCGAGCCTATTGGTATGTGGCCGGTGGCGCAGGGTCCAACGAAACCGTCCGGCGCAACCGTCGGGCCTTCGCCCGGTGGCAGCTTATCCCCCGCATGCTCTCCGACGTGTCCAAGCGCGATCACGCGGTGACCCTCTTCGGAGAAACCTTCCACGCGCCGCTGCTGCTCGGGCCGGTGGGCGTCCAGGAAATCATTCACCCCGAGGGCGAGCTCGCCGTGGCCCGGGCGGCCAAGTCCCTCGGCGTGCCCATGGTCTTGTCGACCCTGTCGTCCTCTCCCCTGGAGGAAGTAGCTGAAACCCTCGGCGATTCCCCCAAGTGGTTTCAACTCTACTGGCCCGGTGACCCCGCCCTGGCGACCAGCCTGGTGCAGCGTGCCGAAGGGGCAGGCTATACGGCCATCGTTGTCACGCTGGACACCAAGCTCATGGGCTGGCGGGAAAAAGATCTCCAGACGGCCTACCTCCCCTTCCTGGAGGGCAAAGGCATTGCCAACTACGTCACGGACCCCGTGTTTTGCGAGGCACTGGAACTCCCCCCGGCCAGTGACATGTCGTCCGCCATCGGCCACTGGGCCCAAGTCTACGCCGACGCCAGCCAGACCTGGGAAAACCTGGCCGACCTCCGCAATGCCACCACCCTGCCGATTGTCTTGAAAGGCATCCTCCACCCCGACGACGCACAAAAAGCGGTCGACCACGGTGTGGACGGCATCATTGTCTCCAACCACGGCGGACGTCAGGTAGACGGGGCCATTGGTGCGTTGGATGCCCTGCCGGGTATTGTGGCGCGGGTGCCCGAGATGCCCGTACTCTTCGACAGCGGCATACGCCACGGCGCCGACATCGTCAAGGCCCTGGCCCTCGGCGCGAAAGCCGTGTTGCTGGGAAGGCCCTACGTCTACGGCCTCGCCGCGGACGGAGAAAATGGCGTGAAGCAGGTGGTCCAGCGACTGCTCGCCGACTTCGACGTGACCATGGCCCTGACCGGTGTGGCAAAGGCCGGCGACTTGTGTCGTGCCCATGTAACGCGGGAAGACGCACTGCCGGGATGAGAAAAGAAAAGACCTGAAGGACTGAAAGGACACAAATGACACGGGCGCTGGGTTCCCTTCGTAGATAACCCGGTCTACCGTTCCGATGTCCTTTACGTCGTTCTCGTCATTGAGGTCCTTTGTTTTTCCCTTACTTCGCCACAAAGCGTCCGACGGGATAACCCGCCGCGTAATCAACTTCCCAACACCCATTGGGCGTGGTGTAGCAAATCACGTCTTTCCGCTCAAAGTCGCTCGCACCCTTACGTATGGCGACCTGGGGACTGTCCGGCAGCAATTTGGCATCGGCTACGACCGCCAGCATTTTGGTCGGGTCGCCCATACCATGGCCGGTGCCCGTAAAGATGACTCCATCCAAATCTTTTTCTTCCGGATACCGCGCTACCACGGGTAGCCCCGCCGCTTTCATGTTGGCCACCACCACCCGTTTATCTTCGACGGGACACACATCGTCTGTCGCGCCGTGCACCACAAAAATCTGCGCCTCCTGCCCATAGTCTTTCATTTGTTGGAGATGGGTTGTATTCCCGAGGTCACGCAAGACCTGGGCGTCGGGTGAAAGATAGGCGGGGCTCTCAGGGTCTTGCGAATACCCCGCGTTCAACCGCGAACCGCCTTCGAGATGGTAGGCAATGTCGTCGCTCAGCCGGGCCATCCCACAGAAATCAATAATGGCCGCAAAGGTGCGTGGAGCGAGCTTGTTCGCCATCTGGGTCACGTTGCCCCCACCGGAATACCCCGTGCAGTAGATTCGGCCGGTGTGAAATTTCGTAGCGCTTTGTTCCAGACCGTTGTACATCCAATAGAGCGAACGGAGGACATCCAAGGCTTGAAGGTAGCCAAAGTCATAGGGCGGCATGGTCGTTCCTTCGTAGGGACCGCTCTGGAGATAGTCCACGCAAATGGCGACCACGTTGTAACGGTCCGCCAGGGTCTGTGGATCGGGCACACCATCCGCGTGGGTGCCCCCCCAATAGTGGAGGGCCAGGAAGAGGCCCGTGCTCTCGTTGATATTCGCCTGCTTCTTTCCCGGGTAGTAGACGTAGGCCGTAATCATCCGGGGACTTTCCTGAAAGGCCCATTCCTGCGCCGGAAGTTCTGCGGAACCGTTTTCGGTGGGCAAAGGCGGCCAGGGCCGTTCATCGGCGAAGACACCGCTGGCCAGACTCAACACAATAACGAGGAAAGGGGTCATGGTTTTCATGTAAGGGCTCCATGGTGTTTCAAGGGTCGAACATTGAGATGACTCGGCAGCATGAAGATTGGGATGGGGAGCCACCGAAATAAAAAAGACCTGAAGGACTGAAAGGACATAAATGACACGGGCGCTGGGTTCCCTTCGCAGATAACCCGGTCTACCGTTCCGATGTCCTTTACGTCGCTTTCGTCCTTTAGGTCCTTTGTCCTTCTCTTACTTCTCCACCATGCGTCCCACGGGATAGCCCGCCGTATAGTCAATTTCCCAACAGCCATTGGGCGTGGTGTAGCAAATTACGTCTTTCCGCTCGAAGTCGCTCTTCCCCTGGCGCACGGCGGCGTCGGGGCTATCGGGCAACAACTGGGGATCGGCCATGTGCTGCACGATCCGGGTGCGGTCACCCAGGCTATGCCACGTGCCCTTAAACACCGTGCCGTCCACGTGGGCCTCGGTCAGGAACAAGGCCGTCACCGGCATGCCCGCTGACGCCATGTTGCGCACCACGTCTTGCTTGTCGGCCACCGGGCACACATCATCTGTAGTCCCATGGACCACGAAAATCTTCGTTTCCTGCCCGTAGTCTACCATCTGCTTCAGGTGAATCGGATTACTGAGATCCCGCAGGGCCTGGGCGTCGGGAGAGAGGTATTCGGGGCTCGCCGGGTCCTGGCTGTAACCCGCGTTGAGGTAGGAGTTCCCTTCAAGTCCGTAGGCGATATCGTCGTTCAATTTCGCCATACCGCACATATCGATAATCGCGGCGAAGGTCCGAGGCGCGAGTTTGTTGGCCATCTGGGTCACGTTGCCGCCGCCCGAGCCACCGGTGGAATAGATGCGCCCGGAATTAAAGGGAATCCCCCCGGTCTGAAGGCCGTTGTAGGTCCAGTAGAGGGCGCGGAGTGCGTCCAGCGCCTGAAGATACCCATAGTCATAGGGCGGCATACTTTCGCTGTCATACTTCCCGCTCTGGAGATAATCCACACACAGCACGACCACGTTGTAGCGGTCCACGAGTGTCTGGGGGTCGGCCGCCCCCGTCGCATGGGTCCCGCCCCAGTTGTGAAGGCTCAAGAAGATCCCCGTGTTTGCGTCGACATGGGCGAGGGCCTTACCGGGGTAGTAGATGTAGGCCTTGATGCTGCGTGGACCTTCTTGGAAGGCCCAATCCTGTGCGGGAAGTTCCACGCTTCCGTTTTCAGCGGGCAATGCGGGCCAGGGCCGATCATCGGCGGCAAGGACCGGAAAACTGATACCCAGAAACAGGACGAGGAAAGAAATAATTGGCTTCATGAAATATCTCCGAGACGTTTTGGCTTTAAAACTACAGCCCGACGAGTATGGGGAATGGCGTGTGAACTTCGCAAACATTCCTGACCGGTCGCCTACCTATGTGCCCTATCGGGATGCCCCGGAAAGTCTCACTCCAGGTTCTCGCGAAAACGGCGGTTCTCCATCGGATCGCCCGGATAATCGAAGAGATAGGCGACGCCCTGTTTGGACTTGAAAATCTGCCGGGAACTATGGCCCACACCCGGGACCACCACAAGGGTCTGCCGCTCCGCTATCTCGGCCCCAAATACATGCTTGAGATAGTTGAAGTATATCGTCGCGCGCTGGAGGCGGGTCCTCCCCTGCATCTTTGCCCGACAGCTGTTAGACAAGGACGAGTCACGGCTATCGTTGTCTTCCGCCCCGACCATATAAATCACATTGCGGGAGGCATAGGAATCCCTGAGAAGCGCCCCCCCGTTTTCCCGGTGGTAGCTATAGAGTTTTTCGGGACCATAGCCGTAGTGATTGTAGTTTTCGCAATCGCTGAAATCCGGAACGGCGAATTGGGTGGTCGTCCCGGGAACTACGCGTTCCGGCGTGAAGTACACACACGTGGACGGATTGCACACGATATAGCGAAGGGAGATACCTGCGGGACTGGCCACCTTGTCTTCGAAGGGACTGCTGGCCGCATAGCGGTTAACAAATTGTCCGCCTGCCGAGTGGCCAATGATGACAATGCGCTCTAAGCGTGGAAACAAGGTCCGGTTTGAGACGCTCGCCAAGAGCTGGTCCAGAATTTCAAAGGAACTGACCCGCCGCGCTTGTTTTCCAGTAGAGAGCCCCCCCCAGAAACTGACGCCGCTGGTCCAATAAATATCATTGTCATCCAGGGTCATCTCCGTATGGTTTCCATCGTCCAACAATTGGGGCGCGATGACCAGGGTGCGACGAGATTGAGACGGAGCCTGCTTCCCCGCTTCCAGTATGCGTTTGAGATAGGCCGGTGCCTCGGGTCCGCGCCCATGGACTGCGACAATGATCCGATTGATTCGCATGTCTGGCTGATCGATGGGCTGACTGCAACTGTAAGGAAGCTCCATGGTCATGCCGTCGACCGTGATGGGGAACCGCTCGGGGGAAAGTTCGAGCCCGTCAACCCCCATTGTCAGTAAGAGTGTCGCGCACCCGACAAGCACGCTCCGGGCGACACGATGCGCCCACTTTAATCCGCCAAATTGATACACCTTACACGTCCCCATGTGTTGTCTATCTGCCGCGATTTTACGCGGGCCGGTTTCAGGAAACCACGCCACGCGTTGGACTTCTATCACTTCTCCGAGCCACCTCGTTGGATTATTTCTTGCTGCCACAGCCACCCGAGCCGCATCCGCCACTGCCGCATCCCCCGCCTTTGGAGGCCGCCGCGGCCATCAGTTGCTCTTCGGTGGGTCGGGCGTGACGGTACCAGGCCACCACAAGGCAGGCCATCCAGATGGCGGCAATCAACAGGCCGCCGCCCTCCCGGGTGAGCTCGCTCTTGAGATAGGGTGATTCAAAACTGGGAATCAGATAGGTAAAGCCCCCCAGGTAACCGATAAGCCCGGGGATGGCCCAGCCAGAATAGAGGCCCATGATCGCGGGAATCGTGAGGAGAATGCTGTAGCCGTAGATAAACATCCAGACGACGCCATCGGGGTCATTGGCCTGCACGACGACGGACGCGCCCAAGGGCAGGAGCATAAACACACAGAGCACGCGAAAGGGAGTGACCATTTTATTCTTGGAATCCATCATTAAATCCTCGCTGTTGTACCCCTGGCCGCTTGATCGCAGGCAACCGGAAACCCGTTTCGCCAGAGCGCTTCGTCTCGTGCGCGGGTCCATTCCTCACCACGGCGAGTCTCCGACCCTCCTGGGAGGGGAGCGTTCTCTGAAATCGGTCTCAATTCACCGGGTTACGCCGTGAGCCACCCCGATAACTTCTCTCACTAGTTTAGCGCCCTTCACCCGTCGATCCAAATTGCTATTCCACGTCGGTCAGGGGAAACTCGGTGGGCAGTTTAATCTCGAAGAGCCCCATAAACTGGGCCAGAATCCGGTAGGTAAGTCCCCAGATGGTGTAGGGCCCATAGTTGAAACAGGAAAAGGCCCGTTGCTCGGGGTCGGGCGGATAGTAATAGGCCTCGATATTGGCCACGGCCCCCAGAAACTCCAGGGGCACCCACACGGTGGCGGCCACTTCGTAGTTGTGGGTCAGGGGGCCCGGCTCGGGGCAGTAGTAGACGATGGGACAGACCGCCAGCTCAAAAGTGCGGAGTCGCCCCCCGGCAATATCGCTCAGCCGCCCGATGACCATGTCTTCGGTGAGACGAAGCCCCACCTCCTCGAAGGTCTCCCGCCGCGCGGCGGCTTCGATGCTGGCATCCGTCTTCTCCACGTGGCCCCCGGGAAAAGCCATCTGTCCCGACCAGGGGTCGCCCTCGCGGTCAGACCGCTTCATGAAGAGGGTTTCGAGTCCGCCGTCTGGGCCCGGGCGCAAGACCATGGCCACGGCCGCGACCCGCTCCACCGATTCCGAGGGGCTCGTGTCCGCCTGAAAGGTGGCCAGCCGGGCCTGGATATCGGCAAGGGTATAGGTGCCCATGGGGGGGGGCGGCGGGGTGGTGTGCACTGCAAACTCCTGAATCGTAGCGCCACCCAACCCCGCGGTCCAGGGGGATGACAATGGGGGCGCCATATTGTGTATTATACGATATTGCGATGGGTCGAAGAAATGGCCTGTTTTGCGCCCACGGCCCCGCGATGGTATAAGAGAGGCCGTGTTTTTGGCACGACGGGGGTCCTATTGAGCTGTTTGGACCCACGACTCTGCGTATATTCAACGGACGCCTCCACGTAATGTCGTTGGTGGGCGGTCCGTTTTAACCAAGGTAGTGTATTGTTTCGAAGGAGTTGACCATGAATACCCTTTCTGGAGATAAAGCGGGCCAGGCCGCCAAGAGTGCCCTGGAAGCGGGCGAAGGCATCCTGCGCCTCTCCCCCACGTGGGTGCCCCGTTCCTTTCTGCAGCCGGGCCGCCGCCTCAAGTTGCACCCTCAGGATTACTACGCGCTGGGCAAGCACCGGGGCGGTATCGATGAACGCTGGTTTGGTTCCACCACGCCGGCCGCCAATGATAACCGCAATGAAGACGAAGGCCTCAGCTATGTGGTCCATGACGGCGCCCGCTTCACCCTGAAAGATGCCGTGGACGCCCTCGGCGGCGACATCATTGGTAAAGACATGTGGGACACCTACAAGAAGTGGCCCGTCTACTCCAAGTTCTTCGACAACATGGGCCCTATCCCCCACCACATGCACCAGAACGCCGAGCAGGCCGCCCTGGTAGGTCAGGAAGGCAAGCCCGAGTCTTATTACTTCCCGCCCCAGATGAATGCCATCGGTAACAACTTCCCCTACACCTTCATGGGCCTCGAGCCCGGCACGACCCGCGAACAGGTTCGCCGCTGCATCGAGAACTGGAACAAGGGCGACAACGGCATCCTCGATCTCTCCAAGGCCTACCGCCTCAAGCCCGGCACCGGCTGGATGATCGGACCCTGCATCCTCCACGCACCCGGCTCCCTCGTGACCTATGAACCCCAGTGGGGCAGCGACGTCTTCGGCATGTATCAGAGCCTCGTCGAAGGCCGCGACGTACCCTGGGAACTCCTGGTCAAGGACATGCCCAAAGAGAAGCACCAGGACATCGACTTCATCGTGGACCAGCTCGACTGGGAATCCAACGTCGATCCGAATTTCAAAGACAACCACTACCTCGAGCCCATCATCGACACCCAGGACGACGCCCACACGGATCGCTGGATTGTTTATGGCGGCGTAAAGGGCAAAGACTACTTCTCCGCCAAGGAGCTGACGGTAAACCCCGGCCAGAAGGTCACCATCACGGACAAGGGCGCCACGAGCCTGATCACCGTCCAGGGACGGGGCCGCATCGGCAACCTTTCCCTCGAGAGCCCCGACATGATTCGCTTTGGCGAAATGACCGAAGACGAAGTCTTCATCACGGCGAAGCGCGCCGGCGAAGGCTACGAAGTGGAGAACCTGGCGAAGGAATGCCCGCTGGTCATCCTCCGTTACTTCGGACCGGACGTCAACCCCCACGCCCCGGCCATCGGCAGTTACACGCGATAAACTGGGACTGCCTTCACGCCGTGGGGACCGCAAGTCCGCCAAAAAGAGCGTGAAGGCGTGAGGCTGTCCCGGCAGTGTAGGATGGCTTCGAATACGACAGACGGAATAGACGACATAACATACTGCCGGTACAGTCCCTTCTCCGCCTTGGGCGGAGAAGATGACAGTCCCGCTTTGCCGTCATTCCCGCGAAAGCGGGAATCCAGACCATAAATAATTGCAGGTACCAGGAAGATCGGCCACCGCGCCGGACAACCCAAAGGACAACATAGATCATGAAACGAATCTCCATCGGCAGCTGGGCCTACAGCATCGGGCCCTACGAAGAAAACCCCATCGAATGGGAAACCGTGCTGAAGACCCTCAAGGAAATGAACTTTGACGGCGTGGAAGTGGGCGGTTTCTCCATCCACCCCAGCCCGGAAAACGCCCCCAACAAGGAAGACCGCGACAAGATCGTGGCCCAAGCCAAGGAAATCGGTATCGGCTTCTCCGGATTCGTGCCCAATCTCTGGGGCGAACAGCTCATCAACACGGAAGATAACTCCGGCTACATCAAGGCCTTCAAAGAAGCCGCCCAGTTTTCCCAGGACCTCGGTATCAAGGGCATCCGCGTCGACTGTGTACAGCCCCCCACCATCCACGACGAAATCGACTACGATGTGGCCAAAGACCGCCTTGTGAAGACCTGGTCGGAATGCTGCAAGATTGCCGCCGACAAGGGCTGCTATGTGACGTGGGAATTCGAACCCGGATTCGCCTTCAACAAGCCCTCCGACATCTTCCGCATCCTCGATGAGATCAAAGACGAAAACTTCGGTGTGGAATTCGACACCTGCCACGCTGAGATGGTGGCCGGTGTAGGTGCCCGTCAGCACGGCACCAAAGAAACCCTCCCCGGTGGCTGCCTCGAACTCGCCCAGAAGCTCAAGGGCAAGATCAACCACATCCACCTCATCGACTCCGATGGCACCCTTCACCACGACGAAACCAGCAGCCACCCGCCCTTTGGCGACGGCTACCTGAACTTCGACGAGATCGTGCCCGCCCTCAACGACGCAGGCTGCCCCCACGACTGGTGGACCATCGACCTCTGCTTCTGGCCCGACGCCTGGGCCGTCACCGAGCGCTGCAAAAACAGCATCGATGAACTGAACAAGAAATACGGCTGATAAGAGCCCCGAGCCCCCCGGAAACCCCGGGGGGCGACTTTTGACTGACTCTCGGCGCCACCTCGCACCCTCGTTACCACGGTCCGCCGTGGTAATGCATACCCTTACGGTCCTCCGTAAGAAGGGTGGCGAGCGCAGCCCCAGGCAATCCGGAACAGCGTGGAGATCACGCAGAGAGTCTTGTTCCGCAGGAGCGGAACGATAGGCATTGCTACGGGGGACCGTAGCAACGAGGAAAAGACCCAAAAGACCCAAAAGACCCAAAAGACCCAAAAGACCCAAAAGACCCAAAAGACCCAAAAGACCCAAAAGAGTACTTTACCCTTTGGCGATCAAGGCATCCCCGGCAAATTTGTGCGCCAGCTTCTGCCAGAAAATCTGGACCGTTTCCTGCCTTTGGCGGAACTGGCGGGCAAGGTCACGCCCGTGATAAATCAGG
>JAXMOL010000011.1:0-153036 GCA_034669905.1 Candidatus Hydrogenedentota bacterium
TTCCAATCCACTGACAACTTGCTACTATCTTGTTTGGACATGATGTTTCCTTCTGGGGCCTACCGCCCCGGTTGTATTGGACCAGAAACATCATGTCCTTTTTTGCAGAACTTATGAAACATAACCCGTTTTACATAGCGGGAGTCTCGGGGTCACTCCGAAGGCGAGGGTTGGCACCCGTGACCAGAGCACGGCGCGCACGGGCAACACAGGTCGCCAAACCGTTGCAATGGCGGCGCATGCTGCGCGCGCGGACCCCGGAAATGCCCGCACAGGATGCCATACCAATTCAAGGAAGGTACTTGGCCATCACGCCCCGCAGGCTCTTTGCATTGATGGGCTTGGTGATGTGATCGGTCATGCCCGCAGCCAGGCACGCCTCTCGATCCCCTTTCATCGCGTTGGCGGTCAACGCCACGATAGGCACACGGCTCACCGGCCCCTCCATCTCCCGAATCCGGGACGATGCCTCATAGCCGTCCATCTCGGGCATTTGACAATCCATCAGGATCAGGTCGAAATGAAATTCTTCCACGGCACGCAGCGCCTCCAGGCCATTGCCCACCACCTCAAATCGATAGCCCATCTTTCGAAGCATGTGGCCTGCGACCTTTTGATTGACGGAATTATCTTCAACAACCAGAATTCGGTACCGCCTATGTGACTCGGATTCACGCGCCGCTTCGTCTCCGTCCTTTTTCTCACCGGGCGAAGAAGTACCGATTTCCTCCCCAAACGATTTGGCCAGACAGTCCAAGAGCGTAGACTGACGGGCGGGCAATACGAGACGGCCCGTCATTGGGATGTCCTCCGGGAGCGCGAGGCCCTTGAAATCACGTTTCGTCCCAAAGGCGACGATCCCCCGAACGATTCCTTCGTGCAGTCCCGCGGCAATGGCAGACAGCGCAGCCTCTCTCTTCGCCAACAGGTCGGCCGCGATGAAAACAACGGGAACCTCGGCCCCCTCCGCGGCCTGCCCTTGCAAGGCAGCACGGCAGGATTCAGCATCGCCCACAGGACGACAGTCGATCTCGTAGCAGCTCAGCCGCTCCACGATAGACTGGCTTCGCTCCGCATCATAATCGAGGATCAGAATTTTCCGCCCCGACAGCTTCAATTCGAAGGCGGACGACGGGCCCTTCTCACTAACCACGCGTAAGGGCACCACAAACCAGAACCGCGACCCCTCCCCCGGCTCACTTTCCACCCCAATGGTGCCGCCCATAAGCTCCACGAGCTGTTTCGAAATAGACAGCCCCAACCCGGTCCCACCAAATCGTCTCGCCGTAGAGCGATCCGCCTGGGTGAACGGATTAAAGACATGCTCGATACTTTCTTTCGGTATTCCGATGCCCGAATCCTGGACGCTGAATTCAAGAAAGGCACTATCGTTCACGCGTTCAACGACGTTGACGGACAAAACGACATCGCCCGCCTCCGTAAATTTCACCGCGTTGGAAAGAAAGTTCAGCAGTATCTGCCGAAGCCTGCCAGGATCCACCTCCACCGTATGGGGAATGGCGCGATCGGCCCTGAAATGAAGCAGAATTCCTTTCTTCTCCGCCTGAAGCCCCACCAGCTCGATAACATCTTCGAGCAATGGATAAAGTTCCACATCCAGCCATTCCAGCTCGAGCTTGCCCGCCTCAATCTTTGAGAAGTCCAGGATGTCGTTGATAATTGTCATCAGGGACTCTCCGCTGCGGCGGACGGTTTCCGCATAACTGCGCTGCTGGTCGTCCAAATCGGTATCGAGGAGTACATTTGTCATCCCGATGACACCGTTCATGGGGGTCCGTATTTCGTGGCTCATGTTGGCAAGGAACGTACTGCGCGCATTCACTTCGGCTTCCGCGTGGACCCGATCGGTAACTTCCTTTTCCAGCGCATCGCTCTGACGGCGAATCTCCTCCATCATGAACTCAAATTTCTGGGTGAGGAGTCCCACCTCCCCCGTGGAAGACCGGGGCAGTTCCACCGATTCCCCTTTGGTGTAGGCCACGACGGCGGCGGTTATCTGATTGAGCGGGCGCAAGAGGGAGCGGGACAAGAGAATGGCCACACACACACTCAATAGCGATGCCAGCACCCCGGCCAGGATACTCGCGGACTGGACGCCGGAAATGCTGGACGTAAGGTCGCTGTAGGGAAGTACTTCGACAAAGCTCATGCCCTCTCCGCCCTGGATCTCTATCGGGAAAGACAGAAGGGCAATACGTTGCCCATCTTTGTATGCGTCGGTCTCCTCAATCGATGCGCCGGCCAGAATGGTGTCTGCCCAATCGGGATACTCCTCCTGAATCCGGGAGGGATTGTTCAGCTCGTGGCCAAACTCTTTCGCTCGGTCCGGATGTATCAAGTAATAGCCGCCCTTATTGACCAGATAGGTCCGGGCGCCCGGCCACGTCGTACGGCGCATTCGCTCCAGATGGTCCGTCACATCCATGTTGACGATGAGAATCCCATACGGCTGGCCGGTGTGGTCATAAACTGGCGTGGCAATGCGCAAAACGGGCCAATGGGGTTCCTCGATTTTCCCATGCTCCCGATTCAGCTCCAGGGCTGAGGCATAGTACGCCCCATTTTCCAATCGAATCGTTTCCTGAAAATAGCCCGTTTCGCCCTTCGCCTGTAACTCATCGGCCGGGACCACACGAATCGCCCCCGTACTTCTCACCCGCTCCACCCGAACCATCTCACGCCCGCCGTCCGCAACGCCGATATAGCGAAGCTGGGCAAAGCCTGGATTGGCAATCAGGATGCCCTCGAATATCCTGCACAGCCTTGCTTTCCACTGTGCCTCGGTGGTCTGGTCATAGGGATCGATACCCCCACTGTGCTGGGCGCGCATTATGCCATCAATCGGCGGGGTTACACTCAGCGCGAGAACGTCGGCGCGGGCAATGCGCACCTCTGACAGGAACTCCTGTGCCCGCAGTTGTATCTCCAAGCGAAGTTCGGAGACCTCCTTCGGGATGATAGCGGTCTCCAGATTCTTATATACCATCCCCCCCACGGCCAGGGCGGTGACTACCACCAGCCCGACCATAGCGAGTACGATTTTTGTGGATAATTTCATGAGGTTTAATCCAACCTGCCCGACACGTTGCCGCTATCGCGTTTGAATTCAATCGTAAGAGTTTCATCTTCTCATTGCAAGGGGATGAGACAGCGCCAGCCCCCTCGCCCCCATCCCACCATGCCCCGCGGGACCACTGAAAACAAAAAAAACCGCACAACCACGCTCATGACGGAGCAGGCTGTGCGGTATGGGGGGGCAATATGGTGGGCGATACAAGATTCGAACTTGTGACCTCTGCCGTGTGAAGGCAATTTATTATGAATTCTCGAGATACATCCTTCGACAAATATGAACACCCTATGGTATAATAACCTTGATTTTAAGGGGCAAAATATACTTTTTAGTTACGAGTAGTTTACTGTTGTGTTTGCCGGTCTCAAAATCTCCGGTAACGGAGCGGTAACGGAAGTTTAGCAAAGAGATACTACAATATGAAGATGCGACTTACCAATTCTGTAGTCAATCGGCTCCAACCGGGACCGACTTACTACGACACCCATGATTCTGAAGTGCCAGGCTTCCTGATACGGACCCAACCTAGTGGAAAGCGTATTTTTCACCTACGATATACCCTGCCAAATGGAGAACGGCGCTCCATTCGTGTAGGAGATGCCGCTGTACTCACCGTAGCCGAAGCACGGGACATTGCCAAGACTCACTGGGCCGCAGCAGCACACGGTGAAGACCCCCAGGCAGCGAAGCAAGAAAATCCGTGCCACACCCTTGGTTCATTTCTCACCGAGGTATACGTACATCGCGCGACCCACAAAACGGTCAACGAGACCGTGACGAGAGTCAAAAAATCCTTTCCTGACCTGCTAAAGAAGCCGATGGACGAAATTCGTCCGATGTGGATGGAACACTGGAGAAAAGCACGTCTGGACGCGGGAACCAAGAAGTCTACGGTGAACAGAGATATCACTGCACTACGGAGCGTTCTATCTCGCGCCCTCGATTGGGGGTTTCTTGAGAACCATCCGCTCGCCCGTGTCAAACCGTGCAAGATAGACCAAACCAGTAAACCCCGTTATTTGACTGCGAAGGAACTGGAACAATTCCACAAAGCGTTGGATGTTCGCGAGTTCAAACTGAGAGAAAAGCGAGCCAACTTCAACAAGTGGCGACGTGACCGTGGTCAGCTAGAGCTACCAGATTTGACCGCATTCGCCTATGCAGATCATCTTAAGCCACTGGTTCTATTGGCCCTGAATACAGGACTGCGTCGAGGAGAACTTTTTAACCTGGAATGGTCGGATTGCGACCTAGACAGCGATTCACCGGTATTGACCGTCCGGGGTGAAGCGGCGAAGTCGGGCAAAACGCGTCATATCCCGTTGAACAACGTCGCGCTGAATCTCCTCAAGGATTGGAAAGCTCAAACGGAGGATGTTGGGCTTGTCTTCAAGAGTTCGAAGACCGGCGGTCGCTTCGACAACATTAACAAATCATGGAAAAGCCTGATAAAAGATGCAAAACTGACCGACTTTCGGTTCCATGACACACGCCATCATTTTGCGTCCATGCTCGTTCAGAAAGGAGTAGACCTCAACGTCGTCCGTGAACTACTAGGCCACGCAGACCTGACTCTCACGCTCCGATACGCTCACCTCGCCCCCAAAAATGCAGCGGCGGCCGTTGCGCTGCTTGATGACTCTAAGGCACCGAGCAAGAAAATGAGGGCAAGCTAAAGATGAATTCCGGTCTCATGGTCACTTCTGGCTGTGGCCAAGAGGCAAGCCAGCCACGATGTCGATTGACCCTCGCCATACGATGAGGGAACCTTTTTGCAACCCAGGGAATAAACCACCCCATAGCCTTGTTTACTTTAACCCCGGTTGAGGGATTGTCCCCTCGCAAAACGAAGGAGGATACGCCTTACAAATAGCATGCCCCAATAACACAACATACTACTACACTCATTTAAATTTACGTATCTCAACAACATTGCTTTTAATACACCCAACTCCGGCGCCTATCGCTTCGAAGTCATGGGAGTGACTGGTCGGTCAATTTGCCGGCCTGCTTGTAATACTAATCGGTTCGGAACTCGTGTTCCGTTACGGGAGAGGTGCAAGTATTCGTCGCTCGATTTACTTCGGACTGATTGTGGGCGCTGTCTCCATTTTAGGGCCAGCCCTGCCCCGGTCTCTTCCGACTTCGAGCTCCCGAAAATGTAATCGAAGGGGAATGCCCCTTTCGATGCAGGAGCATAGCAATGTTTAAAGAGGTTATTTTTAGACCGATTGTTACCTTTACTGAAGAATTCCAGGAAGACCTGGAACCAAAAGACGCTGTCGTACAAAATCTACATGACGACGTCATGACAACTATGGGCACGCCGAACTGGCTACAGCTAGCACTTTCTGGTCAGCACGGCACGCTCTGCAATGCAACTTCCGTTGATAGAAAATCCATCGCGGGGCTCACACCTTTGCAAAACGAGTGGATAAGGCGATACACCCGGCCGAGTATCGCTGTTAACCTACCGCTATGGGCCGAGCAGCTACCCGAGAATTTCTCCCTTGAGTATCTGCTTTCTCACGTGTTGGAAAACAATTGGGACCTGACTGACGTGGGCTGGGACAAGGCCTACGAAATTGGGGTGGCACAGCGTTTCGAGGAACCGGATTCCGATGCGCCGTCCGAATATGAGGGCTGGCTGAGCAATAAGGAAGCCGCTGTCCGGCTCAAAGGGAAAGTCCTTGGAATAAAAGAGTCTGACGAAGAAATCTATGACGAGGAAAGTGTCAACATCTTTAAGCAATACAAGTCCAGGGTCTGCAAAGAACGGGATAAGGGTAGAATTCGAACCAACGGAATAAAAGGCAAAGGTTGTCTATATGATCCAGTTGGCTTAGAAGCGCTGGCGCTCAGGATTCGAGACAAGAAAACGGATGACCTAGATGACGAGCCCGACCTTGGGTATCGTAGAAAGGGCAATGCCAGCAACCACAGCGACGGTGGCGTCAACAACCACAGCGGATATCACGGAGCCAAACTGAAGTTTTAGCCCCCCTTGTTCCCACCATCTTCTGTAATCACCGGTGTTTCCAGGGGAAACGTCACGTGAAACGTTTCACCCTCCAAACATCATGGCACCATTACTCCAGAACACGGGTGTAATCCCGGTAAACAGGAGTAAAAACCAAATGGAAAGTAAACAGCACTTATCCCCTGCGGTCCTCAACGAAGAAGAAACCGCAATCTACATTGGAATGTCCCGAGGATTTCTGCGTCGCTGCAGGATGAACGGGAGAACAAAATCTGGCGCAAGAGGCCCCGCTTATGTGCGCGTCCCCGGCAGTCGCACCATACGTTATCGGTTGGAAGACCTCGACGCATGGCTGCTGGAGAATCGATACGGCGTGTAGTGTCAGACGAACATCAATGACAGCGGTTTAATACGCCGGAGATGAATTACTCTCCGGCGTATTCGCTTTCAAGGGGGCGAAAAACCGAATATTCGGTTTTTTGGCCACCACGTTAAGCGCTTAACCCAGGTATGCGGTGCTCACACATTTCTGTCGGGTTCGTCACCAATTCCACCAAAGCGCCGGACGGTGAATGGGCTCCAAGGGGGCGTGCCTGGCGTTTCCCTGGCACAATTTTCCCCCTGGTCGCCAGGAGTATTCCTCGCTTTTCCAGTGGCCTGACACCCCTTTGTTTCCGCTCCCACCGATTTCCTCCAATAGATACAAGGGAAACATCAGGGGAAACGTTTCACCCCCTGTTTCCACAGGCAAAATTACTCCAGAACGCGGATACAACCCCCCCGCATAGAGGAAAAAAATGAATTGCATTCAGTATTATTTGAACGACACGAAATTGGACACAGAACTTAGAGAAGCACTCTTGAATCGATGCATTCGGCGTAGAGCCCCGTATGCAGACAAGGTGGAGGTTTGGTGGCTCAAGGAGCGAAAGGGCACCTTTTCATACGAGAACAGGGATTTCAACGACTTGGTGAAGCAGATGAGTAGCTATTTGGCTGTTTTTCGTCCACAACTCCTGGAGGGATTTAACGAGCCTGTAGGGCAAGTTGAATTTGATCGATTCGAGCGAGAGACTGGTCTGATTCTGCCCAGAGAATACAAGTCATTGCTCGGCTGGCGAGGTGGGCAGATAGATCACTTCGAAGACTATTTTGACCCTTTCGGGGTAGAAGCACTCATGTCTCTTCAGCATGCGCGGGAAGAGCGGGAATATCTCAATGAACTTATTGAGGATGGTAGTCTTCCAGAGGGTCATTGGGATCATTCTTGGCTTCCGTTTACCAAAGATGGCCTTGGCAATCACACTTGTGTCGATCTCACGCCAAAAACCTATGGAGAGGTCCTTATCTTTGACCTCGAAATAGGTGGCCGTATTCGCCATTATGAGAATATGACGGCTTGGTTGGCGGAGTTGATGGACAAGCTGGAATTCGAGGACGAGATCTTTTTAGAGTCGAAGTGTTTTTCGACAGAAGTAGTCCACCCCGAAACAATTGGCCGCGATCAGCCGAAATAGCAAGGTGGCCGCTCCCGAAATTTGCGGTCGAAGTTCGAAGACTAGATTTAGATGGCAAATCGCATGAATGAAGACACGCCGGAGATGCGATATTCTCTGGCGTGTTTCTCTATGTAGTGCCTTAGGGCAGCACATCCAGGGCCGTTTCGCAGATCAATGACCAGATACGCCGATCCCGCTGATACAGACTCGGCAAATCATGACAGGTTCCATCGTTCCGGAATAGTCTGCCGCTTGTGTCCAGGCACAAGACCGGGGCCTCATCCTTCAGGAGAAACCAAAAATTGTAGCTGTACTCTTCCATGATCGGGGTGCCATACCTGACCACATCTTGTTTCTTCAGTAGCGGGAATTGCTCGAAAAGTTCACGCCTTACGCGACACCCCACGAATCCGCTGCTGTCTTCAAAACCGTTCCGGCACTGCCATTTCTCAAGTCTGCCGACCGAATGCGGAAGGAAATCAGCGATGTATCTATACGTGAGCGTTGCGGGTGTTGATGCAGGAAGCTTTTTCGCTTTGGGTAGGCGCGCTTCATCGGCTATCTCGTCCAGAAAAATCTTCGGTGATGGGCCAAGCATTCTGGCCATCCAATCCGGATAAGAACGCTCACCAGCGATATGAACGTGAACGCTTCCACCACGAATGACGTCAATCAAGGTCGCTGAATCTCTCCCCCTGGTACGCAATGCGAGACAGTCGTATTGCCCGCCACCGGAATGCATCTCAATTAGATCAAAGCGTTTTGGCCACTGCCTCCAGAGTTCCGTGACAAAACGCCAGGAGACGATTTCTGTAATCTGCTGATCTGCATTCATATCTGCCCTCCAGGTGCCTCCCTAGAAGCACCCAGCTTCGTGAAGGTCGTCTATTAGGTTCTCGGAAACCAGGAGTATCAGACGGTCCTGCGCTCTCGTAGCTGCCACGTAAAGTAGAGCCTTATCCGACGCTGAGCTAATTTTTTCTATATCCGTTACGATGACGGCAGACGCTTCGAGTCCTTTAAACGCATGAATCGTGCAGCACGGTATGTGCCCGTCTCCTGTACCATTCAGAGGCTTTATGCGTTCTTTCCAGGGACTGACATCGACGGAAGGCACGATAGAATTCGCTGTTCTGCAAGGAGAAAGAATGACAATATCATCTCCCCGAAAGCCTTGTTTCCAGAGTTCGTTCAGCGTTTCTATCAGATGGTCCGCCTGAGGATACCTACTACCATATAACTTGTAGGTAGGATGGGTCTTGGGGCCATTATCAGGACGAAGTATTCTGGTGTAGTCCGGGCTCAGGCGGCCTATTTTACTGGCTGCAGCTGCAATACCGGGCGTGTTCCGGCAGTTTATTCCGAGCGTGTAAACGGGAACAGCAATCTGAAGCACATCGAGAGTTTCCTCAAGGGAATTACCTCCGTAGATGGCTTGATTCTCGAAATCTCCAAACATCATCCACTTCCCGGACCGCAACCCGCCCTTCAGGACGGCGTCCAGGAAGTCCACGAATTCTTTTCTCAGGATATCCTGTGACTCGTCGATAATGAGCGCATCATAGGCCTCATCTTCATCCAGCTCCATTGCTTTCAGGGTGGCCAGTTCGGGCAATTCATAATGCCAGAATTCCTGCGTAGGCTTCTCGGGGACTTTATGCTCTCCAACCAGTCGCACCATGATTCCGTGTAGCGTGTCCGCCACCACCTTGGAACCCATTGGTTTACACTTGCTCTGGAGCTCATTGCCCAGATTTCGATTGAAACATAGAAATAGGGTTTTCTGACCCACCCCGATAGACCGTTTGACCGCTTCCAAGGCGAGAACCGTCTTTCCGGTACCTGCTGGCCCTTCAAAAACAACACGCTTGTTGGATTTCATCGCATCCAGCGCAGTGTACTGTTCCTCGGTGAATCGGATAACTTCAGCACTGCGTCGACGTCGTGCTGCTGCTGGGCTTTCCTTTGCCTCGAAATCTCCACGAAGAGATTGTGCAATTATTTCACACACTTTCGGACTCGGTGATTCGGAAGTGGGGTCGAACCAATCGGACGTTTCGCAGCTGGAAAGGTGCTCACGGGCATTCTTCAGGACACCAATGACTAGTTCCGGGAAGGGCCTTGCCTTCCATTTCGGTCGGTCAATAACCTGCCAGCTATGCCATTCCGGTGAATCTTTCTCGAAGGGGATGAACGGGAAAACAACAGCAGACCAAAAGACCGTATCCCCCAAATCTTTGTGTTCGGTCAAGAGCCTCGATCTCAGGCTATACATGGCCTCAGCGGCCTGCCTAAATGGCCCCCTTGTGTCTCCCTTCTTGCTGGTCCCGTAATACCACAATCCCTCGCTACGATGAAGGCTTGTACAGCCCTTTACCTCAAGGCAAAGCACACCGAGCTTGGGAATCATGATAAGGAAATCGATTTCGCCTTCCACCTGCCTATCGTGTTGCGCAACGCCGAGTGAGTGCAATACGATCCAGTCGTCGGTGCCTACACCATTCCGAAGGTGGTAGAAGACCTCACGTTCACCGGTGCTGGAACAATCGTCCAAAATTTCGGGAGGAATCATACGGGCCATTATAATTCCCATCCTTGAAGTTTCTTCGCATACTCCTCGATGAGTGTACGCATGGCCAGTTTCTCCAGCCATCTTTCCGGGATTCCGTCAACCCCGTAGAACGCTCCAGCTATTTGACCGTAGACAGCACCGGTTGTGTCGGCATCGTCCCCCAGGTTGACCGCCAACAGCGCACCCTCCTCAAAGGAATGGCTCTTGTGAAAGGCCCACAGGGTGGCCTCCATGGATTTGACCACGTAGCCCGTTCCTGCAATCTCCGGTGGCTCTTTCTCCTTGAATGAACCAGAGGCAATTTCATCAATCTTCGGGGACAGCGTGTGTGTTGTCCAGAACCCGGAAACCGGGGCGTACCGGGTTGAAAGCAGTTCATCCTTCGTC
Source organism: Candidatus Hydrogenedentota bacterium (assembly GCA_034669905.1). GTDB lineage: Bacteria > Hydrogenedentota > Hydrogenedentia > Hydrogenedentales > JAEUWI01 > JAEUWI01. The sequence goes on from JAXMOL010000011.1 coordinate 10,533, forward strand.
GCACCGTTCAGAGCTCCTACAAGGAGTCCACTGAAGTAACGGCAGGCGTCCACAGCTTCCTCGCAACCATGTGTGGTTCGTGAGCTCTCAGCAGCTTTCTGAATCGCTTGTTCCGGACTGCTCGCGTACGCCATAGGGACCGGTGCCAACCGCATGATGGAACCATTTCCGGCAGAATTTGGTGAGGTAGAACCGCTGTAAGGTTCCCCACTGGTCGCGAAATTAGACAAGGCACCGCTGACAGTGATGCCTATATCAAAGCAACGCCCGTTACTGGAAAGATGCCCTTCCCTCTTCCATTTCGTATAGCGTTTCATCTGGTCGGAGGGGTCAAACGTCTTTGTTTCTATCAGGCTTTCCGCCAGGCACAACGCCATCGAGGTATCGTCGGTCCATTGTCCCGACTTAAGTCGAAACGGACCACCGCCCACCATGTCGACGATGGGTTCAAACGTACCGGGAGGCTTGAACTCAAGGGTTGTACCCAACGCATCACCCGCTGCCAATCCAAGGAGGCATCCCAGAAAGCGGTCTTCTCGATTTTCATCCACGTTGTATCCCCCTGTCAGGTTGTGCAGAAATCTTGCACGAATTGAATTTGTCTCTGGTTCTCCGGCGACGATCCGGTCTTGGCGTCTGGACCACGTAATTTCCGAATAACGTCAACGAAGTTCTCTGGAGTTGCCAAACCATGTTGTATCAAATGACAGCCTACTACGGTTCCTGTCCGGCCTTTGCCTCCCCAGCAGTGGACGTAGACGCCATTGCCCCTTGATATGCCTTCATCGATGGCATCGAGGATTTTTTGCATTTCTTCACGGGTTGGTATGTCTGTATCCCGTATGGGTAAACGGAGGCAGGTAACGTCGAGAGATGCAGTCATGCCGAGTTCGACTATTCGGTCTTCATACGGTCGGAAAGGTTTGCCGCCCCAACTTACCTCATCAGGCTCCATCAGGTTGACAACGTTACCGATATGGGCGTTGACCAGTCCCGCAAGCTTGACGTCAGCCTCGTCGCTGTCTTCGGCACCAGGGTAACAGCCTGCCAGAAATCTGCCCTCTTCAACCCAATAGCAACGATTGAAAGGCAGTGGAAGTCCCATTTTGTCCGGTCTCCGTTCAGAAGGATACTGCGCCAGGAAATACGGTTTAAATCTTAGCACATACGGTGTGTCACGCCCCTTTCCGTTGCGGCATGAATATTAGTGGTGGCGTGGGCCGCGACCCATGGATAAAAAGGATGACCAACCCCATCGGGAATATGAGTAGGGTCCAGGTAAGGAAAAATGTTGATGGGCCAATAGACCAGGACCATCGTCGTCGAGGAATACCTGGCACCGGTAGAAAGTTATGCGCTTAACCCAAGGGGGCGTTGAATACGAAGTCGATGTCATGGTTTCCTGACACTCAAATTCTGGCCTATTCGTCCCGGCCAAAGTACAGCATACGGCTCTATCTCGGGCACCTTAAATGGCAGGTCCAACGTAGCAAGCCGGATTTGTACTTCTTTCATCCCCCTACTTAAAAGAGTTGACACGCTTTCTCGATTCGGTAGTCCCTCTCCCCCTTTTACGTTGCCCAACCTGTTGAGGACGATGAGCAGTTCCCAGTCTTTGTGGAACGCTTCGAGGTTTCCAGTGTTCTTACAGAGCGTGACGCCAACGGTCACGGAACGAATCGATGTGCCGGAACCCGTGACCCGATCAAAGATCCGATACACCAGAACGGGATTTTTTAACGAGACAGAGGTGACAACCGTTATGAGTTTTTCGCTCGACCTCGCTTGTGCGATGGCTTCATCGACAGCCTTGTGGCCCACACCAAGCACACGTTGCGCCGCGTCCTTTCCAGAAACGTTACGGTCAAAAACAACATCGTCGTAATTTCTACGCATGCCCTCTCGGAGCCATGCATCTGGCGTCTTGAAACTGAGTCCAGTCTCTCCGTCGCGGGGCCGCCGGTTGTTCAACGTCAACATTGAGACAAAGAATGGCCGCAAATCTGGTAGATCAACCTTTGGTATACTGTCCGAAACCTGCTGAAAATCGAACTTGGCACAGTGACCGACCATATTCTTGACGGCATCGATAACGTCTTTTCCCCCCAAGCTGGCGGTCTTGGCGTCAAACCAATTATCAAGAGAATCCGCTCTCTTCAGGCTGCCTTCCGCGAACAACTCTTGGAACGTTCCGGGTGACGACATTCCGAGAACAAGCTGGAGAAGATCCTCGGGTTCATCCATGGCGTGGCCGAAAGCCAGCATAATCCTGTTCAACTTTTCGTTGAGCTTCTCCCAGATTCGTGATTCTACGGTATCCGGGTTGCGCAACGAGACAACCCTGACTTTACTGGCCTGTCCGTATCGATTGAGTCTGCCGACGCGTTGATGAAGTCGCATCGGATTCCAGGGCAGATCTACGTGAACAAGCACGGAGCATCGCTCCTGCAAGTCGATGCCCTCGCCCCCGGCCTCGGTTGAGACGAGAAAGCGCACTTCACCGCTGCAAAAGCACTCCGCCGCCCGCTCTCGTGAAACAGCGACAGCCCTTTTTCTCCCAGAAGAGTCGAGTACATCCTCGGCGCGCGCGTCGCCATTGATAAAGGTCACGCACTCATCGCCGAACTCTCTCATCAACGCGGACATTAACAACGACTGTGTTGCTTTGTACTCGGTGAAGAATAGGACGCTTCCGCCACCAGACAAATCGCGGACGATATCCAGGATGCGCGCAATTTTTGTTTCGTCAGCGACCCGCTCGGCGGCCTCAAGAAGCTCTCGCAATCGTGGCTCCTCGTCATGCATCAACGCCAGCTCGGCAGAAAGCTCGGCAATTTGCTCCTCCATAGCCTGAATCGAATCTTCGTCCTGAAGTTCGGCCAAGTCCTCGTATTTGGTCATGAAACCCATACGCTCCCGGCGGCGGCCTTTCAACGAGTCGAGTTTGTCTTGCCGCGCAATCGTCTTGGCGAGCCTACGCCGGATCGCGCGCCGGATCGCTGCGATGGAGCTGGAGGCCAGCTTTTGCATTGCGATGAGCACCAGCATCACCGCCCTGCTTTCGAAGCCGGACAAGTCGGAAGCATAGGCCCGCCCCGAGACGATGAAATCGGTGAGCATGTCGTAGAATTTTGCCTCTTCCGAAGAGTAGCCGTAGGTATACGGGACGACATCAGGCGCTTGAAAAAGCTTATTGCCCCTAAGGTCGGTCACGTTTTGCTTGTTGTTCCGGATCATCACCTCCGGAAGCCGTGTCAATTGTTCAGTGAGCGGGCGGCGTGGATCAAACGAGTCCGGCTTCAGGAGCTTCAGCATGGCGAGAAAGCCAAAGTCTTTTCCACGGTGTGGCGTCCCGGTGAAAAACACCATGGAGGAAACACGTTGCTTTTGCACGATCTGTTCGACGAACTTGTACCCGAGCGTCGCGCCCATGTGCTGGTCCGCATTCAGGTGATGGGCTTCATCGACAATGAGCAGATCCCACGGCGGACTCTCGAAGAATCGCTCGTGCCGTCCGTTACGATTGTCCCGCATCGTCTGGACGGAGGCGACTACCTGTGACTGGGTGCCCCAGAAATCCGACTTGGGCGTATCCATGGAGGGCGCGTATACCGTCAGGCGAATGTCAAACATGGTGCGCAATCGGTACTGCCACTGCTCCACCAGATGCGCCGGACAAAGAACCAGCAGCCGCTTCACGCGCCCGCTGGAGATCAGGGGCCAGAGAATTAGACCCGCCTCAATGGTCTTGCCAAGCCCCACGTCGTCCGCGACAAGCCACCGCATCGGCCACGTTTCATTTACCCGCCGACACACCCACAACTGGTGAGGAAGCAGCGCGATGCGCGACCGAGAAAAAACGCCCCAAGCATCGTTGACCGACAGGATTGCTTCCGCCTGAATGCGCGTCACCACGGGCAGGGGCTCCGCCCACAATCCCTGATCAACGGATTGGAGCAGGCTAAAAACCTTCTTCAATGTACTGCGTTCGCACTCTTCAATTCCATGTTCGAATCGAACGAGCGTCGTGTCACCCTTATCGAACTCGACGGTACCAGTGCCGAAGCTTGGGTGTTGAACTCGGTCTTGAGGCGATAGGCCTTCGTAAGAATCTGTTCTCAATTCATCCGCTCCCGTGGTATCCTCCGCCCGTCGGCGAGGGTAACAAAGTCTCCATCTTCACAATTCGAACCACCCCAAACTGAAACATGGTGGCTATCGGACGCAATTTCCCGACCGAGGATTTCGAGTTGCCTACTTCTTGAGTCAAGGAGACTTATGAAGGGCAGATCAAAACTAAGTTGAAAAGTCGCCTTCTCTTCCCCGAGAAAACGGACAATGAACTCGTGGATCAAAACGGAGGCCGCTGCCCCATCCTGGTTATCGAAAATACAGCCCAACTGCGAGAAGAAATTCCGAACTCGACCGGAAGGAACATAGCAATGTCGATGTGCGAGTGGCTGGGATACTGTTCGCCCCCGGATTAACTCTCGCATGACAAAACATGCGCCAATTCCCAATGTGCCAGTTATTTTTGGTGCGTCAATTCCCCCTCCCTGAAATCGAGGCGATGTCCGTACTGATGTTATGTCATCGAGATCAAAAACGCTTTCAAAATACTCTACCGCTAGTAATGCCTCGATATACTCGTCCAAGCTTTTGGAGACACGGTAGAAGCTCGGAAAAAGCTTCATCCAGTGGGAGAACTGCTCTGAATCTTGGGGATTGTCTATAAACTCATCTAGCACTTTCATCCACCTTTCCGCTTCAATCTCCCGCGCCGAGAAAACGTCCAGCCAGTGTTTTTCACGACATAGGCTTAGGAAACTCCGGTGCTGCTCAGGGCGGCTTCTTCCCAGCGTATGAGTCATGCCAAGGATAAAAAGAGAATACCAACTCTTTCTGTGATCAATGTCATCAAACTGGAAACTGGGAGCGGGAAGTTCGATTGAGCCGGTAGGATAGACTTTGCGCTCGTAGTCTTGCGTCTCCGACTCTCTTGCTCCCAGCCACCACTCGTAAAGACGGTTGAGCACTTCTTCTGGATCTAGTGGTGGTAGGCCAGGAACAGCGAGAGCGTCATCCTTAGGCGAGCTGCCCCCCAACAATCCATCCAACTCATCCTTTCGTTCCTGTACGAGATCCTTATAGTAAACGAGGTCATGAAAGTCTTCTAGCCATGTTCCTGCCTTCTTTTCTCTAAGATCACGCCCCAAGTCGCGCCCAAGCCCACCGTCCAGAATATATCGCAGCACAGCATTTTGTCTGGACTCGTCTTGGGCTTCAAGCGCCCACTCGACCAAGTCTGTCACAGGTGCGCGCAATTCCCTTCTGCAAATACGAAAGAACTCCACAGCCATTCCCAAGTAAGCGGGAGCAAGTACCCGGTTACGCGGCGCGAATGCGGCGCGGAGTTGTTCATCCGTCTCTGTAGCATCTCCCGCATTGGACTCAACGTCGTGTGCGATGACGAGCTCTCTCGCCGACTGCGCAGTGTCATCCATAGCCCCAAACTTGTAGGTTAACAGCAGTTCCTGGAGACCTTCCCGCTCCTCTTCTTCGAGCGAATCACACTGCATAAAACTTCGATTGATCAATTCACCGTACATGAGAGCCTTCTCCGCCGTAATTACCCCACTCCCACCGGTGTCCAACTCAAGCAAATCAATCAGGGACAAAGACTCCGCACATCCTCTCTTGAGTATGCCGAGTCTTTGCAAGGCTTCGTCCACAGAACTTGAAATCACGCTTCCCTGGCGCAGGAGGTCAGTCGCCGATCCCCACGTGGAGGCACAGAGAAACACTTCTCGGCGTTCTAAAACCCCCTTCAATCTCGTCTCGATGTCCTCCAGTCTTGTCATCGCGCGGTAGGCGTCCCGCAACCCTGTTGGAATCACGTACTTTTCTCGGTAAAACGTGCGTAGATTACCTTCGGCTTCACCCCAGAGCACATCGCGCATGAGTCTGATGGCGTTATTTTCATGCTGAGGTCGGCTGTCCGCAAATGGCTCAACCAGGAGTTCCCAGACACTGAACCAGAATGAATATGGATCCAGCTCGGGGCGCATGTTCAGTTTTTCGATGAACCTTCTCCAATCGAAATTAGCAATCTGGTAGATGGCCTCCATCCCCGAGAGAAATTCTCTCCCGATCTCATGCGCAAGTGACTGGTAGCTTGTTTCGTCCCGACTGAGCTGAGCGCGTCCAACGTCCAATGGGAATGGACCGTTGATAACGAATCCGAGCGTGGATGATTCAGAGGTTGGCGCGGTGACCCATACCGATGGAATTTCCGGTGGCATTTTAGCGAAGCCAGTGGGCTCAAGTTTGAATAGTAGCGCGCCTCGTCCCGCGTTGACCTTTAGGACCGTACTGGGTGTATCGTTCGGCATCAATTCCAACTGGCCAATGTACAGCGTATTGACCTCGTCCAGATATTCCGGCTTCCATGCAACATGGTAGCTTTCTTCCATTTCGAGCTCTTCGATTCGAATACTCGTGATCGCACGAGAAAAGGCCAACAGGACGGGAGATAACCGACGGAAATCAGAAAGCACTTCCTGCGCTGGAGTCGTCAAGTCAGGAAGTTCAATCAGCGTCCCATTTCGGTCGTCAGGTCTGAATTGGTGTAACGGGCTGTTCAGTTCCTGCTGCTCGTCCGGGGATAGGAGTCTTGGCCAGAATCCGGATACAACCTCAAAGCCAAGCCGACCGCTCTTGATTCGAGGACGATCCGTTATCAGAAACGCACTCTTAAAGCCCAACCCGAATTTCCCCGTGACCTTAGATTTGCCCTGTGTGTTGCCCTTATCAGAATAGCTCAGTACAAGCATCTTTTCTAAGTCATTGTCGAATCCCCGGTCGCGTCCGTCGAATTCCCCTTCGCGAAACTTGTTGATCGGACGGCCCCAATGGATGGTGCGAATGGAATTCTCGCTCGCTATAATTACGAACGCGCCATCCGAACTGGTTTCAGCAGAAGTGGCGCGCATCTCCAATAATTCCACGGTGGCGTCATCGGCGTTCTGAAAGAGTTCAAATGGGATTGAAGCGGCACTGTACTGAAAGTCCTTCACCTTGGCGCGCAAGGCACTTAGAATTGCTTGTTGAACGTCTGAGTTCTTCTCCAGGAGGGCGATTAGTTCTTGCCGGACGATGTATTTTGCTTCCGCATCGCTGTCCCGATACTTGTTCGACTTTTCTTTCGCATTGGTCTCCGCGATCTGCTTTCGCACTCGGTCGTACTTCTCCAATACGCCCCGCAGTTCTTCATGCCCCTTGTCGACGCCCATCTGCCTTATTATCGTGAAAAGGGAGTCCAGAAGCATGTCTTGTGCAATAGCGACATCAAGTTGTTCACTTTCTCCAAGCTCCTGCCACAGTGCGTCAACACCTGAAACCTGGCGAAAGTATATTCGTGCGAAGAGCTGTTCCAGCGATGTAAGCAAGATTTCCCCAAGCTTGCCATCCTGCTCTATGGCCCCAGGATCCAATGCCCGCAGGTCAAGATAGTTTACCCGATAATTCAACCCATCACGCCAGACTGCGCGAAACGTGTCCCCAATGAAAATCGTGTCAACATCCTTGCTTTGCTGTGCGATAAATCGCGTGCCCGCGATGGACTCAACTGCAATTTCGCCCTCGGACACGATTCGAATGATGAATCGTTGCTCCCGCATGGATTCCTCGAGCGTTTCGCTGGCTCCTCTACCCAGTCTACTCATCGTCGGCCAATCCAGGGCCTCTCTCGTTTTTTCTATGCTGCGCTGTCCCAAGTATTGTTCGGCAACAGCGCGGATCTCAGGCAGGTCACCGAGGAAGCACAAAAAACCACCAATGAGTTCATCGGGCAGCCTGTCGGCCCACGTGCGGAAATAATCGCGCAGCACAATTGCGCTTTGGGCGACTTCACCGTCAATGTCGGATAGGGATAGGTGAGTTTGACTTTTATTGGCGACTTCCCCCGGAGTCAGGTCGTCCGGGTGGTCGTCGGAGGACGCGGAGTCATGGAGGCCCAATAGGTCGGCCTGCTCCTCATTGAGGATATCCTCACGTCGTATGCCTGGGGCATTGATGCACAGATTGGTCGCTGCTTTCCATCGACCGGCGCGATTCTTCAGTCGAATGTGGGGCAACACCTCGAAAAGGCGACCCGATTCTTGAACTGATTCAAGGTATCGGCTGTGCCAGCCCAGAAACTTCCCTTTACTCTCTCCGAGGGCCGATTCACTTTCGCCGGAGAGATACTCAAGGACGCTTACGAACTGCTCCCCCGATAGCGCTCCACTGAGATGGGGCAACAAGCCCTGAACTATCTGAGACCATTGAACAAGAGCCTTTGTACTAAGTCGATGGATAATGTCCGCTACGGGTAGGATGGTTTTCCCATGAAAGACCTTAACGAATTCCTCAAGGTGATGTTCATCAGATACTTGAACGCCAAGACGAAAGTCCTGGTGTTCGGATAGTACCTCACCGAGCATCTCCAACTGGTCCTCAAGCGATGGAAGCAACTTCTCGAGGTGCTGCTTCATACCCGCATGGCGCCATAGTTCCTCGATGACATCGCTGTACTTTGCATATTGAAGGTCTTCCGGAAACCGGAGACGGTCGATATCGCTTTCGAGTCCGGGTATCCAGAGTATCTGAGAGGGCGACACAGCGACTCCACCCATACGTGTGGGTATCCACTTTGTCTTGCGAAGTGGATCAATGGAAGCATTTAGTTCGTTTGCCTTGGCACTTCTGAGAACTTCGGCGATTAAGGCCCAATGCGTCTCTGAATTTTCAGCCTTCAGAACTATCGGCAACACGTGCCCTGCCGACAGGACTTCAATGATCCCCTCCTGCCTTTTGGCCAATTCAGGGCTGGAATGCTTGGCGACGATTCTTGTCCTTTCTCGAACGTATGAGCAGGTCGGCACATTGCTCTCCAGGAAGGTGGTTGCATCGATATGCGTGAGTTCTCCACTGAGCGTGCGATGTATGGGTAGAGCCTTCAGCAAGTCCGTCTCGTGGATCTCTTCCAGGATGATATCCCGTTCCCGCTCCGTGAGAGAATCCATGTCCAGTCGAGGCAGATCGGCTTTGTACTCGACAAGCAGACGTTGTGTTTTGAGTCTGTCTGCGTTTACGAGCCAGAGTCGAGTCTGGTGGTGTGGATTCAGTAGGTCTGTAAGTTCTGGCTCTACATAGCACCAACGAGCGTTTTTGAATTCCAGCACGATATGGTAAAGACGACCCCACACGTCACTTCTTTCTCCACGAACCGAAGCAACCAGGTCAAGATCGGATTCGTATGCGGCTGGGTCTCCATGCAACAGGTATCGACATACACGCCGAAACACCTCATCCTGATTGTCGTCCAACGCCGGTAGAAGTGCGCCCAGCAGGGTCTTGCGCCGTTCCGGATTCCGCAAGCGTGGTCTGTACTTGTCGATGTACCGTATGCAGTTGATGCTATTGCAGGGATAAGATTCCTGCTTTCCGGTGGCATAGCGATACGTCTCGCTGTCGACGGTATAAAACGCGGCATCGGACAGGGCTTCCTGCAACGGTTTCACCAAGTCGTTTTGACTCTTCGAATACAGAGATCCATCGTCGTCGGTGGCGGCGATTTCAGTCAGCGTGAGCAACAGACTCCGATTCTCTGAGACTTTGCGAGCATTGAAGACCCGTAAGCCTCGAAGAGCCGCTCGGTCAAGAACCGTTTGGGCTATTGGCTCCTTCAGAAGCGATATTACAAACTGATGGCAGGACTCTGTGTATTCTGGTCTCGAACCAAGCTCCTCGGGGGGGGTGGCGAACGTTTGCATTACACGAATGAGAGCGTCTTCATCGGCTACTGTTGGTCGATCACCGTCGAGGTACGTCGCTGGAATCAGAGTAGGGCAATTCCCTGAGGCGGCTGCACAGCGGATCATTTCTCCGTGCAGCGGTACCTTCTCGCTGATTGGCACGAACCAAGACGCAGGCATCTCCGCAACGAGACGCTTGACGTGCTGGCGGCACTTGCCCAGCTCGGTTAGAGAAATAGTCTGGAAAACGTGTCGCAGAAGACGGCGCAGAGATTCTGGCGGGTGGTGTTCCCTTAATTGTGCCGCACAGAGGAAATTGGCGAAGTATTCCGTATAGGCTGGTTTGGTGAAGATTTCCTTTACTGACACGTCCGTGAGCAGACGGTCGATGATGTCGATACTGCATGGGCCCGGTTTTTCTCTAGCGATGAGTGGCTTATCACTAAACGTGAATACCCGTTCCTCACATATGCCCGCGAGTTTCGGAAAGACCACGAATGGTCGCCTCGGGTCCGAACTCGGCGGGGAAGGTATGGTCCAGATCGCCGTGTTTCCATCGACCGCCAACCAGTCCTCCTCGTTAGCCCGAACTCGATAAACCCATTGATGGCCTCGGGTCACGTCGGCCTTGTTCTGATAAATCACCGGAGAATGTTGCAGCGCTCTGGCAAGCGCTTCGACCTCGTCATTTGAAGCCCTAGTCTCGTTGCGCCAGTTGTGCAATACCGGGATGAGAAGGGGAAGGACGCCCTCCCGGCGAAGTGTATGATTCCAACATCCACGGACCGAGGCCTCGTCTGAAACGCTAGAAGGTGCGGCTTCGTGGATGCCTTCAATATGCTTTCTACCCGCATCGAGAAAAAAGTCTCCGTGTAGTATCACTCGCACATTTAATGGGGCCTTGAGTGCATAGTCTTCAGCTCTCCCCACGGGGAGAAAGGCAGCCCAATTAATCTGAAGCATACCTTTATCCCCGCGCGTGCACCGTTGAGACAGGATGGTCACGGACGCGTTTGGAGATGCCTTCTCATCAACACTGAGGTCTTCTCCGGTATCCTTGTCCATCCCAACGTCCTTGGGCCAGAATGGGGAATTCTTTAGTTCACATAGTTCAACGCTGTTGAGTGACGTCTCGCTACCGACGTAGGAAAACTCTTCCTGAGCATTCTTGGTTGAATTCCTGCGGTAAACCCGTCCGCGCTTCGGTTGCTCAACGCTGTCCTCGGCAATATCCGGGAAGAGCCTTTGGTTTGACGCGCTGTCGAGTTCCACAACAAATTCGCGCGTTGGAAGCTCGTTTGCCGTCTCAATAGTCCAACAAGCTATAGTTCTCAGGTTCTTGAGAAGCGGTAATAGCGTGACTATGCCATCCTCCGCGTCTCCCCAGGGCGGGGGGGGGTGAGGGCTGTCGAGTTCCACGCTTATCGGGTATGATTCTACGATTGGACTTACACCACCGAGGTCCTCCACTCGCCGAAGAGGAACCCACAAGCAGAAGAACTCTGGCCCACGGAGCTGTGGGCGTATATACGAATGCAGTCGCTCCAGCGTTGATTGTTGACAGTCATCCCAATCGGTATGCTTTGATCTTTCGGGGCTTTCCCCGCTCCATGGATTGAGAATGTCCCCATGGAAGGACGAGGGATCGTGTTGTTCGCTATCCGAGTACAGATAGAAAAAGGCCTCACACCAGTGAAACATACTTTTCAGACCAAGACCGAATTTTCCTACTGACCCTTTCTCGGCGGCCTTGTATCCAAATCCAAACTGTTTGATTGCCCGCTCATCAGCTGCAGTGAATCGTCCATTGTTGACGAAGAACACCGCTGGCGATTTAGCGAGGGGGTGCTCGTCATCCGGTAATCCAGGACACCATCCGAAGTCGAATGTAGTTGCTCCCGAGTCATCCGCGTTCTGGATTATCTCTTTCAGTATCGGATAACCATCGTCATAACGATCACGCAGGTTGTCTCGAATGAGCCGGATATAGGCAAGTGCGGAAGAATCGAATCCTTTTTTGGACATTATCGCCCCTCTATTCCCGGTTTATGGGTGCCTCGGTTTCTCTGTATTCCGGTTCGTGTTTCACCTTCTCTCCCTAGACGCTTCGATTTACATTCACTGCCGCATAGTGAAGGCGCGCAATCTATTATAGCGTACCGCCAAAGGCCAACCCTAGGCTCCAAGACAGTGTTTCTGGATTCATACGTAGGCGCTGTTCGGCCTCGAATTTGGAAGCTGGCGTATCGAAACGGGGCAAGAGTCGTACGGCGGTTCACCTCGTTGCTAGACCCTAACAGACTTCTATTCCGGAAACCGGAATCATCCACCCTCAGCAAGACTTGGAAATCACGATGTCGCTAGTGGACGTAAAACTGAGCACCGTCAGCATCCCGTCCGTTCCTATGCTTTTTCCCTCCTCCCAGCCCAATCCAAGCCCATCAATTACCCCTCCATGTTTCCCAGTCCACCCCCCGTATCGCCCGTATCGCTTGTATTCACGGGGGGAAACATCCATGGCAACGTTTCACCCCCTGTTTCCACGGGCAGAATCTCCTTACGAACGCCGGACAAACCCGGCAAACTAAGGAGAAATATATGAGCAAAGAAATCACCCGATACCCTGAATTACCAACCTCAACAGAAACTGAGATCACAACCGTTCAGGAACCCATTTCTGAACGCCAATCATTCATCGATTTAGCAGCCAGCCAAGGATGGCGACTCATCCGTCTTCGGGGGAAGATACCACAGGACAAGGGATGGCCTGGTTCCCCTGGGTTATCTCAACAGGAAGCACTGAACCATCAGGGCAACCTGGGTGTGATCTGTGGCGAAACGTCAAACAGACTGTTCGTCGTGGACATCGACGGAGACGTACCAGAGAACCTCCCAGACACACCCACGGTCATCACGGGCAGTGGCGGCCTACACCTCTATTACCGCCTTCCTGATGATACTGAATTGGCCAAGGCCAATAAGGTAGGCCATATCGCAGACAAAGTGGATATTCGCTGGAGAGGAGGCCAGGTCGTTGCCCCCGGATCCATACACCCAGATACTGGGGAAATGTATAGATGGATGCCGGGCAAGTCCCCCGATGACATTCCCATGGCCGACGTTCCTGATTGGATAGTCGCCGCGCTTCAATCACCACCAGCATCCAAGGACGAGAGCAATACGGTGGAAACGAGTTCAACATCGGCCCAAAGTAGAAACAAACTTGTCCAGTCTTCGGCTGACGAGGTACGAAACGCCAAGTCCGGCACACGGAACCACACGCTCAATGCCAAGGCCTATACCCTGGGAGGAATTCCAGAGATATCCGATGAGGAAATCTACGAAGCCCTGGCCCAAGCTGCTCTTGATGCCGGACTATCCGAATCAGAAGCGAGAACAACGATAGATTCGGGTATTCGTGCCGGTAGAATGGTTCCACTGCCCGTTAAATCACCGGTGTCTATTCAGGATGCCACCATCTCTGTGGATTCCGTGGAGGCGTTCCAGTTACAACGCTGTACAGATGTGTCGAATGGCATACGTTTCGAGCGGAAAAACACGGGTACCATCATGCATTCTGATTCAATGGGGTGGCTCTGTTGGGATGAAAAGCGCTTCGCAGTCGATCCCAAGGGTGCGAGAGAAGCGGCCAAACAGATCTCTGAAGATATCACGGACGAAATCAAGTGGCTCGCAAAAAAGATGGATCTACGTAACCGAGACACCGCTGAACTGTTTCAAAAGTGTGTCGAACTCCTGAACAAATGGGCCAAGACATCGGCCAGCACAAAAGGCATAGACAACATACTTAAAGAGGCCAAGACCACGCCCGGTATCAACGCAAACGCACGGGAGTTCGATGCCGACCCCTGGCTACTAAATTGCCAGAATGGAACCATTGACCTTCGTAGTGGTCAGCTACTGCCCCACACACCCGATCATGGGATAACCAAGCTGGCTCCAATGGACTACGACCCCGATGCCACCTGCCCAAGATGGGATCAATTTCTGTCAGAGATATTGGAGGGAGACCAGGAAATCATCGAATATGTTCGCCGGGCGCTGGGCTATTCGTTGTCTGGGGATACATCATGGCAGGCCTGGTTTTTACTCCACGGAAGCGGCGAGAACGGCAAATCGCGGTTCGTCGAGGTTCTACGTACGGCGCTGGGAAACGATTACTGTCACGAGATTGACCCAGAGGACCTATGCCAGCAGAAATGGTCCAAGCATACCACGGAGCGTGCTGCACTACGGGGTGCCAGGTATCTTACTTCGGAGGAAACGGACGAAGGCCGGCAACTGGCGGAATCATTTATCAAGGCGCTGACCGGACAGGGAAAGATTCGAGCCCGGTTTATGCGTCAGGATTCATTCGAGTTCGAACCGGTGTGCAAATTGTGGCTGAGCACCAACAACAAGCCCGTGGTCAAGGACAGCTCCCACGGTTTTTGGCGGCGGGTACGGTTGATTCCCTTCAACGCCTGCTTCGCCAACTCGCCGAGCAAGGATCCGAACCTCAGCGACAAGCTTAAAGCTGAGGCACCCGGCATCCTGGCTCAATTGGTGAAGTATTCCCAGATGGCACACCAAGAAGGGGAAGGTGATATTCCAACTGCCATCCAGGCCGCAGGCGAAAAATACCGGGGTGACTCGGACATCCTGGGTATGTTCCTTGACGAACATACAGAACAAGACCCCTATGGCAGCATTTTGAAGCGCGATCTGTACCAGCGCTACTCCGACGAAAATGCCGGGAAGTGCGACAAGCCAAGGAAGTTCAACGACCGATTGAAGGCTCGTGGTATTACAAGTGGCCATACCCGAGAGGGGGCTACATGGGAAGGCCTCGCCCTCAAAGACGTCTTCTCCTGATGTGAAGCTGGTGACGGAACCAAAGTAAGACGCCCTATTCAACCAGGTAAATAGGGTGTTAAGCTTTTCAGCGTCACATCCGTCACACTACCACCTATCATGGTGTTTTTACCTGGATTCCCCAGCGGGTCAGCCCACCCCAGACAGACTGTGATGATCGTGACGGAGTCAAAGTAAGATCCCCTATTTCGACGACCAAATAGGGTGTTAAGCTTTTCTAGCGTCACAACCGTCACACTATCTCCTATCCAGCCTCTCCCACCTTGGGCAAACCATCCAGGCCCCCGGTAGCCTTTACAACCACCAAGAAGCCCGCCTCATCACACCCCAGTGGGCTCCTCGTCCATTCTAGGTCCATCCATGGCGGTTTTATTCCTATCGCCCCTTGCCAAGGCTTGCCTCCCAAAACTTTTCAAAAACGTTCGGGACAAATTCATGTAAACGGCGTGAGACGCGTCCGCCGATACAACCACGCCTGAATGAAAACAGCCGCGCCCCGGCGAGACGGGGATGAACGATGAAAAATTTTGTTTTCCATTCGGGACAAATTCATAGAAACGAATGAAGGCTCCGCGATTGATTCTTGGCTTGATCAACGTAGAGGAGGGTTCAGAGCCAATAAACGCAGCCAGCGCTGCAGAAAGGATCTGCCACATGGATGAAGAATTCATTACCGAGGCCGAGCTAGCTCAATGGCTAAAGATCAGCAAGTCCACGCTTCACAAGCTTCGTGAAGATGGGCTACTGCCATTCCAGCTAATCGGCTCCTGTATCCGGTATTCCCGGAAAGACCTTGATGACTGGTTACGTCATCGAAAATTTAACCAACTGGAAGGAGGACCAGAAGATGTTCCCTCAAACAAGTAATACCCCAAGAGTAACCGGTAATAACGCCGGATCCATACAAACTGAAAAAGGAGAAAACGCTATGGATAACACACAATATACCGAAGACGAATTACAGATAATCAAGGATCTTGAGAACGTGAAGATCAACCCCAGTACAACCAGTGGCTCACCGGACGAAATCCCTGCGGGAAGCTATCTGGCATCCATTACTAATGCATCCAGATCGATCCATGAAGAGGGTCGGTATGACATCATCAAGATGGAAATCAAAATACAGGCGGAACCATATTCAGGCCGTATTCTGAACAAGGTATACCACCAGAAAAATAAGAACGTCATCAAGTTTTTCAAACGAGAGATGAAGGAGATTGGATTCGAAGTTTCCGGCCGCAACGAACTGGATAGCTTGTGCAAATCACTGGTCGGTACCATCGTTGTTGCGGACGTGGTATCCAATGAATCTGGCAATCAGTCAATCTACTTGAAGAACGCCAATACTAAGAAAACCGTTACGCCAGTAGACCCCGACTCACTTTGGTAAGCCGTTCTTACCAAATATTCCCTACCCAAGCCAGCTTTCATGCTGGCTTTTTTCCCTCACTCCACGGCGTCTGAATCAGAAGCTTTCCCGCCTAGGGGCTTTTCCAACACCTTCTGGATCTGTTCCTTCCTGGACTCGTACTCCAGGAGAATCGACTCCTTTTCTTCTTGAAGTCGCCGGTTTTCTCGTTGAAGGTCCTCATTCTGCTTCGCCAAATCCTGAGCTAACTCCACCAATTCTGGTCCACTTTCCGGCCCGGCTTCGTGGAAAAGTTCATGAAGTCTTCGGCGTCTGGCCGTACTCACAATGGATTCGATCGATACTACGTCACTCGGTCCAAATATCTGGGCACGACGACAACAGGCCCGGACGATCTGCATCGTCACTTCATCTTTGCCTAATCTACGTATGTCGGGAGGCGTGAAAAACCGGTGGCGTTTTTGATCCGCTTGCGAATGGATATTTACTCCGGGCTGGTAAACACGGATACCGCCATTCCAAGTCGAAAAGTCTCCCAGCATTTTTTCAAGTTCCTGGTCTACCTCGGTGCTATCCGCCACATAAACCTTTGCCGCACCACAAAGAAGCTTGGCAAGAGGTTCTTCTAATATGCCTGGCCGCCCGTTATCTTGAGACCGAGAGATATAAACTACTGGACACGATCGGGTAGGGCTCAGGACGGAATTCTTGAAAACTTCCAGACTATCTTCGTAAACCCCGATGGGTCGGTCACTCAGAATTTCGTCACCACTCGTGCATTTCCAGTGACGGGAGGTAATCAGGCTCTGAACAATACCAGGAACAAAAGCACTGGGCGCATCAGGTTCCTCACCGAGGTAGCCTGCCATGGAATAGCGGCTTACCACCACGATTCGAAATGATTTCGGTCCGAGTGTGGCAAGCGTCAAATCATGGGTCCATCGACGATAGAAAAACTCGCTACAAGGATGAGAAATTCTGCACCCCCAGTAGGTGGGGGCTAGTCCCTCGGTGTTGTAATTCCTGGAAAGGGTTTCAAAAAATGTCTTGGGAGGGCACTCGTCCTTGAACGATCCGCCCTGGATAAAGGTCTTGGTCTTCAGCGTGTCACGGGGAACGTCCAGCGTATCTTCCACCCAGGTACGTATACGCTTGCTGATATCGGGGTATGGATCGTCCCAGGCACTGTTGACACAGGTCGCATCAAAAGCACACCGATAGTGAATGGTCCCGCCGTATACATCACTCATTTTTATTGCAGTCTTTCCGTGTAAATCATGGTGGATGGAGTGCCCCGCTGCCTCATTGTACCACAGCCAATCCAGGGTTCCGAGGCCACAAACTCGGGATCATTTTTGGTTTTTTTTCATCCATGTTCGACTTCAAAAAACCGTATATACGGTTTTTCTCCAATGGCCGACGGTGCTCATCGAGACGGTACATGAGTCCAGCCCGGTCACAGGATGTCGGCCTTTACCGAGGGTTATGCGCATAACCTTTGGGCGTCGTCTTCAACAGAACGTGGGCCCGCACAATCCCGAATCAAGCACTTGTTTTGCCTGTTTCAGGGACTCAACAACTATATATATCGATTTATAACCCCCTTACCCCCATCCCCGGTTCGACTCCCATTCAGCCAAGCGTTATCCACC
This sequence comes from Candidatus Hydrogenedentota bacterium, assembly GCA_034669905.1. Lineage (GTDB taxonomy): Bacteria > Hydrogenedentota > Hydrogenedentia > Hydrogenedentales > JAEUWI01 > JAEUWI01. Next base: position 28,226 of record JAXMOL010000011.1, read on the forward strand.
CGTCTCACCCCGCTTCCCGTTCTACCCCCATTGCAAACTTCCCGAAAGGATACCCCCATGCTCATACGAATTCTGTTCAAATTGTCCCTGGTATTTGCCATTTGCTTGTCGCTGTACGCAGGTATGACCCGGATTGTTCTGCCCCGGTTCATCCAGAGTGACTCACCAGCGGCCTGTGAAGCGCCTGTGTCGCCCGAGGCTGTGGTAATGCAGCTGAAGGGCTTAAACCAATTGAACTGTGCCCAATCGACTATCCAGACGATAGTCACTACTGAGGATTCCACCAGGTTCCTCGGACTGCCCATTGGTTCCACTAAGTTGCTCTACATCGGCCTTGGAGAAGTAACAGCCGGAGTGGACCTATCTGAAATGGATGTAAGTCAGATTTCCATATCCGATTCGGTAAAGGTCTCTATTCCCCAGGCGCGTATATTGGACTCGAAGATCGATATTGGCCACTCCTATGTGTATGACGTGAGGGAGTCCGTGTTCTTTGCCCCCGACACAACGCCACTTCAATCCGAGGCACAACAGGAAGCGCTGAAACGAGTTGAAAAGGCAGCTGTCGAAACCGGTTTGCTTGAATTGGCCAATCAAAATGCAGCAGAAATTTTGAAAAATTTGGTCGAAGACTTTGTAGACAAAGAGGTTACCGTTTTGGTTGAATAGTGGTAGTCGGGGATGGGATTGGGGGAGCGGGGCAGAGAAGAGTTGCCGCTGTTTTGCCTGCTGGGAGGGCTCTTGATGATCATCGTGGAATGTCCGCAATGCAATACCGCTCTGCGGATTCCCAAGAAGTACGCGGGTCAGTTTGGGAAATGTAAGCAATGCGGTGGGAGGCTTCACGTTCCCAATTCTATTTCGGTGGAGGATGATAATTGGATCCATCAAGCACCAGCACCAATTCTTCCAAGAGACGAACCGACTTTGGCCACTCTCCCAAGCAACACGCCCGACGTAATACCTGTGGTGTCTCCGCCAGTATACGAACCAACCCCATTCACTGGTGACCAAGAAGAACCCGTGAGTTACCGCCGTAGGCATCCAAAAAGAAAAAAGAAGGACGGCATTGACAAACAATTTCTCCTCGGTCTCGTCGGGTCAGTCGCCCTTTGTGTTGGCGTATTCGCACCATTGCTAAGTGCCCCAATTGTCGGATCCCAGAATTTGTTTGCGAACAGTCAGGAGATGGGCGGTATTGTCCTCTTGACCGGGGTTGCCTCCTTGGGCGTAGTGCTTGTAAAGAAATATGAGGCGTTGTGGCTCACCGGTCTCGGTGGGTTGGCGATGACGGTCCTGGCATTTCTCAATTTTTACAAAGAGAAAAAGCAGATAAAATTAGATTCCCAGGACGATCCTTACTTCGCTGAAGCGGCAAGCGCTATGGCAGATATTCTCCAGATCGAATGGGGGTGGGCCGTGCTACTGGTTGGTTCCATTTTGCTCATTGCTTGCGCCGCGATTCACGACGAGCGCACCTAACATTGGCCGTATCGTCGACGTACTCTTGATTCGCCCAAGATAGGACGTGCTCCCTTGGCAGTTATCCTTTCACCAACCGGAAATCGATCTCGTAACGAAAGAAATCAACGCTGGGAATCATGGTAAGTGCGCGACGCATTTTGGGATCGTCTTCGAGGGCTATAATAACCCCTACAACCTGCTGCTCTGGCTCGGCAAGTTCTTCCTGAACGTAACCCATGTATCTCAGGATTTGGCCCACCACCGTGTCGCTGGCTCGGCCTCGTTTCAATTCGACTACCAATAGCTTCTTCTTGTCCTTGCTGACTGCCAAGATATCAAGGGGGCCACTGTCGGTAAGGTATTGTTGCCCGACGAGAAGGCCATCCTCCTCAAAGATGTCGAACTCCTTGCCCAGTTCCGTTTGCGCCCAGTTTCTTACAAGGAAGTCTTCCAGATGCTTCTCCATCGCAAAGACCGCCAGGTCCTCCACAGCACCTTCGCTGGTAGTCACTGTCGGAGTGGGATTGCCTCCTATAAGGCGCTCTACTTCCTCCGCGTGTCCGTTCTTGCTCAGATTGCAAACAGTTCCTACGGAGCCGGAAGAGTTCTTCAACCCGTCGCTCATGTCGGCACGGCTGATGGTATTGGGCAACCAGGTTACAGGGCGGCGATGAGGCAGGACTTCCCCGGGTGCGTGGTAGTAATCTCCGGTCACCTCGGCCACATGGTATTGCCCGGTACCATCTGGACACAGCACCCGATCCCCAATTTGGAGTCCCTTTGACACGGTCCATAGCATCCCACAAGCGAGTCCAGCACCCACCTTGGATTTTTCCGGGTGAGCCGATAGATAAACGGGAATGAACACTTCGTTGAAATCCCGCCAGGCGTCAGGCAACTTTCCCGTGAGATCCTCGGCAATGCCATAGTCCGCACCAATAAAATTACCAGCGAAACACTCGGGGGCGTACATGCTCTTGGCACCGAGCATAATGCGATAGTAGGTCCTCATACCAGTCGAATCCTTCCGTGATCCATCACTCCACCATAGCCTTCAGCAACGCATCCTTCGCATCCGAATAAAACTGGATATCAACCTTCGTCGCCATGTCATCGGACAGTTCATACAGTTGACGGCGACACGCAACGGGCATCAACAGGGCCGTCGCTCCCTTTTCTATCGCTATTTCAGCTATGTTCACCGGGTTGTGCACGGTTTCAATGGAGCCACCGAGGTTGATTTCTCCCACGATGATGAGGCCACCACGAACGCTTTTTTTGAGTAGGGCCGTAGCCAAGGCGATTAAGGCTGCCACTCCCAATCCACCACCGGACTTGGAAGCATCAAAGGCACGAAGTTGTACGGTAAACTCATGCTGCCGGGGTTCTTTATCTCCCACCAGCTGTTTCGCACGGGCGTACATGTTTTGTTCGGCGTAACCCATGCTCTCTTTGAATGCTGGCGGCACCGGCTTGTTCAGAATCTTCACCCCGGAACCCGGCCCTTCGTTGATCTCAATACGATAGAGGCCAGCGTGTTCTTCGTTGCCACCGGGGCTGATACACCAAACCTGTCCCGGCTCCAGGGGATCACTCCCAATGCTGTTGTCGCTCTGGAGTTCAGGGGTGGATACAAACTTCTCAACGCCATCCGTGCCCATCACATAGCTGAAATGGGTATTCCGGAATTCCGCTGCTCCGATTCGCTTCTGCTGTTCCTTGACGCGCCTGCGGGTTTCCAAAGCAAGCCGAACAGCCCATTCCAAATCCTCTTCGGGAATCTCTTGCTCGGTTCCGGGATAGAGTAGCTTAAGAAGACCACTGACCGTCTTGTTTACCGCGTTGGTATCTCGACCAGAAAGCGCGCCACCGTAAAACACCTTGTTCTGGAGTATGTTTACCCGGCTCTGATTCCGCACCTGGCTCCAACATTCAGAAAGAAAATCACTTACCAATCCGAAATGGTTCGTCAACAGTTCCTTGCTGATCTTGGGCACATCCCAACCGGGCAGATAGGCGTGAATTCGGTCCATGAATGCCGTATCGTCCCGCATTTCGGGAGGCATGGGACCGAGCAAATGGCCTACGCGCTGCTGATGCTCCACATCCACGTCAAAATTTCCCACCAGCACAATACTTCCATCAGCCCGGATGCTCTCCTTACCTCGGCTGAACTCACCGGATTCCATGTAGCCCTTCATGATGTTTACGCCGTCTTTTTGGTCGAAGGAAATACCAGATACTTCATCGAAGCAGACCACGTCGTATTGGCAAACCAAACCACGTTGGCCATTGGCATTGTTCACAAACATACGCGCCACCGTGGCCTTACCTCCCGAAATCAGGTGGGCGTAGGGCGAGACCTGTTGAAAAAGGTGGCTCTTACCCGTCCCCCGTGGTCCCAGCTCCACCATGTTGTAGTTTCGCTCTACGAAGGGCACCATGCGCAAGAGCATAGCGTCAACCTGACGAACGGATAAGCCTTCGGGCTCGATGCCAATGGATCGCAGTAGAAACTGTTTCCATTCTGCCGTGGAGAATTCCTTCCGGGCTTTCTCCAGGCTTTCTAACACATCCCGCTTGGAAAGCTGAATCTCCCGGAGGGAAACCACTCCAAAAGGCCGCCCCTTACTTTCCTGTGCGATGGCCGCATCGTAGTTAAGTGTTATCTCCGCATAGAAACCGCCGGTCAGCATCCGCTCATGTCTATTTACCAACTCCGGGCTGATTCGCACGTCATTGAGGCGAAGGCTGGGGAGGGTTGCGAGATAGCAGTCGGTCTTGGCGTCGAGCCGGGCGGTGATGATGTCGATGATCTTCACCTCACCCTGTTCCCGTGCCCTCGCCTTGAATAGCTCCTCTTCACCCGCCTTCACCGTCTTCGATTTCAGCTGACGTTGGACAACTTCGATCCCCTCATCGATTTCTTCCTGATTGGTGCTGGCACAATAGCGTCCCAACAGGAATTCAACCACATACGTGGGGACAGGGAATTGGCGGCTAAAGGTCCGGACCAAATCTTTCCGGACAAGGTACCCATCCAGAACCGAGGCAGCTTTCTTGTCGATGGCATCAAGCTCAATCATGGTCAACCCTTACCAATCATTGTATTTGTTTGGGCCTTTAAGGCACCGTTTTCATCCACCAGGACTACCACGGCGTCTTGCCCTTCCAGGTCTTCATCTTCGACAACAACGCTCCCCGTTCCATTATTTTTCATGGGCTTACTGCTCAATACCACGCTGGAATCTGCATTTCCCGCTTGGGTACGAATATCAAGGACGAGCCCGGAAACGTCGCCATCAACGGCCACGGTACACCGAAGTCCCTTCCAAACCACATCCGTAATTTCAATAAGACTCCCGGATGGATCTGCACCAGGTCTGGTCACCTTCAACTGAAGGGTCAGGCATTCCTGAAGGCTCAAGCCTCCATGGGCATATTCCTCCCCGTGTTTGAAACAGCTTATCCCATCGGCAAGGGCAAATTGCTGGTTCGGGTCCCAATACCAGGGGTACAATCGCTCCTTGGTCTTTACACCGGGTTTTACCGAGGCACACCGTCCCCATTTGTGCTCCGTCAATGCGGCAGCCAACTCTACTTTGGGCAATCCACCTGGCAGTAATAACCATCCATGGTCGGTGACCACATGCACCTGCTTCCAGCCCGCATCCAGCAACCCCGAGATTCGGTCACGGATTTCCGCCAAGAGCCCATCTAGATGTCGTGCCAATTTACACCCCCGGTCATGACCTTCGTGGTCAATATCCCCAAAGGCACACCAGGCCTTCCCGGTACCATCTCCGTGTTCTGCGGGATCTAGAATGGTCCAACCGCCATCGGTGAGTAATTTCTTCAGATGATAGCCACCCTTTAGGGACTGTCCCGTCTCCAGCATACCCGGCTCGAAGTCCGTATTGGCTTCCTGTCCCCGAATCTTGTCACGTACCGGGGTGATCGCCGGTTTACCGGTAGCCGTGACACTGGGCAATGCCGTCCAACAGGGAGACTCCGCCGCCGTCATCCCATCCTGATCCAAGAGGTCTTGCAGTCGTTTACCTACGTCAAACCGAAGGCCATCAACAAACAGAATACAATCCCCGTCCTGATAGACTGGCTTGGCCGCCGAAAGACAGGTACCCCCCGGATAGGTCGTGCCATCCACGGACTTCTGAAGGTGTCGGGCCGATTGCTCTGCCCAAGGTTGGTAAATGGCGCGAATGGCTACCGTAATGGCTTGCAGGTCTTTGGCGTTTTCCGATTCGGCCAGGGCGCGTAACACCGCATCGTCCGCCATCCAACCCTGATGTTGATAGGCTGCGGCCATATCTTCTGCGGTACCGGCCGCGATGGAGGTTTTGGTAACCTTGGCAAGAGCGGACAAGTGTTCCAGGGCCATCGCCAGGGGAGCCTGTCCCAGTTCCGCCCACACCAAGTTACGGCGTGGTCCATGGGACTGTTCCAAGGACATCAACCGCGTTCGCCCGTCATGGGCCGTGCATTGGTCGAGGGCTAGTACATCCGCCCGAAGAGATTCCTCTTGTTCTTCATTCCATTGGGGCCAAGCCCCATGGGATTTGACATCGCTAAGTAAGTCCGGTGGGGGCATGGGACATTGACGTAGACGTTGGGGGATACCCGGATACCGCTTGGGTGCTTCACAGAACCGTTCCCAGGCCGAGCGCCAGGGGCCTTCCTGAGCCGCCAAACGCTTTACGCCTTCCAGGATACCATCGTTTTGTGGATCGAAGGCCATCGTCGATTTACAGACCGATACGAAGGCCTTCCACTCGGCATCGCTCCGGCTATCCTTGAACACGTCCTCCTGGTCCAGCCAGTGAAGCAGATCCCGCATCGGATCGCCTCCAGTCAACAAGGTGTTGAAATAATCCTTGCCCAGCTGTTTTTCCTGGAGCAGATTCAGGTCTTCATCCAGCAGCCGGGTCAGGGCCAGTTGCATGGCATTTTTGGCGTCGTTATCCTGCGACACATCCAATCCCAACCCACCCTGGTCAGATTTTAGGAAGGCCAATATGGTCCAATCCTTGGCATTAATCTGAGACCAAATCGCCCCGCGATACTGCAATTCAGCGAGAGGTTTTAAGTGGTCCGGACAACTCTCAATCGCCCGGAGGTCTTGACGGCTTACACCGGGCAGATACAGCACGGGTATCCGGTCTTCTGGCAGGGTCACGTCTTCCGTCGTCCGGGCAATGAGACAGCGAAGCCAGATAGCTGGTCCGGTACGCTTTTCTGGCGCATAGTCACCCAGGCAAACCAGTTCGGGCACTTCTGCCTGCAGCAGGGGTATAGCCGTTTCCCACTGCCGGTCTTTGTCAGGCCACAAAACGCATGCGGGTGCAACCTCCACCTCCGCGTTGTGGGTGGATGCCTTTCGAATGGCTTTTACGAGATGCTCGACGATGGTCATTCGATAGGCTCCATCAATGAAAATAGCTCCATCGCCTGACTAACCAAATCGTCCGTCCTCTTCTCTATCCCAGTGGTATCCCATGTACGGGCTTTTGCCAAGCGAGCGTTCAAACTTAGACCGTTCTTATACCCGACGGGGCGTTTCTTTTTATCGCACCGGTCACGCTTATCTTCGAAGCTCTTGTTGCCAAGCGAGCTGTTGAAACCAGAAATGGTCAGATTTCCCAATCGATGCACATGGCTTCTCTGGATTTCTCTTGCCGTCTCAACGTCGCCATCAGCAATCATGTTAACCCACGGCTTGGGAATGTTCTCCCCCTGTGGCAAGACATGTTCAATGGTCCACAGAAATTGCTTTCCTTTCGTGCGCCACAGGTCCACCCAGGTTTCCTCCGTCATGCCTTGCTCTGCCAAGGCGCACAGTATGAACCGAGTGACCCCGGCGTTCTCCTCATAAATCGGACCTTCCAGCTTTTGTCTGAAAGACTCGTCGGATGCGGAAATTTCCAAGAGTCTCGTTCGAACAAGCTCGGGAACTGCCGCACCTGACGTACCATCGAGGCCTTCAACAATTGTCATGAACACCCTCGTCATGTCCCGCGTGGGTGGCGTATCGGTGAGGTTGCGACGAACGAAAAATCGAACGAGCAAAGAAATAATCGATGTGAGGTGATCAATATTGAGATCGAGGGCCTTCTGTCGCACCAATAAGTGAAGCATCAGCAAGTAAGAAGGTGCGCCTTGTATTCGCTCAAGCTGCTTTAATGGATAGGCCAAGTCCTTCAGAGTATGGTCAGAGCGTCGTGCCAATATGGTCGCATAGAGCCGTCCTGCCTCGCTCACCTCCTGGAGAAAGAGCTGCGCGTCATGGTTGATGAGTCTCTCATAGACTTGGATAAGGTTGGAGCGCGTAGCGAGTGGGACCTGGAAGATCGCTTTCAAATCTTCCCTGAACGCATTGTAGTACTGGCGAAAAAAACGCTCTTGTACGGCGTAGTCATCCCCCAAGTACGTAAGCAGGCGATTCCAGAGCTTGAAATAGTGATCAACCTTACCCGGATCCGCTTTCTCCAATTGGGCCAAGAGCTTGTTCTTAATGAGGTCGACCCCGGTGAGGGGCATTCCACGATTATTCAGGGACTCGAATAAGGTATAAGCGTCGGCATGGCTCGCCACTTCAATCTTGACCAGACACGATTGTCTAACGTTGTCGAGGAACTCTGTAATCGCATTAACGGGCTTGTCCAAGTCCTTGATCACACCCTCAAGGCGGCCCAAAAAATACCGATAGGCTCGGAATATCTTGCGATTTCCAGCATAGGGTGGTTTGTCATACGCACCGATAATCTTTATTTTCGCCAGGATAGCTCGGTAGTCGTCCTGGTTATAGTTCTGAATCTGTGGAACCAAACGAATAACGTCGTCTCCCTTCTTCAAGACCAGCATGCGCTTCAAGTTGACCAATTCGACCCGCTGCTCATCATTCAGAGTGGCGTTATGGGCTTTTAGCTTGGTGTATAGCGCGGCAAGAAGTAGTGAGAGAGTCGTCAAACGTTGCTGACCATCCACCAGTTCAAGACTTTGGGTGGATAGCGTATCCGGCGAGTGATTGATGCAAATGATTGAGCCCAAGAAGTACCCAGGGTCATTTTCGAATACATCGTCAAACAGGTTTTCCCACTGGCTCTTGCTCCAAGTATATTCACGCTGATAGCGGGGGATGGCGTATACGACGTTCCCTTCAATATCAAGTAGCTGGGTGATCGGATAGTTATTTACCGACTTAATCATTCTCCGGTTCCCTGTGCAGCTTTTTTCTCGGCCAAAGTTAGATGGTAGTCGTTGATGCGGTCGCCTTTGAACACCGGATACCAGGGGGCGGACCCCACGTCTTTGCCACGGTCTTTGTCCGGCCACAACACACACGCGGGAGCCACTTTCGGCACAGTATTGTGAATTGCTGAATCACGAATGAACATCTTGAAGCGGTCTATCAGCACAATATCACCTTTTTATAACGAGAAGCTTGAAGTCGCTTCACAGCTTCTGCAAACAAGCTCCAAGTTCTACTCAAAAGCTAAGCCCTCTACACCGACTAGGTTTGGAGCACATCCTGGGGAGTGTATTCGAGGATACCTACCGATAAGATTCGCTTCGATCTAAGTATGTGCGGATTCACTGAGCTAAAAAAGCATCATCTGGGCATCGTTCTTTTTCTCTATGTCCCGGAGGGATTCGAGATAGGCTGGACCATCTAGCTCACTATCTAGAATTTCGAAACTATTTATTTTCGTTCCCAAAAGCTTGGTCCGTTCTCTGCTTTGCTCATAAAGTGCCTCAAACAAAACTGACGGCACTATCGTTCCTGTCCTAATAATTCGGCAGCATAGTCCAGCGCATGCCTGATTACTCAGCAGGTCATCAGTTTCATCAAGATACTCCAGTATCTGCTCCGGACAATGGTACTTTTCATGGACGACTTTCCAAAGCTGTTTCTTTTCACGATATCCGTCGGGCGGGACTATATCTCTTGAGGATTGGTACATTCTTGTTGACGATACGCTATCTGTGTGAAATATTGAGTCTACCGCAAACTGACCGACCGGAGCGCAAACTGCATTGCCCGCCATTCGAAGTGCGCTACCTCTCTTGATACCCTCAAATGCATTCATGTCATGGAAGCCTTGAAAGCCCAAATTTTCCTTTACCGTAAGCTTTCGAACTTTTTTGTCATAGCACACCGCAACTGGGGATATGCCTCCTTTGTGTGAGGGAGCTCCGACTTTCAAAGTAGGGACAAAATCCTCCCTTAGGCACAACGACCGGGCACTAGCGGTCCAGTAGAAACTCAACACCTTCTTTCCTTCTTCAATCCTCGAAGGTCGCTTAGGCGGCTTTATCTCGCGATGAAGCGCCAAGGCGATGTTCTTGATTCTCGATGCGACGACGAAGATTCGATTCCTGTCTTGTGGTACACCGAGTTCTAAAGCGTTTATTAATCTCCAAGAACAATACGAAAGACCAATACTTTCCAGTTCGTCTAATACCGTTTTGAAGTCTTCCCCTTTATTGATGTCAAGAAGATTGGGAACGTTTTCCAAAACGACCGTATGAGCTTTGCTCTCGTTTACGATTCGTATTATCTGAAAGAAGAGGGAGGACCTTATTCCCTTCAATCCACTTTGCATTCCCGCTTTTGAGATGTCTTGACAAGGCCATCCAGCAACTACCACATCCACTTTAGGCGGAGTAAGTGTCTCGACATCGTCGTGAAGGTCGGTGTTTTTGAACCTTCTACCCAAGACTATTCTGGCGTCCTCATCAATCTCGCAGCAAAGGACTGGAGGCGCAGACTCGGATTCGAGCCCGCCAATCCCACTGAATAAGCTGATATATCTCATATGATTCCACCTCTGCTCGGAACTCAATCTTGCTTACTACTTAAGGGAATATGGGTGTTGTTAATACGGGCTCGCATAACGGCCTTCTTCTTTCCAACCACCTTAGACACGTCCTTCCCACTATCATTTTCCCAAGAGATATTTGGTCTGATGCGAAGAACACCTGCACCCGACTTACCCCAATGAGGGACAGTCATAAAAGGCCTTATATTGATACGCACTCCGTCTCTAAGGTCTGGATTCCAACCCCTCGGTTGTCTCGATAGTGGTTTCCATCGAACGAAGATATCGTATGGCACCTCCCCTGTCTTCACTAGTTCGAGTTTTTTCTTAAGGTCTTCCGCCGCTTCAAGCTTCACTCTAGCCCCGTCGACTCCATCCCGAATATCTTGTTTCTGGCGAGATATCCAGTCCTCTAAGTAATTGTATATCAGCGTTTCGAGGTTCTTGTAGTCCAATTTATGGTAGTTGACTAACGCCGAAAATCCATCTACCTGACCATCCCATATGTGCCAAATGAATGGTCGTTGTTGAAAAAGTCTACAGTGCTGGAGAAAAAACTTATCTCGCAACCAGGACTCCAGTTCTTTTCCTGCGTGACCGGAACTCCTGAGTAGTTGCGACTCGATATCATTGGACCACAAGTTGCCATAGGCAGCATTCAGAAGATCAACTAAACGGTCGGCAGCCGACGCTTCGCCGCGTAATGCCGGGATACAGACGATGCCGTCGTCATCAGAAAAAGTTGCAAGCTCTTTACTTCGCGCCACCCATTCTTGTTGTTCGTCCGAGATATCTATATTGGAGTAAAATTCGGCTGGCCATCGATATCCGAGGAGGCGTATGACGGCAACCTGAAGCACGGTACTATCAGTGCGCAATGGCCCATGCTTCGACCCTCCACATCTTTTGTCCCAGACCACGGAGCCGCAGGGATGTCCATGAAAGATAAACTGGCGGGGATCATCAGAAAATGGCTTGGATAAGCCATTCGGGTAATCTTTTTTTGAAACATTGGCCCAGCGCTGAAGGTCAAAAGGAACCTTGTCCAAGACACCAGTGGGCTTGATCAGTTTTTGATTTAGTCTCTTGACCGCTTCACGGTACTCTGCTGATTTGCAAAAACTGAGTATTGCTGCCAAATGACCTTCGTCCTTTGGAACCAAAGCAACACCGTTTTGGGCATGAATTTCCCCATAGGTGAGGCATGCGCTTAGGTGCGTTCTGGAAACGAATATGCCCGGCTTTCCAAAAGCTGGCTTTCCCTGTATACGTGCACCGCTGAATCGCGAAATCTCTCCAATTCCGCTTTCCCAAAGAAAGACACTCTGTCTTCCCCAGTAATACTCCAGAGACTTTTCTGAAGCTATGAGCACAGACCATTTCTTGGCAATTTTGCTGAGCTCCCAAAAGTATCGATCGAATCTTTTTGTGTCGCCCCTCGATAAACCTTCCCATGTCTCTACATAATCAGAAAGACTGTGGGAGTCTGGCAATCTATTATCGGTGAGTACAAATCCTGGATTCTGCAAAAGAAATGACTGTACTGTGACATCAAAACCTTTGCCCTTTAGGGCTTCTGACTTGTGTCTCGAGCTACCTTGGTCAGATAGATCGATATAGCCCATCGTATTATTCAGCGAAGGTTTTCGAGGGCACATTGTTAATAGTGCGACATCGACAACCTCGCCGCCTATCGTTTCGAAAGCTCGCTTTCCAAGGGCCGCAATGCTTAATAGAGATAGATTCTTGATACAGTACTCGCGAAGAGGACTATAGTCCTCTGTGTATGTCATCCACGCTCGGGGGACCACTACGGAAATGGCACCTCTTTTTTCACTGAGCTCTATAAGTCTCAATAGAAACGCTACTGCAAGGTTCGATTTACCCAATTCAAAAAACGAATCTACATGTTTTCTCAGTTGAGCAACCTGCCTTCCTCTAGCCAAGAAAGGAACATTGGTTATTATCCAGCAGTAATTTTGACTCAGTATTTTGGCGACGCGAGCGAGCCCATGGGCTACGACAGCCATCTCATGGCGTTCAGGTCGAGACACCTTTTCGAGTGCAGCGAATAGCAGAGGCTCTACTTCCTGCCAGTCGGAATTGGAAGGAGCTGTTTTCTGAATGGTTGCTACAGGGCTAATCAAGCTTCCAAGTATTGGTGCGTTCTTAAACTTCGAATACAACGCTTCCAGCGACAAACGTAGGCTTGAATGGTCTTCAGCAAGGCTTAACCATTCTTCCTTTTGGCCGCGAATCGATAGTCCTGAACAAGCGATATTCAGATTCGGCAATGGACGATAGCTACCTGCGCACGGATATTTCCAGGCTGCAAGAGCAAGGGCAAAACAAGCTAACTCTACACATCGTTTGTCGATCTCCAAACCATGAATATTCTCACGCAGCACTGCATTCACTGCCTGACGGGAAGAGAGTTCCTCCAACTCCATACGCATTGGTACTAGCATGAGAAAAGCCGCGACCAGGAAATGACCCGAGCCGCAACAGGGGTCCAGAGTCTTGAACTCACTTAGCTTCTCAGGCCAGTCATCAAACGTACCGTTGACAGTAGACCAAGGACCCTCTTCTTTCTTTGAAAAACGAAGGTATTCCAAGGGCACGCCCGGTATGGATGCCTTTGTGCGGAGTTCCTCTTCGCTCTTTGCACCTTTCAGATCGGACTCACTCAACCGGCGAGCGGCCCACCAGGCTCCCAAAGAATTATCCAATAGAAAGGCCACCATATAGGGCTCGGTAAAAAGTTGGGTAACTGCAGACAATTCCTGCGCACCAATTTCTATTTCTTGGGCGTTGACCTCATCTTTTCGTTTGGACTGCCAAAACTGATAGACCCAGCCCAGGGAATCCGACGCAATGAATACTTCACTCGGCAGATTGGCCACCAACCGTTCCAGCTGCTGCTGGTGTTCCGGCGGCAATACCAACTGAAACACCGGGGAATCCGGACGAAATATCTGGGGCAACATCCGTGCCGCAAAGCGTGCCGCCAATTCCCATCCATTGGCCGCGCCTTCATCGGCGGCCAAGTCCTCACATTCCTCCAGGGATATGGCGATTGACTCATCCGGGTCCGGATACATGAGGAGATTGTTTTCCGCCAGGAACCAGGCAAAGAGCATGCGGTGCCAATGCTCATACGCCACTTCCTCCAATAGCCGGTCCATGGACTGGACCTTCTCACTCCCCAGGGCATCGCCCAATTGGCGACCATGGATCCGAAGCTTACGTCGAAGTTCCCGTTCCTCCTCCGTCAGATGCCCCGGTGCTGAAGCATCCGACACACCCAATTGCCCCAAGGCAGAACGGGCGGCTTCCTCGGCGATATCCCGTGCTTCTTTGACGGTCTTTTCCAAGGTGTTTCGAAGCGATTTCTCCAGTGGCTGCATGGTTTGTTTCTCCCCCTCTTTGTTATTGAATGATGATGGGACCTTGTTTCAGGGCCTCACCAAGCTGCTTCTTGACCGCATCGACCCAGGCATCGATATCCTCCTGGCTCTTCAGTGTAGGACGGGGTAAATGTACCGTCTGGGCCTTGGGCTCGCAAAGTTTGGCGGCACTGGCGGCTACATTGTTGAAGCGGGATGACATGGCGGCCACCCGATCCCGGAAAGCGGCCAATCCACAACTCTCCAGACTATTCAGCACATCCGACGTCGTCTTTACATCGACCTTGGGCCGGGCGGCTTCGTGAAGATGCTGGCTTGCCATGAGTTCGAAGCGCTGTTCCGGCTCCAACTGCTGCCAGTTTGGGTCATCGTGAAGTCGTTTCATCCCTTCCTCATGTTGGGATTTGTAGGCTTCATCCAATCGATTCAGCTCTTCCCGCAACATTTGGGAGACGTTTTTCAGGAGCGGGGCTACGGGATCGGGCTTGGCCAAGAGCTGTCGCTGATCCTCGATGGTTTTCAACTGGGCCAACAGCACCTCGGCATCCGCTAGTTCCGTGGCGTGTGCCATAAGGCGGGCCAGGGTACTCCAATCGGATTGTCGGTCCGAAATCTGCTGGGCCAATGCCCCCCAGGACTCGATGGCGTCAATCAGTTCTTCCCGGCGGTTGAAGATAGCCAGTAACTGTTCATTGCCCACCGTAAGACGGATTTCTTCGAGGAAGGCCGTATCGGGGCGTTGGGGTTTCGGGGGCTCACCACCAGCGGCGTCAGCCAGTTCCAACAATTTCTGGAGAAAGGCCGGAATATGGCTGGATTCTTCCCCTTGTTTGGCGGAGATACCTGCTTTTTGAAGTACCTTCCGGATTTGTATCCGTTGGGGTGTGGTGACTGTGGTGGACTCCACTTTGAATTCCGCTTTACCAATCGCTTTGCGTTCCAATTCACGGGGGTCAATGACCTTACCGTGGTCCGCTTCCGCACGAATCTGGCCCGACACCAGAAGGATTTGAAGTCCACCGTCAATGGCATCCCCAGACCACCCGTAGGGGGCACGCTCGAAGTTTTGCCGGATGTCTGCGCCACATTTTCCACCGGCGATATAACCGAGGACGGCCTTACATACCGGGTTACGGGCCACGTCCCCGTCATCACTTACGGCCTTTAAGGCATCGGGTGCACCAGTCTTGGCCTTGACATAGACTTTTGACCAACCGGGATGGTCGGCCGCCTGGAATTGGGGGTAGAGGCGCTGCATGGCGTTGTGAGCCGCTTCCAGCAATGCCGTCTGCAGGTTATCTCCGGTGATTTCATTGCCCCCCCCTTGGAATACCCGTGCCCCGGAAAAGGCATCGTTCAACAGTGAGTTGATACGTCCTTCGGCGCTTTGCCGGGTCGTTTCCATAGCGGAACGGGCTTCCGTGCCCTCGGGGGTATTGGGAACACCACGCTTGTCGAGTGTGGCCGCCGCTGCTTTGTAGTCGATGATTTGTTGACGCAAGTCATCGGCGGAACGTTTTGGAATGTAGACAAACACCGTGGGGGATTGATTGCCCGACTGGCGCGCATCGGCCCGAACGTCATTCTCACTGACACTCCATCCGTCGCGAACCCAAATGCAGATCTTCTGGTCGGCATCCTTGGGAAGCTCGGATTCGAACACGGGGGAAACATCACGCGGAACCTTGGACATACCTTGGGACAGATTCAGCCGTCCCCCCAATTTAGCAAAGGTTTTTCGAATGCGGTCATCCCGTTCAGCGTCTACCCGGTAGGCTTCGTTGGCAAGATTGGCCTGCTGGCCCAGGAACTCATCGTTCCAGGCCGTGCTCTCCTCCGTCTGAATGCGATATTCATCCCCGATTTTCATCAGGAGGTCACAGGAGTCCAGCAATCCAGGCAGCTTACTTCGCAGCGATGCGGAACCTGTGGACAAATCCTCTACCATCAAATCGGCCACGGTATCGACCGTCGCCTGTATACCGATTTCCGTGTTGCTGCTGGAAAGCTTGTTGATAAGGAACACCAGGCCACAGGCTCGGGCACGAAGCACATCATCTTCCTTACCCTTGCGCCAAGCCATCGTCTTTTCGTGGACTTTTCGGGGTAGGGTACGGGATTGGAGTAGTTTTTCCGCCGAATCGAAGTACAGGTAGTCGGCGGGGACCACATGGCCCAGAGAATCATCCAG
Source organism: Candidatus Hydrogenedentota bacterium (assembly GCA_034669905.1). Taxonomy (GTDB): domain Bacteria; phylum Hydrogenedentota; class Hydrogenedentia; order Hydrogenedentales; family JAEUWI01; genus JAEUWI01. The sequence continues at coordinate 44,125 of JAXMOL010000011.1, forward strand.
ATTGGTCTGAATGACCTTGTGCACCATGCTCAATTGATTCCGAACCTGGCTGTCGGTACCGGTTTGGTCCAGTACACGCAGGGTATTTTCCCAGAAGCGACGACGGACGGGGAGAATGGGATAATCCTGGCTAAAATCAGATACATCGTCCAGACGGTGGGCTATCTGCGTACCGGACAAGTGGCGGGAGACTTCCCCGATATTTGCTTCCATCAGTTGTTGGATAGGTTCTCGGGCCTCGGGTTTCTTGGCGAGGACCACCTGACGAACTACGGCATCCACATCGGTATCGGAAAGCTCAATTCGAATGGTGAATCGACCCTCCAAACGTTTCAGATTGCTGGTGCCGGTCACGGCGGTCTGCCCTGTACCCACGACGAGGATTTTACCGCCGATATTCTTACAGCAGGCTTCGAGGGCTTCCTGCACTTCAATTGAGCGGTCAGGGCTATCCCCAATGAACTGTTGCACCTCATCCAAAATTAGCACGGTAAGAGGAAACTTACCGCCTGTGGTGAGTGTATCGCGAATGGCCTTGACCATTGCGTCACTTGAGACATCCTGCACGAAGGGATAGAGATTGTTGAGCGTTTCCACACAGGCATCGGGAGAGCTGAATAGCCCCGGTTTGGCTTTTGCCAGGGCCTGGTGCAACCCCTCCGCCACATACATGTTGTCGAGTTCTTCGTCCCAATCGAGACCATCGTTGATGACATGGTCCCGGACTTCTTCATATATCCCCTCCTGCTTGAGCCACAACACCAGGCGGGCAACGGGGTACTGTTCGGGAAGGTCAGCCGATTTGAAAATAATTCGCAGGAGCGCAAGCCGTACACTGCCACTCGCTCCCGAACCTAGCGTTCCCGATGCAGCATGTACACCGCCGTGGCGTTTGCCTTGGGTGCTGAGTTCTATGAAGTGATCGCGAATGGAGTCTGGTAGATGGGCGATATCTCGGGCGGTCGCCTTGTCCGAGAACTCGGTATTCATCCACAGTGCCCGCAACATTTTTACCAAGTGGGATTTACCGGAGCCGTAGAAGCCACTCACCCAGACGGCGGGTTGCTGGGCTTGGTCGATGTTCTTCAGATAGGTGTCGAGGATGTGGGCCATACCCCGTTCGTATTGGCCATCGCAGACGAAAGTCTCCAGCTCATAGCGCAGAACTTCACGGGCTTTGTCCGTATGCTCGTCGTTCACGTTGGCAACGCCTTCGTTCACCAACTTTCTGGAGGTCGGTTCGACCTGATAGACATCCCTGTTAAGCATGGTTCCCCTCTTCATGATTCCCGGTCGGCAGTGATCGGAACGGCCAAATAATTCCACCCATCGTACCCATCGAGCAGACGGTAATTGTTCTTCTCGTAGCTACCAGGAAAAAAGACCAGCAAGCGGCCTTTCACCAAGGGAGCAAGTTTATCGACGACATCTTTGACCTTCAGGAAGCCAAACAGCGATCCGACCCCTTTGAGCGCGACGACGGTATTGTCGTCGGCCCCCTGTTGTTCCAGGGATGCGCCGAACTCTTCAGTAATGTAGTCGAGATATTTCGGAAGGAGTGTGGGCAGCAGGTGAGGCTTCTGAAAATAGCTCTTTGCATACCGTTGTGAAGCTAACCAAGTGGCAAACGTATCGGTCAGGTCGAAGGAGAGCCACTCATGTTCGGCATGGTGTGTTGCCAACTCGAATTCATCAAACCGGGCACGCAGCATACGCTCGTCGCCCTCGGTATAGACGCAAAAAATGACCCGCTGGGCAGCAGCCGAATCGTCACGCCACGGAATGGCGATATACTTCCCGAAGTTCTGGGTTAAGCGCTTAACTTTGCTCACGTAGCCACCCCATTTCCTCTTCCCGAATTATCCCTGGGAATTGTACATCAATTACGTCGCCGATTCGCTTGAAAATAATCCAGCCCTTGCGTGAAGCCTCTTCAGCCAGCTCTAGCGCACGTGAATAGGGACAGTCCAGTATGCCAATGAAATCGGATTGGAAGAGCAGCCTTCCACGGCCACCGGAAATATAGGCTAGAAACAGTGCATAGGCTACGCTTCCTGGTGTGGGGGTAGATTCGGTTCGGACCTTTCGAGCTCTTCCCGAAAGATGACCTGACTTGGTCCAGCTGGAGTTTATATTCTGGGCGATGGACTTCAAAGTAGCCGGACTAAAGCGGTCCTGTTCCGCGCCTTCTATGATTTCCTCAATGGCCTCACGAGGAACGATTGCACCCACTGGGCAACGTTGCATGAAAGGCCCTGTCAATTTGAATAGTGGATCGCGTGCATAAACACACAATAGCGCAACTTGAGGGCGACCCGGTGTATCTCGCTGCCAAAAATGGAGGAAACCCCGAAATATTGCCACCGACGGATCGAGCGCATAAAGGTCAACGAGATGACGGAAGGTGAGAGTACGGGTCTTCTCGGAGCGTTTTCCGAGTACGTTGTGCTCGACGATAGCCTCACGGCATGACTCGGGGTTGCAATCGGAAAGCTCCATGCTGTCAAGCAGCAATTCCAGCTCCTGAAGCATCATTGTCCGAGACATGTGCGCACCGCTTCTACCATCTTTAAAGCCCAAGCGCGTCTTGACTGACTGATCACCTGGTGTATCTATGTCTGCACTCAATCCTCACCCCGATCTAGAAGCCAACAGCACGTATCGTAGGAAAGCGCTCTCCCGAAGCATTGTATGTGGGACCATATGGCATGACACACTCAACTCGATAGGTCGCCGTATTGCACCATGCCAGTCGAAACACTGCTGAGCGATTAGAACCGCGTAGTTCTTTCCCGGCAACAGCCTCGTATTATAACACACCGACAGCTGGTGGCTCGATTCGTTGTGGTCTGTAATGACCCCATATACGTACCACTCATCCATTCCAAATTCCGGAACAACGCGAGGAAAATCCATGTAATCCCCTCGGCTACGTATCGGTGATGCAAGCGGAAGAAAAACCAAATATCCGGTTTTTCTGGGCGGCACTTATGCCGGCAAATCTGTGACGATACGAGTGAAAAAATGACAGCATTGGGCCAGCTTGCCGAAGTAATATCGGGATCGAATCTGATTTATTCCAGGGCATGGAACCTTTGGGGCGACCGGGGTATTAATACAAGCCACATACGTGTGGACGGGACAATGTTCGAGGGCGATAGTGGTGTCCGAATATTCTTTTGGCGGCACCATTTTTAGCGGACTTCGAATGGACTTTTTCCATACTATGTGGCAAACTACTTATACCAGACCTATATTACGCTAGAAATATTAAAAAAGCACACCGTCAGCAACGAAAGGAGGCGCAGCCAGGCTGACACGAAGAAAAGCGCTTGGTCACGTATTGGCCAAGTGCTCGTTGAGCATATTACGAATGAACATATAAAAAAAAGGAATCATCCCTATGCATTCGCAGTCATACAATAATTCAACTGTAAGTACCAGAAATTTTCAATCCAGGGGGAACAACCATTTCACCATGTCCGATGGACTTCAGGGCGTTGACCTTGAATTCGCAAAGACCACATTGGTCATTGGACGCTCTTTGAGCAGACTTACGTCTGCGTTACAACGACAAGGCCTGAACAACCAAGCTATCGGGACAGAAATCAAAAATCGGCTTCGCCTTGAGCCGGGGTTCGCAGCCCAATGTGTGCGAATATCCCGCGCTTACCGACCCGAAGAAAATGAAGCAGACGGATTCGAGTTCTACTACCTGATAGCGATACCGCATGAAGTGCTACTCGAATTTCTCCAACACATTATCCAGTACTTCAAAGACCCTACCCAGGGGATCGGCCCTAATATGTGGGTGTCGAAGAAGTCGATTGAGATATATATCGCGTTGGAAACAGGCCCGCCTCAGTGGTGGGACCTGAAATTCTTGACCACGGAGCATGTCAAAGCACTTCCAACGCTGGTATCTCAGATTGGACCTCCGCCCCAGCAACAGGCGTCCAATAGCTATGGGCAATCAGGGTCGTCATACCAAGCGAGTCACCCTCCCAATGGCGGGCAAGACAGGGATGATGATATTGATCCACTTTCCGCTAGCGAGGAACTCTCCATGGAAGAGAGCTTCAAACAATATTACCGGGAAAGATTACGTTCGACCCCTCAGAACCCCGACACTCAATCTATTGGCAACCGCCCCGAATATAAGCTGTAACTTAAAACTGGCCTCATCGACCGGCCCCGGAGTTCCTATGCTCCGGGGCTTTTTTCATGGTCCCGATTGGCGTGCTGAACGAATAAAACCCACTGGTGTGACGGTTGTGACGCTCTGAAAGCTTAACCTCCTATTCACCAGGACGAATAAGGGTTCTTACTTTTACTCCGTCACGAGCTTCACGGGGTATTTTTGTCATACCGACTACCCCTCCAATGGGTAAGAACCATCGTGCCCCATTGGCCTTCTCCCCGGAAAAACGCCCACAAGAAGAAAACCCAGGGTAATTCCTAGGTTTTCCACAAGTTTTCAACTGATGCTACCGGGCTTTAGCACTGGCCCCAACAGATTCCCGCTCAATCACCTCATCAAACAATTCCCTGATCACATTGATGTCGTGGCAAGGCTGGAGAAAATACATTTTTCTGCCGTCTTCGAAAGTGAGGACCGTTTTGATGTTGGAGGTATTGTTTTCAAAACGGACGGATGATACCGTCTTGCCTAGGATACTGCGGCGAATCGTTTCCAAATGGGCTTTCCCCTCCTTGCTCATCATGAACCGCATAATATCGGTGTAATCGCTTCCGTCGCCCATGGCTAATACTCCTCGGGCAGCAGGAACGTAGTAGCTTGCCGGTTGTGGTCTGTGTCGATTTCGGCATCGGTGATGATCCAGATTTGGGTTTCATCCGGGAGTAGATACGAGCTCAAGATACGGCTACCGTCCTTGATGGCCATGTCGTTGAGATACCCGTCTTCATCGCTGACAACACCCCAGTCACCGGTCAGATGTCGTCCTAGATATTCCCGGCCACTGGTGTTGTTCCGTTCAAAAGCCTCCAGGGCACCGGGTGTGGCAACAATCTGACCCAGCTTGAATTTGGGTTTGGTTTCGGTCTTCATAGACTGATCTCCGTTATCCCCTGTTCATCTGGCATCGGCACCACCGTAAAATGGGTCGCCATTGAATAAGGGTCTCGTTGGATTCTTAATGCGATTTCAGCCGCATCCTTCGCGGACTCGGCGGTCAGTTCGATTTTCCAGACGACGTAATATTCCATGACGCTTCCCCCAGGCTATCTCTCAGCCTGGAACTGAGAAACCACGCCGTGAAAATGGCAGGAGGGGCATTCACAAGGGGAGCCCAATCCCCATTCCGCCGGTTGTGATTTGTCGAGTTCGAGGTAGTCGTGGAAAATCAGCAAGAACTCCTTCACCTGGATTTTGAAGCTGCCCCGGTGACGACACTGCGGACAGGAAAGGCTCTGGATAGTCGGTGTATCATCGCTGGGATAATCCTCCTCATAGTCGTCCCAGTCCTCCTCGAAGAAGTCGTGGGTATCTCGCTTCGGCCTACGGAAATCCTTCCAAATCCAATTGAAAAGCCATTTCAGGGCCTTGTAGACAAATTTCATGGGAAATTCCTTTCTAAATGGAAAAACCGCCCTCGGTATAGGCGGTCTTGGTTGGTATCGACTCTGATGGACGTTACTGGCCAGCGCTGGCCAATCAGGCTGTAGGGGGGAAATCAAGCGCTTGTTTTCACCGATAGCCGCTGATATAGGGATTGCAAGTCTTGATTGAGTTGGGTCAACGCGGCGTCGACCATGTCCGGGTAGTAGCCACATCGCTGGAACGCTTCCTCATCGTCGTAGCAACAGCAGCCGAGGTATTCCGTGGCCTCTTGATTCTCCCATGACACCGTTACCGCCACCGAAGCCCAGGCCCAAATGTCATCCATTTCCAATCGGTGTAGAATTTCATCCTCGACCGTCCGGTCAAAGTTGTCATCACCCGAGATACAGGCGTTTCCACGGACTGGAATATCATCAGTAACGGCTTCCAGATGGATGCTTACATCGTCAATACCCAGGGTCTTACATGGCATGGGTTTCTTCCTTAGCCACACGGGTGTAAAAGCGCGTACCCATCGGAGAGTCACAACGCGTGAACAAATGGGTTTCATTGGCGAAGTCACCGAATCCAATATGTTTCAAATTGGGCTCATCGTGGATGGAGAGAAGGTTCAGATTCGGAACCGTGTTGGATCCGCCATCCACAATCTGGTGAGCCTTTTCCATCAATTCACGAACGTATTCCTCATCCGTTGGTACCTGAATTTCTTCGGCTTCACCCAAGTCATAGGCTCGGTGCAAGGCGTCTTCCAGATTCCACAGCTGATACCATCCGCCCAGTTCGACGTGATGACCGGGACACTGACGAGAGGTGTTGTCCAGTTTTCGGAAGGCTTTCTCTGCCATTTCCCTGGACATGTCTCCCAGATCCAAATGAAATTCTGCCCCGCATTTATTACAGGTGGTCTTGATGTACATGTATGTCTCCTTTCTGTCTGGTGTTTTGGTAAAGAAAAAGCTCCCCATCGTCCGTGTTGGAAGATGGGGAGCCAATGGGATTGATGATGATGTTGTAATGGGATTAGTTGACGAGGGACAACAGCTTGGACGCTTTCATGTCCAGTTCGGTTCGATCACCCGCATTGGGATTCTTACCCGCCAAACGAGTGAGGGCGTCCACGATGCTGAAGATAGTGAACTTCCCGTTCTGCTGGGCAATCTTCAGGGCTTCTTTGGCCAAGCTTTGATTGAAACCCCGTTTTGTCAGGAGTTTCAGGGCTTCTTCGTCGTCTTTGCCCAGTTTTTCCTTCATGGCTTTCTTGATCACGTTGGCAAAGCCATCCCGACGTTCGTCCCGTTTTTTCGCCAGTTGTTCAACGTGATGACGAATGGGGTCGAGGCTGTCGTGAACCCGAGCCGTATGCTTCCGAGAGAACTCGGTCACATCCGTGGCGTCCCAGACGATATGGTTTTGACACACGGCCTGGAACCAGAAGGTCTGAATACCCACCGTCCGCTTACCGACTTCGCTGTTCCAAAGAAAGAAGCCCGGAGCAAAGGCTTCCCCTTCGATTTCGGTCCACCCCGTGGGGTCGATTAGGAAAACAAACATATCCTGTTCCCCGCAGTAGAGACCGGATCCACCAGAAGCAGCAGTCTGAGCGGGTTGGAAATCTACAGCAAATTCATTAACCGTGTTCAACAAGTCAGCGTTAAATAGACGGGTATAGGCTGCCCCGTGGATGGAACGCACCTGCTCACCTTCGGTGAGGAACTGCATGGGTTTGGTGCCACCAGGAAGGGTATCCCGAAGGATATCCACCGCTGTCTCGGGGCGTACCTTGTTGACCGTATCTTTGGCCACACCAGCTAATTTACAAAGCTGGGTGAAGCTCCAGTTATTGAGCGTGTGGTTACCATCTTCACCCAGGGAAAGCATGGGAGCATGGTTCTCAAGGATGGGTTGGATATCCCTGGGGGCAATCCATTTCTCCACCGCATTTTTCTTCTGCTCATGGCAGTGGTTGTAGAGGGTTTTGAGATCCGGAAAGATCTCGTCCGGGGATCGTGAGAATAATTCGTCGTGTGCTTTCGTCAAGTGTGGCATAGTTGAACTCCTGTTTGGTTGGTTTGGGGAAAGGATGGCGGAGCGGGTGCCTACGTAAACGCCCCATTTACAACGGCTTAGAGGTATTCTTGGCCGATGCAATTCACTCAGGAGTCTATGTATATAGTCAATAGGGTGGGTGTGGTGGCGGCGAATACCCGAATATCCGGTAAATTTTGGGCTGGGTAAGCAGTGGAGGCTATGCGCTTAACTCGGGAACTGAATCGAGTATGGTGAGGAAAATCGCTTCAAAGCCCTACATATTGCGAAAAAATGAAGAATTCCAAGGTGTGAGCCTTTTTCGGTGTTCTGTAAGTCCTTAATGTGTAATGACTTAAAAATTTGACATTGCCGTGTAAAATAATTTCCGGTTTGCCTTGAACCAAACCCAAAATGCTTGAGACAATATACGGACGCGGTTGACGCCCGATTAGAAGACTTTGGAATGCTTGGGATTGGCCGAGATTGCCAGAGGTATCGGAGGATAGAAAAATGACCTAGTGAAAAAACGAATACTCACCCACACACGGATGCCCTTCAATCCGAAGAGTGTGGCCATATTTTAGGGCAATTTTTTACTACGAGGTCCACGGATTGGACCTCCTCTAGAGGCATGCAACTCCTATCATGCTGAAGTCTGAGCGCAACGCTCGACGCTTTTTCCGGCCCCTGAGCCGTTCATATTAGTTACTGAAGCTGAAAAATTTGACCACGAAGGAGATCCCATGTCCCCTCGTTGGACCGTGTCATTGACCAGAGTCGTTGCCGTTGTGCCTGCTTGGCAGCATTGGCAACTATGCACTTCTTGGCATCACCACGTTGTCCAGCCCCGATCCTCCGGCGAGGTACGTCTTTTCGTATCGCTTTGCCCCGTCGGTCGATCGCAGCATCCCCCCCGAGGGAAAGCCCCAATTAATGATAATCCATTCTCACTAACATTTGAATACCCAAAAATCATAGCCACCGCCGTTTGTGGCCATCCGGAATCGACGTGGCCAACCAGGGAACCGATCAGGTCCTTGGTGGAGGCGTGGTTCCATCCAACACTTGGCATGGTGCCAAGCTGTAAGCCCCATAATAAAAAGGAAAATTCCAATGAATACTAAAGAAACCAAGAAATCCAATAAAGCTGAACTCGTCAAGAAGCTGGAGAAGCTTGTCCAGAAGATCAAGGCAACCCGTGAAAAGAACGGGGAAAACTATCTCGAAGAATGCCAGTACGTCTTCGAAATGCACAGGGAGGCCAAGGAGGCAGGCGACCCGGACCGAGACTTGCCTATGCTTCGTGATGAACTCGACATCGGTAAGTCAACGGCTAGAAAAAAGCGTAAGATGCACGAGTTCTGGAACGCACAATCGAAAGAGGTCGCCGAGAACTTCCCAAAACTCTTCAGCAAGATTGGACGCACAAAACTTGAGCTGGTCTGCTGTCTGAAATCGGAGAAGGACGCTGGCAACAAAAAAGGGTACAAAAAGAAGAAGCACCTTCGCTTCGATGACCTAATCATCGAAGGGGACGTCGCTACGGTCAAACTCGTCAATCCAGAAGGATCGGTCGTGGTCCATGAGAAGTCGGAACGGGAACTGAAGGAGGTACTCAGTAGCTCGGGGACGGAGTCGAAGGACTCCCTAGCAGAATCGGTTGAAGCGGCGGACAGTCTTGGAGCCGATGCTCGCAGCTCTCAAGAGTCCGAGGAGCTTCACCCAAAGTACACGACATACCCGGCACTGAAGAGAGCGTACGAAGCTCTTGAGGCCAAGATGGATGAGAAAGATAGGCTCATCGCAGAACTGCTCGCCGGTAAGGCACAATCGGAACGGGTAGTCGAGAATCCTTCGACACCGTCTGCCGAGGATCAGGAGCAAACTGAAGCCGAATTTGAAGACACTCCCGAGCTAGACTCCGGCACCAAAGAGGAGGCCCAACATCTTGATGCGGTGCCGCCCAAAGGCGAAAAAGAATCCTCTGCCATCGAAAATGTGGAAGAGCCTTCCGAACAGAGCCAAGATGACTTCGAGATTGAGGACATAACCCTCGAAGAGGAAACCGTCATACCGGTCGAGAAAGCCGATACTAAGCCTAGCCGTCAGCCAGCATATGCCAATCGAAGCAAAAGCCTTGCCGGTACGCCAAATGTTCCTTCTCAGACCGCAATGAATCGGGAGGCCTCGTCATGCACACACGTGTAGAATCGTTGAGCTTGAAGCCCATTGCGGGCACGGTTGATACAACTGTATCTGCTTGGCACGATTAGAGGGAAAACGCAATGATTTATTTGGACTCAACATCACGCAAACCGCTCGACAAGCACGAGCTCAGAAACGTAACGAAGCAAACAATCGGAATGGCTAAGGAAATCTACCATCTTGAGAGCCTTACCAAAGGCGAATCGGCGGGTGAAGACCGACTGAGATCCCGCCATAGCCGAAAGCTGATGCTGGACAAGACTGTGCAGTATTGGTATGCCAAGCTCTATGAGTCTTACGCGTTGCCAGACAATCAAGGTAGATCACGCGTCGACCTTGATTACCTGTACTCAATCGACGTGTGGATTCTTGAAGCTTTTCTGCCCTTACTCGTAAAGGATGACGAACGGGGAAAACGTGGCCACGACACTGCTACCAGGTGTGGTCACGAATCTATCAAAATAAATTACTGCCGCGATGGCGAAGAAGAGCTTTTCGTGGCCGACCTGAAAGACTTCGACGTTGATCTGGTAGAGGGGCTCCGCATGGCGGAACTAGGTTGTAACTACATGATATGGCATTACGATAAGGTTGACGGCGAATACGCCGACAGGATTGGCCGCCCTTCATATGATATTGGCGAGGTTGGGGTCCCGGACCTCAGCTACTACCACTGCTGTTCGGACGACTATGTGTCCTATGGCAGTCTAATAGCTGAAATATTTGATGATAAGTACCTGCAGCCGGAATATTGACGCTCAGGCAACCTTGTCACGGGACGTATAGAAAAATAGAGATAGGTGCGGTTGGTCACCAAAGACCGGTCGCGCCTTTCTCTTTATTGAGGAGTGGGGGGAGATACTGAGCTAAAACGACGGGCCACTTCGTCTGACAACGGGGAGTAAGGCCAATCGATGCGCCGCCCGACAACAGAATTGGCAGGTGTGTATGGGGGAAAAGTACATCCGAAGGGACTAGACTCTATCGATACAGAGGATAGGGCAATGCTGCACCTCGGGTAACGGAGCGGTAACGGAGACACAAGCAAAGAAAAACCGCCCAGCGACTGTGATTATAAGTCGTTGGGCGGTAATTGTTTAAATGGTGGGCGATACAAGATTCGAACTTGTGACCTCTGCCGTGTGAAGGCAGCGCTCTAACCAACTGAGCTAATCGCCCGAAGGACGGTAATCCTATCACAATCGGAATTTCGGGCGCAAACACAATGCGCCCGGTGGCGTAGCCGGGCTTCGGAATGAATTTGCCGTGGACTACGCCGCGTTCCGTCGTGCTTCCGACGGGCCTCCTGAATCCAGGGGGATCAGTCGGGGATTTCGATCTCTTCGATGTCGCCTTCTTCCCCGACGAACAATCCAATGATGGTCAGTTGGGGGTAGAGTTTGCGATATTGACGTACGACGTCGCCCATTTGCTCGATCTGGGTTTCCCGGGGCACGGGATTTCCGCGGCAGTCCCAGTGGCCTGTAATGGCGAGCTCTTTGATGTCGTGGACGCGAATCACGGTGTCGACCCGCTCCTGGAAGAGGAGGGCCCGTTCGGATTCGGGAGCCTTGGTGAGGATGCCGAGGGGGCCGGCATCGGTGAGCATATCGACGTATTTGACGTTGAAACGCTGCATGAGATAGTTGACGACCGGCTGCTGGGTGCGCCCGTCGAGACAGTTGATGGTGGCACAAAATGTCATGGTACTACTCTCGATAGGGTGGGGATAGCTCCGGGTGGGGACACACTTCCCACGGGAACCTCCTGACTGCTGACCGCAGGAAGTATAGCAAAGTGGACACTGCGATGGCACGTATTTCTCTGTACCACAGGAGTAGTGGCAACATCCGCCCCCCACAGCGTGGGACGTCGTGTGTGGTCGGTGAGGGGGTAGTGCCCCCGTGGCTCGGGCGGCGGCAAGGCGGCCATGACAGGGGGCGGGGCACAAAAGGCCGGTGGGGGCAGGAGGCCCAAGGGCCCCAGGAGGGGCGCTATCTACGGGCTATTGGGAGCCTGTAATATCGCGTGGTGACTCGCCCTATCGGGGCGCGGGGGCACTGCGGCGCACCTTGCAGTGGGCCACGTTTGCCACTGCCAGATGGGGCTGATAGGGCGCCGTTTGATAGAGGGGCACTTCATCCTGCGAGGTGTATTCCCAGTCAAATACGCCACGCCCCAGGCGCACGGGGCCAATGACCCGCCGCACGATGGCGTCGCCGACTTCGGTTTCCGTGCGAATCCAGTAGTTTCCGGGACGGGGCAATACGGCAGAGTATACGGCCGTCGGGGGGAGGGGGTGAGAAAGCCGGTTTGTGGCTTCGGTGGCCCGGGCTTCCGAGGTCTCTATGGCGAGAAAGACCAACGCGGCATCACTACTGTTGGCCAGGTGGACGCGGGTAAAGTCTTGCTTGTTGGATTGGTCACAGCCCAGGGCGAGAAGGGGGGCCAGAATGCCCAGACTGACACATGAAGCCATGTGGGATAGGGAAATTTGCATCGGGTTATACTCCGTTTCATCACGTCCTGGCAGACACGGCCCCCAACCGATAGGGTCGCAGTATACCCCATCCCGGGGGAAATGTATAGCCAAATGGCAGTTTTTTGGCGGCAACATCCCACATTGGAACGGGCTGGCCGGGTGTGGTGCCGGGTCGGTGCCTTTTTTGCTTGCACTGCTTATCTTGTGGCCCGAAATCCGATGGTGTTACACCGGGGCAAGGGGCCACAATTCCACCCGTCGTTGAAACTGAATCCCGGCCCGTGTTCATGCTAGACTCTTCGCATGCCACCAATCGTCTCTTTCTCCAAAGTCTGCAAGTTTTACGGCTCCCACTTTGCCGTCGGGGGCTTCTCGCTGGATATCCGGGCGGGGGACACCGTCGGTTTGCTGGGTCCCAATGGTGCGGGCAAGAGTACCTTGCTGCATATACTGACGGGACTGGTGCGCCCCACGTCGGGTCAGGTGTCGGTTTTCGGGAAGGAACTCCAATCCAACGCCATCGACATTGCCTTTCGGATGGGCGCCCTGATGGAGCGGCCGACCTTTTATGATCACTTGACGGTACGGCGCAATCTGAAAATTCATGCCCAATTGGCCCAGCGTGATGTCAATCTCGATCGCACGCTGGACCTGACCAATCTCACGGAATTTGCGTCGGTCCGGGCTGGCACCTTGTCGCAGGGTCTGCGACAGCGTCTGGGGCTGGCCATGGCCATGCTGACCGAGCCGGAGCTGCTGGTATTGGATGAGCCGACTTCGGGCCTCGATCCGGAAGCCACGCAAGACATCCTCACGCTGCTGCGGCGCCTGGTGGATGAGACTGCGGTGACAATCCTCTTTTCGAGTCACCTGATGCATGAGGTCGAGGCCTTGTGCAGTCACGTCGCCATCATCCACAAAGGCCGTCTGGTAACCTATGAAGAAACTGAGTCCCTCATTTCCTATGATCTCAGCCAGGTGGAGGTCCTGATGGACGGTGCGGAGAATGCCGCCAAGCGGCTGCGCGAGCAGGATTGGGTGGCCCAGGTGACGAGCAAGCCGGGCCGGCTACAGGTGAAGCTGAAAGAGCAAGGCAGCCACCAGCTCAACAGCTTCCTGGTGCACGCGGGCTATGCGGTATCGGGGGTGGTTCCGAGACGGCGCACCCTGCAGGATTATTTCTTGAAGGCCCTGGATCATGAGTAGCGCCCCGCGATTGCTGCAACTTCGCAACGCCTTGCACCGTATCCGCGTGGCCTATGGCGTGGAAATCATCAAGGCAATCCGGCTGCGTCAGACCTACGTCGGGCCCGTGTTGTTGTTCGTGCTGGTTGCTCTGTCGCCCCTGGCCCATCCTTTGCGACAAGACACGTTGGGCGACTACGCGTTTATCGCATATGTGACCCCGCTGGCCCTGAACTTCCTCGGCTATGTGTTGCTCCTCGCCTATGTGGGGGGACTGCTCGCCACGGAAATGGATCGGGGCACCCTTCGGACGGTGCTCCTGCGTCCGGTCCATCGCTGCGAAATCTATCTCGCCAAGCTCTTACTGGGTTGTTCCTACAGTCTCCTCTTGACCGTCGTGGTGGCGCTCAGCAGCTGGGGCATGGTAATCGCCTTTGGCGATATGTATGGCGTCCAGGTGGGGGGCGTTTTGCGCTATACCAGCGACGAGATGTTATGGGCCTACGTTGGTGGGGCCCTTCTGGTCTTGCTCCCCCAGTGGGCTGGTGTCAGCCTGGGCCTTCTTTTCTCGAGCCTTACCCGCAGCACCGGGACCGCCGTCAGCCTGAGCGTGGGCACCTGGATCGCCCTGGACCTGATCAAATATCCCCTGGGCATTGACCACCTCGTCTTCAGCACCTACCTGGAATCGCCCTGGCACGTCTTCATCAGCCAGTGTGACGGGTTGGATGGCCGCTGGTTTCCCATGGCGGGCTACGCGATAGCCACGTCGGCCGTGGTCGCTCTGGCCTCCACTGCCTGTGGCCTCTTCCTGTTCAGCCGTCGGAATCTCGGCTCATGTGGGTAATTGCGCTGACCCTTACCCTGGGCCAGATCACCTTTATCGATGCGCCCTTGAATGACGTATACGTGGGCAATGTCACCCCCTTTACAGGTAAGGTGAACACCAATTTCCTCCATGCCGATGTGAACTACGATGGTCAGTTGGACCTCATTCTGACAGACAAACTCCTGTTGCAGGAAGATGGGGTCTATGACGAAACCCGGGCCATTCCATTGCCTGCCCCCGCAGGCCCGATGGATGCGGATTGTTACCGGGGTGCCCTTTTCTATCGGAACTCCCATCAACTCATCGTCTACGAATTTGAGCAAGGGGCCTGGCGCACCGTACTTTCCCAATCGCTGGAATCGCCCGAGGAACCGGAAGGCTTTACACCCCAGTATGGGAATGCCCCGAAATTAAGTTTTGTACGGTTCCTCCATGACCTGGACGAAGATGGCAGCCCGGAAGTGATTGCCATCGACCATGGGGGCATTCGCCTCTTTCGCCGGAAGGATGCCCACTACGTGGCGGCCGGGGTCTTGAAACTACCGACGACCATTGCGGTAAGTCGCTCGGCCCCCCAACCCATCTGGCCCCAGGATGCCCGGAAGATCATGTTTCCTGAACAGCAGATGTCGAGCCGCATCGTCTTCGAGCCGGGGCAGGTGCGGATGGTTTCGGTGGAAGAACGCCAGGAAACGGCTACCCGCTATATGGTGCAGACCACAAAACTCGTCCTGGATGAGTCGGCCGACTTTCAGGAAGGGGCGTCCCATCTCACCCGTCCGGAAATGCTCCCCTCCCACCTCCGCCCCTGTCGGCTGAATGACGATGACACCCTCGACTTTGCCGGCGGACGGTGGGTCAATGCAGAAACCGGCCCCCTGCCGGCCCCCCTCTATGAGTTGTGGGCCACCCTCGACGGGGGGAAAACCTTTGAAGTGCGGCGGGCCACGGCCCAGACCCAGTTTCGCCCCCATTGCGCCTTTGTGGACTACGACGGTGATGGGGACATGGATATGGTCACCGAGTCCACCCTTTGGGCCCGGGGCGGCATCCGGGAGCGGGTCACCCGCTTCCTGACCGAATCCACCCTGGAGCATGGCCTCCACATCTACGAACAGCAGGACGGACACTTCGCGGAATCCCCCACGATTCAGGTCGTGCTGAACATTGATCTGGAAGGGCCGCCGGCCCAGCCCCAGGCCATGCTCTCCCGCTATGAAGCCGGCAGTCTGGTTCACATCACGGGCGACATGGACGGCGATGGCATTCGGGATGTTTTCGTCCGCAATGCGCCGGACCAGATGTCCCTCTATCGGGGACTCGGGCGGAAGGGGTTTTCCCGACAGCCCACGTGGTCCCATGCGATCGCACCGGGAGATGACGTGGCCGTGGCCGATCTCAACGGCGATGGGCTCTCCGATCTCTATGTTTTTCCGCGGGTCCGCCCGGAGAATCCCGAAAGCCAAAGGGGGCGCGCCTTCTACGCCCAGGGGAACCGCCCATGATGCTCTCTTACCTGATCGCCCTGGCGGCGGCCGTGGGTGCGCCCATTGAGATCCAGGAGCTTCCCTGGCGTGCGGGCCAAAGCACCGTTTTTGTGGCGGACTTCGATCTCGACCAGCGGGGCGAAGTTGCCGTGCTCACGGGCAACCGTCTGGAGGTCTACGAACGCAACCGCCGGGAACCCGTCTACAGCCTGTCTATTCCCGAAGGCACGGCCGTCATGGACGTACTGGATGCCAACCAGGATGGCACGGTCGATATCATCGCGGTTTCGGGTGCCGATCTCCTTCGCATCCCCGTAACCCCCGAGGGCGAAGACGGGGCCGCCGTGGTATGTTTTTCACGGGAAAATCAATACAGCGACTACACGGGCATTCCCTTTCCCGGGGTGCTGGTGGTCATGCGGGAGAAGACGCCGCTGGTGGCCCTGCCCTGCGAGGAGGCCCTGGAATTGCGCACCCTCGAGGGCAAGCTCGTCGACAGCTACCCCATTGGCATGGCGGCACCGCGCCGCCTTTCCCTCGGGCAACCCTTTAGCGTCTGGGCCAATGCCCACGCCCAGCTTGCGGCACCGGGTGCGCTGGAGTTTCGTGTCAGCAGCGTGTCGACCTATAAGCCCCTGCTCCCCGATCACTCCCTTCCCATCCGTGTGGCAGCGCCTTCGGGACGTCTGGGCACGGCACGGCAGCAGCGTGAGGCGGCAACATTAGACGCGGACCGGTGGCCATGGTTTACAGTCAATACCAGCGACACCCGGACGGTGCGGGCGCTCTACGCGCGCTCCGATGCTCCTGGTGGGGAAACCCTGGTACGGGTCCGCCATGTTCCCACCGATAGCGCAACGGGCAACAACATCAGTGACGACACAGGACCGATTCGCCACTATCCGGGGCTCCTACTCCGCCACCCCGACGTGTTACCCGATTTTGACGGGGACGGTTTCAACGATCTTCTGTTGTGGAAATCCAAGCGAATCGCGCCCACCGTAGATGGGCTGGCCCGGGCGCTGGCCAAGGGTACGTGGCCCATCTGGATCATCGCGCACCGGTACGCCCCGGAGAAGAAGCGTTTTTCTGAGGTGGCACACGCGCAAATCGAGGTCGCCCTTCCGTTGGGATGGTATCTCAATTCGGGCGGGTCCAACCCCTTTCGCACGGTGCTGTTGAACGACATGGACGGGGACAAACAGAGTGATTTCGGGTGCCTCGTCGATGAGCATACCCTGGCCATCTGGCGGAGTAACCCTGAGGGCATGCAGTCGGAACCGGGATTTCAATATCGCTTTCCCGAAGCGATACTGGGTGTGGAGTTTGAAGCGGATTTGGAGGGGCAGGGCAGAAAAACCGTGGTACTACGGAGCAAGAACCACCTCTACCTCCTGCGCCCCGACACGACCTTTGCACCTAGCTGAGGATTTCAGCCCGATTCTTCTATCTTCTTAAAGCGTCGTTTCAGGTCTTTTGCCAGGGCCTCCGCTGCCTGGTCCCGATCGTAGTCTCGGTAGAGCCGGGTCAAATGGAGTGCCGCGCCACGGGCCAGCGCGATGGCGACGTCTTTCTCCAGGGATTCCGGAAGCTCCAGGGTACCGTCAAGCACCGAATAGTAGAGGGCCTCCGCCTCGGCGCCGCGGCCTGCCCGCTCCTCCAGTTGTCCTCGTAAGACCTGCAAGCGGAATTGGGTCTCGCTGCTGAGCTGCTCGGCATCAAAGCCTTCTTCCAGGGCCTGCCGTGCCTCATCGTTCCTGCCGCCCTGCATCAGCACCTGCACCGATTTTAATAAGACACTCTGCTCCATCTCCGGGTCACTGGACAGGGCCCGGGCTTCGGCGAATGCTTCCGCAGCTTTATCGTAGTCGGGGGGATCCAGCTGCACATAGAGCTGGCCCATGGCCTCATGGATATAGGCGGCTTGCTGGGGGTCGTGGGGCAGGCTGAGGGCCGAAGTCAAGGAACGGATACCAGCTTCAGGCGAGACCCCGTTGAGGGCCTGTTGGGCCCGGTCATGGGCGGGACCGGAGCGATTGGGGTCTTTGCTGGCGGAAGAGGAAAGGGATTTCACGGTAAGGGGCGAATCGTCTTCCATTTCGCTGGCTTTACGGGCAATCGCCGCCTCGGGCCCCTTGGTTTCTTTCCGCGCACTGCTCGTGAGCGCAATGGCATTCTTTCGGGTCGTGCCCGGCTTGGCCTTGAAACGCTGCCCTTTATCGATGGCGGCCGGGTTGGCCAGCCCCCCACCAAAATACACCGCCACGGCCGTAAACAGAATGATGCCCGCCACCACGCCAATAACAATTAAGAGCTGTTTCATCCCGGGGAATCTCCCAGTCAGGGTGCGGCGAGGGAGGTTTCTTCTACTTTCGGCGTCTCCCGACGCAATTCAATGGACTCATCGGGCTCCGAACCTTCCAGGGTCAACGGCGGTGCCGCTTCGTCGTCCATCTTTTCCTGGGGAGACGGCGTCGGGGCATCACCCTCTTCCAGGGCGCGCACGGTAATGTAATTTCGCACTTCCCGGACGCCCTGAATGCTGCGGGCAATCTGGGCCGCGACGCTCTGCTTCTCCACCGAGTTCACCGAGCCGGTAAGAATGCAGATACCGTCATCCACTTCCACATCCAATTCCCGGGTGCTGAGATGCCGGTTAAGCAGGAAGGCGGTTTCCACCCGGGACTCGAGCCACTCATCAGAAAACTGACGGCCCACGCCCAACAGGGGATCGGAAGCATCTTTCGGGCGTACCTGCAGGTTGTTCACCACTTCGGCGACACCGGCCGTCTCACGGGCAATCTCGCTGATCTTGGAGGCGTGTTCCTCGGAAGGCACGACCCCATACAGGGTCACCACCCCGTTGATCGTGCTGATGCCCACCTTCAGCCCCTTGAACTGCCCATTGTAGAGCAACCGGGCCTTCACTGCGGCGGAAGTGGAACGGTCGGCAACCCGCTGTCGCCAGGTGCGCCGCTCCTTCTCCCCCACCACCGTGTTGATGACGGTCAGCTCGTTATCCACGAAGCGCACGCCCTTTACACTGAGGGCCAGATCTTCGGCAAGTTCTTTCTGCACCTCATCGTCGACCGTACCCGTGATGACGACGTTGCCGTTCCGGGTGGTGGTGTTGATGTTAAAGGGGTTCAAATGCTGATTAAGCAAATACAGCGTTTCGATACGTGCAGTGACCGCGCTGTCTTCCACATCGGTCGCCACCTGCTCTACAGGGGCGCTCAGCATGGAAGCGACCAAAAGTAGGGCTACCATAAGCTACGTTTTCCTTGATACTGTGCCAGACGGCTGCTGGCTCGGACAAAGCCACGCTGGCTTGTCACGACATCGCCGGTTACCTTGCTACCGCCTAACTCACGGCAAGCTAACACCTTGCATCTACATTATAGGCCAGTTGAGGTCGTCTTACAACTTGACGAATTCGTTCACCGATTATTCACCGTGACGTTAATACCCCGAAGGGCCCCGTGGGTTCCCTTCCCGGGAACACGGGGCATACCACGCCATAACGGCGCCGTCCAATAGCCAGCAACCCCCTGATAGGAAACAGGTTGTGAAATTGAATCACATCGTCCCCTGGGGGCGCTCCTATGACGAGTATCTCGCCATGTTTTCCCTGAAGCCCGACGAGCTCCGCGGACGCCTGCTGGGATGCGGGGATGGGCCCGCAGCGTTTAACGCCACCGTGACCGCCAGCGGGGGCAACGTCGTCTCGGTCGACCCCCTTTATCGGTGGACGCGGGGCCAGATCGCCACGCGGATTCAGGAAACGGCACCTATTCTCCTGCAGCAGGTGGTGGCCTGCCGGGACCAGTTCGAATGGGACCAGATTCCCTCGCCCGAGGCGCTGCGGGATACCCGCCTGGCGGCGATGGATGTATTCTTGTCGGACTACGAAGCAGGTCGCCGAGCACTCCGCTACGTCACGGCCTCCCTCCCACACCTGCCGTTTCCCCCGGGGCACTTTGAGCGGGTGCTCTGCTCCCATCTGCTCTTCACCTACTCCGGGCACCTCGACTTGGCATTTCACCTGGCCGCCCTGCGCGCCATGGTCAGGGCGGGCCGGGAACTCCGCGTCTACCCCCTCGTCACGCTGGAGGGTGAACCCTCCCCCCACCTGGAGCCAGCACGGCGGGCCCTGGCAATCGACGGATTCGAGAGCGAGCTGTGTCCGGTGACCTATCGCTTCCAACGGGGCGCTACCCATATGTTACGTGTTGTCCCGGCCCATCCATGACGTGCGTTGACCCCGACCTGCGCCTCGGTTATATTCGGAACCAGCAGTTCACACCACGGAGAGCATCATCATGAAACAGGTTGTTCGCGTCGTCTTCACGTTGGGTGGGCTCCTCGCCCTTGCGGGGGTAGCGTATTGGTTCAGCCGACCGGCACTACCCGTCCCCGTGGGCGCTCCGACCCCCGCCCCGACGGGAGCCGGATGGATCAATCTGCTGGATGAAGCCCATCGCGGCGCCTGGCGCAATATCACGGACGATCGGGAGATCTTCGCACTGGAAGACGACCAACTCCACATCTTTGGCCACACCGTGTACCCCCTCCGCTATGTGGGCTATGAAACGGAGCGCTTCGGCGACTTTGAGCTGCATGTAGAGTTTAAGGTCGCCCCCGGTGCCAACAGCGGTATCTTTCTGCGGGCCCAGGCCAATGATCCGGTTTACCGCGGCTTTGAAGTACAGGTCCTGGATGACCACGGTAAGGCACCCAACAAGAATGGCTCGGGGGCCATCTACGATGTGGTCTCCCCCATGTACAATATGGCCCTGCCCGCCGGGGAATGGAACAGCTATGACATCACCGTGGTGGGCGGAGAAGTCATCGTTTTCATGAACGGCTGGCGTGTCGTCCATGCCAACCTCGACCAAATGACCATGCCCATCGGCAAATACAAGGCCCCCTTTGCAGAACTTCCCCGCGATGGGCTCCTGCTTTTTCAGGACCACGGCGGGGAAGTCTGGTATCGCAATGTGTGGCTTAAGAAACCCTGAACAGGCGAAGATTCATCTCGGACATTTTCCAAGTCATTCGGTTGCCATCTTAACGATTTGGGGCTTGGGAGTGCAGGCGCTTGCGTACGCCGTCGTAACGAATGAAATGGAATTGAGTGAGGTCTACCTCCGCTCATGTAGCCCGGTTGGGCAGAGCGGCCTGCTCAGCCTTCCTGCAGCTTCCGCTCGAGCAACTGATTGAGTTCCTTGCTGAGGGCCGCAATCCGGGCATCCAGCGATTCATTGTCCACGTCTTTCTTTTTTTCGCTTTCGTGCACTTCCTGGTAGTTATTGAGGACGGCCCCCACCACCAGGTTGATAAGCAGGAAGGTACCGATCATGATCCAGGACACATGGTAGGTGGTCACCACCCAGTAGTTCCGATGGGGCAGGCCGTCGTAGCGCAGGTCGGTCCAGTCTTCGCAGGTGAGCGAGCGAAAGAGGGAAAAGAAGGCTTCGTGGAGCGTGCCATATTCGCTGGGCTGCCCTTCCCCGAAGAGTTCCACGCCCATGACGGCGTAGATATAGAAGCAGATGGTCATGAGCAAGGCGATGTAGACCATGGAAGACAGGGACTTGATGAGGACGGAGACGATCAGCCGAAGCTCATCGAGGCCATCCACCAGGCGCAGCACCCGGAATACCCGGAGCACCCGTAGCAGGGTTGCGATGGTGGAGATGTTGGGCACGAATGCCGAACCGACGACGATGATATCGAAGATGTTCCAGCCATTGCTGAAAAAGGTCTTCAGGTTTTCGCGGGCGTAGAACTTGAGCGCCAACTCGACGACGAAGACCCAGATACAGACCCACTCCAGCAAACGGATAACGGGCGATTCCACGTAGGTCGACAATCCAATCAGGAAGGCATTGAATATGATTACGCCGAGAATGATACGACCGAAAAGGGTGCTGTTAATAAACTTCTTGGGATGCATGGGGGCAACTACTCCTGATTGCTGGAATCCGAAGGCGGGCATTCGCCGACATCCAGCGCGCTGTGGGCATTAAAACACCGAGGTATAGGTAATGTATCCAAAAATGGCGAATGCCAGCGGGACGAGGGTCACCGCCGACACAAAGTCAAGTTTCAGGGCCATGGCGTCACGTTTCCGAATAACGAGCCAGTTGGCCACAATACTCTCCAGAATAAGCGTAAAGGTCAGAATATAGGCGCTCATGAAGTACTTGTCTGCGGACACCAGGTAGCCCACGTTGGGCCAGGCCTCCTCCTGGGAAAGGTGGAACACGAGGATACTCAGGAGTGCGGTCATCACGAGGGATACCCGGGCGTCGAACTGGCTATTGGGAATCAGGAACATCAGCAGGCTGACCGAAACCATGATGAAGAAGGGCAGAAACAAGGTTACCAGATAGGGGAAAAGAATCCGCTTGATGATAATGTTGGTCTGGTAGATGGAGAACTCCACGTCACTGTCGCCACCGGTGTAGTTGGGGTCACCGAAGGTGGAGCTGAGCGCATGGGTTCCGGAATAGTCTTCCCGCCCGACATAGTCCCACTCTTCGGGATAGATCTCGTGGAGGTAGGCGTGGCTCAAATTCTTGGCGTCGAGCACCAGCATGATCTGGCTGGCATCTTTGCTCTTGTGTGATACCGTGATCGGCAGGTGCTGGGTATCAAAGGGAAATAACCGAACGTCATAGGGCGTCAGGTAGGTACCTTTAATCTTGTAACAGATGTACTTGATGTCACCGCTTCGGTCTTCCCGAAGCACTTCGGTTTTGTCCTCGATGCCATATATTCCGTTGAGGAAATCGATGTTTTCCACATCAATATCCCCTTCCCAGCGGAACCACATGAAGAATTCCACGTCGAAATTCTGTCCGGCCACATCCACGCTATTGATACGGTAAAAATCGAGGCCGGCATAAACCACACGGGTCAGGTAATAAGGTATCTTGTCGCTCACCACGACTTCGTTTTCGGCAATGCGGGATTGAAGGTTGTTGAGGACATGGGGCTCGGTAACGCGGCGCAGCTGGGTAAAGGCCGGTTTGAACTGTCCATCGTCGATATAACTCACCACAATGGGCCGCCGCATCGCCCCGTGCTCGTCAAAGTAGAGTTTCCCCGTAATGCCCGTGAAAGCGTTTGCCGGTCCGTCGTAGGCCAGCAGCCCATTGCGGAGCGCGGTGCGGTCGGCTCCACTGGCCTCAATGGCCGCGGCGATCATGCGCCCGGCATCGTAGCAGAAGGCCCCCCATACCGTGGGAGCCACCTGGTATTTCTCAAAGTATTTCGCTTCATACTCCTGGGCGAACTGCTTGGTCATGAGCGAAGAAAGCTCATAGAGGAATGGACTGGACACATAGACCCCGGCCGTATCTTCGCCCAGGCTGGTGATAAAGTCCTGTTTCGCAAAGGAATCGGGCCCCATGACGGGCATGGTCACGTCGGCCTCACGCAACTGACGGACGAGTTTTCCACCGTCGGCGGTATGGGAGAAGAGCACCGCGGCATCGGCCGTGCCCCCCTGCGCGGCATCGAGCTGGGTGGCAACGAAGTCGGCTCCGAACTTGTTCTCTTCGCTATAGGGGATGGTCTGGACAATTTCCATACCCAAGCGACGGGCCTTGCGGCTGAAGCTTTCCAGCAGGCCCGTGCCATAGGCATCGTCAGAATGAATGACCAGGACCCGTTTGGTCTTGAGCACGACCTGCAGATAGACCGCGAGGTTCTCCCCTTGAAGATCGTCCTCATAGTTCATACTGAAGGACCATTCGCTGCTCCGGGTCACCTTGGGATTACTGGCCGAAGGCGAAATGTGGGGCAATTGGTACTGGGCGTAGACTTCACTGGCGGCCAGGGCCACGCCGGAAAACTGGTGCCCGATGACTGCGAGTATATTCGGATCTTTGCCGAATTGTCCGGCGATATTCCGCGCCATGTCGGCGTTATTTTGATCGTCCTTAAACACGATTTGGAGGGGACGTCCCGCGATACCGCCATTCTGGTTGGTGACTTCGACCAGCAATTCGAGGGCGCCACGCATGGCCCGACCCTCACTGGCGTTGCCGCCGGAAAGGGGCAGGGAGGCACCGAGCAAGACGGGTTCATTGGCCGCAGCAGCCAGTGTGAAGACAATCAGAAGTGCCAGTTGAAACATCGTGCGGCAGATTGGGTGCATCATAGGGTGGAGCACGGCAAATTCCCTCGTTGGTCAACTACGCTGAGGCCCGGATAGTCGTTGGTACCGTGTACTGCGCATGGCACCAATCGCTCGCACGCCAGCGATTTTTGGGCCGTCTTCCCGACGTCGATGCGGTAGTGTAGCAAATGGCTTGTGAGTACCGGAAACGTTCCGCGTTGCCAATCTCCGGTGACGGTCGTATAATGGAGCCCACGTGAGATTTCGACCATCCCTGGTCGCCTGTTCATACAACTACCCAGCGAGTTTTTATGGCATCACCAGATACGATCGACCTGAATTACACGGAGCCCCCAGGCTTTCTACCCATCTATCGGCGGCTCCTCTTCGGGAGACGGGCCAGGTATGTGGCCAACAGTGCTTTACCCCACTTTCGGGCCACCTGGTCAGGCGCGAAGGCCGATGCGGCCAAGGTGGAAGCCTATTGTGCCGCCTGTTCGCTGGAATACGATGGGCACTACCCCATTTTGTATCCCCACATCCTCACGTCGGCCATCCATCTCGACATGATGAGCAAGCCGGCCTTTCCCCTCTCCCCCATGGGCGCGGTGCATGCGCGGAATCACATCCTCCAGCATGCCCCCATCCCGGTGGATGGGGCCCTGGAAGTGACCTGTGAGCTGACAGCCACCCGGGTCTTGAAGCAGGGCGTGGAATTTGAAGTGACCACCGTGCTGGAAACAGGAGGCACCCGTTGCTGGGAAAGCATCAGTGCCTACCTCGTGCGCGGAAAGAAATATGGCGAAGCCGGTGAAGCCTCGGAGCGTGCCGAGTTGCCCGAGGTGGGCGATAGTGCAAAAACCGATAGCTGGCCGGTGCCCAAAGACATGGGTTGGCGCTACGCGAAGATAACGGGGGATTTTAACCCCATTCACGTATCCCGGCTGCTGGCCCGCTTGATGGGCTTTCAGCGGGACCTGATTCATGGCATGTGGTCGGCCGCCCGTTGTGTGGGCCATGCGCCCGCCGTCGCACCCGCCTACCCGGTGCAATTGGATCTGGTCTTTAAGGGCCCCGTATATATGGAGAGCACGGCCACGATGAAGGCCACCGGCCAGGATGATGGCACGCTCTTTGAACTTTACTGTGATGACAATCCCCGCCCGTGTATTCGCGGGCAGATAAAGCCCATTGCTGCAACGACCCGACTGGTCGCTGACAGCGCGTAAGAAAGGAATACCGAATGCCCTCCTTTGACGTGGTCAATGAAGTGGACTTGCAGGAAGTCGACAACGCCGTAAACATCACCAAGAAAGTGCTGGCCAACCGCTATGACTTTCGGGGATCGGAAACGGAGATTAACCTGGACCGGAAACAGCTCCAGATCACCATCTCCACCGAAGATACCATGCGTATGCAGGCGGTGCAGGACACGCTGGCGACCAATCTCATCAAGCGGAAGCTGAGCCCCAAGGCCCTGGAGTATAAGGAGCCCGAAGGCACCTCCAAGGGCGGCGTGCGGGTGGTCGTCGCCCTGAAGCAGGGTATCGACAAGGAAATGGCCAAGAAGATCACCAAACTCATCAAGGACCAGAAGATGAAGGTCCAGACCCAGATCCAGGATGAGCAGGTGCGTGTGACGGCCAAGAAGATCGATGACCTGCAGACCGTAATCGCCCTCTTGAAGGAGCAGGAACTCGACATCCCGCTCCAATATGTCAACATGAAGAGCTAGGAGCCATGATGCTACTCCCGACTGTGCGCACTGTGAGTCTGTTGCTCACCCTCTCCGCCGCCACCCTCGTGATGGCTGCGGAAAAGGGGCCCCTCTGGCTTCATCCGGACACCACGCCGTTACCCACCGACAAGCTGGGACCCTTCGTTCGCGCGGCAGACAACGTGCTGATCACGGTGGACAAGGAAGGCGTGCACCGGAGTAGCGACGAAGGCACGACCTGGCAAAGCGCGCCGCTGGAAGTAGACATCCCCTTTGAGGTGAGCAATGAGCGGGCCCTCATCTACACGTCGGATGGGGTGCTGATACTGGCGTGTATGAATCTAAAGGAAAAGGTCTGGAAGTGGAACAGCACCCTCCACGATGCAGACCCCGGCACCACCCTGCCCACCTACGCAGTGCGGAGCCTGGACCAGGGGAAGACCTGGGAGAGCCCCATCAAACTCCATGATGAATGGAGTGGCTGCGTGCGCAACATGATCGAAACGAAGGAGGGCCTCATTGTTTTCACGGCCATGCGTCTCCTCACGAAACCAGGCCGGCACTCGGTCTTGACCTATTCTTCGGCCGACGGGGGCGCCAGCTGGAAGCCCAGCAACGTGGTGGATCTGGGGGGCCAGGGACATCATGGTGGCGCGACGGAAGCGACGGTCATCGAATTGAACGATGGCCGCCTGTGGAAGCTCATCCGCACCAACCTGGGCGTCTTCTGGCAGGCCTGGTCGGAGGACGGCGTCTACTGGCGCACCCTGGCACCCACTACCATCCCGGCGAGTAGCGCGCCGGGTC
The DNA here is from genome assembly GCA_034669905.1 of Candidatus Hydrogenedentota bacterium. Lineage (GTDB taxonomy): Bacteria > Hydrogenedentota > Hydrogenedentia > Hydrogenedentales > JAEUWI01 > JAEUWI01. Next base: position 70,580 of record JAXMOL010000011.1, read on the forward strand.
AATTGCTGCGCCTGAAGAGCGGGCGAATGGTCCTGCTCTGGAACCGCCCCTATCCCGAAGGGGAAAACACGTTTCCGCTGAGCGGTGGCGATCGGGAATGGTCGGAGACCCCGGTGAGCAACCACCGTTGGGAACTTTCCCTGGCCTTTTCGGAAGACGACGGCCTCACCTGGACCGCGCCCATCGTCATCGCCCGCCAAAGGGAGGTGTGGCTCGCCTACCCCTATCTGTTTGAGCAGAAACCCGGCACCCTGTGGCTTACCACCATGCAGGGGCCGGTGCGTGTATCTTTTGAGGAATCCGATTTCTGGAAACTGGCGAACGAGACAACGACAGGACATTGAGCGATGGATTCTGCGAAACGTGATCAGTTGATTCGGGACGGGTACTGTGTGTTCCCGAATATTTTGCCCCCCGCATTGCTGGCGGACCTACAGCGGGTCACGGGAGAGATTCTGGACGGCCTGCCCACGGAACACGAGCAGGACAACCGGTCAACGGGAAGCATGGTCTCGGTCTATGAGCACCCCCTCTTCGCCGATCTCATCGCCCTGCCCGAAGCCCAGGAGGCGTTGCGTTCGCTGGGCTTTTCCAAGGCCGGATTCTCCAGTGGCTACATCATCAGCAAGCCACCCAAGAGTCCGCGGCTCTTCTGGCACTATGATTGGGCCGGATGGGATGCTCCAGAATCCTTTACCGAACAAGTCCCCCAAATCTTTTTCATGTATTACCTGACCCATACGCGGCGGGAGAATGGCTGCCTTCGGGTGGTCCCCGGGTCCCACACGCGGGACAACGACCTCCTCCCCTTGCTCGATGAGGCCCACACGCCCGAATTGCTCCGGGCAGCCGACCCAAGCCGCCCGGCTTTCAGCGATCGCCCCGATGAGGTGGATGTCCCTATTACGGCGGGTGACCTGCTGATTGGCGACTCCCGTCTGCTGCACGCCTCCCACGCCAACAACAGCGATGCGCGGCGCACGGTCATCACCCTGTGGTTTCACCCCGACACCCACCTCCTGGGCGAACGCTTGCAGGCCTTCATCGGCGACATGGTTTCCGACCCGCCCGCCGATTGGCCTGAAGCGACCCGAAACAAGACGGAGGCCATGCTGGCCCGGTACTCCGGGGATGCCCCGGCATGGCCCTGGAACCGCCACCGGCCTTACCCTTCGCCGGTCGTTGATCTCGTATCGCCCGACTAGAAGACGCGGTCTGTTGCTGCGGATCTCCATTCTCTATCGTCAAGAAAGCGCAAATTAATGAAGTACCCCTATTCAAACTCCCTATCCACCAGGGCGCTCCTCCCCATGGCGATTGTTCTCACCGCCATCGTATTTCATCTCGATGTGGCCTCCCTGGAGAAAGCCCAGATCGCGGTCAGTCCAAGCGGGCACTACATCGCATACGGCGATGAAACGTTGATGCTTATCGGAGACAGTGGCACCCAGGTTGTCATGCAGAACGTAAACATCGACTACCGTCAATGGATAGACGAGTGCGCAGCCCGAGGCATTCGCGCCGTCCATGTCTGGTCTTTCATGGCGCCCCGCCAAAAGCAGGATGGCAGTCTGGTTGAAGCACGCTTTGGCTATGTATATCCCGGCATCACGCCCTGGAAACGGGCCGCCTCGGGGCCCCTTGCCACGGACCAGCTACCCCGCTGGGATCTCACGGCTTTTGACGAAGGTCCAGAGGGCGATGCTACGCACTATTGGCCTCGTCTGCGTGACCTCTGTGGCTATGCGAAGAAAAAGAATATCATCGTTGGCTATACCGTGTTCACGGGCTGGATGAAGGGCAATGGTGGTGCCTGGCCGTATCATCCATTCAATGAAGTGAATGGTGGGCACTTAACGACATTTCCTGATGCGGGTGTCACCATCGAAAGCCCGGGAACGGAAGTCTGGCAGCAGGAATGGAATGAAGCCTGGCCCGACACCCGAAAGACCCAATGGATTTGGGAGCGGTTCGCCAAGAAGGCGATCGATGACCTCGCATCCCTGGGCAATGTGTTCTTCGTCTACTATGACGAACATTCCTATACCGAAGGCAATATGGGGGACCATTTCGCCGAGTTCTTTCGAAGTCGCGGGGCCTGGTGGGTCGATTGGAGCGCGCGCCGCGGACAGGTCGATATGGTGTACGATCAGCATCTGCTGACGAAAGATGGGGATCGTGGGTTAGCAGGCCAGTTTAACAAACACCCCGTCCGTCCCTTCGTGGGCTTGGAAGAGGGGGGCACTTCTGGTTTCAACTACACCTCCGACCTGCTGCATATCCTATGGCGCTATACCACCGCGGGCGGGCACTTCTTCCACCACAACGATGCCGAACAGGAAACAGAGACGACCGGGGTCATGATATACGACCCCCATGTCACCCCCGCAGGCGACGAGGACCAGGTGTTCGAACGGCTCTCGTGGCTGGGAAATGCCTCCCAGTTTTTTAATACGCACGTAAAAAATCTGGACGCACTGAAACCCAACCACGGGTTTGTGGGGAAAGACTTTTTCTGCCTGGCGGACCCCGGGAGGGAATATGTAGTCTATGCACCGGAAACCTCACCGGAACAATTCACGTTGGACTTGAGTGATCTACGCGGCCCATTCGCGTATCGATTCTACAATCCCTATACGGGCGAATTCCTGGAGGCCGTACGCGAAACAAGCACGCCTATACTCACGCTTGTCAAACCCAACCCGACTGCATGGGTCCTCCACCTGTTCAGCCTGGAACATTGAAATTGGACCTGATATGACCCCCATTGCGAATTTACGCGGCATCGTCACGGTATTGAACACCCCGTTCAACGCCGACAACAGTCTCGACCTGCCGGGACTCCGGCAGAATGTAGAGAACGCCATCCGCGCCGGGGTCGCGGGATTCCTGGTTCCGGCCATGGCGAGTGAGGTGGGCTCTCTCAGTGAAATTGAGCGTTATGAACTGGTAAAAGCGACGGTGGAAGTCTCTGCTGGTCGCGTGCCCATTATCGGGGGGGCATCGGCCACCGATCAGGCCACCCGGATGGAAGCCGCCAATACCCTCATTGACCTGGGCTGTGCGGGCATCCTGGTCAACATGCCCTATGAGAATCCCGGCAGTTACACCAGTCACGTGGAGGCCCTGGCCGCGTTGGATCCGGGCTTCCTCATGTTGCAGGATTGGGATGCCAATGGCTATGGAATTCCGGTGCCGCTTATCGTGGAGCTCTTCCGAGCGATTCCCGCCTTCAAGTGTCTCAAGGTGGAAGTGGTCCCTGCGGGTCCCAAATACACCGAGGTGTTAGAGGCGACGGACGGACAGCTCCATGTCTCGGGTGGCTGGGCCGTTTCCCAGATGATTGAGGGCCTGGAACGGGGAGTCCATGCGTTTATGCCCACGGGGATGCATCCCATCTACTGCACGATTTACAACACCTATATGGCAGGCGATCGGGAAGCGGCCCAACAGCTCTTTGAGCGGCTCATGCCCATCCTCGCCTTTTCCAATCAGCACCTGGATATTTCCATCCATTTTTTTAAGCGGCTGCTTCATGCCCAGGGCATCTACGCCACCGATCAGGTGCGCAGCCCCAAAGTGCGCTTCGACGCCATTCATCAGGCGAACGCCGACCGGCTGATCCAGCGCGTGATGGGGTTGGAAGTCGAAGTGGCCGATACAAAGTGGAAGTAAGGAACGGTGCCCCCTTGTTCGCGTAGGGTGTGGCCCTGAAATCGCGTTAACTCTTTTCGTTAAACGATTGGGGATGTTGCGATACGGTTATTGGATACATGGTGCGGGCTTACAGCCCTTTTAATCAATATTTTTTTCGTGCATGGGGCGACGCCCCGGGAATGAGGGAACGGCATGCCCGCAGAGGGCTGAACGTTCGACCCATAAATTGAGAAAGCAACGTTGCGATAGTTTCCCCCTTTTGCGCGCATGGCAATCGGCACTATCAGAATGGCACCCATTAACAAAGGAATTCCCATGTTATCGAATCGATTTGTCCTTGCCCTATTCGTCCTCCTTGCGGGTTTCTCGGCCCCCGGTGCCGACTTCGCCCTGGCCACCTTCAACGTGGACGCCACGCCGCCCGTGGGTGCCCCCCTCTGCATCGGAACCCGCAAACCCGTTGTGGATGTGACCGACCCACTCTCGGCGCGGGGCATCGTGCTCGTCCCCGCCGACCAGTTGCCCATCGTCTTGTGTGCGGTGGATTGGGTAGGCATCGCAAACAGTGGCAACACGGCCTGGCGCGAGGCCCTGGCGAAAGCCGCGAACACCACGCCCGACCGGGTCGCTGTCCACGCCCTTCACCAGCACGATGCGCCCTACTGTGGTTTTGCCATTGAAGATATTCTCACCCCCTATGGCCTCAACGGCAAGGCCTCGGACCCCGACTTCGCACGGACCGTCATCAAGCGGGCCGCCGACGCAGTTTCCCGGGCGGCGGCCAATCCCGTGACCGTCACGCATATGGGCGTCGGTGAAGCGGTGGTAGAACACATCGCGTCGAACCGACGCATTCTCGGCGCCGACGGCAAGGTCGCCAAGGTGCGCTTTACGGCCACCAAGAATCCAGAACTCCAGGCGGCCCCCGTGGGCACCATCGACCCCTTCCTGAAGACCGTCACCTTCTGGGCCAGTGAAACGCCCCTGGCCGTGCTCACCTACTATGCCACCCACCCCCAGAGTCACTATGGACAGGGGCACGTTACCGCCGATTTCGTGGGTATGGCGCGCACCGCACGGGAGGAAGCCCTCCATGGCGTGCCCCACATCCACTTTAACGGCGCGGGCGGCAATCTCGGTGCGGGCAAGTGGAACGATGGGAGCCCGGAGAACCGCCCCCGTCTCGCCGCGCGTCTGGCGGATGGCATGGAGCGGGCCTGGAATGGCGCGACCAAGAACCCTGTGGCCGATCTGACGTTGGATTGGGCCGTGGAAAAGGTCATTCTTCCGATACGAGAAGACGTCGACGACGACACGGTAGCCACGACCCTCGCGAACACCGAGGAGAAAGAAACCTTCCGCGTCCGGATGGCCCGCGAGATTGCCTTTCGCGAACGGATGCGCGCCGGAACCCCCATCGTTATCAGCCGTCTACGTTTGGGCGACGTCCAGCTGCTTCACCTGCCGGGAGAACTCTTTGTGGAATATCAGATTGCCGCCCAGGACATGGCGTCCAATGATTTCGTATGTCTGGCCGCCTACGGGGATTATGGCACGGGCTACATCGGCACAGCCGTGGCCTATGGGGAAGGGGGCTACGAGACCAAGATGTACACCTCACGCACGGCCCCGGAGGTCGAAGCGGTCTTGATGGACACGATGAAGAAGCTGGTGGAGTAAGGGCTGGACGATATTCCTATTGCCAAGACTGGATTGCGCCTGACTGGAAGTTTTCTGGTTGGTGTAGTCTACACGCCCACCTGATATGATCCGACAAAGATCTCGTGCCACGCGATACCGAGTAGAACGAGGTTTCGTGTGCGTGGAGCAAACGTATTCTAGCCTGCCTCGAGAGCGGTTTTTAGTGGGCGTATAAATCCGAAGCAATCCATGGGACGCTCGCTCGAGAAATCCCTTGTAGCGGAATCGTCCCCATTGCTCCATGCACACGAAGTCTCGCAGCACTCGACATCGCGTGGCACAAAGACAACCCGTCACCATAAATATCCCGCCCCAAAAAAAGTAGGAGCTCATATCACTGGTGCGTTGCCATCAAAACTGATACAATATTCAGTGACGCTACAGCGGGAAACTTCAGGAAATTTGGGAGTCATACATGGTTGAATTGATTGGTGCGGCGGCGGCAGGACTCCTGGTGGGTGGGCTCGTCGCCGCGCTCTGGGTTCAGAGTCGTGCGACGGCAGCGGCGGCCGACCAGGCGTCCAAGTATCGCCACGTTCAGGGGGTATCGGAAGAGCGCTTTCGCCAGTTTGAGCAACACGCCAGCCAACAGCAGAAAGAGCTGCACCAGGCCCGTCAATCCCTCGAACAATACCGCAGCGCCCTGCAGAATACCCGGGCCCACCTGGCCGCCAGCGCGGAGCGCAACAGCCGCCTGCCCGAAATGGAGGCCCAAATAGCCAACGCCCAGGCACGGTGCGACATGCTCCAGGAGGACAACACGGGCCTGAAGATGCGCGTCGCCGAGCTGGAAACCCTGCTCATCGATGAGCGTCGGGCAAGCAGAGACAAGCTCGCAGTTCTTGACGACGCCCAGAACAGCCTGCGCGATATGTTCTCGGCCCTTTCCTCTGAGGCCCTCCAGCACAACAACACGTCTTTCCTCGAACTCGCCCGGGAGAACCTGGCCCAGTTTCAGGAAAAGGCACAGGGCGACCTCACGGCCCGCCAGCAGGCTATCTACGCGCTGGTCAATCCCCTCAAGGAATCGCTGGAGCAGGTCAACGCCCGTATCAATGGCGTGGAGAAGGAACGGGTCTCCGCCTATGCCCAATTGACGGAGCAGGTCAAAGTGCTGGCGACAGGCCATGCCAACCTGCAGGCCGAAACGGGCAACCTGGTGAAGGCCCTCCGCGCCCCGGCCACCCGGGGACGGTGGGGCGAGCTCCAGTTGAAGCGGGTTGTCGAACTGGCGGGCATGACAGCCTACTGCGATTTTTCCGAGCAGGTGAACCTGGCCACCGAAGAGGGCCCCCAACGGCCCGATCTGGTGGTCAACCTGCCCAACAACAAGCGCATCGTCATCGACGCGAAGGTATCCCTCCAGGCCTACCTCGATGCCCTGGAGTCGGAAGTCGACCTGGAGCAGGGACGTCACCTGAAAGAACATGCGCGGCAGGTAGGGAACCACGTACAACAACTCGGTGCCAAGGCCTATTGGCGCCAGTTTGAGCAAACCCCCGAGTTTGTCGTGCTCTTTCTTCCGGGCGAGCATTTCTTCAGCGCCGCACTCAGCGAGGCCCCCGATCTCATCGAGCGGGGTGTCAAGCAAAAGGTCATCATCGCCACGCCCACAACCCTCATTGCCCTCTTGCAGGCCGTGGCCTTTGGCTGGCGGCAGGAACAACTCGCTGAGAATGCCCAGGTCATCAGCCAATTGGGACGCCAGCTCTATGACCGCATCCGCACGCTGGCAGAACACTTCGACGATATGCGGAAGGGCCTCGACCGCGCCAACGGCGCCTACAACAAGGCGGTCGGTACCCTGGAGAGTCGCGTGTTGGTGAGTGCCCGCAAGTTCAAGTCGCTGGGTGCGGGCAAAGGGGAGGCCTTGCCGGAACTCGACGGGGTGGAACAAGCGCCCCGCGCCTTGCAAATCCCGGAAGACGAAGTCTAACGGGAGCCTTTCCCGAGAAACGATGGGCGTGTCACAGTTATCTAAGCATGGGCAAACCCTACCGGACCTCCCCATGGCACCCTGGGCCTACTTGAGTGATGTCGGGGTGCCACCCTCAAATACGGGAGCTCCGCGACCGCCTTTGTGGGTGTAGCTTGGCCAGGTGCACGGGAGTCGTTTTGACGACGGGTAACTTTCAAGCGTCACCCACAAGCTTCTGTGGCTCCGCCACAACGCTTGAGGGTGGCACCCGTGGTTCTCTTTGTACGGCTGGGTAGGACTGGCGCCCCCCCCATTGTGTGCCAGAATTTTCGTCCGTCCCTATTGACGTTTCCTCCTTCATTCCGTAGTATGGTCGCTTCGCCGCGACCACGGGATGAGCTGTTCCGTCGCGGCCAATCGCGAATGGGAGAGCGAATCACGATGGATACCAAGCAAGATCTGCAATCAATTGTCCGGAAGGCCCCAACGGGCTGGTTGCTGCTCATGGCCCTGGGACCGGGCCTCATGTGGTGTGGCGAATACATCGGCTCGGGAGAAGTGATTCTTTCCACCCGCTCCGGGGCCATCTTCGGTGTGAGTGTGCTGTGGGTGCCCGTCATGGCCATCGTGGCCAAGTTCTGGATCGGCCTGGCCGGAGCCCACTATACGGTCACCACCGGTGAAGGCATGATCGACATGATGGGTCGTATGCCCGGGCCAAAGAACTGGGTCATCTGGCCCGTTTTTTTCTGTCAGGCATGCTCGGCTTCTATTTCGACGGCAGGTGTTGCCAGTGCCGCCGGGGCCTTCGCGGCCTATTTCATTCCCCTATCCCCCGTGCTGCTGGGCTGGATAGCGGTCTTACTGGTTATCGCCGTCGTGTGGCGGGGGGTCTTCGGCTCGCTGAAACAGGCCATGTCCCTCATGGTGTTGTTCATCATTGTGGGTACCGTCGCCGTGGCCATCACCACCTGGCCGGGTACGGGTGCCGTACTCCATGGCCTCTTCGGCTTTGAACTGCCCGAAACGCCCGCGTGGGCCTTGGCTGATGGCCAATCCCCATCCCCCTGGAAAGAGCTCCTTCCCTTGCTGGGTTGGGCCGCCGGTGGCTTTGCCAGCCAGGTCTGGTATACCTATTGGGTGTTGGGTGCAGGCTATGGCATGGCCAAAGACCAGGGCTATGGCACGCCCATGGACGCCGACAAGCTTAAGCGTCTCACCCACGACGACGTAAAAAACCTCCAGGGCTGGCGCAGACTCGTCAACCTCGATGCGACGACCGCTGTGGTACTCGGCGTGCTGGTCACCTTGGCCTTTATGATCGCCGGTGCGGGGGTTCTCGGTCCGAAAGAGCTGGCCCCCAAAGGCCCCGAAGTCGCCTTGGAGTTGTCCCATATTTTCGGCACGCAGTGGGGTACCTTCGGTGCCGGGCTCTTTGTCTTGGCGGGGCTCGCGGCCATGTTGAGCACCATGATGGGCCAGTTTGCCGGTTGGCCACGCTTGCTCGCTGACTGCGTCCGCCTCCTCGCACCGGCCACCAAACGATGGACCTGGAAGGCCCAGTTCCGAGTCTTCCTCATTGCGATAGCCGCGTCCAACATGCTTATTATCTACAACTCGGGCAAAGAGCCGGTGAAGTTGGTCCAATTCGGTGCCAAGCTCGACGGCCTACTGCTCACCCCCTTGCAGGCCATCGTGGTCGGCTGGGTACTCTATAAGGTGATGCCCACCTTCTTCGCCCCCGAACACCGGAAGGCCCTCACCCCCGGTCCCCTGTTGGCCATCGGGCTGGCGTCTGCCTTCCTCATTTTTGGTTTCTTTTGTGTCTCGAAGATGGGTGAAATGTTTTGAGACGCACCACGCACTACCACAAAGGTTGTCCATGAAAGCCCTCGTTCTCGAAGACTATAAGCAGTTTGTCTACAAAGACGTGCCCGACCCGAAGCCCCGCCCCGATGAGGTACTCATTGCGGTGAAAGCCTGCGGTATCTGCGGCAGCGACGTGCATGGCATGGATGGCAGCACGGGCCGTCGGCGCCCCCCGATTGTCATGGGCCACGAGGCCGCCGGTGAAATCGTGGAGGTGGGGGCCGATGTCAGCGATTGGCAGGTGGGCGACCGGGTGACCTTTGACTCCACGGTCTACTGTGGTACCTGCCACTTCTGTCGCCGGGGCCAGGCCAATCTGTGCGAAGACCGCCGTGTCCTCGGCGTCTCCTGCGCGGACTACAAACAACATGGGGCCTTTGCCGAGTTCGTTGCCGTACCCGAGCGGGTGCTCTACAAACTGCCCGACGAGCTGAGCTATGAAAAAGCCGCCCTGGTAGAGCCGGTCTCCATCGCCTTTCATGCCGTAAACCGTACCCCCATGGGGCTTAACAGTTCCGTGGTGGTCTTCGGGGCAGGCATGATTGGTCTATTGACCATCCAGGCCCTGCGCCTCGCCGGCTATGGCACCATTGTCGCCGTGGATCTCGACCCCGAGAAACTCGAGATAGCCCGTAAAGTCGGGGCGGATTATACCTTCCTCGCCAATGACGTGGACCTCATACCCAACATCCTCACCCTGAGCCATGGCCGGGGTGCCGACCGCGTCTTTGAGGCGGTGGGCATTGAGGCCACCGTTAACGCTGCCTTCCAGGCCGTGCGGAAAGGTGGAGCCATCACCCTCATCGGCAATCTCGCCCCCGAAGTAAACTTCCCCCTCCAGTCGGCGGTGACCCGCGAAATCACGCTCTACGGCGTCTGTGCCTCCTGTGGCGAATATCCCGCCTGCCTGGATATGATTGCCCGGGGCAGCATCGATGTCGATCCCCTGCTCAGTGCCGTGGCTCCCCTTTCGGAAGGGGCGAGCTGGTTTGAACGGCTCTACAATAAAGAGCGGGGCCTCATGAAGGTGGTGTTGGTGCCTGACGGCGCGTGAGTTCTATGCACGATGCCAAGTCGTACAGCAGACGGGACGTATGAACAAAGCGCGGACCGGGTCATTCCCGCGGAAGCGTGGGGTATCCTCGCCTCCCCTATTCCGCAGGAGCGGAATGGTAGGCATTGCTACGGCGGACCGTAGCAACGAGCGGGAATTCGTGTTTATTCGCGTCCATTCGTGGTTCAAAACCTTCTCTTCCGTGGAGTTCCGTACTTTCCGTGGTCAACAGAAGAACAACGCTTCTACCACGGAACACACAGAACTACACGGAAAGTATTGTTACCAGAAATGAGGGGATTGCCGCACGGCTGGCGTGTTGAATCCTACTGGCATCCGATGTTTCTCATTCCGTCCCAAAGAGCATCAACCATTTTCCGGATATAGAGTTCTTCGAAACGGGAATAGGATGCCGCCATGAAACCCCCGCCTACCCTCCCCATCGCGCGGCACGGTTCTTCCTTCCCCTTCACTTCTTCGTGCCCTTCGTGTCCTTCGTGGTAGACTTTCCTCTTTACCCGCACCATAACAAGGAAGTCCCATGACCGAAAATCCCTTTGACCTCTCCGGCAAGATTGCCCTCATTACGGGCACCAGCCGTGGCCTCGGCCAGTATATGGGCCGTGCCCTGGCCCGCGCCGGTGCCGACCTCATCATCACCAGCCGCGACGCCGACAGTCTCGCTCCCTTCCAAGCGGAAATTGAAGCCCTCGGGCGGCGCGCCTTCCCCGTGTCCCTGGACGTCCGCGACCACGACAGCATCCAGGCCGCCGTGGAAAGGGGGCACGAACACTACGGCCAAATCGATATCCTCGTTAACAACGCGGGATGCAATGTGCGGAAGCCCTCCCTCGACATCACGTGGGACGACTGGAATCTCGTGCTCGAGACCAACCTGCGCGGTACCTTTTTTGTGGCCCAGGCGGTGGCGAAAAAAATGATTGCCCGCAACTATGGCCGCATCATCAACATCGGCTCCGTCACGTCGGTCTTTGGCTACGCCGGACTCGGCCCCTATTGCGCAAGCCGGGGCGGCACCAGGCAACTCACCATGAGCCTGGCCGACGACTGGGGCCAGCACGGCATCACCGTCAACTGCCTCGCGCCCGGCTGGTTTAAGACCGCCCAGAATCAGGTCCTCTATGAAAACAAGGAATGGGTGGAGTACCTCTGCGACCGCATCCCCCTGAAGCGCCCGGGCCAGCCCAACGACCTGGACGGCACGACGGTTTTCCTGGCGTCCGACGCGAGCGCCTACATCACGGGGCAGACCATCCTGGTGGACGGTGGCATCTCGACAGGGGCCACGAAAGCGACGGTGGAGTGAGACGGGCCGCTTGCAGGAGCCCTGTAAATACTTGACGCAGCTGCCCCTCTTTTGTGGACTGGGTGGACGCTTCTGAAGTGTCCATTTCGTCCACCAAGTCCACCGCGTCCACAAGAGTCAGCGAAGCATACATCTAAACCCATTGGAGCCCTCTACGTGAATATCGCTGTCCTCCCCCTTCTTCTCTTCAGCGCCGTGACCTGGGAGCATCCCGCCGGGATGATCACCGACGCCACGATCTCGGAAGTTCGTGACAAGGTCGCCACCCAGGCTTGGGCACGGGAACACGTGAAGCGGATGGAGTCCTCGGTCACCCCGTGGGTGGAGAAAGACATCACCGAAATTCGTCGCATCTTCCCGCGCGAGGGCGGAAACGTCTACCACAATTTTTCCTGTCCCACCGACCGGGTCCGGCTCCAGCTTGATCTGTTTAATCCCGAGCAGTTTCACTGCACGACCTGTGGCGAAGATTTTGCGCCCCATACCGACGCGGGCATCTACCCGGTGGGCGACCGTTACCACGGGGATATGTATGCGGGCTGGGTCTGTCTGTTTCACAACGGCCTCTCCCAGCGCATGGTCGACATGGCCTTCCTCAGCCGCCTGCAAGAGAAACCCGCCCTGAAATCCCGGGCCATCGAATTGCTGCTGCTCTATGCCGAGGTCTTGACTGCGCTCCCCCTTCGTGTGCCCGAATCCATCAATCAGCACAGCCCCATGCGCGGCCAATACAATCGCATCCTCACCTATCACCGGGAAGGGGACAACACCATCCTCTTCAACCTCGCCCAGGTCTATGAGTTGGTGCGCGATGGCATGTCTTCCGCGCAGCGGGAGCAGGTGGAAGGGCAGGTGCTCACCCGTCTGCTCGAAGACATCATGCTCGAACCCCAGTATGTCTATGACCACAACAACGTGTACCAGTGGCACCGCACGGTGGTCCAGGCGGGGCTCGCCCTGGAGCGGGAAGACGTTATCGACTGGGCCTTTGGTCAGGGGAATTACGCTCCGGAAAAACTGCCGGAACACCGCAGCATGGCGCGCATCCTCGACACCCATTTCAACGCCGATGGGGCCTTCTGGGAGCTGGCGTCGGGCTACCACCTCTACCCCGTGCAGCACCTCTGCGAATTTGCCGTCCTTTCGCGCAATGTTTCCGCCATGGACCCGGAACGCTTTCCCGCCGAGCGGTACGACCTGACGCGACGGAGCAGCGCGGGCGGACAGGTCATCCACAAGGCCCTGACGTGGTTCATGTCGCTGGCCATGCCCGACCGCACGATGACCATCCTGGGCGACTCCACCAAGGCTCGGGCAGGGATGGATACCTACACGGCCACGGCCGAGATTGGCTACCGCTACTACGACATTGAGGCTGTGGGGGACTATGCGCGCTTCCGCGAGGGACGACGTTCCCAGCATGGCCTTTTTTATGGCGCACCGACGGTTGTGCAGCACGACCTGCCTTACACGAGCAGCTTCCTCTCCAGTGGCTGGGTATCCCTGCGCAATGAATGGGAAGACAACCAGGTCTGGGTGGGGCTGAACGGCCTGATTAAGGGGGGCGGCCATCAACATGCGGATCACCTTACGCTCACCCTCTTTGCCCACGGTCAGTTGCTCGCGCTGGAGAAAAGCGTGCCTTATAACGAAGGGACGTTGCGCGTGCTGGGCACGGAAACGGCCGCGCACAACACGGTGACCGTGGATAGGGAATCGGGTCCCCAGGGGGAAGCCCTCACACCGGAACAAACGCCGACGGTGGTCTATTTTCACGATGGGCCTGTGGTGAAGTACGCCGAAATCCACGGCGATAATCTCTACGCACAAACCACCGTTTACCGGCGGGCGGTGGCCGTCGTCGAAGATGTGGTCGTCGACTGCTTCCGAGTCGAAGGCGGCGAAACCCACGACTGGATGGTCCATCATGGTGGTGCGGCACCCACCCTCTCCCTCGACCTGACGGACGGCTCCTTTGAGCCGAAAACCTGGCTGGCAGGTGGACGAGACGCTGTGCAGACGGCCACCACCGACGGTACCTGGGCCGCCGGGTGGTCGGTGGCCGATGTGAGTTCACGGCTGACCATGCTGGGTGCGGCAGATACCCAGGTCTTCGCCCTGGAGACCTATCCGCTGAATAATGCGGTGATTACCGACGCCTATCCGCCCACCCAGAGTCTCTGCGTGCGGCGAAAGGACGACGCCCCCTTCATCGCGGTGTGGGATAGCTGGAAAGACACGCCCAATCTGCTATCTGTCTCGGTGGGAAACCGTCCCGAAGCGCTATTACTGCGGACCAAGGCGCACACCTACCATGTCTTGTTTGGTGGCGGGAAGGCCGTCTTTCCTGACGGCTTGGAGATGGAGAGCGATGGGGCTTTCGTGGTCGTGAAAGACAGGCAAGCGATGACTCTCGTGGGCGGCACGGGACTCACGATGGCACAGGATGGGAACGAGCTGACGCTTGAAGGGGAGACGGTGGCGACGGTGGAAATTCGGCGGGGTAACGAAGACATTACGGTGCACCCGGTCATTGCCCATGATACCTATGGGGGGGCGGACCATCCCCGACCCGCGCCAAGCAACGCGGGCTTTCAGATGGGCGGGACCTGGCCTGCGGGCGGAGTGATTGCCGAGTAGGAGTAGTTTAGTTTGAATCCGTGCTTGCGCACGGTGCCGTCGGGCCGACGAAGAGGGGGACAGCCCCGACGCCCCCGTGGGCTTTGCTGTGGCCAGAAAAATCGTTCGCCCACACGTTGAACACATTCAGCCTGGTTCATTGCGTCGGTGCAGTCCCCGCCGACGGTGCCATAGAAAAGGCCCCGCATCACCGGGATGATGCGGGGCCGTTGTGTCTTGTGATTGAAGCTGACTTACTTGAACATGGGCGCGTCGGGATTGCCGCGGGACATGAGGTAGGCCAGGAGGTCGAGGAACTCGGCTTCGTTCATGAAGTCGGCCTGCCCTTCCGGCATCTGGGAAAGACGGGACGCTTCAATGCTCGCCACTTCGGCCGTCTTCACGATGATGGGATCGGCTTTCGGGTCGGAGGTATGAATCTCCATCCGGCCTTCTTCTTCACTGCCGGACTTATTGATTACGATGCCCTCGTATTCCGTGCCATTTTCCATCGTCACGATGGAGGAACTGTATTGGTCGGAAATCACGTTGTTGGGCTCGATAATCGCCTCCAGCAAATCGGGCATGGAGAACTTGTTGGCCACGCTGGAAAGGTCGGGACCAACCGCACCACCGGCACCGTCGAAACGGTGACACTTCACGCAACCGACGGCGTAGAAGCTGTTCCGCCCATTCTCGAAGTTACGGCCGGTCAGTCCATTCTTCTTGACAGCCGCCAGGGCACTTTCGCGGGTCCAGGACTTGGACGCCCCTTCCAGCTCTTTGATTTCGAAGGCGGGTCCGGCTTCCAGGTTCAATCCCGTGATGGGGGCCAGGGCCACTTTCTCGGCTTCGGAGCAATTCGCCAAAGCTTCATCGCGGATGTTGGTCAGGAACCCGGTATAACTTGCGCCACCCGGGTACTTGGCCGCCTCATTGATGAAGGTGAAGTAGGCTTCCCGCTGATCCATGGACCAACCATAACGCACGTTGCGGAGCATGAGCGCATAGTTAATCTTGAGGGACGGCGGGTGGTTGTCCAGCACCTGCTGGATGGTGCCGCCGTAGCCCGGATTACGCCGGAGGAGTTCGGCCCAATCGGGGATCTTCGTTGGCGCGGCGTCGGCGAGGAGGGCCAGGCCCTTCTCGATGATGCTGGGTGCATCCAGGTAGACCAGGACACGTACCAACTCGGTGTTGAGGTTATCGCTCTTGGAGGGGAGGAGCGGGTCGATCTGGGCGATAGCCGTGTCGATTGCGGCCTGGTCGGGACGGCCCATGCGGCTGAAGGTGAGGCTGTAGGCCCGCAACAAGGCCAGGCTCACGTCTTCTTTGAGCTTTGCCAGGTCAAACTGACCGAGGCTCTTCAGGATTTCTCCCTGAATGGAAGCATCTCCCTGACGTGCCAGGGCAATGAGGGCCACAGCCGCGGCCTGCGGATCCTTTTCAGCGAGCGCCCGGTCCTGCCAGGTGGCGACGGGCTGATTTTCGATGGCGATACGGGCGGCGAAACGGATATGGCGATCGTCGCTACCCAGGTGGGGCCACGCCGTTTCGACGGCGGCAGCGTCTTCTTTGCCGTGGAAGGCTTCCAGACTGCGGCGCAGCGCCCGTGCCTGAAGGGTCGCCGCAGACTCCTGCCGTTTCGCAGGTGCCGTGTTGGCATCGCCCGTGTAGTACACACGGTAGAGGGCCGACTGGGTGCCACGGCCACCAACGGTGAAGTACAAGGCACCGTCGGGTCCGACGACGGCATCGGTCAGGGGCAGGGGCGAACCCGAAACGAACTCTTCCTTTTCACCCACATAGGAGGAACCTTCGGGGGTCATGTGGATGGCATACATGGTGCCGAAGGTCCAGTCGAGGATGTAAAAGGCATGCTGGTATTTGGCTGGGAATTTTGCCCCCGTGCCGAAGACCACACCCGTGGGCGAACCCGGTCCAATGTCGACGACGGCGGGGAGGCTGTCTTCGTAGTAGGTCGGCCATTTGCCCGTGCCACTGCGCCAGCCAAATTCGCTGCCGCTGGTGATGTGGTTCACACGGGTGGGACGGTACCAGGGGCTACCAATATCCCATTCCATGTCGGCGTCGAAGGTGAAGAGTTCTCCTTCGGCATTCAGGGCGATATCGTATTCGTTGCGAAAACCATTGCCAACCAGTTCCCAGCTCGTGCCGTCAGGAGAAACCTTGGCGACCCAGCCGCCGGGGGCCATACGGCCTTTGGCGTGGCCACGGGCATCCCACTGACGGGGGAGCAGGTGATCTTCCGCGTAGTTCAAGGGAGCGCGGCTACCCGAGAATTTCGTGGTGTTGGTGTGATTACCCGCGTTGATATAGAGATTCTTGCCGTCCTCGGTAAAGATGATGCCGTGGGGACCGTGCTCGCCGCTGCCCTTGAGGGTGCGAAGATGCTCCACTGCGTCCAGGTCGCCATTGCCATCGCTATCCGTTACGCGATAGAGACCGCTGTGGCCTCCGTCGTTCACGTCGACATAGAGGGCGTCGAAGGCCCACAGGAGGCCCTGGGCCGAGGTAATCTTTGCCGGCAAGGGTGTGACCACCGTTTCGGAAGCCGCGTCACCCAGGGCGGCAGGCTTCACGTGAAAGAGTCCGGCGTCACCCTGGTCCGAAACAAAGAGGCCACCGTCGGGGGCGTTGGTCATGGAAACCCAGGAACCCTGCGAACCCTTGGGCACGGTATACAGCAACTCGGCCGTGAAACCGGGAAGGAGATTCAGGTTGTTGACCACTTCGGCCGTGGGGGTGGGATCAAGATTGGCTTTCTCGGTCTGGGCCAACAGGTCGAGCGTGATGACCCGGGTCCAGACGACGCCTTCGCTCCCTACGACGCCGGCGACCTTGGCCTGCCCCCATCCGCTGGCATCAAAACCGGGGCTTGCCCAGCCTTCCGGGCCCGCCGCAGCGGCCTTCCAGGAACCATCGGTGACCACGGCAACTTCTTTGCCATTGGCATAGGTGAGGGTCAGGCGACAGAAAGCCCCGGCAGAGCCCTCTTTGTTGGAGGCCTGAATGGCGATCGTATTGGTGCCCGGGCTCAGCTTGGCCTTTACGGGGGTCGCGGAAAGCACTTCCCAGTTGCCGCTCTTCATGACGCGCTCGCCATTGACGAAAACGGCCAGTTCATTGTCACAGGAACCGACGACGATGGCCGATTTCAGCTCTTCCTCCACCTCAAAGGTCGTCAGGAAAAAGGCCTGCTGGCCATCTTTCTGCTCGTCCAGCCATATCCAGGAGGGATCGGCCGCCCAGGCCAACACGGGACTCAGTATCGCCAGGGCGATCAGGGTAAATCGTTGTTTCATAACACTTCCTATACGTTTAGGGTATGGATTCACATCCCGCGCCGCCGCAAGGGGCCGAAGATGCACCGCCAATAGAACAAAAGACCCGTCATACTGCCATATTCCCGGCCAAATTTGAAAGACGGGGCCGGGCCCCCTTCCTTCCCGCCCCGAATATTGACATATCGACATATTTCGATATATAATTCCCTTCGCAGTATACACGACGGGATTTCACACGGACTTAAGGAACTTCTCATGACCAATACTATCTCTCCGACGGAACTCGCCCACAGACAGGCGGCGGGCGACTCGATGGCCATTATTGACGTGCGGACTGCCCTCGAGTTTCGCGAGGTACATGTCCCCCATGCCATCAACCTGCCCTTGGAAAAGGTGTCTTCTGCGGCCGTCCAGCAATTGGCAGACAGCGTCCCAATCTACGTCATATGCCGCAGTGGCCAACGGGCCGCCAAGGCCTGTGAACGGTTGGCCGACGATCCCCTGATCCACGTCAACCTGGTAGAAGGCGGCACGGAAGGCTGGATCCAGGCAGGGCTCAACGTAGTACGTGGAAAAAAAACCATGTCCCTGGAGCGGCAGGTGCGCCTTACGGCCGGTGCCCTCGTGTTCCTGGGCACCGTGCTGGGCTATCTGCTACACCCGGCTTTCCTCCTTCTTTCGGGGGGCATGGGGCTCGGCCTCTTCGTTGCGGCCCTGACGGACTCCTGTGCCATGGGCATGATGCTCTCCCGCATGCCGTGGAACCGGAACTGACGCCCCGCGATACCGGGAACGGGTGACGCGCTGTCCCACGGGCGTGGTCGCCTGCTATAATCGGCCTCTTTGAACCGTTATCCGCTTCGTTGCGTATTCGAAGGAGCCATCATGCCCGACAAACTGACCGACACATCGCGTTTATGCGTCCATACCATGACGACCAAGCCCCTGGACCTGAAGGCGGCTATCCCGGCCTATGAGAATGCCGGGGTTAAAGGCATCACCCTCTGGCGTGACCATGTGGCCCCCTATGGCCCGAAGGAAGCGGCCAAGATGCTGAAGGATTCTGACCTGGAAGTCGTCAGCCTGTGTCGGGGCGGATTCTTTCCGGCCACCTCGGGGATGGCCCGTGAACAGGCCCGCACCGACAACCGCAAGATCATCGACGAGGCCGCCGAATTGGGAGCACCCGTCTTGGTGCTCGTCTGTGGCGCCGTACCCGATCTGGATCTGAAAACCCAGCGCCAGCAGATTGCGGAAGCCATCCATTCCCTTATCCCCCATGCGAAGGGCGCGGGCGTAAAGCTGGCCATTGAACCCCTTCACCCCATGTATTCCGCAGATCGCTCCGCCATCAACGCCATGGACCAGGCCAACAACATGGTCATGATGCTGGGCAGCGAACAGGTGGGCATCGCCCTGGACGTGTACCACGTGTGGTGGGACCATTTCCTGAAGGCCGAAATCGAACGGGCCACGGGCACCATCTTTTCCTTCCACGTCTGCGACTGGCGCGTGCCCACGCGGGACATGCTGAATGACCGTGCGGTCATGGGCGACGGCTGCATCCAGATCAACGAGATTCGGGGCTGGGTGGAAAAGGCGGGCTTTGACGGATTCATCGAAGTGGAAATCTTCTCCGATGAGCTCTGGGGCATGGATCAGGAACGCTATCTGAGGCGCATCAAGAACGCCTATCTGAAACACGTGTAGTCGGCTGATTCAGATCGATGGGGTGTTGTTTGCAAGGTACCGCTTATTCATGACGGCCAATCCGTGTCGCCCTTGTATTACCGCGTCTCTGTACAGGTCGATGGTACGGGCTTTCAGCCCTGTACGATTCTATTGGCCCAAACATGGGGCGTTGCCCCATGCTGATATGTTTTCGGGCCGTTGGCCCTACAGGAGGCTTCCACTATGGGACCAAGACTCCTTCCATAGCGCCGAAGGCGTGCGACATGCCAGCCTGGGGCGAAGCCCCAGGAAATCAAGGTTTAAATTGTAATAAGGGCTGAAAGTCCGCCCCAATACGGCGGACATAAGCGCCTTCACCTACACATCAAACCACGAACTGCGCGGGGTACGTGTTCAGACGATACCGCTGATAAGCAGACTCAGTGCAGAGATTAGTTCGGTCACGAAGTTTAATGCGAAGAACAGGGTATCCCGGACCAATAGAAACAGTGCCAATAGAATCTGCATGATGTACTCCAGCAAGGTGGACGCCACCGCGTCCTTCGGTAGACAAGAAGCGCCGAGCGCCTCCAACAGGTAGCTTTGGGTGCCCGAGTATAACAGAAAGTAACTTCACAGGAGCCACCCATGAGTGACGCCCCCCTTGATCGCCTGAAAGCCCGCCTCGGCGAGGTAAGTGATATTAACAGTGCCGTTTCCCTGCTCCACTGGGACCAGGAAGTCTTTATGCCGCCCAAGGCCGCCGAAGGCCGGGGGCAGCAGCTCGCCACCCTTTCGGGCTTGGCCCACCGGCTCTTTACGGACGCGGAAATCGGGCAGATGATTCTCCAGCTCATGGACCAGGGCGACCTTTCCGGCGATGACGCGAAGCTGGTGAGCGAAGCGGCCTACGACTACAACCAGGCCACCAAGGTACCCGAGGCCTTCGTCCAGAAATTCGCCATTGCGCAAAGCAAGGCCTATGAAGCCTGGGTGGCGGCCCGGGAAGGGTCGGACTTCAAAACCTTCCAGCCCCATCTCGAAACCATGGTGTCCCTGCTGCGCGAGAAGGCCGACTTGCTGGGTTATGAAGGCTCGCCCTACAACGCCCTGCTGGGCGAATATGAGCGGGGCATGACCGCGGAAGAGCTCAAGACTATCTTTGGCGACCTGGCCCCACGCCAGGGTGCGCTGGTGGACCGCATCGTCAATGCGCCCCAACAACCCGATCTCGCCTGGCTCGACCAGGAGTGGGATCCGGACACCCAATGGGACATCAGCATGGACGTCCTCCGCGATATCGGCTATGACTTTGATGCGGGTCGTCAGGACCGCTCGGTCCACCCCTTCACCATCAACTTCGACACGAAGGACGTACGGGTTACCACCCGCATCCATCCCAAAGAACTCTTCTCCGGCCTCACGGGCTCCATCCACGAGGGGGGCCACGCCCTCTATGAGCAGGGCTTTCTGGATAAGGACCGTCGCACGGTCTTGGGCCAGGCCATTTCGCTGGGCATTCACGAATCCCAGTCGCGCATGTGGGAAAACATGATTGGCCGTAGCCAGCCCTTCTGGAACCGCTATGCGAGCCGCCTTCAGGTAGCCTACCCCGGCCAGCTCGACGACCAGAGTCCCGAGGATTTCTATCGGGCCATCAACCACGTGGCCCCCACCTTCATCCGCGTGGAAGCCGATGAGTGCACCTACAATCTTCACGTCATCATTCGCTTTGAGATCGAACTCGCCCTCATCGAAGGTGATTTGGCGGTGGCCGACGTGCCGGAAGCGTGGAACGCCAAGATGAAGCAATACTTGGGGCTCGACGTAGCGGACGACGCCAATGGCTGTCTGCAGGATATCCACTGGTCCCACGGCAGCATGGGCTACTTCCCCACCTACGCCCTGGGCAACCTCTACGCCGCCCAGCTTTTTGAGACCATCGAGGGCGCGATACCCGACCTTTGGAAACAGGTAGAGGCCGGTGACTTTGCGCCGTTGCTGGGCTGGCTGCGCAGCAACGTCCACGAAGTAGGACGGCGTCAGACCGCAGTGGAGCTTATCGAGAACGTAACGGGCAAGGCGCCCTCTGCGGACGCCTTCATGCGCTATCTCGAAGGGAAGTACTTGCCCCTCTATGGGCTGAGCTAAGCCGCAGGGAAGAGGGGCCTCGGGGTGCCACCCTCAAGCGGGGCGGCTACGCCGCAGTGCTTGTGGGTGACAGGACTTCACTGGAGCGGGGCCGCCCGACAAAGGCCACAGAAAAAACAAGTTGCAGCACACGTTCAAGCGTGGAGTTCATGAGCTCAATGCACCCACAAGCTTCCCCCGCTGCGCTCCTCCGCTTGAGGGTGGCACCCGACATCCTGTTGAAGAGGGGGACAGCCCCGACGTCTGCACGGGCTTCGCTGTGGCCAGAGGGAATTTTTCGCCCGCGGGTTGACGGCACTTAGCCCGGTTCATTGCGTCGGTGCAGTCCCCGCTGATGGCACAAAAAAGGACTTCACTGGAGCGAGGCCGCCCGACAAAGGCCACAGAAAAAACAAGTTACAGCACACGTTCAAGCGTGGAGTTCATGAGCTCAATGCACCCACAAACTTCCCCCGCTGCGCTCCCCCGCTGCGCTCCTCCGCTTGAGGGTGGCACCCGACATCCTGTTGAAGAGGGGGACAGCCCCGACGTCTGCACGGGCTTCGCTGTGGCCAGAGGGAATTTTTCGCCCGCGGGTTGACGGCACGTAGCCCGGTTCATTGCGTCGGTGCAGTCCCCGCTGCTCGTCAGCCAAACAACTCCGCCCACACGTCTTCTTTAAATCCCACCGTGGCCGCGTCATCGCCCAATACAAAAGGACGTTTGACTAGATTGCCATTCTCCGCGAGCATGGCCAACGCTTCGTCTTCCGACAGAGTCGGCAGCTTCTCCTTCATGTTCAGGGCCTTGTAGTCCTGTCCGGAAGTGTTGAAGAGCTTCTTGATGTTCCCGTCCATGGCCGCAAGCATCGTCTTCAACTCGGTGACCTTCGGCGGCGTTTCGCGGATGGGGTGGTTCTCATAGGCGACGCCCTGTGCATCGAGCCACTTGAGGGCTTTCTTACAGGTGCCACAGTTTTTGTAGGTGTAGAGTTTGAGGGCCATGGGTTTTCCTTTTCTTATGTTGTCGTCGCTTGGACCGGGCCGCACATGGTACCCGGATGGGCAGGCAGGCTACAAGCTGTGGCAGACGCCCGTCGTTGAAAGGACCAAAAGGACATAAAGGACGTAAAGGCCAGCGAGACGGATGAGCGGGCTGGATAGCGGTTCAAAGACCACGAATTGGCACCGGTGTCACCGTGCCCTGTGCGCTTCGACAGTCATTGTCCTTTGGGTCCTTTATGTCCTTTAGGTCCTTTCCCCGCAGCTTGCCTCCGCCCCCTTTCCATGCTAGGATTGGTTATAACCACTTTGCACCATTACCTGAGGGAATCTATTATGCCGAAATGCCATCTCCTCTTCGCACTGGCCTTGCTCTCCCCACTCGCGGCCCCTGCCACGACCTTCTCCGAGCACCTCATCTACGAGAAATTCAGCTACCCCTATGGCATCGCAGCGGGTGACCTGGATGGCGATGGCGACCTCGACCTCTCCAGTGCCGACTGCAAGACCAATGACTCCGTCTACTGGTTCGAAAACGACGGACAGGGAAATTTCACCCAACACTTCGTCCAGAAGAATGACCCCGATCGGCTGGAGCGCCATTTACTGGGCGATGTGAACGCCGACGGACACCTGGACATCGTCATCGTAAAAAACCTCCGGGGCCACCTTCTCTGGTTCGAAAACAACGGTACCCCGAAAGACGGTCAACTGTGGAAGCGACACGTCATCACCGAAGATCTTCCCGGAGCCTATGACGTGGCCCTGGCCGACATCGATCAGGATGGCGATCTCGATGTAGCGGGCTCCAGTTGGGTATTGGGCAATCAGTTCGCCTGGTTTGAGAACGACGGTACCCCTGCGGATGGCCATTGGAAGAAACACCTCATCGAAGGGGATGTGGACGAAACCCGCGCCATTCGTGCCGCCGATTTTGATGCCGATGGCGATGTGGACTTTCTGGGCGTCATCTCGGTAAACCCGGTGGCTAACGAAGACGGCGTGAAAGAATTCAAACCCGGCTTTGTGGTCTGGTATGAGCAATACCGCGACGGTGACGCCATTGCCTTTCGTCGCCATGATGTGGCCACGGCTATTCGCCCGCTCCATGGCGAGCCCGCCGATATGGATGGAGACGGCGACCTGGATATTGTGATGGCCATGGGCATGTCTGCCCCCGTGGACAGGAAAGACACCCATCGGGTCCTGTGGTATGAGAACACGGACGACCGTCATGCGCCCTGGCCTGCCCACGTGGTGGCCGATCGCTTCCGGGACGGCTTCGAAGCCATTGCCTACGATATGGATCAGGATGGCGACATGGATGTAATCGCGACGTCGTGGCGGACACCGGGCCAAGTGGCCTGGTTTGAAAATTCGGGCGATGCGAAAGGCCCGTGGACGAAACACCCCTTGAAGACCGACTGGCGGAGTGCAAACCAGGTCATCGTCGCGGACTTCAATGGCGACAAGCGCCCCGACATTGCCGCTATCGCGGAATATGGCAGTCTGGAACTTCGCTGGTGGCGCAACGAAGGGCCGTGACTTTCCCTACACGAAGAGGACGGGTAGCCCGTCCAGGATAAGCGCCAGAATCGCGAACTTTGACCAGCGACGATCCCACGGGTAGAGGCTGGACACGGCCAGGATCACGGATGCAATGATGGCGACCGTGCCCACCCCGATGAGGGGCGGTAATACGAATGAAAACGACGCGCCACGGAGCGAAAGGTCGTTGTAGTTGTGGGACATGATAAGGTGGAGCATGGCCGCACTCAACAGCGAAAGTCCCACCACGGACAAGACCAGCGCTGCCGCCGCACGGGGAATAACGCGGCGCGTCCGGCGGATACTCGTGGGGGAAGGTGCCTTGACGTAGACCACACCATCATGCCCCATGACCCGGGCATCTAACTGCACGGCCATGGCCAACATCTTGGTGAGGACTTCGAGATCAGAAGAAACGCCCACCACGTTGCCCCGCTCCAGGCGGAACACGTTGGCATGGGTCTTCCAGCTCACCGCCCCGTTGGGGTCATCTTCCACCCCGTCACGGCGCAACTCCCCATCAAGCGCCACGTGATCTGCCCATTCCTCGGCAGTTATCTCGGGGCCGTCCTCCTGAGAATAACGCGTACGGCGGGTAATGTAATAGGTTTCTTCCATAATTATTCTACTTCTCCGGTCGGTCCCATTTGGAGTTCTCCCAACGACACCACGTCCGTTGTATGCCCCAAGGTGACGGGCACATCGACGACGCCGAAGGACCCCGTCTCCACCTGGAAAACTACGGTAATCGCCTCGCCATCGCCTGCTGAATCCGGGCGCCCTCCCCGACGCGGCACGGATCCTTCATAGGTAAACGATAGTGTCCCATCGGCATCCGTGTACCCATCATAGATCACCGCCTCCCCCACTTTCACGATCACGCGGCGCCCTTCGATGGCTTCGCCGGACTGTCCGTTGACCAAGGCACCGCGCACCTCCACGGCATAGTCATAGCGCACACAGCCCCCGAGGCCGAGCACGAGCAGAGAAAGACACAAAAGGGGGCGGATGACGGTGGCCGATAGCCATCGCCCGAAAAAAAACGGCCATGAAATTACGTGATTCATTCTCTCACCCTCCACCGGTCCGCCCCACCGGCCCTGTTCATGCACCGGCGACCACGACGGGTTCCGGCAGTTGGCGCTCGATTTCATCGACCCGATAGCCAAAGCCCGTGCCCGAGAGACTCTCGAGGCGCACCACGCCGTCACGACGCTGGTAAAGCCCTGGATGCACCTTGGCTTCCGGCTGGCTCGCATCCGGATAAAACTGCATGGCATTGGTTTCGACGCCCATGATGGTGCCTGCGTGAGCCGCGAGCAAGACATGGGGAATCTGAGCGAGCATGGGGTTGGTCAAATCCTGCACCATGAGGGTCATGCCGTGGGCCTTGGCCCAACACATGCTCAAGAGCGCACCCGTCTGGGTTTTACAGGTCTTGAGCGCAACGCCCGTCCAACCCAGCTCCCGCCCCAGGCGCACCAGCTCCCAGTCATGGGCGCTTTCATCCATAAACAGGGGCTTGCGGGACGAGACACTGTGTACATCGATCCGGTTTTCTTCCAGCTCGTAGGGGAAGGGTTGTTCCACATAGAGGAGCATGCCGCAGATGCGGGGATACTCCACGATAAGCCGGTCGAGAATGGCGTTTACATAGGCCGGATCCGTCACCGTGCAATTGAAGTCTGTGGTCAACCAGACCACGCCCTCTTCGATGGCGATGGTGCCCACATCCACAATGCGCTGGTAATCCCACACCGCATCGGTGCCACAAAGCTTAATCTTCAGACAGGTAAGCCCATCGGTGCGAATCCAGTCTTTTAACAGCACCGGGTAGTCATCCTGCGGCAGGACGATATCGGGTTCGAAAAAGGTCAGCGGGTCTTTGCCACCGACGAGGTGCCAGGCGGGCAGCGCCGTCGGGTGGGGCAATTGGAAAAAGTCCTGGGGATACAATCCATCAAAGGACACATCCGTGCCCGTCGCCGGCTCAACAAACTGGCTCAGGTCCCGGTTCATGTAATTGCCGTTGTAGGTTTCGTAGACGGGCACCTTGTTGAGATTGCCGTAGGCGTCGTGGAGGGCGATATCGAAGGCGGAGCAGCAGACGAGGGCCGCGAGCCAGGGCATATCTTCATCGGCCCGCCCCGCGTTGAAGTCGGCCAGCAGGGTGGGCAATTGCTCTTGCAGGAAATCGTGGCCCACTTCCATGGCATGGCCCATTGTGTCGAAGGCCGCCCAGGCCGTCGCCAGTTTCTCGCAGAAGGCCATGAGGGCCCCTTCGCGGATACTGTAGTCCAGGCTGCTGGGCCAGACCCAATTGCCACTCAAGGGAGTCTCGCCCCAACCGGCGGCCCGGTTACCGTCGGCATCACATACCTCCATCTTCACGCGGGCACATTGGATATGGGTAGATACGGCCGACCCGAACTTGAGGGGCACGCGGAGGGTGCAGGGGATGTAGTAGAGCTGGGTAGCGACGGGGCGTACGTCGGTCGATTTCGACACGTTTTCATTCCTTATGGGCACAAATCCGGACATGGGTGAAACAATTCACTATGTTCCACGGGTCCAAACGAAGCGTTAAATACTTAACCTGAGAATAGGAAGTGTGCCATGAGTACCCTCCGGACTACAATGCTTCTCGCTGTCTGCCTCGTTGTCGCTCCCCTCTGGGCGGCGCCTATCGTCGAGAAGGTCACCCATCATCATGCGGAGAACGACGGCGTCAAGATACACTACGTCGCCCTTGGGGAAGGGCCGCTTCTGGTCTTTATCCACGGCTTTCCCGACTATTGGTATAGCTGGCGCCACCAACTGGAAGCCCTCGCAAAAGACTATCGTGTCGTCGCCCTGGACCAGCGGGGCTACAACCAAAGCGACAAGCCAACGGGGGCGGATAACTATGGCATTTCCCATCTGGTGGGCGATGTGGTGGCCGTCATTCAGGACAACGGAGCCGAAAAAGCGACGCTGGTCGGCCATGACTGGGGAGGCTACGTGGCGTGGTCCACGGCCATGTCTGCGCCAGCGCACGTGAGCGCCCTGGTCATCTGTAACCTGCCCCACCCCACCAATCTGCAGCGTGAACTCGCCCACAATCCCGCACAACAAGAGGCCAGTGCCTATGCGCGGGCCTTTCAATTGCCCGGGGCCTACAAACAGTTAAGCCCCGAGATCCTTACCCAGATTGTGGCAAAGGACGACGTGGAGGCCCAGGCGCACTATCGTGAAGCCTTCCAACGCTCCAACATCGAAGCCATGCTCCACTACTACACCCAGAACTATCCCCGACCGCCCTACACGGAAACCGGCGAGGCCCTCCCCCGCATCGGGGTTCCGGTCCTCCAGTTTCATGGCCTGGCCGACGAGGCCCTCTTGCCCGGGGGCTTAAACGATACCTGGAAGTACCTGGATGGACCCTATACCCTGGTCACGGTGCCGGGAGCTGGTCACTGGGTGCACCACGACGCGCCCGACCTGATTAACCATACGCTCTTGGATTGGCTGGGGCGGAACCGGTAGAATTCCGTCGTATCCACGCCGCAATAAACCGCCACCGTCGGGCATTTCTGTGTAATTTTGCGGTGCATCGACCTATCTCCGGACTCCCCCATGCCTGTAAAGCCCATCCGTGCGGAGCGCAAAAAGCGGCTATCGCTCCTGCGCCAACCCCTTGACGATCTCTACGCACACTACAACCAACGGCACTTCGTCCATCCCGATCCCCTGTCACCCCTCTATGACTTTGCCGACCCGCGGGATCAGGAAGTGGCGGGGCTCATCACGGCCACCTTGGCCTTCGGAAACGTGAAGCAAATCCTGAAGAGTATTGCGGTGGTGCTGGATTGCTTTCCGGAACCGGCAAAAACCCTGCCGGAGCTTTCCGACCGAAAACTCGCTCAGTGTCTGCAGGGCTTCCGGCACCGCTACGTCACCGGGGTCGAGATGGCCTCGCTCCTGGCCGGTGTCCGACAGGCCTTGCGCGAACATCAATCCATCGGGGCCTGTTTCGATGCCCTCGACGACCCTACCGAGAGCACCCTCGTGCCCACCCTGGGCCGCTTCGTCACCTATCTGTGTGCACATGGCACGGCGGAACGCAACTACCTGCTTCCCGACCCGAAGAAGGGCAGTGCCTGCAAGCGTTGGTTCATGTACCTCCGGTGGATGGTACGCGAAGACACCGTCGACCTCGGACATTGGGCCCATCTGGGTGCCCACCGATTGGTCATTCCCGTGGATACCCACATGCACCGCGTCGCCCGGGGCATGTTTCTGACCCGACGCAAAAGCGCGGATTTGAAGACGGCCCTCGAGATTACCCAAGCCTTTCAGGTCATCTGCCCCGAGGACCCGGTGCGGTACGATTTCTGCCTGACCCGCCTGGGCATCCGCGAAGAGGGCGACATGGATGCCTTCTTGAAAGGGCTGCGGAAGGGTTAACTATGTCCCGGGTATATTGCGTAGTGGATGGCCCGGACTTTCAGCCCTACTTACGCGGATGTACCCTCGTCATGGGGCGTTGCCCCATGCTGGTATGTTTTCAGGCCGTTGGCCCTGTCTATTCCCAACCGCGCCACATCGAGCGCCCATGGTCAACTGGGTAGAGCCTTAGCGTTGTGTCGGCCCGGCATAACGCATGGTCCAAAGGGCTGAAAGCCCGGTCCATGAATTGAACGAGGCTCGTCGCCCTCCTGCCAAACGAAACTCCGTGAATATCGCCCCTATGCGGCAACCTTGTTACGTTCCCGACGCCAGTAGTAGAGATGCAAAACCAAGACAATCCCCTGTTCCAGAAACTTGAGGGAGACGAGGCCCCACAGCCCCGCGGCATACCAGGCGGGGACGACCAGCGCGATCGACAACAGGCGCGAACTGAGGGTGGGCACGAGGATGGCCCGGCGATTGGCGGTGGCGCGGTAGTAATTGTTAAACAGCAGGTTGATAGGCGTGGCCACGAGCACGATGGACAGTACCTGGGCCAGGGGAATGGCGTCCCGATAATCCACGAAGAGCAGGTGCAGCAGCAAGGTCATGAACACCGCCGCGCCCATGGCAAAGAGCACCCCGGCCCCCAGAAGATAGACTAGCTTTCTCCCGGTAACCGCCGTGTGGCCCGTGGCAAAGCGGGCAGAGAACACCGAAAAGAGGGGCACCACCACGGAGCGCAATTTGCTGTAGGGCATGAGCGCCAGGTAGAGCATCCCGATTTGTTCCGGGTCCCCCAGGGTGCCCACGAGCACCTTATCAAAGTTGTTTTCCAGCATGACGATGCCACTGACCACGGTGGCAAAGGCCCCATAACCAATGAGTTCGGGATCCGACGCTCCCGCGCGAAGGGTCTGCTGGCAACGGAAGCACATCACGCCTGCGAGGAGCAGGTGGCTCCCAAGATAAGCCAACATGACGGGCCACACCTGACTGGGAAAAAGGAGGGTAGCCCCCACGGCCGCGATAATACGTCCTGCGAAGAGGGTCGAAAAGAAGCGTGCCTCCCGGCCAAATTCCTGTCGCCCGTTGAGAAAGGCGGAAAAGTATTCCAGGGGACGAAACACGGGGAAAAAGACGGCGCACACCACGAGGCTGATGGCCCGGTCGATGTTTCCCTGCCCGTAGTAATAGAGCGCAATCGCCAGTAGGATAGCGGTCCCCGAAAGGGCCACGAGACTGGCGAAACGGACGCCCCGCTTAAAGGACGTGTCGAAGCCCCGGGCGACGGAGCGGGTCATGCTGTCGCTGATGCCCATGTAGGCACAGATGCTGAGCATACTTAAGAGGGACGTGAGATAGACGAATTCGTCGAACACGCCCACCCCGGCCACGTTGGCCAGGTACCAGGTGAAGGCGAAGCTGGCGGTGAGTTCCGTACCCGATTTCAGGAGCTTATAGCGCCCGCCACCGACGAGGTGTTTCACGTCGCCGTGCCCCCAGATTGCACGTAGCCGCCCCATCATGTGCGGGACCGCGTGAGGCGCTGTTTGACGCCCTTCAAGCAGCCCGGAAGCAGCAATTTGAACGCAAGTGGCACGAGCACTCGATAGTGCCCGAGTGGTTTATGACCCGTGCGCAAATAGTGCCACCGAATCCGAAGGGTGCACCGCACCTGCTCCTTCCATCGGGTGTAGGATATAGACGTGGCCCCGTGGGTGGGACGACAGGCCAACGGCTCGGGGAGATTGTGTCCTTCGGTGAGCGCGAGCAGGCGAAAGTAGAGATCGTAATCCTGGGAGCAGGGATAGGCGGGGTTATAGCCTCCGCACTGACGGACCAAATCCAGGCGCGCCACGATGGTGGGGTGGATGAAGGGACAGGCATTCCAGATCGTCTGCTGGATGCTTGCGGCCGTCTCGGGCTTTCGCCGGATAGACACCTGACCGGTTTGCTGATTGGTCTCCTCGGTGGCGCAGCCGACGATGCCTACCTCGGGGTGGGCCTGTAGATAGTCCAGCTGCCGGGCGAGCTTTTCCGGGTGCCAGGTATCCCCGGCATCGATGCGGGCCATCCAGGTACCCGATGCGGCCGCAACGCCCGCCACCAGGGCGCGGGTAAGCCCCCCCTGCTCCGTCTGAACGACCAGCCGAAGACGGGGCTCTTTGCCGAAGGCCCGTTCCATGATCGCCACGGTGTCATCGGTGGAGCCATCATCCACCACGATGCACTCCAGATCAGACATGGTCTGGGAAAATACACTTTCCAGGGTCGCCGCGATTGCTGCAGCTTCGTTGTGGACGCCCATCACGACGGAGACACAGGGCGCTGGCTTGCGCGGCCCGCTCATGGTGAAACACCCCGTAGTGACCGTGACCGTAGCCACGCAGCGGCCCAACGACTTTCCGTGACTTTTCGGAGTTGCCGAATCAAGGCCGAGGGCGGATGGTGGGCATCCTGTAAAAAACGCTTCGTGAGCCGTGCCTCTTCCCGGGCAATCCATTCGGCGGGCCAGGGCGGGCATGGGCCTTCGGAAGGCACCAGCTCGGGATGGGCCGCGCGGAAATTCCGTTGGGCCATTTCGTAAAGGGGAATCACCCCGGGCGCGGTGTGGGACCAATCGAAGTGTTCGCGAATGCGTTGCGCCGCCGCCGCGCCCATGGCCCTGCGGAGCACCGCATCATTTTGCAGGTGGGCCGTTTCCCGGGCGAAGGCCTCGGCGTCGTTGAAGGGCAGAATACGCCCCACGGCGTCCGAGTCCATCACGTCGGGCACCATACCCACCGCGGTCGCCAGCACACATACGCCGCTCGCCATGGCCTCGAGCACGGGCACGGGTCCGCCCTCGATGGTAGCGGTGCACCAGTAGGCATCCATCAACGCATAGGCCGCCGCAAATTCCCGCTCATCGGTGACAAAGGGCTTTCGGGTACAGCCCACGCCCTGGGCCGCGAGCTCTCCGGCCACCTGCTCCCAGCCGGGTCCTATCAAGACCACATGCACCGGAAATCCCTGTTGCGCAAGGAGCCCTATGCCCCGCAGAAACACGTCCGTGCCTTTGCGTCCGTGGGCATCGCTCGAGCGCTTTCCCACGAATCCAACGACAAAGGTATCGTCGGCAATGTCTTGTTCCTGACGCAACTGCCTTCGTTCCCCGGGCGACCGGGGATAGAAAATTGTCGTATCGACACCATAGGGCACGACGGCCAGTTTTTCCGGGTCTACCCCGGCTTCCTGCAGTCGCCCCTGCCACTGGGTAGAGCCCGTCATTACGGCATCGGCCTCCGCCACGCTGTTCAGATTGGATGCGTCCTGCACATGGTGAATCGTGCTGACGGTGGCCACGCGCCCCCGAAAGTCGGTCTGGCTCTTGTTCGCATCATGGGGCGTCAGAAAATGCACCACGTCGAAACGGTCGGCATGGGAAGCCACCTCCGGGAGGGTGCGCAGAACCCGGCCACTGCAGATGCACATGTCCAGTTGGGGATTGTGTTTCACATAGGCCCGGGCGATGGTGCCGCATATCCAATAGGGCACATCAGGCACGAGCAAAATACGCCGCTTTTTGGTGCGTTCAGCGTTCACGGGGCACCGTCACCAGGGGCAGGCCTTGGATGAGGGCCTGCTGCTGTTGCCAATCCCGCGGGGGAAGCGCCACCTCCCCCGATCCATCGAGGTAGGGCGTGGTGCCGCCATTCTTGTCGCTCTGGTTATCCCGGAAGTCGAGGCCCCGCAATCCTTCCGAAAACCCTTCGGGGAAGGCGTCGGGTTGGATGAAAAAGGCATTGGTGCCATTGGAATCGACGGTGACAAAGCGGTAACCGACCCCTTCCAGGAGGGCCCGCCACCCGGCGAGAGACACGCCGTAATAGAGGAGACTCTCATGGGCCGCACGGCGAGAAAAGGTCGGTTCATAGGGAATGGTGACGGCCTGCTCGGAACCAAAGACGCTGTTGTATTCGACGACCAGGAGTTTGGGGAGAAATCCCATTTCCAACACGCGCTCGACGATGTAGTAGTCGATGCCGTCGATATCGATGATAAACACATCGGGAGCTGCGTGGGGACAACGCTTCATCAGCGACGCGATGTTGTCCTGGTCGACCAATTGATTCACCGCGAGAATGTTGTGGCACTTGGCGGCTTTCAGCACCTGCACGCAACGGCGGCTGAGATCGGGATTCCCCTCCACCATGACCCCGCTGAAACGGCGGGCGAAGGCGAGCCAGGCGGAACAATTCTGCAATCCATCCGCGCCACCAATTTCGAAGAAGTAGCGGTTGGGCGCGCTCATCTGCCCGCAGAGATAATCCACAATGCCGTCTTCGCCGTGTTGACTGAAGCCGGAAAATTCCCAGCTCAGTGGCTGTGTCGGGTCGATCTCCCGCGTGGCGGCCGTGGCCGCAGCCCGACTGTAGGCCGTCGCCAGGCGGGCCTCAATTTCCAGGCGACCGGGAAGATGCAGGAGCCCTTGGCGGCCGAAAAGTCGTTTCGCTATGGAGAGCACGGTGTGTCGCAAAAGGTATCTTTCGTTGGGTTTTTCGGCCATTTCCGATGGGCTGCCTATTGTAGCATATGGCAGGAGAGTCGACGTCGCCGGGATGCGGGAACGTCTGGGTGCCACCCTTACAAACACGAGGTACGAGGCACCCTTGGTGCCCCCTGGCCGGCGGGCCGCCGGCGCTCCATAGGGACGCTACGATACCACCGAATCGTACAGGGCCTGCCATTGGGCCACGGTGTTGGCAAGTGAAAAGCGTTCCTCCACCGTGCGGCGGGCCGCTATGCCCTGCGCCTGGTTTCCCGCGGGACTCCCCAGGGCCATCCGAAGGGCATTGGCGAAGCCCGCGGACGTCCCCCCTGATACGACACGGGCCGTGACGCCGTCTTCCACAATTTCCTTCACCGCCGGGTAGTCCGCCACCACGACCGGCAACGCGGAGGCCATGGCCTCCAACAAGGCACTACCCAGCCCCTCCCGCGCACTCGCCATGATGTAGTGGTCCGCCGCATGGAGCCCCAGACGCACGTCCTCCTGGAAGCCTGCCATACACACAATGTCGGAGATGCCCGCCTGGACACAGTAGCTGCGGACCGCCGTTTCATCGGGCCCGCTCCCCACCAGGAGCAATCTCAAGGTGGGAAAGTCGGTGTGAAGCGCCGCGACGGCCTCACACACGGTACGCACCCCTTTCAGGCGGGTAATACGCCCGGTCATGCACAGCACGAGGTCTTGGGGCGCGAAGCCAAAGCGTACCCGGGCGGCACGTCGCGCTTCGGCGGTGGGCGGGGCGAAATGTTCCGTGTCTATCCCGTTATAAATCACCTGTTTCGGGAGCGGTGTCTCCACGCTGTCGGCCACCGCCTGGGAACAGGCCACGAGCCGCGTTCCGCGCCGATAGACATAGCGCTCCAACTGATTCTGTAGGGGCTGACCGTGTTGTCCCTGATACATGTGGTGGAGATGCTGAATCAAACAGGACACCCGCCCCGATGTAAGGGCACGTTGTCCCAACCAGCAGGAGGGCACGCCATGGGTGTGCAAGATGTCGCACGAAGCCGCTTTCAACAACCGCTCCAATCGCGGTGACACGCGGGGATCCCACTTCGACGAGGCCAGATGCCGGGGCGAAATGCCCCGTGCAGCGAGCACTTCGGAGAAGGGCCCGGGCCCGTGGAGCGCCGCCACCTGCACATCGACACCCCGCGCTGCCAGGCGAGGCAACACATCACACAGCAGGGTCTGTACACCACCGAGCTTCAGGCTGTCCACCAGATGGAGCACGCGGCAAGGATGCTTCAGCATTCGGACGTCACCTGGTCATAGCAGCTGCGGTAGGCCGTGGCGACGGCCCGCCAGCTCATGTTTTCGGCCATTTTGCGGGAGCGGGCACCGTGCTCGCCGATACGCTCCGGACGATCGAGGTACTGGCGCAGTCCATCGACGATGCTGTCTACGGAGCCGAATTCCAGCAGGTATCCATTGCGCCCCGGCTCAACCGTCTCGCGGGCACCGCCCGTATCGGTCATCAGGATGGGCAGGCCGGAGGCCATGGCTTCGAGCACCGTGTTGCTCATGCCCTCGTTGAGCGATGGCAAGACAAAGATATGGTGCTCCCGGTAGATGGCCGGCAGTTCCTCGTGGGCCACGACGCCCAGAAAGCGCACCCGGTCGCCCAATCCCAATTGCAGAACCAACGCGTCCAGGGCTTCCCGCTGGTTTCCATCCCCCGCGATGGTCAGTTCGACCCCTTCCTCCTCCAGGTATTTCACCGCTTCGATGAGCCAGGGAATACCTTTCCGCGAAATGAGCCGTGCGACAATGAGTACCCGCAAGGGACCTTCTGCAGGCGGCCCCGGGTAAAATCGCGCCGTGTCTACTCCATTGGGAATGACCCCGATATTCTGCTTTGGTGCCGAAGCCCGGGCCAGATCCCGCAACCCCACGGAATTGGCAATGACCGCTCCGGCCCGCGCCCAGACATGGCGACTGAGCCGACGAAAGACCAGGGTGTCCGGCACGCGAAAGCGCTCGTTGTAGAAGGGCACATCGGAACCCCGAAGGGACACGATGTAGGGCAGTCCGAGCCGCCAGGCCAGGACCCCGCAGGGAATCCCGAAAAAGGCGTGGCACACGTCAAAGTCCTGCGTCCGCAGGAGGTGACGGGCATAGCAATAGGCCCGCCAGGAATAGGTGAGCAGTTCGCGGTTTCGCTGGTAATGGACGCTGCCCGATTTACCAATATTCAGATAGTGAATGCGTATCTGGGGCGTGAGCGAAACCACCGAGGCCGTGCCGGTGGAGGAGGTGATCAGGTCCACCTCGATATCCGCGTCTTCTCCGAAAACCTGGAGAATTTTCTCCGTCGCATTGGCAGCACCCCCACCCAGGGGCGGGTACTCGTAGTTGAGCATGAGGACACGCATGGGTATCACTCCGGTTCAGATTGCTCGCGAATGGTGTAGATGGCTTTTTGTTGACTCTCGTAGTAGGTCCGTACATTAATTTCGCCCAAAAGGCCCATCCCGATCAACTGGAGGCCACCGAGGGAGAAAAACATGGCGATGAATAGCCACGCGTTGTCGGTTACATCCTGCCCTTTGAGGACCTTTTGTGCCAACGTGATACCCGCCGCCCCGACGCCCGTGGCCATGGCCGCCAGGCCCCACTTCCCGAAGACCTGCATGGGCTTGGTGGAATAGGAGAGCAGAAACTTGATGGTAATGAGATCCAGGATCACACGGAGCGTCCGTCCGATGCCATACTTGGATTCGCCAAATTCCCGGGGCCGGTGGTTCACTTCGATTTCCGCGACCCGTGCGCCGGCCCAACTGGCCAGCACCGGCAGAAAACGGTGGAGCTCGCCATAGAAATTCATGTGCTCGGCCACTTCGCGGTGGTAGGCCTTGAGGGTGCAGCCATAGTCATGGAGCCGCACACCGGTGATAGCGGAAATGAGCCGGTTGGCCAGCATACTCGGCAGACGCCGGGAAAGGAGCTTGTCTTTGCGGTCCGCCCGCCAACCACTGACCACGTCATAGCCTTCGTCGATTTTCTCCAGCAACCGGGGAATGTCACGGGGGTCGTTCTGCAGATCGGCGTCGATAGGCACAATCACCTCGTGCCGCGCCCGATCGAAGCCCGCCGCCATGGCCGCCGTCTGACCAAAATTGCGTCGGAAAATAACATGGCGCACCTGCTGCGGAGCACGGCGATGGAGCGTGCGAATCAGGTCGGCCGACGCATCCGTGCTCCCGTCATCGACAAAAATGATTTCATAGGATACCCCGGCGGCTTCCATGGCCTCCCGCACTTCTTCGTAAAGGCGGGGCAGCGACTCTACCTCGTTGTACACGGGCACCACCACCGAGACGGCATACGCTGTGGTTCGTTCTGTCATGAGGGATCGCCTGGGTTGCTAAACGCATCAAAAGACCGATAGTCGGCACACGTGGCGGGAAGGCCGCGAAGGAACGGAAATCATACCGAACAAAGCGCTTACAGGTCAACGCATCCGGGCCGCACATTGGTTTAGGAGGCCCGTTTTCACTATAATCCAAGATTCTGCTCAAGCCCCGAACGCGCCATTGAGGTACCCATGGATAAATCTGTTGCCGAGTTAGTCGCCCACGATACGGACGACCCCATGTTGCACGAAGAATGTCATGAATCAGAGTCCGGCACGCGGGCATCCCGCCGTCCAGAGCATAGCCTTCTTTCCATCGTGCTGATGGCGCTCCTCGCCGCCGGCGCCGTCTATGGCGTGGGATGGACCCTGCGAGCCCAGCATAAGGTGGTCCATAGCTGGGATTTCCGCACCCTCCCCTATGAGTCCTCTCCCTGGCGCTTTCCCGAAGTAAAAATCGAGCAGGATGAAGGGGGGGTCATCATACCGACCCTGCAGACCGGTCCCGGCCCCCAACTCATCCTGGACCTCGACACCGATACAGTCAGCGCGATTCGTGCCACGGTGGAGATTACCCGGGTGGAAGACGGCGCGCCGGTAGGCTACGCCCTCGAATGGTACTGGTCAAGCGCGGAGGAGGTGGCCGCGGCGGCGGGTGCGTGGCCCTATTCCACCGAGCGCGGGGTGGCCTTCCGCCCCCTGAATCGCCACACGCCCAACATCCACACCGCCCAGGTGAGCAGACACAAGGCCTGGAAGGGCACCATCGCCCAGGGTTTCATTGGAATTAAGATACCACCCCGTGTCGAAGGCCCTTTTTTCGTGCGCCTCGTCCACGTCGAATTTCTGGAGTAAGCATTCATGGCAACCCAATGGAATGATAAAAAGTGGGCCCGCATCTTGACGAGCCTTATCTTGCTGGCCCTCTTCTCCTACGGCGCCTACCTGCGGTTTCACGATCTCGGGGTAAGCCTCTATGACGACGAAATCAATACCCGCGAGCGGGCCATGCAGTCCGTCACCCACACCCTCCAGACCCGGCCCTATCCCCTCTACTACCTGAGCGCCAAGCTGGCCCTGGGCCTGGGCGATACCGAAACGGCCCTGCGACTTCCCAGCTTTATCGCCGGACTCTTAAGCATCCTCGCTATCTTTGGGCTGGTCCGACACCTCCACTCCCGGACTGCCGGGCTGGTGGCGGCGGCGCTCATCGCTTTCAATCCCTTTCACATTACCCACAGTGATTTCGCGCGCTACTATGCCCTGCTCATGCTCTTCACCATCTTGACGGTGTGGTCGTTGACCCTGGTGCTGGAACGGGGACGGTGGCACCAATGGCTGGCCTATATCCTG
Source organism: Candidatus Hydrogenedentota bacterium (assembly GCA_034669905.1). GTDB lineage: Bacteria > Hydrogenedentota > Hydrogenedentia > Hydrogenedentales > JAEUWI01 > JAEUWI01. The sequence goes on from JAXMOL010000011.1 coordinate 108,074, forward strand.
TCCGCCTTTCTGGCGCTGGCCTCCCACGTGTGTTTCATCCCGGCCCTCGCCCTGCTCAATGTGGGTGCGGCCCTCTATCTGCTGGGCCAGAAAAGTCGGGGCTCGCTGAAGCGCCGCGTGCTCCATGTGGGCCTCCTCGCCTGCGCCACCCTCATGGCCTGCAGCTTTGTCATCTACAAAGAGGTCGGTCCCTTTAAGGCCGTGAAGTCCCTCATCACCTTCGGCAACCAACCCGTCAGTGCCGCCACAGAAACGGCCCCTCCTGCGGCCAACACAGGCGATACGATGGTGGGCACCCTGCCGGAACAGACCTGGGCGGGCCCCTCTTTCCTGGAAGCCCACCAGATGCGCCCCAAAGGGGGCGGGGCCGCCTTTACGAATCCGGAGACCGGCGAAACCAGGTACCTCCTGACCTACTATGATTGCCTGGAATACCTGAAACGCTATTTCTGGAACAACACGACCTGGGTATGGCCCGTGCTCCTCTTTGCAGGCATCTGTGGTGTTTTCGATCTGTTGTACCGGGTACCGGCTGCGGGGCTCCCCCTCTTTTTCGGATTCTTCCTCACCCCCGGCGCACTCTTTTTCTACGTTACGGATCACTGGTACCACCCCCGCTACCTCTCCTTCACCTTTGTCTTCGCCCTGGTTTTTGTGGCCATTGGACTCTGTGTGCTGCCCCGGTTTCTCTCCCGGGTCATCGGCGCCCCCCGCAGCCTCCGGCTCTGGCGACGTCGCCCCCTGGAAGGCCCTGCGCGCACGGCGTCGGTCGCCAATGTGCTTTATGTAATGGCCGTCGGTGCCCTTGCCATACCGGCGGTGCCGGTGATCAATGAGGCCTACCAGACCTATCCCGTGACCGGTTATCTTCCCGAAGGGCCGCTGGTGGCCAATCGCACGCCCGAACGGGATTGGCGCAATCTCTATCAATACGTTTCCCGCACGGTGAAAGACGGGGACCAGTTCCTGTTCATGAGCCCCAAGGACCAGCATGGCCCCCGTTATGCCCGGTATTATTTTTCGAAATTCCTTCCCTGGGCCGAGGAGGAGCACCATTTCGATTCCCGCTTTGACGCCCCCACCGAGCAGAGCATGCACGCTTTTGCGACCGAGCACCCCTTTGCCAATTTCTGGTGTGTGGGTTATCTGAAACATGAGTATGGCCGTCACATGCGGCTGCTCCGTGAAGCCGGTGCAACCCAACTCAGTTTCTGGAGCCGCAATCAGGACAATGGCATCTGCCTCTTTTACCTGGGTGCCCCGACGACCAACTACCTCACCAATGGTGATTTTGAAACGCGTATGAAAACACCCCTGCCGGAGGGTTCCGATATTGATAAGCACGAGGGTTACCAGAGCCGCTCCTCTCTGCGGGTCCGCTATGACAAGACTGAGGTGGGCGATCAGACCAACTGGGCGCGCTATGTTCCCCTGAAAGTCAATCCCACGAGTTACCGCCTGCGCAACAACCGCTTTGAAGCCTGGAAAGACGGCCAACCCGTCGGCTGGAACCTGGGAGCCACCGCCCCGGCCGTGGTTGGGCCGGTTGACCCCGGATTCAAGGAGACCAAGAGCCTGCGTATCACCCCGTCGGACGACGCGGTGGTTCTTCAACAGAGCTTCCCCGTGGGCCTGGCGCCGGGCCGCACCGTGGAATTGCAGATGATGGGGCTGAGCAACACGGCCAACAATCTCCACCTGGTGCTGCGCTACCAGGGACCGGGCTACCAGCGGGAAGAACACGCAGTGCACCCCGGCACGGGAAAATGGGTGTTGCTCACCATGTCAGCCCATATCCCCGCTGATGCGGACCCGGAAAGCCTCACCGTGGAAGTGTGGCGCATGGCCAACCCGGGTGGGGATACAGTCATCGACGATGTGGAATTTCGCGTCCTGGGCCTCGAAGGCCAACTGGAACCCCACGAACCCTATGTGCTCTCCCTCATGGTGCGTACGGAAGATCTCCAGGATCACCGGGGTGCCGACCAACGCCCGGCGGGCCATGTCCGTCTGGCCTGGACCGATGCCGCAGGCCAGGCAGGCCACCGGGACCTGCTGGACATCCGCCAGGAAAAGGGCTGGCGACACCGGACGGTTACCTTTGTGCCTGGAGTCGATATTCCGCAGGACGTGGTCACCCTCCATGTGGAAGTGGGCCTGGAAAATGGTACCGGCACCCTGTGGGTAGATCAGGTACAATTGGAGAAAGGCCGTCACCCGACGCCCTTCACCGAGACCTATCGCCTGCCCCACGACGAGACGTTGGCGAATGTTCCGCTGGCCGCTTTTGAAGTGAATGCGGCCTGGAAATAACACGGACCCGCAGTAACCGGGAGCACCCATGGCATACGAGAAATTCCGGCACGTGCTCCAACGGGAATTGAGCCGTCCCCGCTCCACGCGCTTTCTGCTGTCGGGTGCGGCCCTTATCATGGTGCCCACCCTCTTCGCCGGTTTTTTCTTTGACGACTACGTCCACCTCCTCACCCTCCGGGGTGAGGAGACGGTGGCCGCGCCCTTTGACCTCTTTTGTTTTGCCCGGGGCAATGCCGACGCCCTCTATCCCTTTCTGAACTCCGGCCCCTACCCCTGGTATACCCTGCCTGATCTCAAGCTCCATTTTTTTCGGCCCCTCTCGTCGGCCACCATGGTGCTCGACCACCAGCTTTTTGGCGAGACCGCCTTCCTTTACCATGTGCACAGCCTCCTCTGGTACGTACTCCTCGTGTGGGGTGTCGTCCTCCTCTTCCGACGTCATATGACACCCGGCCTGGCGAGTCTCTGCGGCCTGCTCTACCTGTTGGACGACGGACACCTGCTCCCCGCCTTGTGGTGGTCCAATCGCAACGCCATCGTGGCCGCGGCACCCGCACTCCTGGGATTGGTGGCCCACCTCCGGTGGCGGGAAGACCATTGGCGGCCCGGACTGCCCCTCTCCCTCCTGGGTTACGGCCTGGGTCTCCTCGGCGGCGAAACGGCGCTGGGCATATTCGGCTATCTCATCGCCTATGAGATGACGTGCCCCCGCACTCCCTGGTATGACCGGGTTCGGGCCCTGAGCCCCGCGGGTCTCTTGGCCGTCGCCTATCTGCTGGTCTATAAGACGGCCAACTTCGGTGTGCACGGCTCGGGAGTCTATCTCGACCCCATCGCGGAATGGCGCACCTACCTGGCCGCGGCACCCACCCGCCTCACCGAGCTCCTCGGCATCCAGTTCTTCTCGCTGCCCTCGGAGTTGTCCGTAGTTTCCAACCCCCTTGGAACGCTCCTGCTGGCGGCTGCCTTCCTACTCACCCTCGTCCTGGGCGCGGGCCTGGTACGCCTTTGGAAATTCTGTGATAAGGACGAACGTCGGCTGCTCCTGTGGATGGGACTGGGCTCCTTTATCGCATCCCTTCCCGTCCTCGCCACCTTCCCCTCGGGACGTCTCCTGCTGCTGCCATCCATCGGGGGCTGCGTCTGGATAGGCCTGTTCATTAGCAAAGGACTCCAGTTGGCCCGCGCGCGTGAAACACGGTTTGTCCGCCTGCTCGCCGGCGTCTTCGTTGTCCTGCATCTCGCGGTGCCGCCCCTCCATTGGATCGGTGCGAGTATCGCGATTCCGACCATCATCCATGCCTCCAAAGATGCCTTTCGCGAAATAGAAATCAACCCGAAAACAGCCCCCACGCAACGGGTCATCGCCCTTTTTGCCGCCGACCCCTACACGGGCTTCTACCCCCTGGTCATGCGCCAATACCTGGGTTATCCCAATCCCCGGAGCTGGCAGACCCTTTCGCTGGCGCCATTCGACCACGAAATCACCCGCACGGCCCCCCATCAGTTTGAGGTGCACGTCCTGGGTGGCGAACTGCTCTCGACCCCCTTTGAACGACTCATGCGCAGTGACCAATACCCCTATCAGCCGGGCGAAGTGGTTACCCTTCAGGGATTTACCATCACGATTCTTGAGACTGGCGCCTGGGGACCCTCCCGCTTCCGGCTGACGATGGATGAACCGCTGGAGTCTCCGGCCTACACTTTCCTCGCCTGGCAGGACGGCCGCCTTTCCCCCATCACCTGGCCCGCCGTGGGCGAATCAAGGACATTTTCGGTGTCCGACGGCTACTTCGCCTGGCGAAACTTCAAAAGCCGGCTTCCCCTGTTGTAGAATCAGCGGATTCCAACGCCCCCCTTTCCGGCGGGCAGTTCACTTTGTTAAAAGGATTGCATTATGAACGTCATGGTAAATGGCGAAGCCCGCGAATTAGCGGCGGGCACCTCTATCCAGGCATTGCTCGATACCCTGGGCTTTGACGGCACAACCCTCGTGGTCCAGAAAAATGATGACATCATCGAGCAGGCCGACTACGCAGACAGTCCCCTCAACGAAGGGGACCAGATTGAACTCGTCCGCTTTGTGGGCGGTGGCTGATGGACTTAGCCAGCCGGCAGGCCCGGTTCCAACAGGCCGATTTGTATGTGGTCATCACGGAGGCCTTTTGCGAGGGGCGCGACGGGGTGGACGTGCTGGATGCCTGCCTTCGGGCCGGGGTGCGGCTGGTCCAGTTTCGTGAGAAGCATGTTTCTGCACAGGTTTTGGTCGAAAAGGGGCGGGCCTTTGCCGAACGCTGCCACGATGCCGGTGCCCTGCTCATCGTCAACGACCGGGTCGATGTCGCCCTGGCCATCGGCGCGGATGGTGTCCATTTGGGACAGGACGATCTGCCCGTAGCCGATGCGCGGCGGATTGCCCCGGAATTGTTGGTCGGTGCAAGTTCCCACGATCTTGAGGAAGCCCTGGCTGCCCAGAAGGCCGGCGCGACCTACGTCAACATTGGCCCCATTTTCGCCACCCAGACCAAAGACGTCCCCACGGGAGTGGTTGGGCCGGAAATGATTGATACGATTCGTCCCCACCTGACCATTCCGTTCACCTGTATGGGCGGCCTCAAGGCCCACAATCTCCATGAAGTGGTGCGCCGGGGTACCCGTCGGGTGGCCGTCGTGACCGCCGTCACCGCCGCGCCAGACGTGCGGGTTGCGGCGAAAGAACTCCGCCAGGCCATTCACGCGGCGGATTAGTAGGTCGAGACCGCAGGATCATGATACCCATCCCCATCGCGGTGGGCACCTTCCTGTCACAGACTGTATGGTATCCGGCAATTTTCTCGCGCAGCACGACGGGCGTAGCGCAGCCGTTGGCCGCAACCAGAAGATTTTGAACCACGAATAAACACTAATTCACACGAATAAGAGTCGTTGCGCCCAGACAATTAGCCTCTAATAAGGCGGATATTAAGGGACCGGACGCCATCGAAAATTGCCTTTCGAACAGGCCATGCCCACGCGGTCCGAATGGGGCAATCTTATCTCTATGCTGATCTGTGTCATCCGTGCTATCCATCTCCTCCGTGGTCACTATTCTGCATATGCGACCCTGATTGGTGAATGCATTCACAAGACTAGCAGGGAGAGATTGGGATTCAGCATCCAGCCTGTCTATCTTGCAGGCACCACCGCCTTCCTCCTTCCCTCTTCTTCGTGCTCTTCGTTCCACTATCCGGCGTCTTCTTCTCCTTTTGACAAGAAAATAGATTTCGCGAGTTTGCATCACCTATTCCTTCTTTAGGTTACACGCCTGAATCAGAGTTGGAGAAATTCCGAATTTTGACCACGGATTAAAGGGATGATACGGATAGGAGAACATAGACTAAAAGTCGATTAGCGGTAGGTATCCATTGCGATACATCCCCGCAAGCCGTTTTATCCGTGGTCAATCATGTTGATTACCATTCATTGCTTTCTCACCACAGATACACAGTGAACCTGAGAGAATATTTCGTCTCCGCGTTCCTTACGTTCCTTTGCGGCCAATAAAATTCGTGTTCATTCGTGTTCATTCGTGGTTCAACTTTTTTGAGTTGTGGCCAACGGCTGCGCTAAGTCCTTCGTGGTGAAAACTACTATAGGTATCCACCACGGAATGCACCGAATGACACGGAAGGAAAACTAAGGGGGTTGACCTTTCCGCCACGGGCAGCCCAAACATAGAACGGGCGCTCCGTATTTTTCGGAGCGCCCGGTGGCTTGAGTATGGTTGCTAGTGGATGTCCCGCCCGTTATCAGGCACCCGCGTTACCCAACTGTTCGATGAGGGCCACGAGGGGTTGGAACAGGGCCACGAAGAGAATCAGGATGCCCAGACCAACAATCACGGTAAATATAGGCTGAAGCGTCTCGCCCAGACTACGGGTCTGAATTTCCACTTCCTGCTCATAAATGTCCGCAATCTGATTGGCTACTTCGTCGACCCGACCGGACTCTTCACCGGTGACCAACATGTCGGTCACGACCGGGGGAATGGCCGGAGCCGCCTTACGCAGGGGCGCTTCCATACCACCACCGCGCTCGATGGAATCCCGAACCCCCTGAAGGGCCTCGGCCACGCGCCGGTTATTCACCGAAGAGCGGGTCAGTTCGAGGGTGGCCATCATGGGAACACCCGAACGAATCAGGAGCGCCAGGGTCCGGGTCAACTCGACGATGGCATTGCCTTTGACGATGGGGCCGGTTACCGGAATGCGCAGTTTAATGGTGTCCACCCAGAGTCGCGCCACAGGGGAGCGGGCGACAAAGAGTTTGTAGAGCACGACCAGCACCGCGAGTATGACGAAGGGCCACCACCAGTACGCGGAGAACCACTCGGAGGCATCAAAAAGCGCCTGGGTCAGGCCCTTAATTTCGATATCGGCTTTTTCAAACATGGATTTGAATTCGGGGATAACGAACTTGGTGATGAGCAGCATAACCAGGGTACAGGCGACGATCAGAATCGCCGGATAGACCATGGCACTGCGCACCCGTTTGTGCATGAGCTCCCGCTCTGTACGGTACGCGACCACCCGTTCCAACACGGTGATCAGGGTACCGCTCGCCTCACTGGCGCGAATCAGGTTGACGAAAACACGGTCGAAATAGCGGCTGTGCCGATCAAAGGCCTGCCAGAGGGGGTTACCCGCTTCCACATATTGGGTGATATCGGCCACGAGGGCACGGGCACGGGCACGTTCGCCCCGTTTCGAAAGGGTCTGGAGGGCACGAAGGATGGGCGTACCGGCCTTGAGCAACATGATGAGCTGCCGCAGGAAGTTGGTGACGTCCGATTTCCGAACGCTCCCCATGAAGGATGCGGCGGCGGCAGGGCCCCCGAACTCATCCCGGGCACCGGATTTCCGGGCGTCTTTACCAGCGCCGGCCTTCGATTTGGCCGCAACCGCTTTCACGGCCAGGGGCTTGGCGCCACCGGCGATACTTACCGCGGGTTTCTCTGCGGGCGCGGCGGGCTTGGATACCGCAGGTCGCTCGGCCACTTCGTCGTCTTTTTCCGTATCAGCCAACACGTCCGCGAGTCCTTTAACGTCGATCTTTTTCAAGCCGCCGCGGGCTGCGACCGCCTTTTTCGCGGGTGCCTTTTTGGCAGCCGGCTTTTTGGCGGCAGCTTTCTTTGCCGCTGCTTTTTTGGTGGCCGCTTTCTTCGCGGCCGGCTTCTTGGCGGTTGCCTTTTTCTTCGCCGCCGGTTTGGGCTCGGTCACGTCGCCCTCAGCGGCAGGCGCTTCGGGGGTGACTTCTTCGGCATCGGTGCTGACTTCCGGATTCTCGGCTTCGTTCGCCATCAGACGGCATCCTCCCTGGAGTTCCTATTCGATGCCCCGCAGAGCGGGGCCAATTTCCTGGTTTGTCGGGCGCGTTGGGACCACATTAGACCGTCGCCTCCGCTTCCGCGTTGACTTCCTGTTCCTCGACGGTCTCATCCGCATTCTCCGCGGCCGGCGCTTCCGTCGCTTCTTTGGCATCGGCAAAATCCACATTCCAGTGGACGATGTCATACTCGGCGTTTTCGTTAAACAGCAGGACGGCCTCCACCCGATGGACGGATACATTCATGAGGTAGCGACGCTTATCGGCGGCACTGGCCGTTTCATACTGGTCTTTGTCCACGTACCGGGCGTAGCGCCCTTCACAGACCACGCGGAAACACCGGGATTGGAAGCCCAGCGACGGGTCGGGACTGACCGATTCCGCGGGTACGCCGCGGGCGGCCGCCACCGCAGCAGCCAGGGCGGTGGGAGAAGAAAAAGGTCCCTTCCCTTTCACCTGGGCGGCTTGCTCCGGGGTCAAATCCAACACGGCGGCCAGCACGGCGGCGTCGGCCGCGTTGACATTAAAGTAACCCTGGGGCTTCGCATGGTCCACGACGGAATAGGTCGTTAAGGTTTCGTGGACGGCGGGGGAAAGGGGCGATTCAATGAGTCCCCGAGCGACGAGCTCATCCAACTCCAGATACCACGGGTTGGTGGAGGAATTCCCACCTGCGGGCACGCTGGCCGCAATCGCGCGCGCGGTATCCCCGGAAACGCCGAGTACTTTTTGTAAGACACTGGCCGGCGCGTGGTTCAGATTGACCTTGCCGCTTTCATCATAAATCGTGAAGGTCGTTTCGGCCAGGCGGGGCGCGCCCATTTCCTCAATGAGGGTCTGGCCCTCCTCACCCGACACCAGGGAACGATAGGTGGGGAACTTTATTGCATAGGGGGATTCCAGCTGGATGGGACGGGTCGTGGGATTCAGCAGGTATTGTTGAATGCCGGCGGCGGCGCTCTCGACCCCCGCAATGGCCAATTGTCGGGCCCGTTTCTGGCGCAACTCGATGCTGGTGTCGGCCACTTCCAACTCCATGTGACGGAGGTAAATCATGCCCAGCGCGGAGAAGACGGCCAGGATGGAAAGGGCGAAGAGTAATGCAGCACCGCGACGCCCCTCCGTTGACCGGGGGCCCGCCTGGGTATCAATCTTGGTATCGTGCATAGAGCGACTCACTTTACGTGGATTGGAAATACGGCTTCGCGGGAAATGTGCTCGCCTGGGCGATTTACCATACCGATGGCCAGGCTGACCCGAACCGCTTCCGGATGGTGGGGAGCGGACCATTCCTCGACCCAGCCATTCTTGCCATCCAGATAGGTGACATTCATGGAAACCACGGCTTCGGCAAGTACCTGGGCACCCTGTTCGGGAAGGCTTCCGTCGTTGGGGCCAACCGACCGAATGAGTTTTGGATTCTCGACTTCGGTCCGATCGATGCTATAGCGAACGGCCAATTGTTCCCACGGCCCATTGCCAAGACGACGTTGCTGAATCGGCAGAATCAGCGCGTCGTTTTCGGGATAGTGGCGGTTCAGCGTTGCCTCTTCCTCCAGGGCATCCACGCCTCGGATCGCGTGGCCATTGCGCTGGGCGGAAAGGACACGTTCGGTATCGTTTCGCACCATGTTAAAGACATTGACACATTTGGCGTTCAGATCCATGCTGGCCGAGGTATCGCGCCAGAGGCTGGTCATCGAAATGAAAGTCGTGGCCCCCAACGTCGTTACGACCGAAAGGATGGTCAACACCATGAGGAGTTCAATGAGCGTGAAACCAAGTCGTTGCTTGCGTTGTATCATGATCATTTCTCCGCCCAATTCGGTTCCACTTTGGAGCGTGGAACGGCACCGGTCAGCGCGATGTGCTCCTTCTTGCCCGCGTGCTCCCAATGGACATCCACGGTCACTTCCACGATGGAACTCGCGGGATTGGGAACGCGGCCGAAAGCGGCCCAGCGGAATTTGTCGTACACGATCTTCTGACGCTCGAAGGACGCGTCGTACGGTAGCAGCACTTCAGGCAGTAAGACTTTCCGGCCCGCCCGGGGATCATCGGCGTTGCTTTTTACGCGAAACAGGCCGACCCCATCTGCGCGGTCATGCTCCCACACGAAATTTGCCGGTTCGCGGACCATTTGTGCCAATTGGGACTCGGCCACGGAGGCCGCCAGTTCCCGGTATTGGGCTTGCACACCCAGGTCGGTACTTGCCATGTAGAGGCGGATGAGTATGGTGGTCGCGACGCTTATGACGGTCAATGCCACAATGAGTTCGATCAGCGTGAAACCACGCCGACTGGATGGATGACAGCGAGTGCGGCAAGATCGTTGAGTGGATTGCATGAGACTCCTTCCTGCGCGAACGAAGGGCCGACGGCTCGGCCCGTGAACTCCCTGACACCGACCCGTTCCGAGCCAGCCTCTCCACAGGGACAAATGTTATAGTAAGCATAAGTTCTCATTTATGTCAACAATAAAAAAAAGTGGAAATAGCTCGAGTAAATTATTGACAAGAAAACTAAAGATATCGGGATGTTGTGCAAACTTGACCAACTTTTCCCAATTTGCGTCTCTTGGGGGCCCCTCGCCCCGTTCTGGCAAAGAGGCGCAGAACGGGTCCAGGGCTAGTCGGAAACCCCGTATTCGGCGAGCTTCAGGTAAAGCGTGCTCCGACTGATTCCCAGCACCCGTGCACTCTTGGCCCGGTTGCCGGAACATTTACGCAGCACCTTCATGATATGCTCCCGCTCCATCTCGGCGAGGGTACTCAGGGGGCCCTCTTGGACGGTCTTCGGGGGCTGAATGTTGCCATCCCGCCAGATGTCTTCCGCGCTAATTAGCGCGGTGCGGGTCCGATGGGCAATGCGCTCAACCGTATTCCGAAGTTGACGGACGTTTCCGGGCCAATGGTGGCCTTTGAGCACTTCGATGGCGTCTTCCGACAGGACATGCACCAGGCGCTCATCCTCTGCGGCCATGACATCCAGAAAGTGTTGGGCGAGCCCTGGGATGTCGCCGATACGACTCCGAAGCGGCGGGGCCTGAAGGGTGAATCCCGCCAGCCGGTGATAGAGATCGCTCCGAAACTCCTTATCGTCGACCGGTCGATTGGTGGCGGCGACGAAACGTACATCCACGCGTTCCTCCGCAGTGGCCCCCACAGGCCGAAAGGTCCCCTGCTCCAGAACCCGGAGGATCCGGGCCTGATTTTCCGGACTGAGGTCCCCCACTTCGTCGAGAAACAGGATACCCCCGTCGGCCAGGGTGAGCAATCCCCGCCGGGCGACGTGGGCCCCCGTAAAGGCGCCACGCTCATGACCGAAGAGCTCGCTCTCCAGCATATTGGCGGGAATCGCCGCACAGTTTACGACGACAAAGGGCTTGTCCGCCCGCTCACTGTTCCGGTGGATAGCCTCGGCAATCAGTTCTTTTCCCGTACCGGTCTCCCCGGTAATAATGACATTTAACGGAGTTCGGGCCGCCTCGTAGACGAGATTGCGGAGGGATTTCATCACGGGACTGCGCCCGACCAGGGGCATTAGTTCGTCGACCTCCGCGGCCGTCAGGCGCTTATTCAGTTGAAGTATCGACTCATGGTGCCGTGCCGCATGGACGCAGGGGCCAACCAACCCGCAGAGATTCGAGAAGAAGGTGAGCACCGTTTCCCGGTCCGCATCCTTATTAATCTTTGCCATTTTCACGACGGCCAAGCCCAAGACCTCGTCCCCGTGGTACAGGGGGGCGAGGAACAGATAGCGCGCATCGAGATCTTCTCGCGGAACGGCGGTGGAAAAGGCACGGCGTTGCTCGACGGCCTTGTCGAGGGTGTCGGACGGAATCAAAGACCGATAGTCCTTGCCCAGCGCGGTGTCCACCGGCCACCCCCCCTCTTCCTCTACCAGTATATGGGCCGTGCTTTCCCCAAAGCGCTGGGTCATTAGTTCCGCGATCTGGCGGGCGAGAGAGGCTTCCGAACGAATATGACTGCAGACCCGGCAAAAACGGAAGAGGAGAATGTAGTCGCTGGTCGTGCCGGGCCAGGCCCCATGCTGTTCGATGCTGTCAAGCCCCAGGCTATCCAATTCAATGGAGATCGTTTCCGAATCGGGACGTTCCCCATTGGGGCCGTTGTTGGCACCGGCAACGGCGGTTACGAGGAAAACGGCCCGCCCCACGCTGAATTCATCGCCCACCTGTAATACGGCATCTTTTTCCGGTACCCCTTCGACCAGGGCGGGGTTGCGGCTCCCCATATCTTCCAACCGGATACCATCGAGCACCTTGATAACCCGGCAATGCTGACGGGACACCGTGCCATCGTCGACGACGATATCACAGCGATACGAGCGCCCAATGGTCAGCGCCTTTTGATCCACCACCCAAGCCGAGCCACGGGTATACCCGGCCTTGGCCGTAATCATAAACTGCATGGTCATGATACCTACCCCTCTCGATAGCCACCTTGTATGCCCTTAGCGACCCAATCACCCGACGTTCACACGCCATAAATCAGTGCTTAAGCTCTCCTCATAGTACGCTAACTCACCACAATTAGCCAAACCTTTTGTCCCTTCCCGGGCCTGTCCGATTATCGTTCAATGGCTTGTGTCCGATTAACGGACAACTCCTATTCCCGGGCCGCCTAATTTCCCCACCGCATCGCAGAAACCCTTTTAAAACAGGGGTTGACCGGGTCAGCACGCGCATTGGCACAGTTCTTTCTTTAGCAGGGTAGCTTCAATCTGGATTCTGCTTCAGAGGGTGAAACCACTTGAGGCTTCGCAGGGGCGATTGCGCTGTCGCCCCTGCGGAATTTAATTAACAGCCTGGGAGTCTGCGGATGCCCTCGCTGATGAAAAAGACAAGGCGCCAAAGTTGAACCTGATCTTGCTTCTTTGCTCCAAGACATTCGGAACGGAACCGCCCCTCCCCCAAGCCCGCCCGTGTGTCTTGGGGTTTTTTGTTGTTCGACTTTCTGGCCTGCCGATTCGCCGGGTTGAAAGCGCAACGAAAATCCCGCATAATTAGGCACCAATTCATCGTGCGGCGGTCTGCTGTGTCTGAGACCTTGCTCAGACCCGCGTTGATCAAAGCAATCAAACCCTTACCGCGCGCCTGCCAGTCGGAACGTTGCATGCCCATACACCCTACAGCCATTATTCATCCGAGTGCCCAACTCGCTGCTGATGTGGAGGTCCAGGCCTTCAGCATTATCGAGGAGAACGTTCGTATTGGTGCAGGCACCATTATCGGCCCCCACAATGTCGTTGGTGCGGGCACGGTCATGGGCGCGCACAACCGCACGTATAGCGGTGCCCAAATTGGCGTGGCCCCGCAGGACCTGAAACACCATCATGATCGAAAAGGCCGCACGGTGCTGGGCGATCACAATATCGTGCGCGAATTTGTGACCGTCAGTTCCAGCACGGTGTACGGCGACGCCCCCGAAGAGCAAGACAAGGCAACCCGGGTAGGGAGCCACTGTTTGCTGATGGCGACCTGCCACGTGGGACACGATTGCGTGCTGGGCGATCACGTTATTCTGGCCAATGGCTCTCCCCTGGCCGGGCACGTCACCGTTCAGGACCGGGCCTTCATTGGCGGCCTGACGGGCATCCACCAGTTTTGCGTCATCGGCACGATGGCCTTCGTGGGAGGCATGGCCCGGGTCAACAAAGACGTGCCCCCCTATATGCTCTGTGAAGGCCATCCCGCACGCTGTTTCGGCCCCAACGTCATTGGTCTGGAACGGAATGGCCTGTCTTCCGAACAGATAAAAACGATACGCACCATCTATAAACTCATTTATCGCTCCGATCTCAACATGAGCCAGGCGGTGGCGCGCATCGAGGCGGATGTGCCCGATTGCGCAGAAAAGAAGACCCTGCTCGATTTCATTGCCCAGTCCCAACGTGGATTGACGAAATAGGATTCATGGCGAAGTCCGATCTTAAATCCCTTTTGGAACAGGCCGCAGCGGCCTACCAGCATGAAGACTACCCCCTGGCCCAGCAGTTGGCAGCGTCTGCGACCCGCGCCGATTCGAAGAGCGTGGATGCCTGGGATTTTCACGGCATGGCCAGCCAGGAGTTGGGTGACCGGGAGGCCGCGGTTGAGTCCTACAAGAAGGCGCTGAGACTCGCGCAGCAGGCGTACAAGAAAAACCCGAAAGATGGGAAGATGGCACTGCGCCAGTTGTTTTTGCTGATGCGGCTCGATCGCAAGGCCGACATTGAAGCACTGCTGGCACTCCTGCAAGAGCGCCATCCGGATAGCCCGGGCTTAAAAAAACTCATCGCCTCCTATCGGTTGCGTCAACGGTGATCGGCACCGTTGAAAGCGGCGCACCGCTTCGGTTAGCATACGGTCAGCGCTGTGGGGTACGGCGTCTTCTTTCCTCCAGATTCCACGCGATGACCCTACCCCGGCTTGATGCCCTGTCGCTTGGCTTGCGTTGACGCGACGGGAGCGCATCGATGCCCATAGCCCCCTTATCGACCCACCCATGAAGGACGAGAACATGCCCCCTATTCGTACGGGAGTCGTTGGTGTCGGACACCTTGGATACCATCATGCCCGGAATTATGCGGCACTGGACGGTGCCGAGCTGGTCGGCATCGTGGACCCTTCCGAAGCCAACCGCGCCAAGGCGGCGGAAGACTTCACGGTCCCCGGCTTTTCCGATGTAAAGGGCCTGATAGCGGTGGGCGTGGATGCGGTTTCCGTGGTGACGCCCACGGTAAGCCATGGGGAAGTGGTCAATGAACTCCTCCAGGCAGGGATCCATGTATTGGTGGAAAAGCCCATCGCCCCCACCTTGCACGAGGCGGAAACCATGGTGGCCCTCGCACGCACCCACCAGCGCATTCTCCAGGTGGGTCACATCGAACGGTTTAACGGAGCGGTGTTGGCCTTTTCCCAGGCAATCCAGGCCCCGCGCTTTATCGAATGCCACCGCCTCAGCCCCTTCCCCGGACGGGGCACCGACGTGAGCGTGGTCCTCGACCTCATGATCCACGACCTGGACATTATCCTGGCGATGGAACCATCGGAAGTCGTCTCGTTGGACGCGGTGGGGGTGCCCGTGTTTTCGGAGAGCGAAGATATTGCCAACGTACGCCTTCGCTTTGCGTCCGGGTGTGTGGCCAACCTTACCTGTAGCCGGGTGTCGCTGGACCGGATGCGGAAAATTCGCATCTTCGAAGAAAACGCCTATCTCAGCACGGACTACAGTGCCCAGGAAGTGCTCGTCTACCGCAAGAAGTCGGGTCCCATACCGGTGGGCGAGAATCCTATGGAACACATCACGATGGAGCCCCTCCCCGTCGAGAAAGACGAACCCCTGAAACTGGAGCTTCGCTCCTTCGTCGACTGCGTGCGGGAAGGCAAGCCGCCCATCGTAAGTGGTGAAGACGGCATCAAGGCCCTCCGGCTGGCCCAGGACATCATGGACTTTATTCGGGAACACGCGTGAAACGAATTTACTTTGTAGCCGGGGAAGAGTCCGGCGATATCCACGGCGCCAACCTGATTCGTGCGCTACAGGCCGCCCGGGAAGGTGTGGCGTGCGAAGGACTCGGTGGGCAGCGCATGGCCGACGTGGGTATGGACCTCCACTATGATCTGGCGGGAGAAGCCATCATGGGCTTTACCGAAGTGGTCCGCAATTTCCCCCGCATCCGTCGCCTCTTTCTGGACACGGTTGCCCACCTCGAAGCCACCCGCCCCGACGCCCTCGTGCTCATCGACTACCCCGGATTCAACATCCGCCTGGCCAAACGGGCCCACGCCCTTGGCATTCCCGTTATTTTCTATATCAGCCCCCAGGTGTGGGCCTGGAAGAAAAAGCGCATCCACACGCTGGCAAAATACGTGGACAAGATGCTGGTCATCTTCCCCTTTGAAAAGCCCCTCTACGACAAGGTGGGTTTGGACTGCGCCTATGTGGGCCACCCCCTGCTGGACCATATCCAGGCCTATGAGCGCGCCGCAGAACCCGGCGATGATCTCGTTATTGGCCTTTTGCCCGGGAGTCGTGAGCAGGAAATTAAGCGCCTCCTGGAACCCATGATCGCCGTGGCGCGGGGCATCCGCGCGCAACACCCCGACGCCCGATTCGTAACGCCCGTCGTCAATGCGACCCGGGCCGAACAGGCGCGGGCCCTTATTGGCGACTTCCCCCTGGAAATCCAGGTTGGCGGCATGTATGACATTCTTGCCCAAGCCCGATGCTGCCTGGTCGCTTCGGGAACGGCCACCCTGGAGACCGCGCTTTTTGGTGTGCCCATGATCATCCTCTACAAAGTGACCACCGTGACTTATTGGCTCGCACGGCTCTTGGTAGACATTCGGCACATCGGTATAGTAAACATATTGGCAGGCCGCGAAGTGGTCCCCGAATTTATTCAGGGAGCCATCCAGCCCGACCAAATCCTACCCAGAGCGCTTGCGCTGATAACCCCCTCCCCCGAACGGGATGCCATGTTGGCCGATCTCGATTCGGTACGCGCCCAGTTGGGTGCCGGGGGCGCATCCGCCTGCGCCGCACAAGAAATCCTCACTCTCATCGATGGAGCAGCCCCCCATGCGTGACCGCATCTTTCTCGTCGACGGTATGGCCTACGCCTTTCGCTCCTACTACGCGATCCGGGCCGCCCTCACCGATACGGAGGGCAACCCGACCAACGCCCTCTATGGTTTCACCCGGGTCCTCCTGAAGCTGATTCGCGAACACGACCCCAGTCACGTAGCGGTCATATTCGACGCGCCCGGGAAAACTTTTCGCGACGAGATGTTCGCCGATTACAAGGGCACACGAAAAGAGACCCCGGCCGACCTCAAGTCCCAATTCCCCATGATGCACGACATGGTAAAAGCCCTGAACATTCCCCTGCTGGTCATCCCCGGCGTCGAAGCGGACGATGTTATCGGCACCCTGGCGAAGCAGGCCGAAGCCGATGGGATGGACGCCATCATCGTGACGGGTGACAAAGATCTCCAACAGATGGTAACCGAGCACATCGCTGTTTTCGACCCTTCCAAAGGCGACAACGGACAATGGTACCGCGAGGCCGAAGTGCGCGAACGCTTTGGGGTGGGCCCGGAAAATGTCATCGATGCGTTGGCGCTGATTGGTGATTCGGCGGACAACGTACCCGGCGTGCGGGGCATTGGTGACAAGACCGCCAAAAAACTTCTGGAAAAGTATACGTCGCTTGAAGGACTCTACGCGCACACCGACGAGCTGAAGGGCAAACAGAAGGAGCGCATCCTCGAAGATCGCGAGCAGGCCTTTTTCAGTCGTGAGCTCGTCACCATAAAAACGGATGTGCCCCTCGAGATTACGCCGACCGAATGCATCCGCCAGGATTTCATTGAGTCGGAACTGGTGGCGGCGCTGACACGCTTTGCCTTTCACACCCTGCTTGAAGAATTGGCCCCCGGCAACAACGTGGGTGAAACGACGACGTGCGAATACCAATTGGTGTTGACCCGGGAAGAACTCGATGCCATGGTGGCCCGAATGCGGGCGGCGGGAACCTTTGCGGTAGACACGGAAACAACCTCCACCAACCCCATGATGGCCCAACTGGTCGGCATATCGTGCTGTTGTGACGATGAAATAGCCTACTATATTCCCATCAACCACACCGCAGAGTCGCTCACATATATGACCGACCCCGATGACCTGACAACCTGTGTGCGGCTGGAGCCCCTACCGGCGGCCGAAGCGTTGGATACGGTCCGCGAATTATTTTCCGATGTAACGATTGGCAAGGTGGGGCATAATATTAAATATGATATGGTGGTGCTGGAGCGGGCGGGTGTTCCCTTACAGGGCATCGTGATGGATACGATGATTGCATCGTACTTGACAGATCCCTCTCAGTTAAGGCACAATCTAGATGAAGTTAGCCTCCAATACCTCCGACGGAAACTCATCCCCATTTCTGATGTAATAGGAAAAGGGTCGAAAGCCGTCACCTTTGATCACGTTCCCATCCACGCGGCCTGCACATATGCAGCCGAAGACGCCGATGTCACGTGGCAACTCCACCAAGTCTTTCGGGAACAATTGAAGGACCGTGAACTTGAATCGTTGTTTTCCGACGTTGAGCTCCCCCTCATTCACGTTTTAGCCCGGATGGAACAAGCGGGTATCGCGGTTGAAGAAACCGTCTTCCACAAACTCCACACCGAGATTGAGACGCGACTGGGCGAGTTAACCACGGAAATCATTACCTTGGCCGGGGAGCCCTTTAAGATCAATTCGCCCAAGCAACTGCAGGGCATTTTGTTTGATAAGCTTGGACTGACCCCGGTGCGAAAAACCAAAACGGGGTACTCTACTGACGAACGCGTTTTAGAGCAGCTGGCCCACGAACATCCGCTTCCCGAGAAAATCCTCGAGTATCGGATGCTGGAAAAACTGCGTGGCACCTATGTGGATGCCCTCCCGCGGTTGATCCACCCTGAGACCCACAAGATACACACTTCCTACAATCAGGCCGTAGCGGCAACAGGACGCCTGTCCAGCAGTGACCCCAATCTTCAAAATATTCCGATTCGCAATGCTTTCGGCAAACGCATTCGGGAAGCCTTCATACCGAGCCAACCCGATTATCAGTTGATCTCGGCCGACTACTCACAAATTGAATTACGTGTTCTGGCGCATCTGTCCGGAGACACCCAACTCATCGAAGCCTTTCAGCGCGATGCCGATATCCACACGGAAACGGCCGCAAAGGTCTTTGATGTGGACCGGGAAGCGGTCACCGACGACATGCGCCGACGGGCTAAGGCCGTTAATTTTGGCGTGGTATATGGGATCAGCGCCTTTGGTCTGGCTCGAAACCTGGGGATCAGCAATGCCGAAGCGGGTCGTTTTATCGACGGCTACTTCGCACTCTACCCCGGGATTCAGGCGTGGCTTGACCGCACGATGGAAGAAGCCCGGGAATCGGGTTATGTAACCACCGTGCTCAATAGACGTCGTTACGTACCCGATATTACCAGCGGGAACGCCAATGTACGGCGCGCTGGAGAACGGGTCGCGATTAATACGCCGGTGCAAGGGAGCGCCGCGGACATTATTAAACTGGCTATGATCAAACTGGACGCGGCCCTCCGGGAGGAGCCTGCCACCTTGCTGCTTCAAGTGCACGATGAATTGGTCGTGGAAGCGCCGGCGCAGGACGTGGACCAGGTCACCCGTCAGATGCAGGAAATAATGGAGAATACCTTCACACTCGACGTGCCTTTGAAAGTCGATGTGGGAGTTGGGAATAACTGGGCAGAAATTCATTAGTCTTAACAATCTTTGTAGTGGAGCATTGGCGTTCCTGTACTCCCTACCAACCCTATGTGGGCAATCCACAAAAACAGGAACAGCGAAAGGATTCAGCATGGCAGAGAGACCCGCCACCGAACGTGGCCAGGGGCGTCCGAAAGGCAAGGGCCGTAGCCCGAAGCGCAGCACAGCGAACGGTAATAACGCCAGCGGCAACAACCGTTCCTCACAAAGCAACAACCGGTCCCAGCAGGGCGGCGGTGGAAACAATCGCCCCCGACGGAACTCCGGCGGACGACCCCAGCAACGGCGCAATGGCGCACCCCAGGTATTGGACGTGGCCAATGAGGTCATACCCGATAGCGTTGATGGTCCGGAATTAAATATTACCGACCTCAAAGCCATGACGATGCCCCAGCTCAACGAAGCCGCAGAAGAACTCGGCATCGAAGAGTATGGTGGTCTGAAGAAACAAGACCTTATCTTCACCGTCCTCCAGCGAAGCATCGAAAAAGCTGGCTCCATTTATGGAGAAGGCACCTTGGAGATCCTGCCCGATGGCTTTGGATTCCTCCGCTCGGCCGACTATTCGTACCTGCCCGGGCCCGACGACATTTATGTCTCCCCCTCGCAGATTCGCAAGTTCGCCCTCCGCACCGGTGACGGCATCACGGGGCACGTCCGCCCTCCCAAGGAAGGCGAACGCTATTTCGCCCTCCTCAAGGTGGAGTCGGTCAACAATGAATCGCCCGATGTCGCACACAAGCGGATTATCTTCGACAGCCTCACTCCCATCCACCCCGATGAGCGCTTCACCCTGGAGGTAGGGCAGAATGAGATCGGCATGCGTATCATGGATCTCATCTCCCCCATCGGTAAGGGCCAGCGTGGTCTTATCGTGGCCGCGCCCTTCACGGGTAAGACGGTGCTGCTCCAGAAGATCGCCAACAGCATCACCACCAACCACCCGGAAGCCACGGTCATCGTGTTGCTCATTGACGAGCGCCCCGAAGAAGTAACCGACATGCAGCGCTCCGTCAAGGGCGAGGTCATCGCCTCCACCTTCGACGAACCGCCCGAACGGCACGTTCAGGTCGCCGAGATGGTGCTGAACAAAGCCCGTCGCCTCGTTGAACACAAGAAGGATGTAGTCATCCTGCTGGACTCCATCACGCGCCTGGCACGGGCCTATAACATCCTCGTGCCCAGCAGCGGCAAGGTCCTCTCAGGTGGTGTCGACGCCAACGCCCTGCAGCGCCCCAAGCGCTTCTTCGGCGCGGCCCGTAACATCGAAGAGGGCGGCAGCCTTACCATCCTGGCCACGGCCCTGGTGGAAACCGGCAGCCGCATGGACGACGTGATCTTTGAAGAATTCAAAGGCACAGGTAACATGGAGCTCCACCTCGACCGCCGGCTCATGGAAAAACGTATTTTCCCGGCCATCGACGTCAACCGCTCCCGGACCCGTCAGGAAGAACGGCTGGTCAACGCGGAAGACCTCCAGCGTATCTGGCTTCTCCTCCGCGTCCTCAGCGACCGCGAACTCCAGGAAGCCTCCGAGCTGCTCACCGAGAAACTCAAGAAGACCAAGACCAACGCCGAGTTCCTCAACAAGATGCAGAAGATGTAGGCACTACGGCCAATCAATACACCCTCGACCGTCCGGGATTTCCCGGGCGGTTTTTTATTACCCGGACCTATCGCTCGTTTCGGCACAGGACTTGCCACCATCATACCGCCCATGTATCAGATTGAGAACGAATTTTGTTTGGTAGAAGGTGACAGGGGTGTGAGGAAGGACGGTATGGACGCAGCGCAATTCCGGCGTCAACGTTTTCAAGTATTCTTGCGCTTCATGGGTACGGGTTGTCCGCCCGTTTATTCTACTTGCGTTCCCAACGTGCGCTTTGTATCCTGTTCCGACACGCCCCACGGGGGCACACGCATCAGTGGGTTCGACGCAAGGGGAACCATGGTTGCCATTCACGGACAGGTGGTTGACGCTCACGTCACCCACACCTTCCAGCTTTCTTTCCGGGAGCCACAGGTTACCGTGCGGGAGATTATCAGTGCGGCCGTGCGCACGAAGACCGAGGACTTCAACACGCTCCTCACGCAGGTGCTGGATTCCGGCCCGGACGACGCGCACGTTCGCACTTGGCCCATGCTCGATTTTGAAGAGCAGCTCTATCGCGCGTTGGATGGCTTTGTGAATCAGCGTTACCTCCTGCTCCTCGGCAATGGCCAAGCGGAACACCTGGAGCAGCGGGTGCGCCTGACCCCCGACTTGACGATCACCTTTGTTCGACTGGTACCCCTTACGGGAAGTGATAACCAGGCCCATTGCGCCAGACGGAAATGAGAGAGTGACGACATGACATACTTTGAAGGCTTCGATGCCTTGGCCGCCCGCATTCTCGAGGAGAATCAAGCGGAGGGGCAGACGATTTGGGAAGATAACCAGTTTCACGACAGCGCGGTTTATGCGGACATCAAGGCCCTTTCCCCAAAAGAGCGTGCCAACCTCTGCCTGGAGATCCTGGCTCGAATCCCAAAAATAAATTTCGAGATTCGCCGTCTGGTTCCCCCACCCCCGGATTCGACAGATAGGGATTCGCCGTCCGATGCGATGTTAAGGTGGCTGACTCTATACAACGAGACGACGCCGGAACAGCGCCGCTATAACATGCTTCGGCGAAGTCTGAAGAACCTCTTCGACGTGCTTATGCGGACCAAGCTGGCCTTTGACGAACAGGGCCTGATCGACTTGGTCACGCACTTTCACGAGCAGACCGACCGGCCCCATCCGCGTTCGATGAGCGACTGGCCGCTTACGCCCGTGTCGGCGCAATTTGAGCGTCGTCTTGAGGAAGGCCAGGTTTCGGACGTGCTTCGCGGTTTCGCCACGGAAGCGCTGGCTTGGAAGCCGTTCAGCGAGCAGGAAAAGAGCATCGGCCGACTCCGGCGGATCCTCCAGCGAATCGCGGCGTCCTCCGAAGATGGCGAAGCCGTAACACCCTATGAACTCACCGAGCAGGATACGATAGGGGCGGTCATCAACGAAGCCGCCGGCGCCCTCGGCAGTTCGTGCCGCCGAGTGGTGTATCAGGTCTTCGAGCTCGCCTCCACGAAGAACCTCACGAAAGCCAGCAAGAAATTTCTCAAGGAGTCCGAGGCACTGGTGAGCGGCGATGAGGCCAATGCCTACAAGCTTTTCGTGCTCGACGTGCTCGATTACGGGAGCCGCGCGAAACATGTGGAGCTTGACCCGGAAGACCCCGGCTACTGGGTCATGTTTATCCACGAGGACAACGAAGCAGTCATCAAAGGGCTACTGTGGACCCTCGTTCATTTCGACGACGACGCCCTCGCGCGGGCAGTCGGTGCCTTTGGCGCGAACTGCTTCAAGAAGTTCCCCTACGCGGGCTCGGGCCAGCTGTCTACCCAACTCGGCAATACGTGCGTACGCGTATTGGCCCATATGGGACACACCACGGCCATTGCGGCGTTGGCCCGGCTGCTCCCCCGCATCAAATCCAAGGCGACACGGAATCTCATCGAATCGGAACTCGAGAAACTCGCCGCCAAACGGGGCGTCACGGCCGCGCTTCTCGAAGACATGGCCATTCCCGACTTTGCGCTCGACGACGGCCGACTGGAAACGGATTTTGACGGCTACACCGCCTGCCTCCACCTCTCCGAAAACGGCGAAGCCACCCTCACCTGGAAAACGCCGGACGGTAAGCCGCAAAAGACTGTCCCCTCGGTCATTCGAAACGACGAACTCCTGAGCAGCCGCCTGAAAGTACTCAAGGGCACCCTGAAAGAGCTACAGGAGACGCTGAGACTACAACGGGACCGGCTGGATCGGTCCTGGCTTCAAAACCGGGTCTGGAATCACACGGATTTTTGCCGCTACCTCCTCCATCACGAGATCATGGGCGTCCACACGCGGCGCCTGATCTGGACCATCGAGGACGGAGACCGGACCGTCACCGCGCGGTATGGCGATCAGGGCTGGGAGCGGGTGGACGGCTCATCGGTCTTCGATATCGAGGAGGACGCCACGGTCCGCTTTTGGCACCCCCTCGAAGCCACGGCCGGAGACGTGGAAGGCTGGCGCACGCGCCTGAGCGATCTCAAAATCCAACAGCCGGTCAATCAGGTGTACCGCGAGACCTACACGGTCAACGAAGAGGACGCGTCCGATCATTCCAATCGTCTGGCGGGGCACATCCTGAGGCAGAGCCACTTCAACGCCATGCTCAAGACCGCTGGTTGGAAGTTCGCCCGGCTCATGACCTACGACGGCCCCAAGGAAGAATGGGCCACCCTGGCGCTGTCCGCGTTCGACCTGAGCGCCGAGCTACGGGTATGCGCCGTGAAAGATCTCGACGAGCAGGACGAAGACGTCATGTCCTGGATTTACGTGGGCACGGACCAGCTCCGCTTTCTCGACGACAACGGCGATCGCATGGCCTTGCCGTCGGTGCCCGCCCTCGCGTTCTCCGAGGCAGTGCGCCAGCTTGATCGCATCATCGACCGCTGCACCGTGGGCAACGATCCCGAATTTGCCGACAGTGGCACCCACCCGACCCACAAGGAATACTGGGAGCAAATCGCCCAAGGCGAGCTCAGCAACGTGGCGCGCGTCCGCCACGCCGCGCTCCAGGTCGTTGTGCCCCGGCTGGCCATCGCCGACCAACTGACCCTCGACGACACCTACCTCCACATTAAAGGTAAACGCGGGCACTACACGATCCACCTCGGCAGCCTCTCCGTACGCACCGCTCCCGGCGGCCAGAATTTAAAACTCACCGCTCAGCCTAAGAAAGACGACCCCGTGCCCTTCCTCCCCTTCGAAGGCGACGAATCCCTCTCGCTAATACTCAGCATCGCGATCCTGTTCGCCAACGACGACACGATCAAGGACAAGAAACTCCTCGCGCAGATTGAAGCGGGGTAACGGAAAACGGTGTGGACAAGCGCATCTGGCTCCTCCTCTACGTCCTCAACAAGATGCAGAAGATGTAAACCCAAGAAGAAACCAATACACCCTCGACCGTCCGGGATTTCCCGGGCGGTTTTTTCGTGGGCCGGGTTCAGGTGTTGGACGACCAACTTACCAATGCCACCGTCATAAACGCTGGAACAATGTGACTGACGTATACAAGCGCGTATCACACTCGTTTCGGCACCCGAATCACAACCAATCCTGTACCACTGTCTCCTTCCATGTATCTGGGCGGTTAGCACAGGAGGGCGATTCTGCTCAGCGGGATGGGGCATCTCCTGTGTTGGAACGGGCTCGTTTTTACAGCGCGTAGTGAATAGCCAGTATAGCGCTCGAACGTAGCACACTCTCTCTCCGCTCGTCAGTTTGCTGAGCCTCGCTTTACCCGTCGGATAAGACGGGATGTGGCTGACCGGGTGTTCGCACGGACGTTTCGCAAGTTAGCCGAAAGTACGGAGAAAGGCTTGTAGTGGGCTTGTAGTGAAAACGGGATTTCCGGTGTTTTGTAGCCTGACTCTCGCGCCCACTTAATAATTTCCATCAAAGGATCGAAATAGGTCAACATGGGCTTCCTCCACCCAACCCACGGTTTCGGTTGGAGGCTGAAATGGGCCAAGTGATTGGCTGGGTCCTTGTCCAATTGGAACTCCCCTATGTCGGGGGCATCTGAAAAAAAGGCAAAGAGGGAACTGAGCGTCGATTCGTCTGTCATCTGATAGGCCAGATTTCGTGCATCAACCACACCGCCACCAGGCCGCAAGACACGTTTCATTTGCTGTTCCCAGAAATCGATGAAGGGCAGGTGACTTCGGTTTAGTACAAAGCAATTGGTGATTACCGTAGTATTTTGCGCGGGCTCCTCCCGTTGGGCCACATCTTCTTGCCACTGGGCGAGGATATGAAGGGGCACCCCCCCTTCGCCATCGCCCTGGCGGTATTGCCGCCGATATACCTCACTGTTTTCTTCAGGCCCCCTCGCCCGTATCTGAAACCGATCCGGGCAATAGCGCAGGAGTGGCTCTACATTGCCCACCGCCATACAATCTGCGTCCATCCAGGTAATCAACTCCGTGGTCGCCGTCTTGATGGCTTCGGGTTTTTGCGTGTTCACGCCCCGCCCTGTGGAGTGCTTTTCATCGAACACCGTTACGTTGTCAAATTGCTCCAAGAGCGCCCGATCTTCGTCTCGAAAATCTTCCGCAAGCACGTGAATCTTATCGGTGCCCCCATGAAATCGTAGTGATGCCGTTAGAATATAGGCCCCCCATATATAGTTCCTGTCGCATGCCGTGACGATTGTGTTTTGCATATGGGCCACTTTCCAGATTCCCCGCTGCGCCCCATAAAAGAAAACCCGCAAGAGAGCGCGAATTGCAAATACTCCACGCAACGCAACGAAGGCCTCTTTAAGAGCGGCGCACTTCAGTTTTTTGTCGCGACGCAATCGGCCCGACAATTGAGCTAGCATCTAATATAGCGTATTCTTGCATAAAATACCGCTACACGGAAGCAAGCACTATAGGTGAAAGGAGAAGTCAATTGCCACTTGGCTTAAGTTCTGGTCTCCTTCGGAGAGCGGTCGCGTTTGCGCCCCAACCATACCTTTCACCCTAAACGCCAGTTCCTATAGGTCGGATAATTCAAACATGCTGACGCAAATATGACTACGAAATCGTAAGGCAGATCGACTTTGCTACCCATTACCCCAAGATTTGCTGTTACGAGCACGCCAATCTGACCGCACGAGATCGTCAGAAGTGTGAAGCGCTCTTGAAGAAGAATGGGTATTCCCTCTACAGGATGGAACGAGATACTGCCGGCATTCACGAGAGTATTGAAGCAAGCCTGAACATTCGTCCTTCTCGCGCCTAGTGGAGGACGCGGCCGTCCAGCATGGCAACTTCTCAACGACTCGACGTTGACGTTGTGCGCTGGGCATTCACACGCTAGCAACGTCAACTCGCTTTCTCGTTCTTGTCGCCTTCCCGACGGATTCGGGGCAAACAATTTGGGGCAGCCTCCTGCCTGACCACCAGGAGAGCCCGCCCCGGAATGTTGGACTACACCTTTTTCTTCTCAAAGAAGAAGAACAGGGCGAGTGTCGCCAGGCAGAAAAAGGGGATCACGATCCAATGAGAAACCCCCAGGCTTTCGGGTAACGTGAGCTTTCCGAAATCTTTCCAGGCGAGTACCGTCTTGAGCATCAGGGGATAGGCCTCGGCGTAGATGGCAGCGCCGAGAAGCATTCCCATGACCGCGAAGATTGCATGCCAACGACCCTCCGCCACCGCACCTACTGAGGTACCCGGGCAGTAGCCCATGAACGCCCACCCTGCACCAAAGAGGAGGCCACCGATCACCACTCCCCCGACATTCATGGATTTCGGACTCAGGGTAATTACGCCCATATCCGCGAGAATGTAGAACCCGACCAGTCCGACCAGAATGGCCGACATCATGAACTTCATAATGGTCATGTCCTTTAGCAACATGGCGCCCACCTGTTTTTCAAAGCGGAGCACGCGCCCTTTTTGCAGGAGCACGCCAAAGATAATTCCGGCAACCAAACCAAGCAAAAGATCCATCATCTCAGGACTCCTTATAGACGAGGTGTGCGACGGCTATCCCCGCCCCAAAGAACATCGCCATCGCCACAAATCCACTCATGGACAGCTGCATGAGCCCGCTCAGCCCATGCCCACTCGGACACCCACCGGCCAGACGCGCGCCAAACATGGCCACGGCGCCACCAGCAATTGCTCCGACTGCGCGCCGTCCGATGGAACTGCCGAACCGGTTGCTCCACGTAGGGGGACAACTTTCGCGCTTAAAGCTCTTATCCACGAGCGACGAGACAAGGGCGCCGATAAAAATCCCCGTGACAAAGAGAAACTGCCAGTCCACTTTTACCTTGGTTTTTTCAAAGTAAGCGTTGTCCGCCACGTGTCCCAGGGCGACAGCCGATTCCAGCAGGCCCACACCGCGAACAAAGGTGGTGGATGCCCCCATGTATTGGGTCTTCGAACCCCACCAGGTTGTCGCCAGTACCGACGCTATCGCCAGCACCCCCACCAGCGCCCCGGCCAGATAAGGGTTCCAGGCCCCGTCTTCTGTTTTCCACTTCATGGTCGTCTCCGGTATCGCACCGAAACACCCAAGGTTCCTATTGGCGGTTTTGCCAACACACACCCGTTCGGTGCCACAAATATCGCCCCCCGGTCCGCTGGGCTAATAAAATACGTTCGATTTCCTTGGAGGCCGCCAGACAGGAAAGGCTGACGCCATCATACTCCCGGAACCCAGGTTCTTATATCGTTACTATACGACCTTACGATATTTTGGGGCGTAGATTCAAGCCGCAGCAGTGGCAGACCGTTGGGCGAAGGATGATGGCGATGGGGATACCAAGCCCCCTAATCCTACCTCGGGCAGGAATGACGGAGTTTCAAGCAGGGCTGTTCGGAGAACCTAGGAGAACCAAGTGACAGACCAGAATGGCACTTACTTAAGGGTAAGTTGTTTTTCGGAAACAGCTTAGAGTCCGATGTTCGAGAACAAAGGGACAGACTATGGAATACCTTGCCGTATACAGCCATTTGGTATAGGCTGAAGCCATGAGCCGTGTAGCCAGGGTAGTGGTGCCGGGTTTTCCGCATCACATTACACAGCGGGGCAATCGCCGCGCCGATATCTTCGAAACCGATGCAGATCGGAAGGCGTATCTGCGTTTTTTGAAACAGTATGCCGACAAGCGGGGTCTGGATATCTGGGCCTATTGTTTGATGACCAACCACATCCATCTGGTCGCCGTGCCGAAGACCGAGGCCGCGCTGGGATTTGCTATGCGCGACACCCATACGGTCTACGCCATGTATTTCAATTCGCGGACGCAACTCTCGGGGCACGCCTGGCAAGGGGCGTACGCAAGAAAGGGACAGACCCGTCTCCGCTCGTACCCACCACGGCGCGTCTAGCGACCTCGCTACGCTTGCGTCAGTCCCCATCTTGCGTGAGAACCCCCTGTGGGCTGCGGTACGCTACGTGGAAATGAACCCCGTCCGCGCGGGGATGGTGGAGCGCGCCGAAGAGCACCCCTGGTCGAGCGCCGCCGCCCACTGCGGCCTCCGCGACGACCCCGTGCTATCGGTCGATTTTCCACCCGCTGGCGTGGTGGAAGACTGGCAAGCCTGGCTCCGCGACGGCCCAGAGGACCAGGAGGCCTACGAGACGATTCGAAAGCAGACCCGCACCGGCCGTCCCTGCGGCTCCCCGAAATTCCTCGACCAGCTGGAAGCTTTGCTAGGTCGGGCGTTGCGCCCGAAAAAACCGGGCCGACCAAAGAAGGGCGGGGGGTGAAAGGTGAAATTACGTAGTCTGTCCCTTGGTTTTCCCGTCCCTAGGTTTTCCCCATGACAGACTGTCCCTAGGTTCTCCTGTCCCTTTGTTTTAAGGAGTGACGTATCCGTCACGACATTGGCGCGGATGATATTGTTTATCAATCGCGATACGCCCCGTGTGTTGCTGTCCCATACGCCTTCGCCTTCAGTCGTATAGGCCGTATTCCTCCACTATCTCGTCGAATATATGATCGATTTCTTCTCGCAATGCATAGGAACCCGAAGCAGCAAGATACTCCTCGGTGCTGTGACGTTCTATATAATCGGCTATTGCTAGTGCGTGTGCGAGCGAAGACTGGAACATTGCCGTGTATCCATTCTGGTTCATCTCGTCGTCAGAGACCTGCACTTCCACAGGATCGGGAATACCTCTAAATTGTTTATTCGTTAAATGCAGTTGCCTATATACTGCTGGAGTATTCCCTCTCTCATCATGAAAGATCAGTCCCACCGCAGCAGCCACGCGCAATTCCATTGCCGCCCTCCGAACGTCCCCGAAGCCTACCGGTATTTCGTCCTCTATCCAGTTTTCAAGAAACGATTCCGCAGCATTACGGCTAGAAAGTACATTTCGCAGAGTCTTGGTTCCTTCCGGGCCATCGAGAAAGGGCAACCAACGCAGGGCCAGTAATTTGTTCATGAGCAAATTGCTCAATACCGATTTATGTAGCTCATCGTAGTCTGGCAGTTCGCCGAAACGCTGAGGTCGTTTTATGTAATCCGTGATGGCTACGTAGGACTCGGAATTTTCGCCCAAAAAGCCAATTGCAGTGGCGGCGTTGCCCCACGACTCGTATGATTCAAGCTCATCAAGAATCTCGTAGAGAACCGG
This sequence comes from Candidatus Hydrogenedentota bacterium, assembly GCA_034669905.1. GTDB lineage: Bacteria > Hydrogenedentota > Hydrogenedentia > Hydrogenedentales > JAEUWI01 > JAEUWI01. The sequence goes on from JAXMOL010000011.1 coordinate 137,291, forward strand.
CAAATCCTCGGTGCCCAGGCTTTCCTTTGCGCTCGAATAGAAGAACGTATCAGGCGATAGCATTTTAAGGATAGCCATCTTCCGTTTGCGACCGGTATCACCTCCACTAGACACCGGATTTTCTTCATTGCCTGGCAACACGGATTGTTTCGATTCCGAAATCTCCATCGGAGATATCTCCTGCGAGACAGGCACTTCGTTGTCTGCAGCCGTGGCACCCAGATCTCCAGGGGAATTTCTAATTTCGTTCTGCTTACCGTTAGGCGCATGTAAAACAGCTACGCTCAAAACTACCAAGACAGCTATGATGATTATGAAACTGTATGTTTTTTTCACGACGTCCTTTCCATTCTAGAATATACCTACTTAAGGTGAGCCTGTGCTCCCTGGCCTTTCCAAGTATGGGTAGTCATCTTTGTTTATCCATTCATCCCAATATGCCTTGCCGCTTTCACTGTAGTAAGAAAAATGTTCATCGTCTCTCCCTTCGGGGAAAAACCTCGTGTCATAGGATAAACGATCCCATGCGCCTCTCCAGTAGGCGCATTCTTCCTTTGTCATCGTGACCGCCGGTTTGAACCAATACGGATTCCATCTGTTAATACTCCGCATTTTGTGCGGTTCAGAGGCGATAATCCGATACGGATGTTCATTTCCATTCCAATGACCACCTATGCCCACATAGTGTCCAAGTTCATGGGTCAATGTCGTCCAATCCCACTTTGGAGTGTTCACCATGAATACCAGATTCCAATTCTTAGGATATCCTCCGTCCAAATAGCCTCTCAATCCCAAATTAACCTCGCCACTGCTCATTAATTCGGCACCGGCCATGAGAGTAAACACTGTACTCGTGTCGCCTACATACTCAGTGGTGAATTTCTTCTCCCATAGGCTTTTGACGACCAAATCGATCTGGTCGTCTTTGATATCCGTCGGATAGCGAATTGCTTTTCCAGTTATGTCCGAAAAATGCGAAACCGTTGGCAGAAACACTGTCCCCGGATCAACATTCGGATCCGGATACATTTTCATACTGATTTCGACACCGGTGCAAGCACAATCATCGTCACCTTTCGCAATGGCAGATCCGCCGCCCATGGAGAACCTAGGGACAGACTAGGAATAAAATAGAAAAGAGTGGCAAGCCAGATCTTTTCGCCAGCAGTTCTGGCGTGTGGGGGTGCACGACGTGGGGCCTATCGCGGTGGATAAACTATCTCATTCATAGGTGCCTGGTGCGCCGACGGGGGCGGTTGATTGGGCCGTCCGTATCGACGCGGAAAGCCACTGCCGTGCCCTTTCAGGGCGAAAATTTGGATGCGTGGCCTTCTTCCCTGGGCCTTGCCCAGGGCTGAAAGCTGTCGTGCCCCTTCGGGGCGGCCCGCGCCAACCGAAAGGCTATGAATGCTCCGATATCATCCGTGAAAAAATGCAGACTGGGGGTGCATCCAGCTTAATGGACATCGGTTTCGCATCACCGGGACAAAAGGAACACACGCCTTGGTGGGGCGATACGAATGTACCCTCAAACTGGATGAACCTTAAAACGCTCATGCTCCCGCCCTCTCAGACAGGAATGTCTGAGCCCCGGCCACACCTCAGGCAGGAGTACCTGCTTCCAAGCGAATAGGCACTACGCCCCACCTTTCAGGCCAAAGCTCTGAGCGACGCGGCGGAAGAAACCTTCTTTGTTGGCGGCCGTGGCGGGCTGTTGCTGGAGTATACGGCTGGCGATCTCGTGCATGCATTTGGAGACGGGTGCGTGGGGATAGGCGAGCATGAAGGGCTTGCTCTGCATGACGGCCTGACTCACGTGGGTGTCGCGGGCGAGGTAACCCAGGCAGGAAAGGTTGCGTCCGAGATAACGCTGGGAGACGCCGGAAAGCTTGGTGGCCACGGCCTGGGCCAGGGCCGGGTTGGGCACCATATTCACAATAAGACGGACCACCGTTTCGGGGCGGTTGGCATAGAGGGTTTTGAGCATGGCGTAGGCGTCCACGATGGCCGGGTGCTCGGGTGTGGTGATCAACAAGACCTCATCGGCCGCCAGGGCAAACGCCACGGCATTACGCCCAATGCCGGCCATGGTGTCGAGAATAATAAAGTCGCTCTGGGACTGGAGTTCCTGCAGCCCGCCGAGGAGGTTTTGACGCCCTGCGCCGGTGAGGTCCGCAATCTGGGCGAGGCCGGAAGAACCGGGTACGATGGAGATACCTCCCGGCCCTTTCACCAGGATTTCGGAGATGCTTTTCTCCCCCTCGATGACGTGCTCCAGATTGTGCAGAGAGCTCAGCCCGAGCAGGACTTCCACATTGGCAAGCCCCAGATCGGCATCCATGAGGATGACCCGTTTACCCTGGGCCGCGAGGGCGATGGCCAGGTTAACGCTGGTATTGGTTTTTCCGACGCCGCCTTTTCCGCTGGTCACGGCCAGGACCCGCGCTCCAGATTTATTGCCTACTATCGTGCGAAGTCGCTGTGCTTGATCAACCACGTTGAAGGGTACCTTCCAATATGAGGTTCGCCACCATGGCGGGTGACGCGATGCAAATATCGTCGGGCACGTTTTGCCCTGTGCTGAGATAGCTCAGGGGCAGACCCGATTCGGCCATGACACTCAGCAGCGCACCGTACTGCCGGGTCTCGTCCACTTTGGTAAACAACACCGCCGTGGGATTACAACATTTAAAGTTGGAAACAATGTTCCGCATATCGTCAAGGGGGGTGCAGGCGCTCATGACCAACAGGGTTTCATGCGGGTTGGCGCAGCCCAAGACCCCTTTAAGTTCGTTTATTTGCTCGAGATTAAACTGACTACCGCCGGCGGTATCGATAAGCACGAGGTCATAGGCCTGAAAGGCCTGCAGGGCCTCGGCCATATCACGGGGCTCCTGCACCACTTTCATGGGCAACCCGATGATATTGGCGTAAACCTTCAGTTGGTCCGTCGCCGCCACACGGTAGGTATCCGTTGTAATCAGCGCCACACGGGCACGTTCACGAACGGAGTAATAGGCCGCGAGTTTGGCCAGGTTGGTGGTTTTTCCCACACCCGTGGGTCCACAAAGGGCCACGATGCGACAAGTCCCCCCCTGGAGGGCGAGGCCTCCCGTGCCGTGGAGCAGTTTTCTAATCTCCATGTGGAGCCGCTCGAGAAAGACCCGTTGCTCCCGCATGAGATGAAGGTCGCTGTTTTTGGCCACGCCCCCAATCAAGACGGCGGCCACTTTCCGCGCCACGCCCCGCTCCACCAGCGTCCGGTAATGGGGTGCGAACTCCGAGGGCAGGCCCGCTCCGGGACTCTCCGCATAAAGCACCTCCATCATTTCCCGGATCTCCTGCAATTCGCGATGCACCTCGGGCGCCTGGGGACGGTTTTCCTGCTGAGGAAAGGGCACCACGGGCGCAGGTGCAGCCTGCCGGTTCGTGGTCGCAGGCCGGGCAGGTGTGCGGGATGGCGTGGCGGCGGGGGATGTCGCGGGGGCACTTCCCCCGGCATTCATACGCTGTTGGGCATCACGGACGAGCCGCTCGAAATAAGCCACGGTCTCCGTCGGCGCAGCGGCGGGTTGTGAATCCCGCTGCGTACCCGAGGCCTCCGCATAGCGACGCTGGGCGGCGCTGGGCTTCCGCACCTGGGAAGCCAGGCTATCCACCGGCACCGATGCCGTCACCTCGACCATCTTCCGGCCGAAGTATCCCAGGATACCCCCTTCGGTCACTTCCGCCGTGTTGATCACCAGGGCTTCCGGTCCAAATTTCTGGCGTACCAGTCGGGAGGCTTCTTCGAGGGTTCGGGCCCGTATTTTGTGGAATTGTTGCGCCATCTTATGCGCTCACCTGGCCAACGCTTTCAAGGGTAACGGCCGGGTCCATCTCGTTGTAAGATAAGACCACCACTTTGGGAATGCGCCGCTCTACGATGCGTCTAAAATAGCGCCGAACAGGGGCAGAGGTCAACACGACGGGATCCTGCCCACTGACCACCAGGGGCTGGAGGGCCGTGGCGCACCGCTCACTGATAGCATCGGCCCGCTCTGGAGACACGGGAATGTAGTCCCCCGTCTGGGAGGTATTGACCGCGTTCAGCACTTCCTGCTCCAGCTCGGGGGCCAGTGTAACCACACGAAGCACGCCATCTTCGTCGGCAAAGGCCCCGCAAATTTCCCGGGCCAAGGCGTGGCGGGCATATTCGGTCAGCACTTCGGTGTCCTTGGTGCGCGGGGCATAGTCGCACAGGGTTTCCATCACCGTTTCCAGATTGCGGATGGAAACACGCTCCCGCAGCAGGTTATGGAGCACCTTCTGGACCTCACCCGCCGTGAGCAGGCTGGGAATCAGCTCATCCACCACGGTGGGGGACACTTCTTTCAGATGATTCACCAAGACCTGCACATCTTCCCGGGTCAACAACTCTTCCGCATGGGCCATAATCAGTTCCGTAATATGGGTCGCCACCACAGCCGACGGCTCCACAATCGTATAGCCCAGACGTTCCGCCTTGTCGCGGTCGCGTGCGGGCACCCATACCGCCTGAAGCCCAAAGGCCGGCTCCTGGGTGGGATACCCTTCAATCTCTTCTTCCACCAGGCCGGGGTTCATGGCGAGGAAATGGTCGGGCATCAACTCATAGCTGGCAATGACCGCTTCGCGGAGCTTCACCTGGTACTCATTGGGCCGAAGGCGCATGTTATCCACAATACGCACCACGGGCACGATAAAGCCCATCTTCGTGGCGGTCTGCTGGCGGATCACCTGAATTCGGGTCAGCAAATCTCCGCCCTGCCCTGGGTCCGCCATGGTAATCAGGCCGTAACCCAACTCAATCTTGAGGGGATCGACCGTGAGCAGATCTTCCGTTCGCTCTTTGGGCGGCTCCTCCGCCGCGATTTCCGCCTCCTGCGCGGTTTCCAGGGCCAGCTCCGCCTTGCGCACCAGCATCTGGGACGACACAAAGGTCAGGCCCGCCAGGAACAGGCCCGCAATAAAGAAAGGTGCCGTGGGCATGCCGGGCAAGATGGCAAACACCCCCATAACCGCCGCCGTGGCACCCAGGGCGCGGGGCTGTTGGGTCAACTGGGCTGCCAAATCCTGACCCAGGTTGTCATCGGATACCGTGCGGGTGACTACCAGGCCAGCCGAGAGCGAAATAATCAGGGAGGGCACCTGGGACACGAGGCCGTCACCAATGGTCAGGCGGGTGTAAAGTTCGGCCGACTCCCCGACGGGCAGTCCGAGCATCCAGACCCCCACCACGAGTCCCACGGCGATATTGATGAGTGTGATGATTAGACCGGCAATGGCATCGCCCCGGACGAACTTGGTGGCACCATCCATGGCCCCGTAAAAGTCGGCTTCCTTTTCAATGGCACGACGGCGGGTCCGGGCCTCTTGCTCGGTGAGCAGTCCGGCGTTGAGATCGGAGTCCACGCCCATCTGTTTGCCCGGCATGGCATCCAGGGTAAAGCGGGCGGCCACTTCGGAGATACGGGTCGCACCTTTGGTAATCACGACAAACTGGATAATCACCAGGATGGCGAAAATAACGATACCCACGGGAAGGCTGCCAGCGGTAACAAAGCCGCCAAAGGCATCGATGACGTTGCCCCCATCCCCCTGCGAAAGAATGAGACGGGTGGTCGCCACATTCAGACTCAGCCGGAAGAAGGTCAGCATGAGCAACAGCGCCGGAAAAACGGAGAACTCGGTCGGCCGTTGCAGGTAGATGGTACTCAGCATGACCACGACGGAAATAGAAATGTTTACCGTGAGCAGAATGTCGATCACGATGGTGGGCACCGGCACAAAGAGGATCAACAGGATCGCAATGACCCCGACGGACAGGGCAAGATCCTGATTTTCGCCGAAGAAGGTGCCGGCGCGTCGTTGCATCTGGCTGGCGGGCATGGCCATCTACTCAGCTCCCCGTCGCTTTCCAGGCCGCCTGACGCTCCTGGATTTTGGCCTGACGCCGATCGATACGATACACGAAGGACAGTACCTCGGCCACCGCGCGAAACAGGTGCTCTGGAACTGGTTGGCCCACTTCGATGGTCCGGTGTAGTGCCCGGGCCAACTCTGGCTTCTGCACGATGGGCACGTCGTGTTCGGTGGCCAGATCACGGATCTTCTCGGCCACTTTGCGTGCCCCCTTGGCCACCACGATGGGGGCCTGCATATCGGCCATGTCATAGCGGATGGCAATGGCAAAGCGGATGGGGTTGGTAATAATCACGTCGGCATCCGGCACATCGTCCATCATACGCTGGGTGGCCATCTGGCGTTGCAACTGGCGTACCCGCCGCTTGATTTGGGGATCCCCTTCCATCTCGCGGGATTCCATCTTGGCCTCCTGGAAGGTCATCCGCAGATCCTGCATGTGCTGCCAACGTTGGTAACCGTAGTCCACAATTCCCAACAGGATCATCACCATCGCAATGCGCCACCAGATGGAGAAGATCAGGGCCGAGACACTGCTCAGAATACCCAGGGGTGTCATGGCCATGAGAATCACAAATTCATCCAGGCGGCTTCGCAGGGAAAGCCAGACCACCGCGACTACGAGGATGAGCTTGGCCATGGACTTCAAGAACTCGACGAGTGAACGGAGCGACACAAATTTTTGAAACCCCGAAATGGGATTGATGCGGGACAACTTGGGCACGAGGGGTTTTCCCGTCAGCAGAAAGCCCACCTGCGCCAGATTAATCAACAGTCCCACCACCATCATCATCACCGCAATGGGAATGCTCGCAAAAAAGAGATAGCGCATCACGCCAATCGCCAGGGGGAACAAACCGTCATGATCGATGGGGATTTCGTGGGCGTGGCCGAGATAATACCGCCCCGCATCCAGCAGGTACTTCATACTCATGGGCCCGAAGAACAGGAGGGCCACCAGCCCCGTGGCCAGGGCTACGCCACCACTCAAATCCTGGCTCTTGGCGATATTGCCGTCCAGCCGCGATTTCTGGATCTTTTGCGGGCTGGCCGGGAGGGATTTTTCTCCGCCTGTATCTTCTGCCATGGCCTACCCTAACCCATGCCGCGGATCAAGGTATCGACCCGGATGAAGGTGCGCTCGAAGATTCCCTCGAGCACCTGCAGGTAGATACCGATACTCAACGCCGTAATGAAGAGTCCGGTGCCGATGGTGATGGGGAAGCCCACCACAAACAGCTGAATCTGGGGTATCACCCGACCGATGAGCCCCATGGTCACGTAGGCCATCATCATGGCGGCGACGACCGGTGCCGAGATGATCAGGCCATCTACAAACATGGCCTGACCCCATCGCGTCACTTCCCACAACAATCCGGGGTGCGCCACAAAGCCCCCCAGGGGGATGGCCTCAAAGGTGTGGATAAAGCCCCAAATCATGAGGTGGTGGAGATTGGTCACCAGCATATAGAGCACCGCAAGAATGAAAAGAAAGAAACCGAAAATAGAGGACTGGGTTTCCAGGGCGGGATTAAAGACGTTCATCATCCCGAAGCCCGTCTGCATATCCATGACCTGTCCACCGACCTGTACCGCCGCAAACACCATCCCCACCACAAAGCCAATCATGAGCCCAATGAGGAATTCGCCAATGGCAAGCACGGAAAAAGCCAGATTCGCCTCGGGTAGCCCCACTTCCAGCATCGGCAACGTCGGGGTAACCAGCAGGGCACCAAAGAAGGCGAAGCCCACCTTGGCAATGATCGGAACGTTACCCGACCCCAATACCGGCGCCGAAACCATCAGACCAGAAAAACGTATCAGGACCAGGAGAAAAAGTTTGAATATCTCCACTTCCGCCATGATGCGCTCATCCTATCCAGACACAATTCCCATACGCCCCTTCGAAACCGTCAACGCGGTAACACCAGAACGTCAAAATTCCCATACAGGTCCCGCACAAAGGACAACACCGTGTCGGACATCCAAGGCAGGAACAACACGAAGGTTATCATAACGATGACGATTTTGGGCACGAACGTCAGGGTAATTTCCTGAATTTGCGTGACTGACTGCAGGATGCTGATACCCAGCCCTACAATCATACCAGAGAGCAGCATGGGAGCCGACGCCAGGAGGGTAACCCACATGGCCCGCTGCCCAATATCTACAATGTCTTCGAGTGTCATGACACCTGTCCAACGGGTTATTGATACCCCCCTCCGATTGACGCCAGAAAGGGAGCTATCCTTATGGCGCTTACCATACCACAATATGTAGACCCTGTCAACAGAAACCATATGCACAACCAATTTATTTAAAAGCACTTACGCAACAATACGAACTTTCTCACCACCAACCAGAACCCACATATAGTGCCTATCTGTCAGCGTAGGGAAATGACCGCAACGACGCCCAAGAGCGACCGCGTTGAATTCATCCGCCCAATCACTTAGGATCAGGGACATTCGAGCCCGCCACCACGGCGTGATCACCCACCCGCGACCCCAATCAAGGTGTATACCTGTGCCCCAGAAGACGCCCGACAGCCCATCCCGCATGCAAGCCTTCAAGATGTTTGACCGCATCGCCCACCGCTATGACCTCCTTAACCGCCTCCTCTCGGGCGGCACCGACGTCCGCTGGCGCAAAACCATGAACCGGCGCATCCCCGACGGCAAAGATCTCCGGGTCCTCGACCTGGCCACGGGCACGGCCGACGTGCTCATCGCCATGGAACACGCCTGCAAGAACGTATCTTCCGGCGTAGGACTCGATATGTCGGGTGGCATGCTGAAGTATGGCCAGCAAAAATTGGTATCCATGGGCCTGGACCAGAAATACCGCCTCGTCCGCGGTGATGCCACGTGTCTGGGACTGGGCGATAAGCAGTTTGACGCCGTGACCATCTCCTTCGGCATCCGCAATGTGCTGGACGTGAATCAGGGCCTGGAAGAAATGCACCGCATCCTCAAGCCCGGCGGACGTGCCCTCATCCTCGAGTTTTCGCTCCCTGCCAATCGCCCCTTCCGCGCCGCCTACCTCTTCTATTTCCGGCACGTGTTACCCCGCCTGGGCGCACTCATCTCCGGCGATTCCTACGCCTACCGCTATCTCAATGAAACGGTGGAGACCTTCCCCTATGGCGAAGACTTCTGCCAACTCATGCGGAACGCGGGATTCGAAGACGTCACGGCAACGCCGCTGACCTTTGGGATTGCCAGCCTCTATCAAGGGGAGAGAAGTTTGAAGGGTGAAGGGTGAATTTAGAATAGGGAATTCAGAATAGGGAATTTAAGAAAGTAAAAGAACTGGCCGCAAACGCGGGGACTGCACCGACATCACGTCGAGGCCGTATCCAAAGGCACCACGTGGCCAGCCGTCCGACTACCACTCTGCGGACAAAACGCACCAGTCGGGGCCGTCCCCCTCCCCCCTGCTACCCCTACAAAAAGACCGCACGCGCCTTGTCCATTCGGTCGAATAAGTCCACCCCCAGCTCCTGCAACATCACCTCCAGCCGGACCATGGGGAAGCCCAGCACGTTCTGATAACAACCCCGGTAGCCGGCCACAATCAGGCTACCCGGACCATCCACGGTGTAGGAACCTGCGCGGTCGAGGGGCTCGACGATTTCGACGAAGCGCTCGATTTCGGTATCGCTCAACGCCTTAAAAGTCACATCGGTGGTCTCATAGCCCGTGACCTGCTTGCCTGTGCCCGTGTGGCACGCGGCCAGCCCCGTAACGACCTGGTGGGTGTTGTCCGAGAGCAGGCGCAACATACGCCGCGCATCATCCAGGTCTTTGGGTTTGGGCAAAACGTGCTCCTCGTAGAACACGAGGGTGTCGGCTGCAATAATGACGGCTTCTCCGTCTACGTGTGCCGCCACATCATCCCGTTTAATCACGGCATTCCCCACCACGATTTCCGCCGGGCTATCCCCCGTGTTGGGCTCGTGGGCGTCACTGGTCTGCACGGTGAATTCCACGCCCAGGTTGGCGAGTAAACTGCGACGTCGGGGTGAACCAGAGGCGAGAATAATCGGGGTCGTCATGGGGCGGGCAGTTCCTCGACCTTCACGGCGGGTTCAGCGGGGGACTCCGGTTTCGTCGCTTCTTTCGGGGTCTGCTCGGCTTTTACCGTAAGCGGCGCCTCGGGCACGAGTAAACCGCCTGCCGGCACGGAGCGCAGGGAAACTTCGCCGTTCTCGATGATACGGGTTTCGGCGGGAATCTTCATCTGGGTACGCGTCTGGGCCTCGCTCTGGTTGGTGGTGTAGTTCGAAAACTCCGTCACCATGCGGGCGTCATCATCGAGGGTAATGTGCACGCGGTAGGGCAGAAAGTCGGCCTCACGGAGATAAATACTCACTTCCTGAAAGGGCGCGTTGTCCATATTCTCTTTGAAGGGACGGATAATAATCCCCTGATCACCCTGGTCATTCTGCACGGTGAAGAGGCGCACATCGTAGGCCTCGCGCATGGCCGCCGGGTCCCCATCAAAGCCGAGAAAAAAGATGCTGGACTCGGGGCTATCGTCAATGTCGTAAATCTGGAGCTGCTCTTCGAGGGGGTCATATTCGTAGACCCGCCGGTCGTCGACCATCAGGGTGGGCTCGTCGTTTTCAAAGCGAAAGATAATGCGCCGGGGCTGTCCGTAGAGCACCTTGCCTTTGCGCAGCGTCACTTCGCCGAACTCAAAGGTACGCTCTTCCACGTCGGCTTCCAGCACCTGGATGCCCGCCCGCTTCTCGGCAAAGACCTTGAAAAAGGCATCAAAATCATCGGGGGCCGCCAGGGCACCCGCCAGGAATAAGAGGATAGCTCCACTCATATCTTAGACTCCTTCTTCGGTGGGGCCACCCACATCGGTGGGCCCGTCTTCCCGGCCCGCATAGGGCGTTCCACCGGGCACAAACTGCACCGACTCACCATCTTCGTCCCCCTCTTCCAGGAGCGCCCGGTGAATGTCGAGTACCGCACGGAGGTCGGCACGGAGCCGCGCACGCTCCGCCCGAAGCCCGGCAATCTCTTCGCGCAGGGCCTCGGGGACAGCGGCCCCCTTCGCTTCAGCGGTGCGACGGGCCACCTCGGCTTCTTCACGGATGAGTTCCGCTTCTTTCCGCGCCTGGGCCAGGGTCGTTTCGCTCAGTTGCTGCGCGCCCGCGAGGGCCTCGGTCAACGTCTTTTCCATCTCGCGGTAGGTGTTGTTCTCGGCACGCAGTTCTTCGTTGCGCTTGCGCAGTTCCGACACTTCCCGCTCCAGGGCTTCATAGGCGTCGGCGACCCGGGCCAGGAAGCCCGTCACCCGCTCTTTGTCGAAGCCCCGAAAGGAGGTCTTAAAGTCGGCGCTATACAAATCGCTGACGGTCAGGCTCGGCGTATCACCCAGCACTTCGTCCATTACCTTATTCTTTTCCATGGGGAATTCCATTCACAGCCACGGCGGGCCGCACGGTTGGGTGCGCCGCTGCACCAGACGAATTGCGATTGCCTTCATTCACCCCTATGCACCCAATTCCTTGCCGCGCTGCACCGCCGCATCCACTGCCGCCGCCACCACCCGGGGCAGTCCCTCGGCTTCAAAGGCGGCCAGGGCAGCTGCCGTGGTGCCCCCGGGGGACGTGACTTTCGCGCGCAATGTCGCCGCGTCGTCAGGGGATTCCATGAGGAGTTTCCCCGCGCCATAGAGGGTCTGTCCGGCGAGCTTTTCTGCCACACTCCGCTCCAGTCCCTGGGCCACGGCCGCCTCGACGAGGCACTCCACCATGCGGAAGAAATAGGCCGGGCCACTGCCGCTGAGTGCCGTGACGGCGTCCATGTCTTTCTCGGGCACTTCTTCGGCCACACCGATGGAGGCAAAGAGGGTGTTGGCCAGCGTCCGGTCTTCCTGGTCACAGGCGTCACTGGCGGCAATGCCTGCGGCACCGGCATGCACCAGGTAGGGCGTATTGGGCATGACCCGGATGACCCGGGTGTCCGCCCCCAGACGGGCCTGGATAAAATCGATGGTAATCCCCGCGGCGATGGAAATCACCAGCGCGCCGGGTTTCAGGTGGGCCTGAATCTCGCCCAGGGCAGCATCCATAATCTGGGGCTTCACGGCCAACACCAGCACGTCGCTCTCTGCGGCCAAATCGGTGGCCGAGCTGGCCGCGCGCACCTCCGATGCCGCGGCAGCTGCAATGCGCTCGGGAGAGGGGTCGAAAATATGGACCTTGTCCCGCCCGACCACGCCCAGCTCGAGGAGGCCCTCAAGAATCGCAGCCCCCATATTGCCATAGCCCAGAAAACCCAACGTCTTTTCCATCACGAACCCTGTTCTCCTGTTGCCACGGGGGCGCTCACCGCCTCTTCGCAGACCACCAGCGTATCGTCTACCACCGGCAAATCGCGGACCATGGCCACTTCATCGCAGCCGGGAAACAACCGGCAGCGCATACAATCCTTAAACACCTTGTAGGGCAATTCCATCTTGTCGACTTCGTGGAATTGGCTCTTCACGAAAAATCCGGGTACCCGCGTGAGGGCGTAGACCCGGGCGATATTCAGCCGTTTCGCCTCGCCCAGCACCGCCTCCACCAACTGCTCGCCAATGCCCTGGCCCCGCTTGGATTCATGGACCACCAGGGAGCGCACTTCGGCAAGATCAACCATGTCGATGTGAAGGGCTACACAGCCCCCCAGACCCGACTCGTCGATATATACGTAGAAATCCCGGACGTTCTCATAAAGTTCCGGCAATTCGCGGGGGAGCACACTGCCCTGCACGACGGCTTCGTCGAGGAGGGCCTTAATGGCGACCACTTCGGTCAATTTGGGTTTACGCACCATGGACGCCTGCGGCCCTTGTTCACGCTTCCGGATGAATCGGCCCCGCCGAAATGGCAGGGCCCCCAGTGTAGCATAGGAGACAAAATCCCGGCGAATTGGCGGTCAGCCGTCAGCCGTCAGCCCTCGGCCTCGTGAATCCGCTTGTGAAGGGTGACTTTTCCCGCCCGGCTCTTGCGCATCTTGAGGTTCAACAGCTCCACCGAGACGGAGAAGGCCATGGCGAAGTAGACATAGCCCTTGGGCACATGGACCTCGAAGCCTTCGGCGATGAGGGTCACCCCCACGAGAATAAGGAAAGACAGGGCCAGAATCTTGATGGTGGGGTGGGCATCCACAAACTCACCAATGGCCCTGGCGGCAAAGAGCATGATACCCACGGAAATGATGACCGCGATCATCATGATGGCGATGTCATCTGCCAGCCCCACGGCCGTAATCACCGAGTCGAGGGAAAAGACGAGATCGAGGAGGGCAATCTGGACGAGCACCGCCCCCACGCTCTTGACGGCCGTCGCCGCGCCCTGTTCCTGGGGCCCCTCGAGGCTCTCGTGGATCTCGTGGGTGGACTTGGCCAACAGGAAGAGGCCGCCGCCGATGAGGATAAAATCGCGGCCGGAGATCTCGTGCCCGAGGACGGAGAACCACGGTTCGACCAGCCCGATGACCCAGGAGATACAGACCAGCAGCAAGAGCCGCATCACCATGGCCAGCCCCAACCCCGTATTGCGGGCCATGTTCCGTTTTTCTTCCGGAAGACGCCCGACAAGTATTGAGATAAAGATGATGTTGTCGATGCCCAGGACAATTTCCAGTAACGTCAACGTCCCCAGCGCAATCCACGCCTCCGGACTCGAAACCCACATGAACCACTCAGCCATCGAAGATGCTCCTGCAACGTTTAAGAAGGAAAGACCCCACATCCACACAACACGCCCCGTAGCCTAAAGAATTGGCGGCGGCGGTGCAACTTGGCGGGAGGGCAGGACCGCCACAACAGTGGGGCGGCACGCTTCTGACGGATTACCGGCTCATTGACGGACCTGTGACTACTCGTTTAGTATGTCGAAATTGGTTATAACCATCGGAGATTGCCCCTATGCGTGTGGCCCTTTTATTGAGTGGCGTGATTGTTTTGTGTATCACCGTGGCCGGCGCCCTGGAGCCCCTTGCGGGCTCCGCGATCTCGCCCTTCCCCGTCGGGAACAAGGCCCAACTCTTCATCGACAAGACCCTCGTCCAAGACGATGCCCAGGTCGCCTACACCCTCCACCCCGGCACCCAACACCCGAGCAATCCACTGATTGGGGTGGACAAGCCCTGGGAGGGCTGGCGGCTGGAACTCTATGGCACGGTGCTCTTCGACAACGAAGAGCAGATCTTTAAGATGTGGTATCTCGCGGCGGACTCGGTCGGCCAGGGCGAGGAATACCACACGTGCTACGCGACCAGCAAAGACGGCATTGTGTGGGAAAAGCCCCTCGTAGGCACCATTAAAACCGCCGGCGGCGCGCCCAACAACGTGGTCGCCAACGTCCACCTGGCCAGCGTCCGCAAAGATCTCGCGGACCCCGACCCGGCACGGCGCTATAAGATGGTGGCCCACATCAACATCCCGAAAGCGGAGGGCGGCGGCGTCCATGTCTTTGTTTCGCCCGATGGCCTCGCGTGGACCCAGCTCAGCGAGTCCTACCTGATCCGCGCCAGCGATGTGCTCACCGCCTATTACGACACGGAACGGGAACTGTATGTTTCCTTCCCCAAACTCGTCACCAAGAGCCGGGGACATGTGCGTCGGTGCTTTGGCGTCTCCACCAGCGACGACTTTATGACCTGGACCGAGCCCTACTATGCCTTCACGCCCGATCTCCGCGATGATGCGGGCTCCCTCGGGCGCATTGAAGCCGTGCGGCCCCTCTTGGATGTGCCCGACGACCCGGCGCTCCTACGGACGGAGTTCTATGGCATCGGCGCGTACCAGGCGGAGAGCTGCACCCTCGCCTTCCCGTGGGTATTCACCATCAATAACGACGCCCGCTATGGCAATCACGAGGGGCCTTCGGAAATTCAGTTGGCCGTCACCCGGGATTTGAAAACCTGGGAGCGGCCCTTCCGCACCCCCGTCGTGCCCCCGGGCGCCGTCGGTTCGTGGAACAGTGGCTTCATCACCACCGCGGCCGAGGCCTTCCTGAAAGACGACACCGTCTACCTCTACTACAGCGCCGCCAACTTCACCCACGGCGACCCCGTCCTCTACCGCGCGGAAGATACGGGACGGCTCACCGAAAAGACCAGCAGCATCGGCCTCGCCACCTGGCAACGGGATCGCTTTGTCTCCGTCGATGGCATGAGCGAAGCCGCGACCCTCACGACCGTCCCCATCGCTTTCGACGGCACCCGCCTCGAATTGAACTACACCACCCAACCCGGCGGATCGATTTCCGTCGCCTTCTGCGACGCAAGCGGCAAACCCCTCGCCACCGCGGGGCCGATGAACGGCGACGAACTCCGGGCACAAGTCGACTTCGGCGACATCGCGCTCAGCGAATACGCGGACAAGGCCGTGGTATTGAAATTCACCCTCGACCACGCGTCCTTGTACAGCTTCGCCTTTCGCGATTGAGTTGGGCGAGGTCTATGTGGCCCACAACAAATCCTCTCGAACGTGCCGTGCAATCCCGAGGTACGAGGGTTCGTGCGATCGGAAGCGGACTGCCGGGCGCCACGGTCAAGCCCTCCGGGACGAAGAGACATGAGGGACATCAGGGACGGAGAAGTCATTCCCGCGCACGCCGGCACCCAATGAGTAGCATCGGTTGCTCGGCGCGCGACACTGGTTCCCCGCCTTCGCGGGGATGACGGCAACAGCGCAGCCCCACCAAGTGGACTGCGCTGCCGAAGGTCTCACCACAACCGGGCGCTTTGCCCCCCCAACAGCCCCATGTTTTTCTTAGAATTCCAAATTCTAAA
>JAXMOL010000012.1:0-150134 GCA_034669905.1 Candidatus Hydrogenedentota bacterium
TGCCTTCGCGCAGAAGGCCACGTGGGGTAACGAGTGGACCGCGAAGTAACGGCCCATTCAACGGATGCACCGCACGCGTGAATGCGCGAGGCTGTCCCGGCAGTATGGGGAGACGAGGTGTTGGGGAGGTGGACGGGAGTCAAATCACGCATCCGCTACCGTTACCGCGGATAGGATTGTCTGTGCCCCCTGAGGGGCGTCCACCAGGTTGGGAGTGCGTACACGTTGCGGCCTGCCGTCGTGGTGTACTACCGGTACAGTCCCGAACTTCGTCTGGGACGAAGTCGAGGACAGTCCCAGCACCGGGACAGGAACGCGCGTTGGCGTGGCGCTTGTAAGGGCGGCGTGGCTGGGATGGCGAGATGCCATCATGAAATACCTGCGTTGCACGGGCGCGATACCGTCCCATAGGTGTATGGAGCGTCGGCGGCCCGCCGGCATCGGTGCCCAAGGCACCGAATGACGTCCCGAAAGGGGGAGGTCGTGTGGGGCCTGCGAAGAGGACCGAGCTTCTCAGGAAGCCAACCCGTGGAGGACGTTGTATCGTTCCCACACTTCACGGTACCATGTACGCAAGAAGCGGAGAGATGGAGTCGTTGGGGTTTACGTTGCGCAGTTTTTGTCTGTCGTGTCCCCAACTCCCAGGGAGAGAGGAAGGTCACCGATGGCCGAAGACTGTCTATTTTGTAAGATTGCTGCAGGCGAAATCCCATCCGAGGAAGTCTATTCCGACGACGAGTTTTATGCCTTTCGGGATATCAATCCCGGTGCGCCTACCCATTGCCTGGTGATTCCGCGGAAACACATTGCCCGTATCACCGAAGCCAGTCCCGAAGACGAGGGCCTCTTGGGCCGCCTGCTGCTTCGGGCGAACGCCATCGCCGCGGCAGAAGGCATTGTGGAGCCGGGCTTCCGTTACGTGATTAATTGTAACGACGAGGGGGGGCAGACGGTATACCACATTCACCTGCACATTCTGGGTGGTCGCACCCTCTCCTGGCCTCCCGGCTGAGCAGGCTGCTCCGCTCCACCTGTCCAATTGACTTTCAAACCTTTTCCCCAGGAACACCCCTTGCCCCCGGTTATTTCAACAGCGACTCAGTTTTGCGCCGTTATCGGCAACCCCGTCGGCCATTCCCTTTCTCCCGCCATTCACAATGCCGCCATTCAGGCGGCGGGCCTGGATTATATCTATGGCGCCTTTCGCGTCGAAGACGTGGGGGCCTGCCTCCAGGGCATGCGGGCCATGGAAGGTTTCCGTGGCCTGAGCGTCACCATCCCCCACAAAGTGGATGCCATGGCCCATATGGACGAATTGTCCCCCATGGCCCAGCAGGTGGGGTGCATTAATACGGTGACCAACGAGGGGGGACGTCTCATCGGCAGTGTGACCGACGGGACGGGCACCCTGCGGGCCTTTGCCCATGCGAAGGTCGACCTGAAGGGCAAGAAGGTGGTCTTTCTCGGTGCCGGTGGCGCTGTCCGCGCGGTGGCCTTTGCCATTGCGATGGAGTCTGGCTGTGGCGGGATTACGGTCCTCGCACGGGACCCACAGAAATCCGCGGCGCTGGTGGCCGATATCGCGCCCCACGCGACGTGCCCCGTGGCCCATGGCGACCTGAACGCCGACATTAACGTCGTCATGGCGGACCACGAGGTGGTCATTCAGGGCACGCCGGTCGGTATGTATCCCAATCACGAGAACGCCCTGCCCATTCCGGCAGCGACGTTGCGACCAGAGCACATTGTCTTTGACATGGTCTACCGCCCGTTGGAAACGGCCCTGATTCAGGCAGCCAAGGCCAAAGGGTGCGCGACGATTTTCGGGACGGAGATGCTCGTGCAGCAGGCGGCCGAACAATTTGAAACATGGACCGGCCAGCACGCGCCGGTGGATGTGATGCGAGACACCCTGTTGAACGCCCTGGCGCGGACGGCAGCAACGTAGACCACGCAGTCACTTCGTCTTTCGGCGGGGTGAAACTTCGAAAGGAACGGGACCGTGAAAGTCAGAACCTTTATGTCCAAGTCGAACTTGGATGGCCTGGGACAGAGTGACGAGCAAATCAACCACTGGTTGGCCAATGAGAACGTGGATGTGCTCTTCGTGAAACAATCCAGTGGCTACGAGCGTCACCACGGCCAGAGCTCTGACCCCATTGTGGTCACGTCCATCTGGTACAACGATTCGGGTACTTCCTGAGAAACGTCGTGCCGTTTCGTTGCGTGTCCGTCGGATATCGTGATACCATAAGCGACCTTCTGTAGTCGTATACTGTGTGCTTTGCGCGCACGGTAGATCGGCCTGATCGCCGATCCATTTTTAAGGAAAATACTATGTTGCTTACCCAGTACATCGCCGAAAACTGTATCGTGACGGACGTCGAGGCCACCAATAAAGCCGATGTGCTCAAAGAGTTGACGAATTTGCTCTTTGATCAGAAGAAACTGAAGGGTGTCGGGCCAGCACTGGACCAGATCATGGCCCGGGAAGCAACGGAAAGCACGGGTATCGGGCACGGCATCGCCGTACCCCACGCACGGGTATCGGGTCTTAAGAATCTCATTTGCGCCGTCGGCCGGGTCAAAGATGGCCTGGAGTTCATGGCGGTAGATAAGAACCCGGTTCACCTGATTTTCCTTATTTGTTACCCGCCGACCCAGCAAACGACCTACCTGAACTTCATCGCCACCGTATCCAAATTGTTGCGGGAAGACGAGCATATGCAGGCGCTTCTGGATTCGGAGTCCGACGAGCAGATGTTTGGGGTGCTGGAAAAACTTTCCGAGTCGCTCGTCAAAGAGGAAGCACATTATGAGAGTCAGGTACAGGCCGATCCCGAGCTGATGAAGGCCCAGGATGCCCACGCCGATCTCGTGTTGCTCGCCCGTCTTCAGCTCTGCCAGGAAATGTATGAGACGGCCCGGACCGGCAAAAAGCAGATTAAGCAGCGCATTGAAAATATTCGATCCATGGTTGATGCCCGCATCCTCAAGCACTATGACCGCTTGACCAAGGGGCGTGCGCCTGCCCTCGTTCCCGTTGAAGGGGACACCTGCCAGGGGTGCTTTATGAAGCTCCCGTCCCAGTATGCCCAGCGGGTTCGTCAGGATTCCGATCACATCCATACCTGCAACAATTGCAGTCGCTTCATCTATATCGTATAGCTATCGCCCACGTTCTGCCACGGATGTTGTCTGTGTCGTGGTGTGTGATGGGGCCAGGGTCTGAACTCTTACGCACGAGGCATTGGCATCATGAATACGGCAACGATCGACGAGTACATCAAGCGGGTGGCCCTCTTTGAAGGCTTGAGCCGGGAAGAAGTGGCCAAGATTTTCGCCAAGGGCATGACCATGAACGTGTCGTCTGGCGAGCACATTTTCCTGAAGGGCACCGTCGGCAACCAGATGTATGTCGTACTGGGCGGGAAACTGGGCGTCTTCGATGGCAACAAGTGCATCGCGGAACTCCGCACCGGCGACATGTTTGGCGAGATGGCCCTGGTCAACAAAGAGCCCCGCAGTGCCACGGTGACCGCCATCAATGAGAGTCGCTTATTCGTCCTGAGCGAGTCGACCTTTGAGCGCCTGTTGAGCAAGCGGGCCGCGGTCAAGATCCTACTGAATATCGTGCGTACCTTGAGCCACCGGCTGAAAGATGCGAACAAGCGGTTCAGCGGCTGACAAAAACCGACAATAAGCGACGGCAACAGGGGTCGCTACGAGGAATAATCGTTTTTATTTCCTCCGGTTTCCCTCATTTTCCGCTAAAGCTTCTCCCCTACGCTGCCGATAAATTCGGATGAGCGGATTTATCCGCGCCAGTTTCATGGCAAGGAGCGTAGCGTATGAGTGGTACATTCAGTTCGGGTGGCCTGATCACCGGAATCGATAGTGGAACGCTGATTCAACAATTGATTCAGATCGACAGCCAGCCGATTTTCCGTCTGGAAGACCGAATCACGTCGTTGAACAGTCAGCGGGATGCGATCAGTGGCATCCGGACGACCCTCCTCGATCTTCGTAATACGCTCCAGGACTTCCAGTTCAATAACATATTTGACGCCTATACGTCGTCGTCCAGTACGCCGGAGGTTCTCACTTCGGAAGTATCCGGGTCGGCCCCGGTCGTGGGTTCGTTTCAAATAAACGTGCAGAAACTCGCGACGGCGACCCAGGCCGGTAGCAGCGCTTCTCTGGGGGCGCCCATTAATACGGCGGCGGCCCTCGACAGCAGCGGTATTGCCGCCGAGATCGATGGGGGGAACTTCACCATCAACGGGGTCCAGTTCAGTGTAGACCCCACGACGGATAGTCTCGACTCCATCCTCAATGCCATCAACAGCAGCGCGGCCGGGGTCACGGCCACCTATGACGGGGTTACCGACAAGGTCACCCTGGCCAACACCACGGTCGGCGACACCAGTGTCATCAACCTGGGAGCGGAGAGCGACGACAGCAATCTGTTGAGCGTGCTTTCCTTGACCCAGGCGACCCAGCTGCCCAACGGCAGCGGTTCGACGGCCACGACAAGCACCCGAAACCTGGGGGCGATTGCCAGCACCGAGTTCCTGAGCGCCAACAGTTTCGGCGATGGAGCTGTCACCGCAGGGACCTTTTCCATCAACGGGGTATCGATTACCGTGGACCCGTCCAGTGAAAGCCTTCTGGATGTGCTGGGTGCTATTAACGAGTCGGGCGCGGGGGTGACGGCCAGCTATGACACCGCAACGGATACGATTCGGGTGATCTCCAAGACCCTCGGTAGTCCCACCATACGGTTTGGCGGTGCGGGGGACACGAGCAATTTTCTGGATGTGACCAACCTGGATACGGCGGTGCAGACCGCTGGTGCCGATACCGAGTTTACCGTCAATGGGGGCGCGGTTCAGACCCGTAACTCCAACTCCGTCAGCGATGCCATCAGCGGGGTGACCCTGAACCTGTTGAGCCTGGGCACGAGCACGGTGACGGTCTCTTCGGACAACGATGCGATTGTCGAAGAAGTCCAGGGATTCATTACCCAGTTTAACGACGCGGTGAACCAGATTCGCGGGCTTACTTCGAATGAAGGGGTACTGCGGGGTGACTCGGGCCTGCGTTCCATCGACAGCTATCTGGTGAGTAATGTTTTCAAACAGCTCAGTGGCGTGTCGGGAGACTTTAAGAGCCTGGTAGACATCGGCATTACGTCGGGGGCGGACTTCAGCGCGGATTCGGGGCTCAACCTTGAGCTGGACGAAGAAGTGTTTCGGGATGCATTGCGCAGTGGCCGGACCAATGTGCAGAACCTGTTTACCAATGCGGGCGAAACGGGTGTCGGCGATATCTTGTTTGAGTTTCTCGATGAAGCAACGAAGTCGACCGGATTCCTGAACCAACGTGCCAAATCCAACGGCACGATTGACCAGCAGATTCAAAGTGCGAACGATCAGATTGCCCGTATTCAGGATCGGCTGACCCAGAAAGAAGACCGCTTGCGGCGACAATTTACGTCCCTGGAGCAGCTGTCCGCCACCTATCAAAACCAGGCCTCGTCGCTTTCGGCCATTGGGGTCTTCTGACGGGTATGATACGAATTCATTCCTTGTTCAACGGTGATTGACGAGGTATTATGTAACACAGGTTGAGTAAACCGGATAAAGGAGTGAGGTGTATGTCAGCAGCTTCCAGCACGAATGCCTACACAAAAGTGGATGTTGAAACGGCTTCTCAGGGCAAACTGGTTGTCATGCTCTTCAACGGGGCGATTAAGCGCGCCGAAGAGGCGAAGCGGCAATTGGAGAACGGGAAAAACGAAGGGGTGCACAATAATCTCATCCGTTCCCAGGAGATAATTGCAGAGCTTCGCGCTTCGTTGGACATGAAGCACGGCGAGATCGCGAAGAATCTGGACCGCCTTTACGAGTACTTTCAGCATCTCCTGATCCAGGCCAACATAAAAAAAGCCGATGCGCCCATCGATGAATGTATTAACCTCATGATCAGCATGCGGGATACCTGGCAGGAAGCCTTCCGCAATGCGGCGGCCGCCCAGCCCAATGCCGTGCCCCAGATCAATCAGCACGGTGCTGCCCTGCTGAATCTGCAAGGTTAGCAGTTACCGTATCGCTATAAACCGGCCCACACCCCGCTCTTAAACCACAATGCCCCTCGCTACCGGGTAGCGAGGGGCATTTTAATGGGGGTGGAATCAGCTGTGGGTAATCTTCGTGCCCAGCACTTCCAGAAACTGGGCGAGCCAGGCCGGGTGGGCGGGCCAGGCCGGCGCCGAAACCAGATTGCCTTCCGTATGGGCGCAGTCCACGTCGATATTGACGTAGGTGCCACCGGCGGCCGTGACCTCGGGGCCCACCGCAGGATAGGCGCTGCAGGAACGTTCCTCCAGCACACCGGCTGCCGTGAGAATCTGCAGTCCGTGGCAAATGGCGGCCACCGGTTTGCCCGTCTCCATGAAGTGACGGGTCATATCGAGCACCTTCTGATTGAGCCGGAGGTATTCGGGGGCCCGGCCGCCGGGCACGACCAGCGCGTCATAGGTCGCGGGGTCGACATCGGCAAAGGTGGCGTTCAGGGCGAAGTTGTGCCCGGGCTTTTCACTGTAGGTCTGGTCTCCTTCAAAGTCGTGAATAGCCGTGCGGATCGCGTCGCCAGCGGATTTGTCCGGGCACACGGCGTCGACGGTGTGGCCGACCATCTGCAGGGCTTGAAAGGGCACCATGACTTCGTAGTCTTCCACGTAGTCGCCCACGATCATCAGAATTTTCTTAGCGGTCATTGGATATTCCTCCGTCACACGGGGTAGGGGGGCCATGTGTATGGGGTTGTCGGATGGTTGAGGATTTACTGTTTACATGGGGGCCACTATACCAAATATAGCCTGGCCCGGACATCCGCTGGGGGGAATCGATATGTTATGCTTTGACCTATGCAGTACCCCTACACGCCCCCCTTCGAGACTATTCTGAAAGCCGAATTCCTGCACCGACCCAACCGATTCGTAGTGCATGGACGCCTGGCGTCCGGCGAAGAGGTCCGGGCCTTTCTTCCGAATCCCGGACGTCTCCAGGAATTGCTTCTGCCTGCCGTCACCATCTACCTGGTGCCCGAGCCACCAGGGTCCACGCGTAAGACCCAATACACCATGGTCGGTGTCGCGGGGAAATCCGGGCCTGTTTTTCTCCACACCCATGTGAACAATGAGGTGGCCCGCCACCTGGTTACTCATGACCTGATTCCGGGATTGGAAGGTGCCACCATTACCCGCTCCGAGGTGCCCCTGGGCCGGAGCCGTTTCGATTTCCTGCTTGAGCAGGATGGCGAGCCCGTTTATGTGGAGGTGAAGTCCTGCACCTTGTTCGGCAACGGCGTGGCCATGTTTCCCGACGCGATTACGGAGCGGGGGAGAAGGCATTTGCTGGAGCTGGCCGAGTTGGCAGCGCACGGGACGCGCACCGTCGTGCTGTTCATTGTGCATTCGGGGGAGGTGACGTGCTTCATGCCCGACTACCACACGGACCTTGCCTTTTCGCACACCTTGCTGGCCGTCCGGGAGCAGGTTTCCATTCTACCCGTATCAGTGTCGTGGAGCGACGCCTTTCGTATCGAGACGATGCCCCGACTGCTGCCCATCCCGTGGGAGTACCTCGCGGAGGAAGCCGTTGATGGGGGCAATTACCTGCTCTTACTACATATGACGGTGGATGCCCCGGTTCCACCCGGCTTTTATCTGGTTCTGGGGTATGCGGCATCCGATTTGTTTGGCCATTGTCGGAGAATACTGCGAAATGGCCGTTCACTGCCGGATGATCTGGCTTCCTGGGTGCCCGCCGCCTCGTCCAAAGAGATACTTCCTGTTGCGGGCGCTCAGGATCGCTCAGAACCCATCATGGCCTCCCTGACGTCTCTTGCGGGGTTTGCGAGTCCTGACGGGGCTTCCGAGTGGGTGCAAGCGGGGGTCTACGTGGGCGTCGTACCCCACGATCCGATGAAACAGCCCGCGTTTCACGATATTTTGGCAAAACACCGGATGCGGGCTCCGAGTGTCCCAAAATGGGACGGAACGGGGTGAGAATTGGGGTGTAACAATCTGTGTAGTGGGGCGTATAAGTAGATGACACCGGACTGGCAACGTTTTTCTAAGGATATGACGATAGGGTTACATTTTTATTGAAAACCCGAATATCACTTGAAATTTGCGGGATTCTATGTTAAAAACCATTGTGAGCTTGGCGAGATGTTAGTGAGCGCAGTTAGTTGGAATGTGTCTCCTGCTAGCGTTACCAGAGGTCGTAGAGGTTTAGCGCATGACAGTTACGATTACGAGAGCCGAACAGAGAGAGATTGAGCGACATAAATATTTTATGTCCAAGACGGCAGGTTATGACGTGGGATTCGAAGCCGCGTACCAGGACTGGATGGACAACTACGCCGATTCATATCGGGAAGAGGCGCAGCGCCGGATGCTGGAGATGCAGCGCAAAGAGATTGCACGGCACACTTGGATCGAATCCGAGAAGGCACGACGTAATCTGGGGCGAGAAGCGGCACTGGACTGGGTGCTGAAATACGCCGCCCAGTGGCGCGCCTGGTACAATGCCACGTACGTTGAATAGTACAGTAATAAACTTCACGCCTGGTCCCAGTAGGGTCCAGGCGTTTTTCGTTTGGTCGGGAAGGGCTCAGGCTTTCAGCGACCACGGCCCCCGAAAATCGACGGCCTTGAGCAGGCGATCGGCTTCGTCATCACCAATGACCGTTTCCCTTTCCGGATCCCACGTTAGCGGGCGATTCAAGGTCTGCGACACATAGCCCAGATGGCCGGGCGTAATACTGCGGTGGCCGATTTCTGCGGGGGCGACACATTCGGTGCGGGTCCGCACGCCCTCGAGAAAGTTCTCCACATGATTCCGGGACTCGTAGGCCTTGATGGGGCCGGGGTCAAAGTCTTTTGCGAAGAGTGCCTGATCGGACGCCGCGTCGTCTCCGCGGTTGCCCCAGATCCATCCGTCCTCGCCGTACCAGGTGGCGCCTCCTTTGTGGCGGGTGCTGATGCTCGTGGTGACGCCATTCGCGTAGCGGCACCGGATTTCATAATGGACCGGCGTGTCATAGCCTACGAATTCCGCCCAGGTCCAGCCTTGGGTGGCATCCACCTCCACGGGGCCACTGCGCTCTACCCCCATAGCCCAATGGGCGATGTCGTTGTGGTGGCCGATCCAATCCATGAGATTGCCCCCGCCATAGGCCCGGTGCCAGCGCCAGGCGCGGTGGTGGCGTGCCCGCATGTAGGGGAGCTTTTCCGACGGGCCACACCAAAAGTTATAGTCCAGGTGTTCGGGCGGTTCCGTAATCGTGGGGTCGGCCTGGGGCAAACTGAAGCCCAGGGGAAGTCCCACTTCTACACGCTGTAATTTGCCGATGTGTCCATTTTGTATGAGTTCCACGCACCGGTGGAGTCGGGGGATGGAACGTTGCTGGGAGCCTGTCTGGAAGATGGCCTTTTGCTTGGCCACTTCCGCCACGACGGCTTGCCCTTCGCCAAAGAGGTGGGTAACCGGCTTTTCGCAATAGACATCTTTGCCATTCCGCAGGGCCTCCAGGGTGCAGAGGGCGTGCCAATGATCTGGCGTCGCCACCACGATGACATCAATGTCATCCCGGGCGCAGATTTCACGAAAGTCGCTGTGGGTGTCGCAGCCCCGATAGGTGCCCTGCTGTATCGCCTCGCTGTAGAAATTTTCCACCACGGCCTTCGCGCCATCCCGCCCGCAGGGACTGCGCTTCTCCCACTCCTGGTCGCGGTAGTGGAGCTTGTGCACATCGCACACCGCGACGACCTGGGTGCCCTTGGCCTGAAGAAAGCGGCCCACATGGCCCATGCCGATACCACCCAGTCCGATGATGCCCACGTTGAGGCGCTCGCTGGGTGGTGGTGTGGCGTCGTTGCCCCAGGCCCGTGTCGAAATGATGGTGGGGGCAAGGGTGGCGGCCAGGGTGGTCTTCGCGAAGGTGCGGCGGGAGATGGGGGCGTGTTTCATGGCGTTGGCTCTCTCGTTTAAGACTGCGGCATGGAACGAAAAAGCCAATATAGCACAGGGACCGCCTTCGGGAAAGCGGGGGGAGGCCAGTCCGGAGGACGAAGGACCTAAAGGACGGAAAGGACATAAACGACGTCCGTGCCCCGTCATTGCGCGGGGTCAAGCGGCGCTGTATTTCAACAGATGTCCTTTACGTCGTTTTCGTCCTTCAGGTCCTTTCTCGCCGCCCGAGCTACTCCCGCGTCAGCACCGGATAGGGCACGTCATAGCCCTTCACCGCATGCCACAACAACCGGTTAAACAAGCCCTCGTCGGCCTCATCAATATCATCCAGCGGCATTTTCATGGACTGCTTGGCATAGTAGCGCTGCAGGCCTCGCGTGGCGGATACGGGCGGATTCATCTCGTCGAGGGGGATGTTGTTGGGCTTTACCACGTAGGGCGTGAGGTCCGGGCTATTGTTGAAACAATCCGTCATGGGTAAGGCGGCGAGGGTGAGTTGGTTCACCGGGTCGAGCCCGAGGATGAGCTCCATGCTCCGCAGCATGCTGCTCTGGTTGTAGTGTGTGCTGACCACCTTGCCCCGCTTCGTGTAAGGGCTGATACAGAGCGCGACGGTGCGGTGGCCGTCAACACTGTCCAGGCCCGCCTGCGGGTCGTCTTCCACCACGAAGATAACAGACTCCGGCCAGTAGGAGCTGTGGCTGATGGCATCCACAATTTGCCCTAGGGCCAGGTCGTTGTCGGCCACCGTAGCGCGGGGCGTGGGGTAGCCCTCCCGGGTACCCACGGTGTGATCGTTGGGCAGGAGCATCATGGTGAAGTTCGGCAGATTTCCATTCTTCTCAAACGCGGCGAACTCATCGAGGAAAACCTTGGCCCGATAGACATCCTGCACCTTGCCGGGGAAGCCGATGAAGCCCGGACACAGATGTTCTTGTAAGGTGGGAATTTCGGCGGTGGCCTCAATCTTAATGGCATCGCCACCGCTCTTATACTGCTCATAGATCTGCGTCCAGGTGGCGTCGTTGGGGGTAATCTTCGCCTGTACCATTTCACCGTAGTTACGGAAGGTGAGTCCTTTGGCCAGCACCTGATCCCAGATGAACCCCGAAGAGGCGTACGCCATGGCATCATCGCCATCATAGGGATAGCTGCGGGTGAACCCGCCGAAGCTCTTCTCGAGATAATCGGTCACATAGCCTTCGGCGACCCACTGGTGCCCGTCGGCGCTCAATACGCCGTTGCAGTAGAAGTTGTCCAGCAAGACAAATTCTTCCGCCAGCGCGTGGTGATTGGGCGTCACCTCGCGGCCAAAGTGGCAGAGGCTCGGCTCGCCATTGCCTTGTGGCAGGTCGCCAAAGATCTGGTCATAGGTACGGTTTTCTTTGATGATATAAAAGACATGCTTGAAGGGCGAGACTTCGCCGGGACGTTCAGGCAAGGGCACCGTCCGTTGGCGGGCCTTCTTCTCGGAGAGTGCCATCTCGATTTGCGGGAGGCGCATGTTGGTGGCCACGCGGTAGGTGTAGTCGTCCAGCGTTGCGTCGTCGGGCAGGGGAATGGCCGAGACACTGCCCCGGTGGGAGTGGGAGTTGTAGTATTCGCCCGGAGGGATGTGCCCACCCTGGTATTTACTCAGGCGCTTGGCGAGGGCTTCAAACTCTTTTTGGCGCGAGCCGATGCCCTTGGTGTTGGCCACGTAAAGGGTGCTCCGCTCCGCATCGAGAGCCACGCCGCCGGGATACCACCCGGTGGGAATGAGGCCCTGCACGGCCCCTTGGGACGTCTCCATGACAGCGATGCAATTGTTGCCACCCAGGGCGGCATAGAGGGTCTGTCCGTCGGTGGAAACGGTGAGCGCATTGGGCGCACTTCCAAAGGGCAGGGTCGCCTTGGGCTTCGCAATCCAGGTCGCTACCACCGTGGTCGCATCGGGGCGGACCACCGACGTGTCGAGCACCGATACCGTGTCGCTGTTGGCGTTCGCCACATAGAGGCGCTTTCCATCGGGGGAGAAGGCCATACCACTGGGGTGGAGTCCCACGTTCACGGAAAACTGGGTCCAACCCTTGGCGTCATTCATGGGGGTGACGTGGTTGTCCATCTCAGCGACGACGGCGGCGCTGGTGCCGTCTTTCATCTTGATGGTGGCAAGTTGCTGCAGCTGGATGACCGACACCGAGCCGGTGTTGGCAATGCCCCGTTTATCGACGGAGACGGGTGTGCCAGAGGTCAGGCTGGTGGCCGCGCCCTCTGCCGGATGGTCCCCGCCCCAATTGGTGACGAAGGCAAAATCGCGGGTGATTTTTATGTCAAAGGGCGCCACGCCCACGGGAATTTCTTCCACCACTTTCTTGGCGGCGATATCGACGATGGCGATGCTGTTGTTCCGACTGAGGCACACATAGACCAGGCCGCGCTTTTCATCCAGGGCCAGGCCACCCGGTGCCGGGTCGCCCTTGCCACCAGGGCCCGCCATCTCGATTTCGAGATCCCAGGTATAGGTGCCATCGGCCTGGCGTGCGGCGCGGTGCAAATAACGTTTGGAAGTGGCCACCCAGAAGCTCGTACCGTCGGCAGAGAAAACGAGACCACAATAATTCCCCCCGTCGCGCGGATAGGGCATGGTCTGGCGGATGGCGAGCGTGTCGGCATCAAGCAACAGGACGTCCGCCTTGTTTTTCACGGCCAACAGCCCATCGCTGGGGTGGCGCACCACCGCGACGGGACGCCCTGGAAAGTCTACGGTATTGCCGGCCGGGTCAATAAGCTGGTTGGTGGGTACGATGTACGTACCGTCCCCCAGGGGGCCAACGACCACCTGGTCGAGGAAATCGGTGGGACGCTCCGAGACGAGACCGGGTCCGTCCTCGTCGTCATGGCTCGCCGTGGTAGCACAGCCCGCAACGAGTAGCAGGGTAAGGGAAAATAGGGCAGCACAACGCATGGTTCTCTCCTTCTGCGATTGGTTCCGAAAGCACTATAGCACAGCTTCGGATGGCTTCGCTTGTGGCCTTTTTGCGGACGTGGTAAACTGATGGTATCGATGAAGAGGAGAGGAATTCTTCCTCTGGAGTAGCATTCATGTTTTGGAAATACCGCGGATCAGCACACCGGCCCACTCGGGCGGTCGTACTTTTTGCGTGGTTCCTTGTAGCCTTTTACCTCCTTTCTTCGGGCCGTGCCCTCATTCCCGGCCTCTGTGCTACACAGAGAATGCTCGATGCCCAGCGGGACGTGCCTTCGTGCACCGTGTCCGTCCAACGCATCCGTGCGTGCTGTATTCCTCCTTCGACACCAGGATCCGACCCTGAGAGTAGCCCCGCGATTCCCACAGAGTCGGGCTGCGCATTCTGTAAACTCTTACAGAGCGTGGCACCCGTACCGCCCGGTCTGTCGCTGCCGCCCCTGGCAGCCCTTGCCTTTCGGCTACCCGTTGCGCGGGAAGCCCAAAGGGCCCACGATGGTGCACCGGGCGACATCCAGAACCGCGCCCCGCCCTGCTGAGCATGATACGAAATCTCCTATCCATTTCCTGACACCCGAGGTGTGCCCGGACCGGGCCCTGGCGCTCGCGCCATGAGTTTCGTCCGGTGCGCTGAGACACCTCCACACCCTCCCAAGGAAAAGGAGCATCATCATGCTCAGAAAAGGATTCACCCTGATTGAATTGCTCGTGGTCATTGCGATCATTGGCATTCTTGCGGCCATCCTGCTGCCCGCACTTGCGCGTGCGCGGGAGGCGGCCCGACGTGCCAGTTGCCAGAATAACCTCAAGCAATTCGGCGTCATATTCAAGATGTATGGAAGCGAGAGTTTAGGGGGACGTTACCCCCAGAAACTCTACAATACCGGTATGGGTGCGCCTGCCCTCGCATGGCATGGCCCCGAACTGATTCCAGACTACCTCACCGATTACAACATCACCATTTGCCCCAGTGATGGGGGCGTTTCCTCCGATGCCCTGGAAGAGCAACTGGAAGCTATTCTCGCGGGCACCCTGACCGACCTGGCGAGCTATCATGCCGGGGACCTCAATAACGACGGCGCCTTCGATGGAACGGACCAGGCCCTGTGGCTATCTGCACCCCGTTCCTATGTATACCTGCCGTGGACCGCGCGCAACGAGGCAGAAATGGCGGGCATCGTCGAAAACCTGAAGGCCTGGTTTGCAACGGGCAATCCGGGGGCCGGGCCCCCGCCCCTCGCGTTCCCGGACGCCGACAATGATTTGCCGGTGAGTGGCACGACCCAGACCTACAATGACATCGCTGTGGTCGCCGAGGGGAGTGGTGGGGGCGACGTGTTGTTTCGATTGAGCGAGGGCGTGGAGCGTTTTCTGATAACGGATATCAACAGCCCGGCCGCGAGTGCGGTGGCACAGAGCGCCCTGCCCGTTATGTACGATTTTATTGCCTCTGCGGAGAGCACGGGACAGTTCCCGGGCGCTTCGGCCATGGGCCAGGGGGTGAGTAAATTTAACCACCTTCCAGGCGGAGCCAATGTGTTGTATATGGATGGTCACGTGGACTTTATTCGCTATCCGGGAGACTATCCGGTGACGCCATGGATCGCGGGCTACTATGCATCGGTGCCCTTTGGCGGCGGGCTCTAAGTGCGGGCGAATACCGTGCCATCGTGATGACGAACACCTGCCAGACCACCGTTTTGTTGGAAGTCGAACGCCGCGTGAAGGCGGCACAACCCGAAAAAGGAATACCCATGAAGACGAAGATTATCCTGCTGACCATCATGTCGGCCACCGGCCTGCTCCAAGGGTGCGGTCAGCCCCAGCCTGCTGTGAGCCCCGAACCTGTGAAGGAGGAGCAAAAAGAGGAGACCGCGGTAGCGCCTGCTGCCACTATGGAAATGGAGGAGGAGGCCAAGGTCGCGGTGCCCGCCATCGACATCAGCACCCTGGCGTTGAAAGTGGACCCCGTATGCAAGATGAGCCTGGAAGAATACCCCGCTACGGCAAGCGCCGAATACGAGGGCAAGACCTATGGCTTCTGCTCGGATTTGTGTAAGAGGAAATTCGAGGGCGACCCGGCGAAAATGTTGGCCCGCGTCGCCCACACTCCGGTAGAAGAATAGGCCTGGCCTCCGTTTCCGATTGTCGTGTCTTTCAGGTCGATGGACGTGGAAGCACGCAATCGGAAACGGTGCCGCCGGGGTATTCCAAGCCGATACTTCGGATTGCGTATATCGGATTTTCTTCCGTGTCGTTCCGTGTGTTCCCTGGCAGGAATATTTCTTGTGACCACAGAAGACACGGAACGACACGGAAAGTAGAGGGTCCATTTGGGAGGCTCGTTGCTACGGTCCGCCGTAGCAATGAATACCATTCCGCTCCTGCGAAATCGGGTCCAATTCC
This sequence comes from Candidatus Hydrogenedentota bacterium, assembly GCA_034669905.1. Lineage (GTDB taxonomy): Bacteria > Hydrogenedentota > Hydrogenedentia > Hydrogenedentales > JAEUWI01 > JAEUWI01. The sequence continues at coordinate 15,421 of JAXMOL010000012.1, forward strand.
GAGGCGGATTGCTTACCACATGCTCGCCAGCAGCGATGCCAGAACGATTATCATCGCAGTGCTTGCAAACGCAATCCAAGGCGAACGGTCATAGCCTGTAGTCAATGTGACTTGGACGGGCACTCCGCAAGGCCGTGCCACCTCATCGGCCCATTGCTCGAGAGCCGCGCCCTCTTCCGGGTCAAGCAATACGTAGGCCTCATCCACATCGTTCCAGATATGCACTTTGCGATGTAGACCCCGGGGGCCTCGGATGATTCGAATTCGGCTCAGCGTAGATAGCAGGATTTGCCGGGATGACTCGCGATTTCGAAATTGGACAGTCTCCGGCCCTACGGTCACCTCCGTCCCTGGTCGTAGTGAACCAAGGAATCGTCCATAGAGCAGGTAGAGAGTTAGTGCGGCCAGGAGTATCAGTGAGACCGGATGTCCCAGGTGCAGAAAACCCGGCAAGATGCCCACCAGAGCATTGCCCACAACGATGCCCCCGATGAGCGCCATGGTCTGGTTGCGCTGAAAGCGTATTCCCGCCGGGGAAGTTCTAAATGTTTCTGTGACCGGTGTTTCCATGATGCCTCCTCTTTTGTGACCAGCGGCTTCGTCTGAACCAAATCATTGTAGCATGGGTGCTGTAATCGATGGGATGCGCCTCTTGCGTACTTTTTCCGTGCAGTTCCGTGTGTTCCGTGGTAGAAATATTTTTTATGACCACAGAAGACACGGAGCGATACGGAAAAAGAGGGGGTATATAGCGCGCGCGGGACGTCCGGCATCCATGCCGAATTCCCCTTATCCGCAATGGGCCACCATTTTAGTGCCCCCTCGGGCGTTGCCGGTGGCTGCTGAGTCAGAGCGCCAGCCCAAGTGCTAAGCAGTGAAAATAGCCGTAATCCATCCGACTGCATTGACCATGAGCACCCCCGCACCAAAGGCAAGCCACATTGCATATCCCATCAGGGTGGAATGGGTCATAGTGACCGACACCCCATGACTTCGCGCCAGTTCCCTCGCCCACCGCTCGAGGGCCGCACCATTCTCGGGGTCGAGCAAGAGCACGGCGTCGTTGTTGTCGTCCCAGATGCGTATGTGTCGGTGGGTACCCCTGGCGCTTCGGGTGATTTTAATCTGGCGAAGTGCAGCGACGGGAATGCGCCGTGACATGCCATCCCTGCGGAGCCGAATATGCTCGGATTCCACCACGGCTTCCATCTTTTTCTGGGGGGCTCCAAAAAATTCGCTCAGCCCGAGGAATGCAATCATCCATAACGGAATTGTGGGATCTAACAGGTTAGTGCCTGGCCAGAGGGCATAGATACCGCTTCCCGCGATGACACCCCCGATAAGGGCGATGGTCTGATTGCGCTGAAAGCGTATTCCCGCCGGGGAAGTTCTAAATGTTTCTGTGACCGGCGTTTCCATGATGCCTCCTCTTTTGTGACCTGTGCGCCGTCAGAACCAAATCATCATAGCATGGGTGCCGTAGAGTATGGATTGCGCCTACTGATCTTTTTTCCGTGTGTTTCCGTGTGTTCCGTGGTAGAAATATTTTTTATGACCACAGAAGACACGGAGCGATACGGAAAAAGAGGGGGCATATAGCGCGCGCGGGACGTCCAGTATCCATGCCGAATTCCCCTTATCCGCAATGGGCCACCATTTTAGTGCCACCCCTTGGGCGTTCCGCCTTGGGTGATCTGGGCGACTCAGGGTTCCGCGCGTGCCTCGCTACCGCTATGCTCCCCGCTGGCCCGGGAATTCGATTTCCAGAGTCCGCTTCGCTATCCTGATTCCTATCGCGCACGTGCCTTATTCGCGTGCGCATCCGGTCCTATCACTTCGCCATCCAAGGAAAGTCTGCCCTATGTTGAAACGCCCTATCGCAATCCTTATCGCCCTGCTCTCGATTTCTCTGGCGCAGGCCGACGTGCGTCTACCGGGATTCTTTTCAGACCACATGGTCCTCCAACGGGACCAGCCGAACTTTATCTGGGGCTGGGCCGAGCCCGGCGAGGCCGTGACGGTACACTTCCATGGCGGGACCTTCGAAACGACGGCGGATGCGTCCGGTGCCTGGTCGGTCCACGTGCCCGCCGCCGGACTGGGTGCGCCTCAAGAGTTGGTCGTGAAGGGGAAGAACACCATCACGGTGAACGACATTCTCATGGGCGATGTGTGGGTTTGTTCGGGGCAATCCAATATGGGCTGGCCCGTGGGCAAGTCAAAGGACGGGGAGAAGGAAATCGCAGCGGCCAACTATCCGGCGTTGCGCTACTTTCAGGTGACACCCACGGTGGCCATGACGGAGCAAACAGACATGAAGGGCACCTGGCGTCCAACGAGCCCGGAAGTGGTGGCCCGGTTTTCTGCCGTGGGTTATTTCTTCGGGCGGGAGCTTCATCAGGAACTCGACGTACCCATTGGCCTCATCGGGACGGCATGGGGCGGCACGCCGATAGAGGCATGGACGAGTCAGCGTGCGTCGGCGCGGAGCGAGACCTTCAAACGGCTGAATGATGACTGGGCGGGCGATATGGCGCAACACGGGGAGGCGCTCTATGCGTACTACACCGACCGGGGGGAAAACCGCATCGCACCCCCTGAGACAAAGCGGCACCTCGGCAATGCACCGGGCGTCCCGAGTTTTACCTACAACGCCATGGTGGCGCCCCTGTGGCGTTTCGGCATCAAGGGGGCCATCTGGTACCAGGGCGAGGCAAACTCGGGCCGGGCGTTCCAGTACCGAGACCTGATGCAGACCCTGATTCTCGATTGGCGGGAACAGTTTCGGCAGGGCGATTTCCCGTTTATTATCACCCAACTCCCCAATTATCGGGCGCGGGCGGCGGAACCGGGCGACAGTACCTGGGCGGAACTGCGTGAGGCCCAAGCGCTGGCGACGGTATTGCCCAGGGTGGGGCTTGCCGTGACGACTGATGCCGGTGAGGCCGACGATATCCATCCCAAAGACAAGCAGGTCGTGGGCTATCGACTCGCCCAGTCGGCCCTCCATGTGGCCTATGGACAGGACGGGCTCCACACGGGCCCCACCTATGCCGGCATGAAGGTGAAGGGGGACGCGATCGTCGTTTCCTTTGACCACGTCAGCGGCGGTCTGACCACCTGGAATCGTCCGGAAGGGACGCCCCACGGCCGTGTCACGCCCCCCCTGACGGGATTCACCATCGCCGGAGCCGATGGGAAGTTTGTCGCGGCGGAAGCGGTCATAGACGGCAAAAAAGTCGTAGTGTCGAGTCCTGAGGTAAAGAAGCCCGTCGCGGTGCGCTATGGCTGGGCGGACAACCCCGCCTGCAATCTCTACAATATGCGGGGATTCATCGGGGCGGCCTACGCCATGCCCCATCTCCCGGCGGCACCCTTCCGCACCGATGACCTGCCCCTGATAACCCGAGACGCGTGGTAGGTGGCCGAGCCGGGGTCACACCCGGACTAAAACTCAACAGGCGGTTTCCCATTTGGAAGTGATGGTCAGGCGTGGCATACTTCAGATTCTGTAGCGGCACGGTGTAGTGCCTTTCTTAATGCCCAGAAGTCTGAAAGCAGCCTACCGTAAAGGAGGAGGAAACCTATGCGATATCTTGTCGGATTGTGGGTGGCAATCGTCGGACCGTGGTGCCTTTCCACGCCTGCCGCCGAACTTCCCCTGCTTTTCTGGGACGCCGATGACATTGTCGCCCCCTTTGGCACCATCCGCTTTGGCGCTCACCCCCTCGAAAACGAGGGACGCGCGGTGGGTTATCCCGACATGCAATTCGGCTGTGAGACACCGGGGCCGGAGGGAACCACCCGCATCTACGGTTGGCGTATTCAGAATTGGGCTGATGCAGAGAATCGCGTCATCCAGGTCGTGCGCTGCAGGACGGTAGACGGACGGAATTTCACCCACGAAGAGGTGGTCTTTGAATACAAACGGAGCCAGTGGCAGGGCTTCGCCAACCTGGTCTACCGTCCCACCGATGGGGCGGTGTTCCTCTTCTCCTGGGCCGAATGGCCGGGAAAGCTCCACGTATTTAAGAGTGTCAATGGCACCGATTGGGAGATGGTCTCCGACAACGCCTTTCAGGGCCACGACGCCTCGTGCTTTTTCTGGCACGGGCCCACACAGCAGTTTGTCGTGGTCCAGACCATTGTTCAGCCTTACCCGAAGCGCTATCCGGACAACATCGGTGAGCTCCGCCGGGTGCTCTCATTCCTGCGGTCTCCAGACGGCATCACCTGGGAGAAGTTCTCGCCCGACTTCCTCCAAGGTGCGGAGCTTTGGACGCCCGATGACAGGGACCCTGCAGACCTGGAGTTTTACCGGGTCGTTCTCTTCCCGCTCCAAGACCGCTATGCGCTGCTGCTCAACGATTACATGCCGCCACCTTCCGAAGCCAATTCCCGCCGGGCGCTCACGAAACATGGCCCGCCCTATATGACCGAATGGGCCATCAGCCGCGACGGATTGAACTGGGCCCGCGACTTCCGCGAGACCAACGCCTTCGAAGACCAGTTCTGGCTCGCCCTCCAGGGGCCTCTTATCCGCGAAGGCCGCCTCCGCTTTTACAAGCCCGACGGCCTCATCGCCAGCCTGCCGGAAGACCGCGTCTTTTATACCACGTGCCGCGCCAACGGCGAATTCTCGACACCGGTCTTTCGCATGCCCGCAGGTGGGCTGAGCCTGAATGCCGACGTGCGCTATCGTGCTGCGGAAGGGGAGTCGGGCCAGGCCTACGTCATGGCGGAATTGCTGGACGGCGACGGCAACACGATTGAAGGCTTTGAGCGGCAAACGTGCCTCTTTGAAAATGTGGATGGTCGTGGGCTGCCCATGCACTGGGGCGAAAAGGACGGCGGAAGCCTGGCCGGCCAGGCCGTGCAGCTACGATTTTTCCTCCGGGACGCGAAGATATATGGCCTTTCGGGGGTAAAGTAAAGGGAGGGCACGAGCGCCCATTGACAATTCTTGAGGCTTTTTCAAAAAGTAATCAAAGGGGCTATGACAATGATGCGTTCTACGGCAGGTTTCTTCGGCGTGACTATACTTTTTCTGGCAGCTGGGTGCGGGAGTCCAGGTCCAGGGACTTTTCGGGGAGCGCCAATCGTTCTCCCGGAGGGTTACACCGTAGCGATTTTGGATGACCAGACACCGGGACACACGTGGGGCGTGCTGCAAGAAAGCGTTGTCGCCATGGAGATTGCCCGCCTGGAACTGGATGCGACCGATGCCGAGGTGGAAAGGGCATCCGAGGCGCGCCTCAATTTGCCCGATTTTGACGGCGATTTGGCGGAGGCGATACTGTCCCAAGGACGTGCCATGAAGGAGGCCTTGTTGGCCTGGCATGCAGCGCCCGCCGAGAGTGAGACTATCTACGAGTCGATACTCGCGCCACACGATGTATCACCCGAGGCGTGGCGGTACATGCAGGAAACCTACAATACGGCAGAATCGGCGGAACAATATAACGTCCCTCAAGACCGGGCCGGTCTCATCGACAGAAATAAGCTCCAGGTCCGCAAAGAACTCCTGCGTCAAAAACTCGCGGAACACATCGATGGAGAGCCCATCACGGCATCGGGCCCCCGTTGGGATTCCTTCACAAGGAACTACGACGCCGAAGAGCTGCAAGCCGCGCGGGGAGGTGTGGAGATGATGTTCAAGAATCGGCGCGCTGACCAGATTCTGACTGACTGGATAGTTCAGATGTTGCAGGAAGAAGAACTGATACTCTCCAAGCACTTGGCCGATCGGGTTAAGGTGTGGGTACCGCCCCGGAGTTAGAGGAGTCTGGTGCTGGAGGAGCCAGATCACACTACCGTTCGGGCGGTCCTACGGCGCACCGACGACCTGCCAGCACAAGGGGGGGCGATAATGGTGGCTTCGCTGAAGTGCGGTGCCGCGGGCTCCCGGTAAGACGCGTATCAACCCGGCCCCACGGGTTCATTCGCAAATCGTCGCCCCAAAAACGGTCTCCCGCCAGTTTCCAGGGTACAAAAATCCGGGTCCAGCACCTCCCGAAGGGAGTTTGCTGAACCCGGTAATAAGTGGTCCTCATGTCTGCCGTTGGCGGTAAGACTTCTTTCAGAAAAGTTGCCTTACTTCCTCCGCCATCGGCTAACCCCGGCATCCCTCAAGCACGAACAAAAGGGTGCCGCAGGAATCACGGGGACTGCCAGTTGCGGTCGGAGTGGGCTTCGACGGTCATCATGAACGCCTTGTTGCCGGCTTCCTGGCCGTACTTGGCGAACTCAACGTGTCCATCCATGTAGAGGACATTGGAACCGCCCGGTACGTGGTTGAAGTTGTCGGTGTTGCGAATGCCGCCCGCTTCCGAGAAGGAGTTATCCCACATGATAGCGGAGTTGGACTGGGCCTTGGCGCTGGCACCGGGGTTGTTGATGTCGGTGATCATGAAGCGCTCGATACCTTCACGAAGGGCCATGGCCGTAACCACACGCCCGCTCGTCAGGGTAAAGGTCGCGTCTTTGCCCATGTTGGCGAAGAGTCCACGACAGTTGGGGTTCACTTCACCGGCCGTAGCGGTCGGTTTGGCGTCGAGGGACTGGGCGGAACCGCCGGTCGCGGTCGTTTCGCCGAAGACGATATCGTAGTCGTCGGGTACGCTAAACCAGCCGGGATCAACCATGTAACCCCAGTAGTTGTAGGACCAGTAGCCGCCGTGGTAGTAGCACTCTACACCGGGGTCGAAGATGGACGGATCGCAGTGCTTGCTGCCACCGGCCGCCGGGGGGATTTTACCCGCCATGAATGGGTGTATGGAGCCATCCCAGCCACTACCGATGGTACGGTGCATTTTTGCGCCGGAGGTGCTCCAGAGGTAGTCGGGTTGCTGGGACTTGGCATAGTCACCGTCCGACGGGCAGAACTGAATCTGGATGTCGGTCAGGTATTCGGGGTAGACGCTTTCCGTGGAGTAGGCGCGCTCAAGGGTAACGCCTGCACCACGACCTGCGGGGTAGTCCATCCAGAAACGAATACCACGGGGCGGGAACATTTCACCCGCACTTTCGTTGGCATACATTTTGAAAATAGTGCCGTGTTGTTTGAGATTGTTGGCACAGGAGGCACGACGTGCCGCCTCGCGGGCCCGGGCGAGCGCAGGGAGCAGGATGGCTGCCAGGATACCGATAATGGCGATCACCACCAGGAGTTCGATCAGCGTAAAGCCGCTCTTTCTCGTGGCTTTGTGAGAGAAATTAGTAGGCATGGATATGCTTCCTCTAAATGTGTAAAACTATTATTTACAAAGAACTTGAAAATGAATAGATAATATGGCAGAAAGAGGAAGAGAGGGAGATGATAAGTCCGGAAAACTGCCACCCGGGTAGGAATCAATGTGCCCGATGAACTCCGCCGCATTCTGCCGCCATTCAACTACCAACCTCATCAACGCATAGGCAACCCTCCATCAGGACACTTGGAGTTAAGGTGTATATGCCCGCACCATCGCCGCATACGCCTTCCCGCTCCAAGGGCTTCGTCAGCTAACTGAAGCCAAATTCTACGTTCACACTGCCATACTGATCGCTAATCAGCAGAAAACGTTTCTACATAGTTGCACGAATTCTTTATGCTGTCAAGATTTTTATTTTTCAGGGAGATAGGGTGAGAAAATTGGTGAAATAGGACAGAGGCCCAGATAAAAAATAGGAAAGGCGTAAGAATTATTTCGGGTAATGTTTACGGGGTTTTTAGTCGATTGTTGTGGGAGTTGGTGTGATAAAAAGTGCAGGGAGGGGCCTAACGAACGGTAGGAATAGAGGGCGTGATTCGGGAGGCAATTGTTGTGCAAAAGGTAGTTTGTTGTTCCGAAGCCTGGATTTAATAAGAGCGCTTTGCGGAGGAAAGTAGAAAGAAAATCTGAGCGCGATTTGCTCCGACTCTCTACGTCACCGATGGCGTAATTTGGTGAAGTTCGGTGGTGGGGGCTTGGTCCCAAAGTGGGACACGCCAGGGATCGCTAAGGTATCGGCAGGAAGCTATCAACGGGGTGCCCCGCGTGCGACTCAAGGGGATTCCGGGGGGAGTGCCCGTCGGTCAATCCCGAGTTTCTTGATCCGAGAGGCCAGGGTAGTGGGTCGGATGCCCAGCAACGTAGCGGCGCCGCGGTCACCGCTGAGGGTGCCTTGGGTCCGCTGGAGTGCCCGAATGATGTTGTCTCGCTCGAGGGCTTTGATTTCGCGATCAGTCAAGATTTTGTTCTCATCCGCCGGGGGGGCGGGGGAATTGGTGGGCGTGGGGGTGACCGCGGCGGACAGACCTCCAAGCTCGAATTCGAGATCGCGTCCCTGGGACACGATGACGGCCCGCTCGACCACGTTTTGAAGTTCCCGGATATTGCCGGGCCAATCATAGGCCTGGAGGAGCTCCACGTGGCGTTGCTTCAGGGTGGCCGGTGGGAGTCCAAAGCGCCGGGTGGCCCCCTCCAGAAAATGGAGGACGAGATCGGGGATATCTTCCCTGCGCTCCCGGAGTGGGGGTAAGTGAATGGGGAAGACGCTCAGGCGATAGTACAAATCAGGTCGAAAGCGGGTCGTGTGGGCCTCGTTGAGCAGACTTCGGTTGGTCGCTGCCACCACGCGCACATCCACCTGGTGGGTTCGGTCATCCCCAACGCGCTCAAACTGCCCTTCCTGCAGCACGCGGAGCAATTTGCTCTGCAGCTCGATGGGGATTTCGCCGACTTCATCCAGGAACAGGGTGCCCCCGTCTGCAAGGGCAAAGCGCCCCGTACGGTCGCGGTGGGCCCCGGTAAAGGCGCCGGAGACATGGCCGAAGAACTCGCTCTCGAATAGTTCGCGGGGTACGGCGGCACAGTTCACGCGGATGAGGGGGCGCGCTGCCCGGTGGCTCTGCTCGTGGATGGCCCGGGCGATGAGCTCCTTGCCGGTGCCCGATTCTCCCTCGATGAGTACCGTCGAATCGGTCTTTGCCACAAGGGCGATTTGTTCCATAACCCGACGGAGGGCCCCGCTGGATCCCACGATGTCACCATAATCAGGATCTTGTTTGACCGCTTCCCGGAGATATTCATTCTCCTGCTCCAATTGCTTGCGCAGGCGGTCGATTTCTTCAAAGGCCCGGGCATTCGCGATGGCCGCGGCCGCCTGATCGGCGAAGGCGCGCAGGACCGTAAGGCATTCGTCGCCCATCACGTCACGGGAGAAAACCGCCAGCACGCCCAGTACCTCCCCCCGAAAGCGAAGGGGCTGTCCGGCGAAACTGAGAATCCCTTCTCCTTCTACCCATTCTTTGTCGAAGACCCAGTCCCGGTTGTCCAGCAGATCGGTGATAAGCAGCGGCTCTCCCGTGGCGGCGATCTGACCCACCTTGCGGATGCCAAAGGGGAAGCGCTTGTAATTGCCGTCGATATGGTCAAACGTCGCCCCGGGGCTGCGGAGAGAGTCGCCTGCGCTGGACACAAGATGGAGGCAGCGCTGTTGGTCGGGACACTCCGGGCGCATGACGCAGGTTTCGCACAGGTCGCCAGGCTCCAGGAGCCAGACGCGCGCCAGGGCCATACCGGCTTCTGAGGTTAATCCCTGCACGATGGTTTGGAGCACACAGTCGACCGAATGTTCGCAGGTGGCAGCGAGTACGATATTTTGGAGGGCATCGAGTTTCATGGGCTTAGTATGCACGAAATATCGTTGATTGGCAAACGAAAAGTCGTAGAAAACGAAATTTCGTCGAACCGATGGCGTGGGGTGGTTCGTCGTAACATGCCGAAATAAAAAGAGATACGAAAAATCGTTGTGGTTGGCATGACTCCTGCCTTATAGCGTCCATGCTGAGGCGTAAGTGCTTCGGCCCAACAACGGCCGGCCAGCGAGGCCCGCCGACTACGGAGGAGAATCGCCATGAACGAAAGAAAGGCAATCCGATTGATTGCCACCCTCAGTGTCTTGGGTGGGGTCATGACCCTGGCCGGGAGCGCCGCTTCCGCCCCACCCCAAACCGCCCATCGCTATGTCAGCCTCGACGGGATTAACGTGTTTTACCGGGAAGCGGGAGACCCTGACCGCCCCACGGTGCTGTTGCTTCACGGGTTTCCCACGTCGTCCCACATGTTTCGTAACCTGATTCCCCGTTTGGCCGAGCGCTACCACGTCGTCGCCCCCGACTATCCCGGCTACGGAAACAGTGATGCGCCCCCGGTCACGGAGTTCAATTACACCTTCGATCATCTGGCGCAAGTGGTGGGGCAATTCACCGAGGCCTTAAACCTGAAGCGTTACAGCCTCTATCTCATGGACTATGGGGCGCCCATCGGATTCCGGCTGGCCACGGCCCATCCGGAGCGGGTGCAGGCATTGATCATTCAGAACGGCAATGCCTACGAAGAGGGACTCACCGACTTCTGGGATCCTCTCCGGGCCTACTGGGCGGAGCAGCGCGAAGAAACCGAAGCGCCCTTACGGGGGCTGCTCACCCGCGATGCGACCTATTGGCAATACACCCACGGTACGCGGGAGCCCGCCCATATCAGTCCGGACAATTGGAATGTGGATCAGCCCCTACTGGAGCGGGAAGGCAATCAGGCCATCCAACTCGCCCTGTTCTTGTCCTACGGAAGTAATCCACCGCTTTACCCCGCATGGCAGGAATACCTGCGGACGGAGCAACCGCCCACCCTCATCGTGTGGGGTAAGAATGACGTGATTTTCCCGGTATCCGGTGCAGAGCCCTATCGCCGGGATCTCAAGGAGGTGGAGTTTCACCTGCTCGACACCGGTCACTTTGCCCTCGAGGAAGAGGGCGACACGATCGCGCGGCTCATGCGGAAATTCCTGAAGCGCCACGTGAAGTAACGGAAACCAATCCAAAACCCATAACCCACGCAACACATAACAACCGGGTCAAACCCACAAAGGAGAAGCATCATGACACGTATCAACACCATCGAAGTAAACGCCGCCACGGGAAGCGCCAAAGAACTCCTCGAAGCCGTACAGCAAAAAATGGGCATGGTGCCCAACCTCACCAAGGTCATGGCCCAGGCCCCTGCGGTGCTGGAGACCTATCTGAAGGGGAGCGAGGCCCTGTCGGGCGGCGTGCTCTCTGCCGTGGAGCGCGAGCATATCGCCCTGCGCACTGCCGAGCTGAATCAGTGCCACTACTGCGTGTCGGCCCACAGTGCCCTCGGCAAGATGCAGGGCCTGTCGGAAGATGAGCTGCTGGCGACCCGGGCGGGCAAGAGTGATGCCTCTCGGGCCCAGGCCCTCCTGGACTTCACGACAGCGGTCGTACGGGAGCGGGGCAAGGTCAGCGATGAGGACATAGCGGAAGCCCGGGATCGCGGGCTGACCGATGCTGATCTGGTGGAAGTTGTAGGGCACGTGTCCCTCAACCTCCTGACCAATTACCTGAACAATGTGGCCGGTACCGCCATCGACTTTCCCAAGGCAGCCCCCCTGGCGGAGTCCGACAGCGCGGCGACCTGTTGTCACGGGTAGTTCAGTGACGAATACGCGTTCCCTGTCCACACATCCATACCCAAAGAAAGGAGGCCCCCTATGGCCCACTTAAACGAACTGAATCAACAAAGTTTCGATGTCACGATTAACGGTGCCGATACGCCCATACTGGTGGATTTCTACGCCCCGTGGTGCGGACCGTGTAATGCCCTCGCGCCTACACTCGAAGAAGTGGCGGAGGAAACCAAGGGCCGACTTCATGTCGTCAAGGTGAACATCGATGACAGTCCCGAGCTTGCCTCCCGGTTTGGCATCAAGAGCATTCCCTCGCTCATTGTCTTCACCGCCGGAGAAGCGGCCGCCCAGATTCGCGGCCTGGTTTCCAAGGGGGAACTGATGGCCCAGTTGGCTCCGGTGCTGGATGCCCAGGCCAGCGCAGCCGCTAACTAAGGACCCCGGGGAGCGCACACGACGGGGGTCGTGTGCGCTCCCTTTTCGGAGCTGTGACACCATGACCTATGATTTTCTTGTGGATACCTATGAAACGGAAGTACAGAAAGTACTGAGTGTGTGGGCGATGTTCAACGATGAAGATCTCCACATACGCCCCCATCCGGAAGATACCCGTGGCCGCAACCTCTTGGAGCATATGGTCCACCAGTGTGTGAGCGAAAATCTCTGGTTTTCCACGATGTTGGGGATTCACGTGACGGATACGCCCCTCCCGGAGCGAGAGGTCCGTCTGGAGTTCATGAACACCTATGCAAACCATGCCCGCCAGCGTCTGGCCCGGTTGAGAATCCAGCCGGAGGATTGGTGGTCTACCGTGGTTCCCTTCTTCGAAGTGCCCCGCAGCCGCGCCTGGGTCATGACCCGTCGTATCGCCCACACCGCACACCACCGGGGCCAGCAAACCACGCTGTTGCGTCAGATAAATCGTCCCCTCCACAGCACCTATGGCCCCACGGCCGATACCGGCGGTCTCATGCAGCACCAGGCACCGGTTATCTATGCCTACCCCGATACGGAAACGTTGTTGCGGGAAGAACACGGCCTCCGCGCCAAGGGGGACTTGCCCGAAGCGCCCGCGATAGCCGTTACTGAACGTCCGTAGAATTTCCTGAAAATCTCACTTGACGCACCTTGTTCCCGCCGTTACACTGGGCGGATTGCAACGAAGCGGTGCAACGCGGCCTGGCAGGGGTGCGGTGTAACCGTAACCAAGTCGGGAAACGGGTTATTATGGTAATGCGAGAAGTTATGAAATCAGGGCTCGTCCTGTTGGCGGTAATGGTCGCGTGGGGAAGTTATGGGGCTGCGCCCCTGGATCTACGCACCACCGTGCTGGTCGCACCCGTTGATGGTCCAATTGGCAAAGCGGCGGATATGTTGAGCGACGGCGTCTATGAACGCACCGGTATTCGCTGGTATATCCGCGACCCATTCGAAGGGGCTACCCGAATCGTGCTCTGTACGGCCGATGGGATACCTGAAGGCGTCTCCCTGCCCGCTGGCTTGGCGGTGCCCGAGAAGGCAGAAGGCTTTGCCCTGGGGGTGAGCGGAGATACCGTCATGGTAGTAGGCCGCGATCCGCGCGGTGTCCTTTTTGCCGCCGGACGTTTATTGCGGGCCCTCACCCTGCGGAAGGGTGAAGTAACCCTGGACCGGGAGACGCGAATCGCGACGGCACCGAAGTACCCCATGCGTGTCCATCAGTTGGGCTACCGCAACACGGCCACCAGTTACGATTTGTGGGATGTGGACGCCTACGAGCAGTACCTTCGCGAGCTGGCGTTCTTTGGTAGCAGTGGGGTGGAGCTCATCCAGGAGTCCCCTCCGGGTGAGAAAGACAGCCCCCTCATGGCCGAATCCCAGTGGACGATGAATATGAAGCTCGCGGGACTCCTCGCCGCTTACGACCTGGATGTCTTCATCTGGTATCCCGTGCCCATCCTGGGGGAAGACCAGGAAAAATACGATAGGGAACTGGGCTATCGGAAACGCTTTTTCGAAGAGATTCCCCGCCTTGACCATCTTTTCGTGCCCGGTGGCGATCCCGGCGACAATCACCCCGAGGTGCTCATGCCCGCACTCGAGGGCATGGCCACCATGCTGCACAAACGTTTTCCCGAGGCCGGTGTTTTCGTCTCCAACCAGAAGATGTCGAAAGAACGAAACAAATGGTTCTTCGACTATATACGGAATGAGCAGCCCGAGTGGTTGGGGGGGTACGTCTATGGTCCCGGCACCAAGCACAGCATCATGGAGGCCCGGGAGTGGATACCTTCCCAGTATCCCATCCGCCGCTACCCCGACATTACCCACAATGTGCGCGCCATGTTTCCCGTGCCCCACTGGGATGGCCGCCATGCCCAGACCCTCGGTCGGGAGGGTATCAATCCCCGTCCGGGGCACAATCAATTGGCCCACAATGCCTACGCCGAATATGCGGTCGGTTTCGGCTCCTACTCCGACGGTATCCACGACGATCTGAATAAGATGGTGTGGAGTGCGCTGGCATGGGACCCCGATGCGGATATTCATGCGATTGTGAAGGACTACGGCCGGGTCTTCTTCGGGCCGGATTTGGAAGAGGAGGTTTCCGAAGCCCTCTGGATGTTGCAAGAGAACATGACGGGGGATTTCCGGACGAATCCATTCGTGCCCAAGGCGCTGAAGGCCTGGCGCGCCATCGGTGAAAAGGCGACGCCCGAAGTACGGCAGAGCTGGCGCTATCAGATGTATCTCATGCGCGCAATTTTTGACCACTACGTGCAGGCCCACTATGTGGCCGAGATGGCATACGAGAAAGCAGCCTACGCGGCCTTGGCCAAAGCGCCAACGTCGGGTGCCGCTCAAGCCATTGAGGCGGCGAAGGAGGCCCTGGCCGAGGCCGACAACGATCGCATCGAAGAAGAGCTCCGGGAAGAGATGGCAGCGCTGGCCGACGCCATGTTCCATTCCATCGGCTTTCAGTTCAGCGTGAAGGCCCCTTATTTCACCCGCAATCCGGAGCGGGGTGCCCTGCTCGACAAGCTCGACATGCCGATGAATGACCGGCCCTGGCTGGAGTTTCAATTTGAGCGCGCCCTGGCGATGGAGCAGGAGTCGGAACGCCTGGCCCACCTGGACGCGTTGGTTAATTGGGAAGACCCCGGTCCCGGTGGCTTCTATGATAACCTGGGCAACCCGCAAAAGCAGCCCCACCTGGACATGCTCTCCACCTACGAAGAAAATCCGAGTCGCATTGGCCGCGTTACCGAAGGCCGCTATCGCTGGCTGGACAATGGCACGCTGAAAGTTGATCCCAGGTATCGCTACTCCATGCTCGACCATGCACAGACCCTCCATGGCGCCCCCCTGACGATGCGCTACCGTGGTCTGGACAAGAATGCGGAGTACAAGATTAAGGTCATCGAGTTCGGCCGTTTTCGTCCGACCCTCGACTTGACCGCCGACGGGGAATACGTTATCCACGGACCCCATCGCTCGGAGGAGCCCTTGTGGCCCCAGGAATACGACATTCCCAAAGCGGCCACGGCGGATGGGGAACTTGAATTGACCTGGGGACTCGTCGAAGGTCGGGGCACCCAGGTGGCCGAAGTCTGGCTTATAAAGAAGTAGGTGATTCGGGAAATGCCCTGAATAGCACGCATGAAAACAAAAACCGCGCCCTCGCAAATGACAGGGCGCGGTTTTTAAATAGGTTAGTGGGGAGGGGGTGTTTAGAGGCCCCCGTCGCCGAATGAAATATCACGACGGGACGTCGAAATCGTAATGGTGAAGCCTGCGATGACATCCAGCAAGGACATGAGTGCCAGGATCATAAAGGTGGCCGTGCCGGCACCCGCGACGACGATGTATTCGATCAGGAAGATGATGAAGACCACCAGCGAGAGGGCGTGGTCTACGATGGTTGCTTTGGAAGCGCGGGTCGCCTTCAGGATTTCGAAGTAGAGAAAGAGGATGCCCAGTATGACGAGGATATCGCCCATCTTCAGGTGCATGGCATCATCGTTGGCCATGAGGGGAATACGGATGATGTCGGGGTTGGTCTGGAGAGAGTCACCCGAAATCATCAGAATGTTGTAGGCAATCAGGGGGATGGCGAACATGGGGAAATAGAGGAGGTATTTCATCAAATGGGATACTTTCCATTGTTGGTAAATCAGGCTGCAATACGGTGGAATAGGGACCAGCTTGCCGGTCAGGCACCATTAGAACAAAGATCGGGGCGCGAAGCAAGGCGCATCGAAGAGCGTGGGCGATAGATTCTGTAGCCCGTGGAGCCCCAGGGAAGGGCGGCGGGCCTGCAACGGGAGCGGGACTTCGCTATGGTTAATTGTTGACAGTTTCGCGTGCAGTGTAAGCCAGCCCTTCCCGTTGGTGACTCCTGCCAACTTGATGTACCGGAAGGAAACTCTATATGTCGGATTATGCAAAGACCTGGGGTGATGAGTTTAATAAGTGTGTGCAGCCCCTGCAGGGCAAAGGGAGTCCGCGCACGGCGGAGACGATTACCGTGGCCAAAGGTTCTGCGCCCCTTCTCAAGGCGTTGATCGCGGTGGATAAACTCGATCCCGCGGTGATGAAGACGGGGAAGGAGCGGGAGAAGGTGCACAAGGCGCTGGGCAAAGAGGTCAAGAGTTTCAAGTCCGAAGCCGCGAAGTATGGAAAGCTTATCGATGCGGCTATCAAGAAGACCAGCAAGGATGAGAAAGACGCCTATCGCGCCCTGAAAAAACTCAAGGCCCACCTCGACAATGTGGATGCCATGATTGAGCACCACTGGACCAGCAGCAGTAAGGCGCTCGACAAGGCCAATCAGAAGGCCGGTGAGCGAATCGATAAAGAGCGGGACGCGGCCTACAAGGCGGGCAAGTCGGACAAAGAAGCAAATGAAGACACGGACTACGCCAAGCAGCTGCGTTCCCTGGTCCAATTCCCCACGGCGGTAAAGGCGGCCTACACCAAGGCCAAGTCGGCCGTGCAGTCCATCAAATCCGACCCCACGGCGGCGACCGATAACCGAGAGATGAACTCAGGCGGCCGCAATTACACCCAGCAGGTTTCCAACCTCATCAAGCTGAGCAAAGATTCGAAATGTCCCCCCAAGGTCAAAGAAGTGCTCAAGGGGATTGAAAAGTACAAGTCTGCATTGGATGCCTACGGTAATGGCGACCGTCGTCGTATTCCCGACGACACCTCGGAGAAAGACGTTATCGCCTATCTCAAGACCTTTGCACGCCTCTTAAAAGAGACCTATCCCTATGCCGAAGATATGATGGCCTATCTCAAAAAACACAAGATAAAATAGCGCTGTATCGACCGGAGTAAATCAGGTGCCGTCAAACTGCTTTGACGGTGCCTTTTTTCGTGGCAGGGAGGGTGACCTACTCTTGTCAAAGGGACGTTCTGCCGCAGGGGGTAGAAGGTAAGACGGTTGTCGTCGGGCCTTTCGTGGAATCTGGGTTAACCAGGTACGCTTCAGGGCGGCAGCATGTCCCGGTGGGCCAAGGGTCGGGGACGGAGTTTCACCACGACGTCTCGTGATGGATTCATTGAGTTAGCGCGTCTACAGCCCTGGCGTGCCTATGGAGCGCCGTCGGCCCGACGGCATGGGTGCCTTTGGCACCGGACTGCGATGGGCGGTAACCAGGGCTCTTGTTCCGGAAGATGGGGCGGATGAGGCCCACGGAAATCGTGGCGTACTACCGGTACAGTCCCGAACTTCGTCTGGGACGAAGTCGAGGACAGTCCCACCACAGGGACTGCCTCCGCGCTGAAAGCCACGTGGGGTAGCGTGTGGACGGAGGTGTAACGGCCCATGAAGCGGATGAACGGCACGCGTTGATGCGCGAGGCTGTCCCGGCAGTATGGGGAGACGGGGTGTTGGGGAGGCTTTACGTCATCAATGACGGGACACGGCAGTCTCTACGAAATCTGCTGTCGTCACCGCAGACAGGAATGTCTGCGTCCCTGGGGTGTTTCCATCACCATTCTCTTGTGTCTCCACAGCGTGGGCTTGTCTACGGCCACCGGGACAGGAACGCGCGTTGGCGTGACGCGTGTAATGCGTAGTGGCCGGGATGGCGCGACGCTGTCGTGAAATACCTGCGTTATACGGGCGCGATACCGTCCCTCGCGTGCCTATGGAGCGCCGTCGGCCCGACGGCATCAGTGCCAAAGGCACCGGATCGCGATGGGCGGTAATCGAAGTCATCTCGCGCATCCCTACGCTTATCGCAGACGGGAATGTCTGCGCCCTTGGGGTGTTTCCATCAGGCTGGTTGCGCGTACACGTTGCAGCCTGCCGTCGTGGCGTACTGCCGGTACAGTCCCGAACTTCGCCCACCACGGCGCGTCTACGATCCGGGACGAAGTCGAGGACAGTCCCACCACCGGGACAGGAGCGCGCGTCAGAATGACGTGTGTCAGGGCGGAGTGGCTGGTATAGGGCGATGCTTTCGTGAATATACTCGGGTGTTTTGGCGCGATACCGTCCCATACGTGCACCTATGGAGCGCCGTCGGGCCCTGCATCCGATGGCGCTCGAAGCGCATCTATCCCTTTGCCGGGGGTGCGTTCGTCGATTCTGGGGCGATTCTGAGCGTCGATTTTCCCCATCGAGGCCCCTGGAACGACTTCCCTGCCGGTGTCACCGCTTAACGTACATCGCGCCACCAATCCGCCAACTGCTATAATCACCCAACTTTTCCGGGGACTTCTATCACAAACCATAGAGGATTGGGCGTTTGAACGGACAGGCAGTACATTTTGGTGCCGGTAATATCGGTCGTGGTTTCATTGGACAACTCTATTGGGAGTCGGGCTTTCGCACGACCTTTATCGACGTCAACGAGACGGTCGTCGGGCTCTTGCAGTCCCGGGGGAGTTATCCCATCCATCTGGTCTCGGAAACGACGGAAGTGATTCCTGTGGATAACGTGACGGCCATCCATGGCGGCGATGTGGAAGCCGTGGCCGACGCCCTGGCGGTGGCGACGATTGCTTCGACGGCGGTGGGTTCCCAGATTCTGCCCCGAATCGCGCCCGCGATTGCACGGGGTATTGAGAAACGCTTTGCCCAGGCCGACGCGGCCCCCCTCAACATCATCATCTGCGAGAATCTGCTCCGGGGTGATGCGGTCCTTCGGGAGGCGGTGCGCAGTCACCTGGCGCCCGAGTGGCACGAGACCCTGGACGGGAAGGTGGGCTTCGTGGAAGCGTCCATCGGCCGCATGGTGCCCCGTATGACCGAGGCCCAGCTGGCCCAAGACCCCTTGCTCGTCTGTGTGGAACCCTATTGTGAGTTGCCCCTCGCCGGGGACAGTTTCAAGGGGGAGATGCCGCCCATCAAGCATGCCAAGCCCTATTCCAATTTCGGGGCCTACGTGGAGCGGAAGATCTTTGTCCACAATATGAGTCACGCGGCTACGGCCTATCTGGGCTATCTCCAGGGCCACACCTACATCTATGAAGCGATACAGGACCCCAAGGTGCGTCCTGTGGTGGAGGCGGCGCTGGAGGAAAGCTGTCTGGGCTTGTCCCGGAAGCATGGGCTCGATAAGGCGGCCTTGGATGCCTTTGCGACGGACCTGATCCACCGCTATCAGAACAAGGCCTTGGCCGATCAGGTGGCCCGCGTGGGCGGCGATCTCAAGCGCAAGTTGGGTCCCAATGACCGGCTGATTGCCACGGCCAACATGTGCCTCGCGCAGGATGTGACGCCGACGGCCCTGGTGGAAGTGATTGGGGCGGCCCTGCGTTTCGACGCACCGGACGACGTGACGGCGCCCGAGGTGATGGCCCTGTTGGCCGCATCGGGTGTGGCGGCGGTGCTGGAGCAGATTTGTGAATTGCCGCCTGGTAACGCACTCCGGGAACTCATCGAGTCCTCCCTTCAGTAGCCATCACAAACAACAAAGAACCAAATCAAACAGCAATAAAAAGAAAGAAACCGATGAAAAAATATGATGTTGCAGTAATTGGAACAGGGCCTGGTGGCTATGTAGCGGCGGTACGGGCTTCCCAGCGCGGCGCAAGCGTGGTGGTGATAGAAAAGAACGATATCGGCGGCGTTTGTCTTAATGTTGGGTGTATACCGACAAAAACACTCATATACTCCGCTGAAATGTACCGCAAGATGCAGCATGCCTCCGAGTACGGGCTCAAGGCGGAATCGGTCGGTTTTGATATGGCCGCCATGGTCGCCCGGAAGAACAAGGTCATCGGAATGAACACCGGTGGGATCGCCGCCCTCTTCAAGGGCCACGGCATCGACGTCATCCAAGGGGAGGCCACCATCCTCGCACCGGGTACCATCGCCGTGGGAGACGAGACCGTTGAAGCGACCTCCATCATCATCGCGACGGGGGGACGTCCCGCCCAGCTCCCGGGCCTTGAGTTCAACGGCAAGACGGTGATTGGCAGCACGGACGCCCTGGAGCTGACCGAGCTTCCGGAGCGCATCGGGGTCATCGGGGCGGGAGCCATTGGCGCGGAGTTTGCCTGTATCTGGAATGCCCTTGGTGCCAAGGTGACGCTCATTGAGTTTATGCCCCACGTGTTGCCGCGAGAAGATGCCGACCTGAGTAAGCGTCTGGCCGCCGGGTTGAAGAAAAAGGGCATCGATATCCGCACCGGTACCAAGGTGTCGGAACTGACCCACACGGATGGGGGTGTTCGTTTGACCCTGGAAGGCGACAAGGCCGGCGAAGTCGACGTGGATCTGGTCCTGGTCGGTATCGGACTGGAGTGTAACTCCGAAGTCGTCACCCAAACGCCGGGGCTGGGCGTTAAGGTAGGGGCCCGCGGGGGCATCGAAGTGGATGAACGAATGGAAACCGCTGTGCCCGGCATCTATGCCATCGGCGATGTGACCAACAAGACCTGGCTGGCCCACGGCGCGTCGGCGGAAGGTATCGTTGCCGCCACGAATGCAACGGGTGGTAACCGACATATGGACTATCGCGTGGTTCCTTCCTGCACGTTCACGTCACCGGAAGTGGCAAGCGTGGGATTAACGGAAACCCAGGCGAAGGAATCGGGATATAACGTGAAGACCGGCAGCTTCCTCTTTTCCGGAAACGGCCGTGCCCACGCGATTGGCGAGACCGAAGGCCTGGTCAAGATCGTGGGTGATGCCGCGACCGATGAGATTCTCGGGGTCCACATCATGGGCTGTGAGGCCGGTGAGATGATTGCAGCCGGGGCCATGGCCATGTCGCTCGAGGCCACGGTGGAAGAGATGGCCCACACCATCCATACGCACCCGACCCTTTCGGAAGCGATGATGGAGGCCGCCGAAGACTATTATGGAATCGGAATTCACACGCGACCCAAGCCGAAGCGCAAGAAGTAAGCGTTGTATCTGAATACTTCCTGTTTTTGGCGGTCGGAGTGTTTCTCCGGCTGAATACGATAGATTTGTTATAGTGTACCCGGGCGTGGTGACCGTCACCACGCCCGTCAGATTTTGGGTGTGCCCGGCGGGCAGGAGTTGAGTATGAGAGCTACATGGGGTCATCGTGTAAAGGACAATGGAATTTGTCTGGCCCTATTGCTGCTCTTTCCCCTGGCGGTTTACATGCCGCCCTGGATTCAGGGAGAGGTTCCGCTGGAGACGGGTTCGCTTCTGGCCATGCCGCCCTGGGCCGCTCACACCCCCGCGGAGCCCGCCGTTTCCACGCCACTCTCCGCGTGGCAGGCCGGGACCGTATGGCCCAGCTATGCGTTCCTCAATGGGAACCGGGACTCGCTGGGGGCGCTCCAGTGGAACCCCGCCGTGGGCTTGGGGGAACCCTTTATAGCCAATCCTTACAATCGGGCGTTCTCGCCGTTTTCTATCTGGTTTTATTTGTTTGGATTCGGAAATGCGCTATTTCTATCGCTCCTTTCCAAGAGTCTTGCGGCCGGATGGATTAGCTATTATGTCGCACGGCGTTATGGATTTACTCCGTGGTTTGGGCTCATCGTGGCGCTCATTTTCCAATGGAGTGGTCCGCTGGTCATCTGGCAACTCGAGCCGCTCAGCGACAGCCTGGTCTGGTTGCCCCTCTTGCTGCTGGCGACGGACCGGCTGATTCTGGGTCACTTCCGTTCCTGGCCCGGGGTGGCACTGGTTGTGGCCGCCATGGTACTCAGTGGTGGCTTGCATATGCTTGCGGGCTCGCTGGTGTGTATGGCGCTGTATATGTTTCTCCGGCGTTTGCGGGATCACAAGCGGGCACACATCGGCGGGGCCATACCGGGCTATGCGCTTGGTGTTGTTGCGGGCTTTGGGTTGGCCGCGGTTCAGCTGCTTCCCTACCTGGAACTGCTTCGTGAGGGCAATGCCATCGATCACACGTACCCGTGGATTTTTGACAGCAGCCTGCTGCTGGGGTTATTCGGCCCCAGCTATTACCACCACATCGGCGGGGGCGACAACCCGCTGATTCACGTGGTTTACATCGGGGTAGTTCCCTTGCTATTCGTTGGTTTCTGGGGCGCGTTACGCCGACTGGTGGAGCGGCCCTTACGTCACCGCATCGAGAGTTTGCTGTTTGCGTCGCTTTTGGTCGGCGCGGTACCGGTGGTGTTGCAGGGACTCCTTCCGAATATCCACGCCCTTCGCTTTCTTCACCCGGTGCACTACCTGGCGGGCTTGTCTTTTCCCCTGGCCCTCATGGTCGCCGCCGTGGTGGAAACGTGGCTTCACCTGAACGCCGATCAGTGCAAACGTGCCTTGCTCCGTATGGGGATTCAACTCCCGCTGTTTTGGGGTGGGCTCTTGGGGGTATTTGTTGTTTTCGCGTGGAAGCAGTCTGAAACTGAAGGGTTCCCATGGAGTTCCTTCTGGTGCTTTACCGTCACGTCGCTTACCTTGCTGGTACTTTTCGGGGCAACGATTTTATACCCGCGGGCCCGAATTCTCGTAGCGGGGACCATCACGCTGTTGGTCTTGACGACGGCGTGGGGTACCTTGCCCTGGATCCCCCGTGCTCCTCAGGCGGATATCTTTCCACAAACCGACGTAATCCGCACCCTGCAGGAATCGGATTCCCGCGTGGGGGGCACGCCCCGGATGGCCACCTGGCCGCTTCATGGCAACCAGATTCCCGCACTCTATGCGCCGTCGACCGTCATGCTCAATCGGACGGAGGCCTATCTTGCGCAAACCAGTGCGTATCCCTTGCTCCAGCGGCGGGCAGGTATTGGCACGCTGCTGCTTCAGAAAGAAGACATCCAAGGGGCCTACGCGCCGGTCCGCCATGATCTCAACATTGTAGACATCTTCGACTCGGGGCTTATCCTGTTTCGAGACCAGGGTGCTGAGCCCCGTATCCGAATCGCCCATGAGGTAGAAAGTGCCTCTACGGCCACGTTGGATTTGCAGGCCTCGTCGCTCCCCATCGTGCCGGGGGTATTGTTGCCGCCCGTGTCCGGCGTGATCAGCGACACCATACGGATGAGCGATGTGCCTCGGAATAATCGCCTGGAGCTGGAGGTGGAGACCAACTTTCCCGGGGTCCTGATCGTTGCGGAGGCGTGGTATCCCGGCTGGCAAGCCCAGGTAGACGGAAACGTGGTTCCAATCCTACCCGTCGATGGTGTATTTCGTGGGGTGGAATTAGGGGCCGGGACCCACGAGGTTCGCTTCACCTATCATGCCTCATCCTTGCGTTGGGGGGCACTTATCTCGTTGCTATGCCTGGGTTTATTCCTCACGGGGGCCTATATCGGGCGCCGTAGATCCCGGACGGGATACTGATCCGGGAAGGGTATCACGGCCCCGGCCCGCCCATCCTGCCCAAAGATAATGCTCAAGTATTTGTACCTATCCGCCGATAGAATGAGGAAAGCGACGGATAGATGACACCGGGATGGTGTCGGATGCGAGGTGACACTATGGTACAAAATATTGGTGCAGCGGCTTTGGACCTGCCGGTCAGTGGCAAGTTGATCCAGCCGAAGACAACCCTTCCCCAGTCCTTTTCCATTGAAAGCCGAACGGACTCGGTTTCTTTCAGTGCGAAGGTCTCCACCGGGGATGCCCAGAACATCGTGGTAGACCGGGCATTTGAACAGCTGCGCGCCGTGGTCGAAGAGGCCCGGGCGGAACTGGGAATTCCGGAAGGGGAGACCATCGATCTTTCTCCGGAAGCCACCGGTGACCGAATTGCCGACTTCGCCCTGAATTTCTTTTCCCAATACGCGGAGAATAACGGCCTGGCCGATGACGAAGATGGCCGCGCTCAGTTCGCCGATTTTATCGGGGGCGCTATCAATAAGGGCATCGAAGAAGCGCGGGGAATTCTTACCGCGTTGAGCGCCCTGAATCCGGATACGACCGCAGGCATCGATGCGACGGCGAACCACATCCAGGGACGGTTGGATGATTTCGTCACAAACGGCCTTAGCTAAATAAATTTTTCATTTTCTTAACGTTGTGCGGTAAAAAGCTTGAACCGCGCAACGTTTTTTTTGTACTATGTTGCTCCGCTGCCCGGGTGGTGGAATTGGCAGACACGCAAGATTAAGGATCTTGTGCCAGCAATGGCGTGCGAGTTCGATTCTCGCCTCGGGCACCATATTAAACGTTAAAGGCCCTCGTGCTTCCGCAAGGAAACACGAGGGCTTTTTCGTATTGGCCTTGTACCGTGATAATCCGCTGCTTGTTGATAAGGGTGGCTTGGACAAGCAAGCGCCCTCGCTCAGAGCGGCGGCACGCCACCAGCAGGCCATAGAGGGGCAAGAACACGAATCAGACCCAGTCCCCTGCCCGATTTCGTGTTTGACAGCGCGCGCGATCCCGAATATACTCGTCGGAACGCACCCGTAGCGCAACCGGGGGCGGTGGTCAGTGAACGGCGACGGGAAGCCCTTGGGCGGCATCCCCTTATCGTGAAAATTCGCAATCGGTTCTTAAGCTGCAGGAACTTCTTTCCTGGAAGGGTGCTCTGTCATGTCTGGTCTGTCTTTGTCCCGTGTACTTATTACGAACGTATCGGCCCTATCCCGAATCGCTTTCTGCGGTGGATTGCTGGTTACACTCCTATTCGCTCTTCCCGCCTGGACGCAGGGGTTAGGTTTCGCGGCGGGCGCGGGCGGCACGGAGGATGACTTGGGCCTGGGCGTGGCCGTGGACGCTTTGGGCAATGTCTACACCACGGGCTATTTCCGGCAGACGGCGGATTTCGACCCGGGTGCGGGCACCGAGGAACACACGAGTGCGGGGGAGAACGACATATTCGTTCAGAAGCTGGATGCAAATGGTGCCCTGGTCTGGGTGCGCTGCATTGGCGGCACGAGCTATGACCGGGGTGTGAGTATCGGCTTGGACGGTACCGGTAATGTTTACGTCACCGGTTCCTTTCGGAACACGGTGGATTTCGACCCCGGCGCGGGTACGGCAAATCTGAGCGGCCCCGGCGGCAATGACGGCATCTACGTGCTGAAGCTCGATTCGGATGGGGACTTTGTCTGGGCGAAGGCCATGGAAGGAAGCGGCTTCGGCACCGCCTGGGACCTCGCGCTGGACGCGTCTGGGAACGTTCATATTACGGGACAGTTTGTCGGTACGGTGGATTTCGACCCGGGCGCGGGCACCGCCAATATCGTCAACAACGGCGAAGACGGTATCTTCGTCCTCAAGTTGGACAGCTCGGGCGATTACGTTTGGGCCAAGTCCATGACCGGGGCAAATTTGAGCCAGGGTCGGGGTATCGACGTCGATAGCAGCGGCAATGTTCTCGTTACGGGGTACTACACCGACACCATTGATTTCGACCCGGGCGCGGGCACCGCCAATCTGACCAGCGTGGACGGAAGCGATGTTTTCGTTGTGAAGTTGGACGTAAACGGCGACTACGTCTGGGCGAAGTCCGTGGGCGGCGACCAGACGGACTTGGGCTACGACATTGCGGTGGACGGGTCGGGCAATGTGCACACCGTCGGCGAATTCCGGAACTCGGTGGATTTTGATCCGGGTGCGGGCACGACAACCCGGACGGCCACAGCAATCGGCTACATCTTCCTCTTGACCCTTGATAGCAATGGCGATTTCGATCGGGTTCGTACCTTTGGGAGCACGAATGGTGGTGATTCGGCGCAGGGCATTGTCGTCGACGGTGACGGCAACACGATTGTCACCGGGGCCTTTCGCGATACGATAGACTTCGATCTCGGCGTGGGTACGGCGGAGTTCACTTCCTCGGGCGTCGATGACATCTTCGTGATCAAATTGGACAACACGGGGACCTTTGTCTGGGCCCAGGCCCTGGGCGGGTCCTTTAGTGATCGGGGGTGGGGAGTAGCCATGGATAACTCAGGGAATACCTATGTCACGGGGTTATTCGGCGGTACCGTAGATTTCGATCCCGGTGCGGGCACGGCGAATCTGACGACGGTGGGGCAGGACGACGCTTTTGCGTTGAAGCTCACGCCGCCCGATATTGATGCACCGACCGTCGACACGATTACGCCGAGCACGACGGGGCCCACCAACGCAGACAGCGTCGATTTCACAGTCACCTTCAATGAAGCGGTCGTAAACTTCGATGACGATAACGACATAGTGGTCAGCCACGGGGGAACGGCCCATACTGGCGTGACCATTACGGGCGGTCCGACCGACTACACGGTTTCCGTCAACGGGCTTTCAGGCGATGGTTCCTTCACCTTGGCCGTGGACACGACGTCGGACGTGGAAGACGGCGCGGGGAATTCCCTTGCCTCCAGCGTGACCAGCGCGGCGGTGACTGTTGACAACACTGCACCGACGGTCGCCATTGGTGCGCCTTCGGTTTCGACGACCGCCGTCGGCCCGGTGAGCTTTGACGTGACCTACTCCGGTGCAGACACGATCGCGCTGACGGCCAACGATATCGTATTGAATAGCACCGGTACAGCCGTGGGCACCGTGATGGTGACGGATGGAACGACGGCGACCCCAACGGTGACCTTGAGTAATCTGGCCGGGAGCGGGACCCTGGGGATTACGATTGGCGCAGGAAGCGCCAGTGATGCCGCAGGGAACCTGGAGGCATTGGGAGCGACCAGTGCCACGGTTGATGTGGATAATGGGACGGCACCCACCTTGCCGGTATCCTTCGACTTTGCCTCCGCTTTCAATGGCAACGGCGAGGTATCGGCGTATGGCGTAGCGGTGGATGGGAGTGGCAATTCCTATGTGGCAGGTTACTTTTCCGAGACGGTGGACTTCGATCCGAGTGCTGCGCTTGATGAACGGACGAGTAACGGGGGAGATGACGCCTTTGTCACCAAACTGAATGCCTCCGGCGAACTGGTATGGGTGAAGGTCGTAGGCGGGACGGGCAATGACATATTCCTCGGAATCGCGTTGGACGATAGCGGCAACGTCTACCTGACCGGAAGTTTCGAGAATACCGTGGACTTTGACCCGGGGACGGGCATTGAGAACCAGGTGTCCACCGGTGGTGAAGATATCTTTCTCTTGAAGCTGGATACCGATGGCGCGTTTGGATGGGTGAAGACGGTGGCCGGCGATGGGACAGACGACGACTATAGTGAAGGGGTTGCAGTCGATGCCTTCGGCAATCTATTCATCGCAGGTGTGTTCACCGGGACTGCGGATTTCAATCCCGGGGGTACGGCGGTCAATCTCACTTCCTCTGGACAACGGGATATTTTCGTCGCCAAGTACGACGGGATGGGTGCCTTGCTCTGGGCGAAGGGCATGGGCGGTACAGGCCATGATCGGTGTTTTGCCGTTGCGGTGGATAGTTTGGGGAATGTCGTAGCGACCGGTGAGTTCGACAGCACGGATGCAGACTTTGACCCGGGCAAAGGCACGGCCACGCTCAGTAACAATGGGGTCCGGGATGTGTTTGTCGTAAAACTCAGCGCAGACGGTGAATTCCGTTGGGTGCGGGGACTGGGGGGCGACGGCTCTGATAGTGGCTATGGAATCGCCACGGGTCCGGGCGATACCATTTACGTAGCCGGGCGAGTCCGTGATAGCGGTGGTTTGGTTGATCTGGATCCCGGTGCGGGGATCGCCAATGTTACGATTGATACGTTGAGTACGGATGTACTTGTCCTGAAGCTCGACGCGGCGGGTGCGTTTCAATGGGGCACCGCCTTTGGTGCAACGGGGAGCGACTTTGCGGAGGGTATCGGGACCGATAGCTTCGGTAATGTGTACATCGGGGGTGAGTTTTCGGGGACGGTAGATTTTGGCGGTGAAGGAGAGGCTACGTCGGCAACGAGTACGGGCGAGGACGATGCGTTCGTATTAAAGTTAGACGCGGCCGGTGACTTCGTCTGGAACAAAAGTTTTGGTGGCACCATGGATACGTCCGTTTATGGTCTGGCGCTGGACGACGTTTTTGGCGTGTACACCGTTGGGGTCTTCGAGGGAACCGTGGATTTTGACCCCGACGGGGGCGAGTTCATTCTCAGTACCACCGATACGCAGGGCGCTTTCCTGCAGCGCCTCGGCGTGGTGGACGATATGGCGCTGCCCAGCGTCCTTTCTATTGTGCCGGAGACGGGCGGTCCGACAAATGCCGATACCATCAACTTCACGGTCACCTTCAGCGAAGCGGTGTTTCAGTTTGAAAGCGCCAGCGACCTGGTGCTGTCCGAGAACGGTACCGCGTCAACCGGGCTCGCCATTAGCGGTGGTCCCACGGTTTTCACGGTCCAGCTCACGGGCGTGACCGGCGACGGCA
This sequence comes from Candidatus Hydrogenedentota bacterium, assembly GCA_034669905.1. Taxonomy (GTDB): domain Bacteria; phylum Hydrogenedentota; class Hydrogenedentia; order Hydrogenedentales; family JAEUWI01; genus JAEUWI01. The sequence goes on from JAXMOL010000012.1 coordinate 43,557, forward strand.
CCCTGACCCTGGCGGTGGATACCGAATCGGATGTGGAAGATTCCGTGGGCAACAGTTTGAGTGAGTCGCCGACGAGTGACGCGGTTTCCGTGGACAACACCCCCCCGACGCTGACTATTGGAGACCCATCGCTCAGCACCACCGATGTGGAGCCCGTTAGTTTCGTGCTCACGATTAGCGGCGCCGATATGGTGGGTCTGGATGCTACCGCCATTCGCCTTAACCAGACCGGTGACGCGCGGGGCATTGTTTCGGTGGCGAATGGCAGCTCCAATAACCCTGTGGTCACCGTGGATACTATTCGGGGTAACGGAACGCTTGGTATAACGGTGAACGGTGATGCCCTTAGCGATGCTGCCGGGAATACGCTGGCGGCTGAGGTAACGAGCAGTACCTTCCTCGTGTCCAATGACGACCTGCCCGTTATTCCGGTGGAATTGGGACAGGTTACGACGCTGGGTGGTTCGCAAAGTGACATCGGCCATCAAATAGAGGTAGATAGTGCGGGCAATATGTATGTCGCCGGCGTCTTCCAGGGGACGGTCGATGTGGACCCCGGCCCGGGCGTGGACGAGCGTACGAGCGCGGGTGCCTATGACGCGCTCGTTATGAAGCTGGACCCCACGGGTGCCTTGCTCTGGGCCTGGACCGGCGGTAGCGTCAGCGACGACGTGGCCTATGACCTCGTGGTGGATGATGCAGGCAATGTCTACAGTGTGGGTGGCTTCACCGATACGGTCGATTTTGACCCCGGTGCGGGAGAATTCAATCTCACCAGTGTGGGAGGCTTGGATGTCTTCGTGCAGAAATTAGATACGGACGGTAACCTGCTTTGGGTAAACTCCATGGGCGGAACCGACGTCTATCCCGACACGGCCATTGGCGCCGCTCTGGATGAGGCGGGGAATCTCTATGTCACCGGGGTCTTTGGCGGTACAGCCGATTTCGACCCCGGGGCGGGCGTGGACAACCTGGTGTCCGTCGGCGAATCGGACGTGTTCGTAACGAAGTTCGATGCGGACGGCGTGATGCTTTGGTCTCGTAGTGTGGGCGGTACCTTGTCCGATACCGGGTGGGCCGTCGCGGTGAACCCCATGGGATACATCCACCTGACCGGTAACTTCCAAGGCGCCGATGTCGATTTTGACCCCGGCGAAGGGGTGTCCAATCTGAGTAGCGCGGGACAATTGGATATTTTCGTATGGACCCTCACCGCCGAAGGCGAATTCGTGTGGGCGCAGCAATATGGTGGGGTTGGGGCGGACTCCGGTCAGGATATTGCCGTCGACCTCTGGGGCAACGTCTACACCACCGGTTACTTCCGAGACGGTCCGGTCGACTTTGATGCCACTTCCGGAAGCGCCGCGCTGACATCCCTGGGGAGCACGGATGTGTTCCTCCACAAGCAAGATGGCGCTGGGAACTTCGCGTGGGCTATCTCGCTTGGTTCGGAGAGCAGCAACCGCGGCTATTCTGTGGCCTTGGACGATCTTGGGAATGTCTACACGACCGGGCTCTTTGGCGGCACGATAGACTTTGACCCGGGGGAAGGGGTCCACAACCTGACGGATGTCGGCGAGCGGGACGTCTTCGTTCAAAAACTGGATTATTCCGGTAACTTCCTTTGGGCCGAGTCCTTCGGTAGTGAAACGATTGATGTGGGCCGTGGCATCTTTGTGGATGACGCCTACCGCGTGTATACGACGGGTCGTTTCAGCGGCACGGCCGACTTTGACCCAGAAGGAGGTATGGTGACGGCAACGTCCGCAGGTGACGATGACTTGTTTGTCAGTCGGTTGGACAACCAGGACGTGGCCCCCCCGACGGTCCTCTCGATCACGGCGGAAACAGCGGGTCCGACCAACGCGGATAGCCTCGAATTTACGGTGGTCTTCGACGAGGCCGTCGCGAACTTTGATGGGGCGGGTGACGTAGTCGTGATGCACGACGGAACCAGCCATGGGGACGTGATGCTTTCGGGTGGGCCAACAACCTACACCGCCACGGTATCGGGGATCACGGGTGATGGCGCGTTGTCATTGGCGGTAAACACGGAGTCTGACATCGTAGATCAGGCTGGAAACGGGTTGACCGAATCGCTCTCAAGTGTGGACGTGGTCATTGACAATACGGCGCCGGTGATTACGATTACCAACAATACCGATGCCTTTAACCTGATAGATTGTAATGCTGCGGCATACACCGATCCCGGCGCCACCGCGTTGGATGGCACGGATGGTGTGGTCGATGTGGCCGTATCGGGCTCGGTGGATACTTCCGTTCCTGCGAGCTATAGCATCACGTACACGGCGACGGATGTGGCAGGCAACGAAGGGATGACCACACGTACGGTAACGGTCTTGGATAATTGTGGTGCCGAAGGTGAAGGTGAAGGCGAAGGTGAAGGTGAAGGTGAAGGCGAAGGCGAAGGCGAAGGTGAAGGCGAAGGCGAAGGCGAAGGCGAAGGTGAAGGTGAAGGCGAAGGAGAAGGAGAAGGAGAAGGAGAAGGAGAAGGAGAAGGAGAAGGAGAAGGAGAAGGAGAAGGCGAAGGCGAAGGCGAAGGCGAAGGCGAAGGAGAAGGAGAAGGAGAAGGAGAAGGAGAAGGAGAAGGCGAAGGCGAAGGCGAAGGCGAAGGCGAAGGCGAAGGCGAAGGAGAAGGAGAAGGAGAAGGCGAAGGCGAAGGCGAAGGAGAAGGAGAGATGCTCGATACCATCGCCCAGGGTTTAACCGATACGTTTGACAGTATTGATGGAAATCAAGACGGGTTGCTGTCTTTCTCAGAGGCGCGTTCGGCGCTACCGGGGCTATCGGCCGATGCCTTCAATGCCATCGATTCGAATAACGACGGTTTCTTGAGCCGGTCCGAGCTTGCCGCACAAGTGGTCGCCAGTGAAGGTGAGGGAGAAGGCGAAGGAGAAGGTGAGGGCGAAGGTGAAGGTGAGGGCGAAGGAGAAGGCGAGGGGAATGGCAACGGCTGCGTGATGGTGAAATCGCGGGTTCAAGAGTACGTGGGAGACAGTTTCCTCCTCGGTCTGTCGCTTGTCGTGTTGCTGGGTTCTACCATGGTGCGACGAAAGGAATAACCGGAAGTTCTTGCGTGTGGATTTGAGGCGCGGTGCGTGAGGCGATTCGCGCGTCGCGGTGTCGCCCGATATGGGGTGGCGCTCCACCAAAAAATTGGTCTGGCTATGCCATTGCCGCCATCCCAGGTCGGGATGGCGGCAATATTCCGTTTCGGGGGCAGGGCTGGCGTGCCTTACTTGATCTTGTGCGTTTTTTTCAGACGGTTGAGGGTCTGATCGTAGATTTGCTGCCAGGCTTCCTGGGCCGACTTATCTGCATCATGTTTCTTTGATTTCCCCTTGGCGTCTTTGCCATGGGGCGCGCGTCCGTGACCCGAGAGTGCCGCCGATTTGGTTTTCGCGTGCTTGTCGGCGGCCGCTTTGGCTTCTTTCTTCAGATCATCGAGGGTGGGTGCCTTGTCTTTCTTGGGCATGAGCTGCTTCCTTGTCGTGTATCGGTGCGATTCATGGCGGAAAGGAGAAGGCCCCAGTGGCCGCCCCATCGTGAACTGCCGCCGCCAAAGGAAATGGTGCGGCCCGTTGCCTGAATGCGGAGACTGGCTGATTCAGACGGTCCCTGCCCATACTGCTCACGGTGGGTGAGGAAGGCTGCCGTTCTATTAAAGCAGAGAATGGCGTGTTGCGCAAGCAGAAAATCAGCGACTCAGTGCTCCTGGTCCCAAAGGGGAAAGGGGTCGTCCAGGCGTTGCATTTCACTCGCCAACAGGGATTCGAGGTGGCGTCGTTGTGCGGCATAGCGCGGGTCATCCGCCAGGTTGGTCTGGTCAACGGTCGGCGCGCTGCCGGTAAGGGCGTGCACTGTTGAAGCATGGTGGGCTGGGAGGTATTCCCGGGGGTTGTTCGCCAGGTTGAAGAGCTGGGTATGGCGAACCCTTCCGTCCAGCGTGTCATATTTAATTAACTTCCAATCGCCCTCTTTGATGGCGCGCATCCCAGGCTTGGTACCTCCGGCATAGGCGCCATAGAGTACCTCGCGGATGGCGTGCTCTTTGCCCTCCAACACCGTGCGAAAACTCGTGCCTTCCACAGTTTTCGGCGTCGGGACCTGCGCAAGCTCGCAGAGTGTGGGGAGCACATCCATAAGGTAGAGATTTCCCAAGGCGCGGCTCCCGGGTGCGATGCCGGGTCCACGGGCGATGAAGGGTACTTTCCACGTGTGCTCATAGAGATTCTGTTTTCCCATGAGGCCATGGCGTCCCACGGCGATGCCATGGTCGGAGGTAAAGAAGATGTAGGTGTTGTCGAGCTCGCCCATGGAGGCGAGTTGGTCGAGGACCCGCCCGATTTGGCGATCGATGTTTTCGATGCAGGCATATTCCCGACCAAGTTCGTTGCGGACCGTGGCCGGATCGCGCTGCTTCATGACGCCCTGCACCCGTTCTTCATCGCGCAGTTCCGGGTGTCCATGGGGAAAGGGGTGGGCGGGGAGCCAGGTCGACGGCAACGGTGGGGCTTTGGGGTTTGCTTCTGAGGGGGCGTCCGGATTCCAGGTATTGGTGGCGCCATATTTCTTCAGAAGTTCCGGGGTGCCGTTCCGGGGATCATGGGGGTGGGAAAATCCGAAATAGATGAGGAAGGGCTTTTCTCCAGGGTTTTGGGCCCGCGCCGTGAGGTATGCCATCACCTGATCCCCATGCCAGGCACTGCCTTTGGCTTCATTCCCCTGGCGTTGTGTGGTGTCACGGACGGTTTGAAAGCGTTCGTTGGCAGGGGGGTAGCTGTTGCCGGTCTTGCAGGTACGAAAGGTGTCATAGCCGGCGCGATTGAACACCGCGGGCAGCGATTGTTCGGCGAGTTCGGGCGGGACGAGCGCCGCGTTGTCGTTGTGGGGGCTTCCTTTTCCGGGGATGTGCCAGACCGAGCGGCCCGTCATAATCATGGTGCGGGATGGGCGACATACGGCGCCGCTCCACGAGCCCATGTGGTGGGCACCGTCAATGGTCATGCCCTCGGCGGCGAGGCGATCCAGATTGGGGGTCTGGCAGACCGTATTGCCATAGGCCGAGAGGGTCTGGGGTGCCTGGTCATCGGTAAGGATGAAGAGAATGTTGGGGCGCTTCTCGGCGGCGGCAGAAGAAATCACCAGGAGAAACAGTGCGACGAAGGTGGCGTTGCGGAAGGTCGAGGTCATAATCTTCTCCAAAGGCGGTTGAGATTCCAGCGCCGCGACGGCGAGATTTTTTCGCACCGCCCCCGGGCATCATTTCATGTTTTTGGTGTCGATGCAAATGTGTGTGGATTCGGAGACGATGGGGTCGATGTGCTATAGTCGTACCAACGCTTTTCGGTCCAGGCGTTTGGGCGATACCCGCGCTGCGGTGGGTGTCTGAGTTTGTCTGGGCGAGTCAGCTTACCTGGGATAAGGACTCACCGCGTCGTGCGTTTTTTTAGATCAGCGCCATCCTCCCGCTGCCAAATTGCTGCATCCTTGTGGTGTCTTGTGTTGGGTATGGTTTTTTCCCCGACATCCATGGCACAGGTTTCCTATGACGCCCACTTGGAGGGTGTTTCGGATCCGGTGGTAGATGTGTTGTTGCGCAGTGTATCCAAGACGCTGGGGGAGAATACGGACCCACCCGCGAGTTTCCTGCATCTGCGTCGTCGTGCCAATCGGGATATAGAGCGTTTCCTCGAAGTCTTTCATTCCCGGGGTTACTACGGTGCCGCGGTGACCCTGGACGTGGATCGGGATGCAACGCCGATGCGATTGCAATTCAACGCCGTGCCGGGGGAACAATACACCTTTGGTACGATAGCGATTCGCGGGGTGGACGAGGGCGAGACGGAGGACGCTTCCAAATTGATGGAAGCGCTCGGTCTGGCAGTGGGAAGGCCGGCGCTGGCAGAACCTATCGTGGCGGCGAACAATAAGCTCCTTACCCACTTGCGCAATCACGGCTATCCCGCGCCCGCGATCAAGAAACGCAATGTGGTGGTAGACCACGCGACCCGCGCCGTGAATGTTACGTACCACGTGCAATCGGGGCCGTTCGCTGTCTATGGTGACGAGCGCTACGAAGGGCTCGAGCGGGTGCGCCCGGTGGTCGTGGACAAGTTGCTTCCCTGGTCTCCGGGGGAGGTGTATGACCAGCGTCAAGTTGCGACGCTCCGCACACGATTGTATGACACCGGTTTATTTGCCACAGCTTCGGTGGATCCCATTCCTTCGGATATTTCGGAGTTCGGCGGCTTGCCCATTCGCGTCCAGGTGACGGAGCGGCCGCCCCGTACCATCAGCACGGGGCTGGAATATAAGTCAGACGAAGGGGTGGGGGCCCAGTTTCGGTGGGAAAATCGCAATATGAAGGGGCTGGGACACCAATTCAGTGTGGAGACTACGCTGGCCACCGAGTTGCGGGAGTTGGACCTGCGCTATCATGTGGACCGCTTTCGTCGTCTGGATCAGTCGCTGAGCAGTTCCTTTGTCATTGCGCAGGAAGAGCGTGAAGCTTTTGACAGTGACCGCGTTGAACTGTTGGCCTTCGTAGAGCGCGAAGTGAGCCCCAAGTTAACGCTGGCCGCCGGCGCGGGAATCCGTATCGGGCGCGTGGAGCAGCGCGGGGTAAGCAATAGCCACGAATTACTCTATTTTCCGCTGGAGGCGCGCCTGGACTATACCGATGACCTCCTCGATCCGACGCGGGGTTTCAAGCTGCGCGTGCGGCTGGAACCCTACCTCGATCCCATTGGGGAGTTGACTTATTTCACGAAAACGGATTTAGAGTTCAGCTATTACATCGCCTTTGGTTCCTTGGAGACGGCCGACAAGAAGACCCTGCCCAACTGGATCCTGGCCAGTCGGCTGCGGGTGGGGGCCCTGATTGGCGCCGACCGGGACGAGGTTCCGGCCGATATTCGTTTTTACGCCGGTGGCGGTGGTTCCATTCGGGGCTATCGCTTTCAGACGGTGAGCCCCCTCATCGACGATGACCCGATTGGTGGCAACGGGTTGACGGAATTCTCTTTCGAAGTGCGCCGACGCCTGACCGAGTCCCTTGGCCTGGTCGCCTTTATCGATGGTGGTCTGGCCTTTGGTGAGACCTACTCCGACTTTGATGGAGACCTGCAATACGGTGCGGGGCTGGGTGTCCGCTATTACACCCCGTTGGGCCCCCTGCGTTTTGATGTGGCCGTGCCGCTGAACAAGCGCAGTGAAATTGACGACGCCTTTCAAATCTATATGAGCATAGGACACGCCTTTTAGTGACCGAAGTCCCTGAGAAGAAAAAACGCGTCTGGTTGCGACGAGTCATTGGACTCTTTCTGGTGGGGCTGTTTCTGCTGGGATTGGCCTTCCTCGCGCTGCAGACGCCCCCGGCTAAGCGCTTTATGGCGCGTCAGATTAACCAGTCCCTGGAGGGTGCCTTGCCCTGGCCGGCGGAGCTCAAGGGCATCGGCGGGTTGCTTCCCTTTGTGGTGACCTTGGAAGCGTTGCGGCTGGGCGAAGCCAAGGATCCCTGGTTGACCCTGACAAACGTGGCCATGAATCTGGAGTTCCTCCCCTTTCTGAAGGGGCAGGTCTCGGTGGAGCGGCTGGCGGCGGAAGCTGTTGTCTTGAACGAATTACCGGAAGCGGCCGATGAAGAGGAAGAGGTTGATGGGCCCTTCGTATTGCCGCTCTTGTCGGATTTGCCCCCGTGGATTCGCCTGGGCAATCTGGAAGTGTCCCGGTTGGTTCTCGGCGAGGCTATTGCCGGTGAGCGCATTGTGGCATCGGTCGGGGGTGCCTATTTACCCGAGGCCGATGAATCGATTCAGATTCGCATCCGCGGCATGGAGACGACGGACAGTAACCTGACCCTGACCGGGAGCCTGCGGGATGGGGTGGTGAATCTATCGGTCTCGGGAGAGGACACCACGATCTTCTCGTCGCTTGCGGGGGTGGAGGGACCCTTCGCCGTGGATTTGGGGCTCCAGGGCCCCCTTAGCGGTGCGGACATGGATTTGGACATCACGCGGGCCGGGGCGCCGCTGCTTCGTGTGGATGCCCTGCTCCGCTACGAATCGCCGCTGGGTATCGATGGCGCGGTCACCGTTGTCTTGCCGGAAGATCTGGTTTCCAGTGACGTGATAGCTAAGCTGGGGCCGGAAGTGGCCCTGGAGTTAGACATCGCGCTGGATGAGGCCTATGGCCTCACCTTTTCGCAGACGACAGTGAAGACGGCCCATGCCGATGTGTTGGTCGACGGCTCCTTTTCACTGAAGGACCAGGCGATAGACCTGGTGACGACGTTGGGTTATGACGATTTCAATCGGCTTCTGGCGGAGGAAGGTGGGGAAGCAGCCTTGCCCCTGCACGCAGAACTACCGTTGTCCGGTTCGCTGCGTGCCCTGGCGATAGTGCCCAAAGTGCAATTGGGCGGTGCCGATTGGATGGGTGGCGCACTGGACGTGGGGCTCAACGACACGATTACGGCGAAAGGCGAGGTGACGGTCTACCCCGTGGCTGGACTGGTGCCGGAGGCCTACCGCGAGGTATTGGCCGATGGTGGTATAGTGACCTTGGATCTGGCCTATGCGGCGGAGCAGGTGACCTTGACCGACACGGCAATCCGTGTGGGTGAGACGCGGCTGGTGGCGGACGGCACGGTAAACATGGCTGAGTCCCTGTTGGATCTGCGTCTTGCCGGGGCGGCACCGGATTTGAATGCCTTTGAGTCCCTGGCAGGCAGCCCCCTGGCGGGCGCGGTCACCTTTACGGTGGAGGCGAAGGGTACGGGTGAAGGCACCACGCTGAAAGGGCGGTTCGATGTCGCGAAATTACAACTAGCCACCACGGTTGTTCCCGAAGGTACGCTGTCTGTCGACGTAAAGGCGGGCGGATTTCCCGATGCCCTGACCGACGCGATTGAAGCGACGTTGAACGGCCGTTTCCCCGGCATGCAACTCCAGCCGGAAGTTACCCGCGATTTGACATTGGACGGAGTCGTGGCCATCAACGCCCTCAAACAGATGAGGGTTACGGACCTCAACATCACCGACGGCAACCTCGCCATGACTGCGGATGGCACCATCGACCTGGAAAGCCGCGATGCCGATTTTAAGAGTCAGATTGTCGTTGCGGAGTTGGGGGAATATGCCACGCTGGCAGACCTGCCGTACCGGGGCGCCGCCAATTTTCAAGTCGATGTCGCTTCTGGTGATGGGCCCGGCAGTCTGATTGCCCGCATCAATGGCCGCTTGAACGAACTGGATGGTCTGCCGTCCACCGTGGAAGGGGTGGCGGGTTCTGCCCTGACCCTCAAGGCGACGGCGCATTACGATGGAACCGAGGCTTCGGTACGGGATCTGTACCTCGAAGGAAGGGGAATTCGGGCCGAAGGTCAGGGCGCCGTCAATACCAAGACCCAGGCGCTCAATGTGGCGCTATCGGGCGGGCTCGATGATATCGCGCCCTTCAGCGCGCTGGCCAAACGTCCGCTCTCCGGTGCGGCCAATTTTGAATTGGCAGCGACAGGCACCACCGAAGATCTGAGCGCCGATGTGACGTTGCGCGGAGAGAATCTGATTCTGGATATGATACAGGCATCCGAGGCGGTCATCTTGGTGAAGGCCAGTGGAATTCCGTCCGACACGGTGGCGGAGCTGGACGTTGTGCTAACGGAAAACGACGCGTCCCTCTCGTTGCGGGCGGCGGTTGGGCACACGGGTTCGCAGTTGGATATACGGACACTGACGCTGGTCGCAGGAGAGAATCAGCTTTCCGGGTCGGGGCGGGTCAACCTGGAGACCCTTCGGGGTGAAGGGGAAGTGAATGCGGTGATGCCGGAGCTGGCCGCATTGAAGACCTGGTTGAAATTGCCCCTGGAAGGTGCGGTGGAATTGCAGGCTACGCTGACGGAGGGGCCGGATACCTTGACCGGAAACCTGACGGTGGACGGGCTGGTGGCGTCGGCGGTGAAGCTGGGCCATGCGGAAGGCACCTTTGATGTAAGCGATGTGTTTGAAACGCCCGCCGGCACGATTGCGCTGCGCGCCACCGAACTCGATACAGGCGATATTCGACTGACCTCCCTGGACCTGAACGCAGAAGGGCCGCCGAGTGGGCTTCAGATAGGGTTGGACAGCAAAGGGATTTACAAGGAGTTCACCCGGTTCCACGTTGAAAGTGGGGGACTCATTTCCAACGAATCACTCTCTTTTGATTTGCGTGAACTCAATTTTGGCCTGGAAGAATACACCTTTTCCCTTCGGGAAGAGGCGACGCTCTCCTGGAGGGAAGGCGACATACTGCTGACCCCCTTTGTGTTGGAAAGCGAGTCGGGCACATTGATCGCAGCGGGGCGCTACAACTCCGAGGCCGTGGATGTACGTGTCGAATGGGAGGAACTCTCCCTGGGGCTGGTGGAATTACTCGCCATGGATCCCATGGCAGGCATACTGGATGGGTCGCTCACCATCACCGGCGCACCCAGCGCTCCCGACGTGCGGGCGGAAAGCACGCTGCAAGGATACAATCCGAGTCCGGGAGAAAACATCGACTTTCCGGGGATGGATGGGGAACTGGAGATGGATATCGCCGCCGGACAGTTGAGCGCGACGCTGAGCGCCACGGTGGCGGAATCGACGGCCTTCAATGGAGAGGCCGGGTTCCCCCTCGAACTTTCGCTCTCCCCGTGTTTTTTTTCGATTGCGGAGGCGGCCCCCCTCGAGGGCAGTCTTTCGGGTACCGGAGACTTGACAGTTGTGCCGCCGCTGCTGTCCTGGGATGGACAAGCGATGGCGGGCACGCTGAAGGCGGATCTGCGCCTCGAAGGAACCTATGGTACCCCTCTGCTGGATGGCACCGTCACCGTATCGGAGGGCTACTATGAAAATGGAAGCTCGAGCACCATCCTGGATGATCTGGAAATCCTGCTTGAGGCCTCCGGTAACACGGTTCGTATTGCTAAATTTGAAGGCACCGATGGGGCGGGGGGCACGGTCACGGGTAAAGGCCAGATCGTGTTGGACCCCGACACGGGGTCTCCCTATGACATTTCGCTCAGCCTCGACAATCCGCGCCTGGTACACCGCGACGACTTTCGCGCCCAGGGCGACGGGACGCTCCGGCTCTACGGCGATTCGGGCAAAGCCGCGCTGGAAGGAAAGCTGGCGGTGAGTCCGGCGTATTTCACGATTCCGGAGAGCTCGACGGAGACCCAGATTACGACGGTAGAGTATACCGAGGCCCAGGCGGAAGGGGAGCCGGTGGAAGAAGAGGAAACACCGCGCTATGTCTTCGGGCTCGATGTGGAGTTGAGTCTGCCCGGAAAGGTCTTTGTGACCGGGCCGGGCCTGGAGTCAGAGTGGGACGGCAAGCTCCATATCAAAAACACGGCGGCCGACCCTTCCATCGAGGGGGTCTTGCGCGTGAAGAAGGGGACCCTCGATTTTCTGGGGCGGATCTTTACCCTGGCCGAAAGCACCATCACCTTTGACGGTCAGACCCCGCCGCTACCCTATTTACGTATCGACGCGGTGACCACCACCGATGATGTAGAAGCCCACGTGCGCATGGAGGGTACGCAGGATAATTTGAACCTGAGCCTCGAGTCGGACCCGGCCTTGCCGCGCGATGAGATTTTGTCCCGCGTATTGTTCGGGCAGCGGCTTTCGGATGTGAGTCCTGTGCAGGCCCTGACCCTCGCGCGTTATGCGCCCATGTTTAAGAAGAATGTCTCGGGTCGTAGTGTCTTGGGGAGTAAGGGCCCCAAGCCCTTCCTGGTGGATCGCATCAGCATCAACAGCGGTACCCAGGTCGGTGAGACGAGCATCACGACGGGCAAGTACCTGAGCGATGACTTTTACCTCGAGTTTCAACAGGGACTCGGAACGGCCGAAAGTCTGGTCTCGCTCGATTGGATTTTCGCGCCCCAATGGGCACTCAAGGGAAAAACGACCGCAGGGGGTGAAGGGGGATTGGGTGTGTTTTGGAAAAAGAACTATTGATCCCGCTGTGCCGGTCGAGGGTGGTGTGCGTCCACCGTGGTACAAACAACGCCTGTCCAGGATCCGGGAGTTGGGTCGAAGCAGGATTTCACCGTTGCGCGGCCATTAACCATTGTAGTTTGACCAACGTAGAAAATGGATTCTACCAGACCCTCAAGGAGGATGAATGACGGTTCACCAGAATGCCGTAGCACGATTTGATCTCACTGGAAAAGTGGCCTGGGTTCCCGGCGGCGCGGGCCTCCTGGGCACGGCGGTCTCCCGCGCCCTGGCGGAACACGGCGCCCACGTTATCGTGGCGGATCTCCGCGCAGATGCCGCCGAAGCAATGGCCGAGACGCTGGTGGCCGAAGGCTACTCTGCCGAAGGTCGTGCTCTCGATATTGGCGACGAAGCCATGGTCAAGAGCGAGGCAGACGCTATCGTGGCGAAGCACGGCCACCTCGACCTCATGGTCAACATGACCTTCTACTACACGAAGGCCAGCATGGAAGAAATGACGGCGGAACAGTGGGAGGCCGGTATGCGCGTTTCCCTCACGGGCGCCTTTGTCTCTACCCGGGAATGCGGGCGCGTTATGGCCCAACAGGGCCGTGGCAGCATCATCCACTTCAGCAGCATGTACGGCGTGGTCAGTCCCGACCCGCGCATGTATCCCCCCAGCCAGACCCCCAACCCCATCGACTACGGTGTGGCGAAGGCGGGCATCCTCCAGCTCGTCCGCTACCAGGGCGTCTTCCTGGCTGAAAAGGGCGTGCGGGTGAACGCCATTGTTCCGGGGCCCTTTCCCAATCCCGACTCCCAGGGCGCCGACCCCGACTTTGTGAAACTCTTGAAAGCCAAGTGCCCCACGGGACGCTTTGGTCACCCCGAGGAAATCGCCGGGGCCGTGGTCTTCCTGTGTTCCGATGCGGCGAGCTACGTGACAGGCACCCAGATTGTCGTGGACGGCGGCTGGACAGCGTGGTGAGTAGATGGCTCAATGGGTGCGTGCTTCTGGCTTCGGCAGTGCTCTTTGCGTTGGGCGTTGGTGCCGATGAACTGCCGTGGTCTTCGCCCTTACCCTATCGAATCCTCGTTGAGGTTCCGCCCGTACCGCTCCAAGGTCGTACCAGGGATGAGATGCCGGCGGAATTAACCATCGATTTCGAGGCCGCCCTCGAAGGGCTTGGTGTGAAGGCTATCCCCGCCCTCAACACCTTGCACATGGTGAAGGGTGAGGGGGAGACGGGAAAGTCGGCTTCGTACACCGCGGGTGCCAAGAGCCTCCCCTTCCGCTGGTATGACGATGCCATCCCCTATGAATTCTCGGAAGTACTTGCGCCCATCAGCTATACCGACGGGGAACGACGACGGATGACGACACCCCGGGGCGGCTACATGTACAACGCGCTGGGCGATTGGAAGTCGGGACGTCTCGCATGGACCCATAGCCAGTCGGGGACCGAGACGGCGCGCTACGCCATTTATTTCGACGTGCTGGCAGCGGACGAAGTTCCGAGTGAGACGCCGCCCCGGGCCTGGCTCGGCGATGGCATGCCCCGCCACGCGGAGGTGGGTGAAAGCACGACCGGGGCGGACCACACCCATATTTCCATCGACGATTGGGATGGAGACGGTCGGAACGATATCGTCTATGGCGAGCAATACGGTCAGATCTCCGTGCTCTTCAATCGGGGCACGCCGTCGAAGCCCCAGTATCCCTATGCCAAGCTCCTCTTTGATGAGGAAGGGCTTCCCCTCGATACGGGGGTTCATGCCGCCGTGTTGGTGGTAGATTGGGACGGTGATGGCGCGAAGGATATCCTGGCGGGGACCTATATGAACCGCATCAGCTTCTTTCGCAACACCGGCACAAACACCCATCGGACCTTCGCCTACCAGGGACTCTTGCGCGATGCCGACGGTGAATTTCTGGCCCTGCCCATTACCCCAGTGGCGCGTAAGGCCGAGGGCTTGTTTAAGGAAGACTACTATCCCGTCTTAAGCGTCGTTGATTGGAACGGCGACGGACGGCGCGATCTCATTGCCGGCGGCTATATCACCGGGCGCATCTATTTCTTCGAGCATGTCGGCGTAGACGACAAAAACCTGCCCCAACTAAAACTGAGGGGTCCCATCGCGGCCGATGGTGCACCCATAAACGTTCGCGACTGGTGCGCTTCTCCGTCGCTTGGAGACTTGAACGGTGACGGCCTCCTCGACATGGTGAGCGGTGCCTATACCTGGGGTGGCGGCACGGGGGAGCGGCCTGCCTTCATCCGCTATTACGAAAATCAGGGCTCCGCAGCGCGACCAGAGTTTAGCGAGAAGCTTCTGCCCATTCAAGGGGAGGCGTTGCGACTTCGCGTGCCCCACCCCGTGATCGAGGATTGGAATCACGATGGTCTGCCCGATCTTATCGTGGCCTCGGGGGCGAACATCTTCTTGTGGCAGAATGTGGGCACCAGGACCGCGCCGGTTTTCGCAGTGAACAGCGAGGCCATTCCTTCTGTTTGGGGCAACGCGCCCTTGCCGGGAGGGCATCAGGTGTTGGACTGGGATGGCGATGGATACGTTGATTTGGTCAAGGGCTACACCGTATGGCTGAACCGTGGCGCGGACAATCCCTATGCCTTTGAGGAGACGGAGTCGGTGTTGCCCGACGGTACCCGTATTGACCACCCGACGGACATGGGCGATGGCCACTTCTGGCCCTACCTGTATGATCTCGACCAGGATGGCCAGATGGATGTGCTCTTCGGGGATTGGCACGGGAACGTCTGGTTTCATCGGAACACCAGCACGGATGGCAATCTATCCTATGACCTGGACGGGTATCGTCTGACGACGGCGGATGGCGCGCCCATTAAGGTGGGTCCGGTAACGGGCGACTCGGGGAAAGACTTTCAAGTGCATCAGGGGGCGCGGACAAAGTTCACCGCCGGAGATTTCGACAATGATGGACGGGACGACCTGGTGGTGGGGGACACCCACGGAATCGTTCGGTACTACAAGAACCTTGGACCCATGGCCAGTCCCGTCTTTGCACCACCGCTCGAAGTGGGTAATCTCAAGACCCGCCTGAACGTAGAAAAAATTGACTGGAACGAAGATGGGCTACTGGATGTCATTTGCGGCGTTGCGAACCACCGTATCGTCCTCTTTCTCAACGGAGGGACTGATGGCGCAGCGACCTTCGACGAAGGAACCCAGTTGGAGGTGCCTGCCATAAAAGGCCCGGAGGTGATAGTCGCGGACATGAACCGCGATGGAGACGCGGATCTCATCATCAACGGAACCCAAGGCACCACGCTGTTGGAACGCTCCTTTTTACGGCACGGCTATGCCCCGGCACGAGTCTTGGGTCTGGAAAAGAAACCGGAGTGAATTCCCGCCATAGCCTTTTGGGTTGTATTACGACGTGCGTTTCTCGCGCCTTCTTGACCTTCCCGGGCTACTGCTTCAAGTTTAGAACAGCGCTCTTATCGTGGCGATGGGCAAAAACAAATGCATCGGCTGGTCCTGGAAGGCCTCAAAGCCATACTTCGAATAGAAGGCGACGGCAGCGGGGGTGATGGCGTGAACTTCTACTGCGAAAATAGCCATCTGGTCGGCAATCTGTACAATCCGATTCAGGGCGTCTATTAACAGGAATTCGCCGAGTTGCTGGCCTTGCGCGGCACGGTCCACGGCGAGTTTTCCGATCAGGGCGGTGGGGAGGGGGTAACGCGGTAGTTTCTTCTGCAATCCAGGCGGCACGTTGGTGAAGTCAACGGCGGACGCACTGAGGGTGTAGTAACCCGATACCTGATTGCTCCCCGGTTGCACGGCAACAAAGGTGCGCCCAAAATTCTTGCGGCTTTGCTGGCGTGCGTATTTCCGGAGATACTCGTCGAGTTGGGCAACTCCGCAACAGAATTCCTGTCGCTCATGGGTCGCAGCCAGGGGGGCCACCGACCACTTCACGTGCCTGCGCGCTTCCGATAGCTTGCGGCTGCTTGCTGCAGTGCCCCATTGGGCTTGGGCGGGGCATCGAGAAGTTGGAGGAAGCGGTCCCGGTCCCGGTCGGAGAGGGCCGTCCGGTTGTGGGCCGCGAGCACTTTGCCCGCTTCTTCGGATAAGGTCGCGATGACAAATTGGGTTACGGACTGATTACGTAGGGATGCCGCCTGTTGAATCAGTGCCTTGGTGTCGGGTTTAAGCCGCACATCGAGTCGGGTGCCATCCATTTCCGTTCTCCTCAAGGGTGTACTATACTCGGTAAAAGTATACCATACGGTACGGAGAGATGCCGTACGTATTCCCGCCCTTTGTGTCGTGGGCTCCGGGGCAGGGCTTCGGCCCGTCTTCCAGTGGGGACCCGAGGGGCGGCTGATTTTCTGGGTGTCGAAGAAACCGGAGTAAGCAATGAATTGGATCACGACGAAAACGTACCGCCCGAATAGGAATCCGCTGAAGCAGGGTGAATCGGCGCTGCCCTCGCGCCCAGGCCTTTGCTCCAAAGCATCCGTCCATGTTGCATGCGTGGCACTCTGTTTCTTCGCCGCGACGCTCTCTATGGCTCATGCAGCCGACAGCAGTGTGACCATCGAATCGAAAAGCACGGTCTTCGATTATGGGAATGCAGACCCCTTCGACCGGGCCAATCTTTATGGCTTTAATCACGCCGCGAGTGTGGCACAAATGCCCAACGGCGATGTGCTCGCCGCGTGGTTCTCAGGTCCCTTCGAAGGCTCCGTCCATCAGGTGATCTACGGCGCGCGTTCTACCGACGGTGGGAAAACGTGGGGCCAGGGGCGCGTCCTCCAGGATGACCCGCAGAAATCCGATTTCGACCCCGCCTTCATCGTTCAAGGGGAGCGGGTTTGGATGTGCTACTCCACCGGTCGGTGGAACCGCTACCCCTTCGCCCAGCAGCGTCCCGGTGAAGATGCCCATATCGGCGCCGAGTCCTTCAAGATATTCGCCCGCTACTCCGACGATTCAGGTCTCACCTGGTCGGAGGCGACGCGGGTGTTCGACAGCGTGGGCTGGGGGTGCCGGAGCAATGGCATTGTGTTGTCCACGGGCGAACTGATACTCCCGACCCACGAATTCCTGACGTGGACCGCTGCGGCCCTGCGCTCCGAAGATGGCGGCAAAACCTGGACCCGTTCCACGGAAGTGGCGTTGCCCAAGTCTATCGGTGCGGCCGAGCCCTCCATCGCCGAACTCCGTAACGGCCATCTCATGATGATTCTGCGCAGCCGTGACGGCGAAATGCGTGCGTGTACCTCCACCGACAAGGGCAAGACCTGGTCCGAACCTGCGAAGCTCGGCGTGCCCGCCGGTAACGCCTCCAGCAACCTCCTCCGTCTGAACGATGGGCGCCTGCTACTCACCTACAATTCCTCCCTGCCCCCCAACCGCACGGCGTTGTCCATGCGCCTCTCCTCGGATGACGGCAAGACCTGGAGTGCTCCGCAGCCACTTGCGGAGACGGCCGTTGCCACCGATGCCGATGCCTTCTGGAGCAAGCAGGTGAGCTATCCTTCCGCCGTGGCATTGCGCGACGGGACCGTGGTCGTGGTGTGGGGCAATCTCGCGCTCTCACGGGAATGGCAGCCAGGGGTGATTAAGGCGGCGCGGGTTTTGGTGGAGTGACGGGCGCATCCGCCATGGAGGTGCGCGGTTTGTGTTGCGGGGAGACAATGGGGATAACACGGGCCCATGGCAGCGCGTTGGTCCGAATAGAGGGCATGCTCCCGACCGGGTTATGGTGTGGGCTTGCTCGGAAGTTTGAGCTGCTTCGCAATCGTTTGCAGGAGCTGCATTCTCTGAATGGGCTTTATCAACATCGTGTTCATGCCGACGTTGTAGCATCGTTCCACATCTTCGGGGGTGTCGCTGGCGGTGAGGGCAACGACCGGGAGGGTACGTCCCCTGGGAGAGCGTCGTAGTGCTGCGGTCGCCTCCAGGCCGTCCATCACCGGCATATTGACGTCCATCAAAATGAGGTCGTAATCGGTCTGGGAGAAAAGCTCCAGTGCAGCCTCTCCGTTTTTCGCCACGTCCAGCGTGGCCGATGTGCCGTCAAGAAAGCCGCGCACGACTTCCTGGTTGACAAAGTTGTCGTCGGCCAGGAGAATGCGAACCCCTTCAAAGGCGGGGGGGATCGTCGGGGACGTGTGACCGTGTTCGACGCTACTCATGTTGTGGGTGGCCGTCCCGGGAAAGCTGTTCCCAGTCAATCGAATTCAAGGCATTCAGGGTGGCGTGGCCCAAGGTGGCAAGTCGCGCTACCTGGGCGGGCAGCTCCTCGGTGTTGTCCGTCCTGCAGAGCAGTTCGGTGCGCTCGGCCTGTTCACGAAAGGCTTCGGCACCCACATAGCTGGCATGGGTTTTCAGCGTATGGGCTGCCCGTTCGAGGGTTTCGCGGTCGGCCCCTTCGTGTCCCAGTTCCAGATTCGAAAGGAGGGGGGGGATCTCATCCACAATCAGGCCAATGATGCGTTCGGCGCTCTCCATAGACCCGGCCGTGAATTGCAGAATGGTGGCCAGGGAGAAGGTGGGCGTGACATCGGGCATGGCGGCGTTTTTGGCGGCTTCCTGGGAGTCTGTGTTCATAGGCGGTATCTTCTAAGCGGTTTGCCCCCAAAGGGTGGCCTGCAGGTTTCTCAAGACGATGGTGGGCCTTCTCGGCGTGTTCTGCTTATTTTATGGTAACAGCAAGCGCGCGATTTCGCCAATAGCGGTAATCCGCTCGCGAACATTCGGGTGTGTTGCCCGGTGTGTTCACGGGCGGTTCTCCATTTTCCGTAAAATAGCGTCCTCGAGGCCTTTTTCAAGGTAGCGGTCATTCAGACCCAGAAAGTCGTGGATATAAGGAGCCTTAAAGACCAGATCGGGGCTGATTTGGTTGGATTCGCGCAGTTGCTCGAGTTCGTGTTCGATGACATCCTCGGGCTCTTGGGAGAGGGCAGCGCGCTCGTAGAGCATGGCGTCGATCTTCTTTCGCAAGGTGCGTACGCTTCAGCGCTCAATGCGGCACATTTCGGCATAGAAGTCGCGCTGGAGGGGTTGTTTGAGATAGATGATCTCTTTGAAGTGAGACCAGCTCAATTATCTCGACAGTGTAGAGACTATTTTTGCGCCATATTCCCCGCGTTCTCCGCCAAGTATTTCGGCGTTGATGCGTTCGCCGACATGCCAATACAGTATGGTCAGACCGGCGTTGACGGTCGCGGAGACTACGGACTTGGTGCGGTCGATGAGAGCTCGCAAATCATTCAGCAGATTGTCTAGTGCGACTTCCTGAACTTGGCTGGGAGATGGTTTGTTTGGCTTGTTCTTCATGGCAGGCCTTTCAAGGTTACTCGGAGTGGCACTTAGCGAATCGTATCGTACTTCCTTTGCTCTTGGTTGTCTTGTGGGGGGGGCTAGTGAAAATTCCGACTTTTCGTTTCCTCCGTGGTCAGTTTGGTCTCCGGCACCCACAAATCCTCCGCGACGAGGTGGGTAACGCCCGATTGCACCTGGAGCTTTCCCGTGACCCCGAGGAAGGGCTGGGTCTTCACGAGGGTCTTGTGCTTTTTGTAGACCGCCTCCCAGATCACCAGGTTGACGAGGCCGCTTTCGTCTTCGAGGGTCATGAAGACGACGCCGTTGGCGGTGCCGGGGCGTTGGCGGCAGATGACGAGGCCGGCGTAGCGGGTGCGGGTGCCGTTTTTCAGCGTACCGATGGTGGCCGCGTCGGGGAGGCCCTGGGCGCTGAGTGTTTCGCGGTAGGGGCTGATGGGATGACCGTGGGTGCTGTGGCCCGTGAAGGCATAGTCCCAATGGATGGCTTCGGCAGCGTGAAGGGGCGTGAGCGGCGCGTCGGCTTCCGGGGTCTGGACGTTGAGCTGGGTGTGGAGGTCGCGGTCGAGGCCGAGGGTTTTCCAGAGGGCGCTGCGGCGATCGTGTTGGAAGGCGGCAAAGGCTCCGGCTTCGGCGAGGCGGGTGAGGGCGCCGTGGTGGAGCCGGGTGCGCAGGGCGAAGTCTTCGAGGGAGTCGAAGGGGGCGTCGTTACGCGCGGTGACGATACGCTGCCCTTCCGATTCCTGGAGGCCCTTGACGTAGCGGAGGCCCATCCTGGTTGAGAGTTGACAGTTGATGGTTGATAGCGTTTTTTGCTGCGATACGTTTCCTGGACTGTAATCCGTGGCCGATTCTCTCACCAAGAGTGTGTGGGCCAGGGGGGGGGCGTTTTCTTGGGGGGCGTGGCTGTGGCCTTTGTCGTTTAGGTCCTTTCCGTCCTTTAGGTCTTTGTTTTTGCCTCTGGCGGACGCTTTGCGCCGTTCCAGTAGTTTGTCCTGCGCTTGGTCATGCGCCGTTTTTTCTTCATGCACTATTCTCCATTCACTATTCCCTTTTTCCAACGTGCAATCCCAATCGCTGAACAACACGTCGATGGGCAACACGTCTACGCCGTGGCGTTTGCTGTCTTCCACGAGGGTGGCGGGGCTGTAGAAGCCCATGGGCTGGGCGTTGAGCATGGCGCAGAGGAAGGCGGACGGGTAGTGCTGTTTGAGCCAGGCGGTGGCGTAGGCGATGAGGGCAAAGCTGGCGGCATGGCTTTCGGGGAAGCCGTATTCGCCGAAGCCCTGGATCTGCTCGAAGACCCGTTCGGCGAATTCGCGGGCGATGCCCTTTTTCATCATGCGCGAGACCAGGCGGTCGCGATGGCGCAGGATGCGGCCACTCTTTTTCCAGGCGGCCATGTCACGGCGGAGCTGGTCGGCTTCGCCGGGGGTGTAGTCGGCGGCCACCATGGCAAGCTGCATGACCTGCTCCTGGAAGAGCGGGATGCCGAGGGTTTTCTTGAGGACGGGTTCGAGGCAGGGATGGGGGTAGGTCACTTCCTCTTCGCCGTTCCGCCGGCGGAGGTAGGGGTGGACCATGCCGCCGGTGATGGGACCGGGGCGTACGATGCTGACTTCGATGACGAGGTCGTAGTAGTTGCGCGGACGGAGTCGGGGCAGCATGGCCATCTGGGCGCGGCTCTCGATCTGGAAGACGCCCACCGTGTCGCCCTCCTGAATCTGGGCAAAAGTCGCCGCGTCGTCGGGTGGGATGGTGGCGAGGGTCCATTCCTCGCCGTGGTGTGCCTCAATGAGGTCAAAGGCCTTGTGCACCACGTTCAGGGCGCCCAGGCCGAGGAGGTCCACCTTGAAAAGGCCGAGCTCCTCGATGTCATCTTTGTCCCACTGGATGACCGTGCGATCCGCCATGGTGCCGTTTTCGATGGGCACGAGGCTGTGCACCGGCTCATGGCCCAAGAGAAATCCCCCGGGGTGGATGGAGAGGTGGCGGGGCACGTCTTCGATCTCCTGCGTCAGGCGGAGCAAGTGGCTGTGGGCCGGATTGTCGGGGTCGAAGCCCGCCGCGCGGAGGGTTTCTGCCGTGGGGAAATCGTGGTGGGAGAGGAGCTTGGCCAGCCGTTCCAGGGCTGTTTCGGGCAGACCGAGGACCTTCCCCACATCGCGGACGGCCGACTTGGCGCGGTAGCGAATGAAGTTGGCCACCATGGCGGCATGGGTGCGGCCGTAATGGTGGTAGACATGCTGGATGGCCTCTTCGCGGCGGTTGTGCTCGATATCGAGATCGATGTCGGGCGGCTCATTGCGCTCGCGGGAGAGGAAGCGCTCAAAGAGGAGGCCCATGCGGACGGGGTCCACGGCGGTGATGCCGAGGCAATAGCAAACGGCCGAGTTGGCCGCCGATCCGCGCCCCTGACAGAGGATGCCTTCGCGCCGACAAAACTGGACGATCTCCCACATGGTGAGGAAGTAGCCTTCGAACTGGAGTTCGTGGATGAGGTCGAGTTCTTTGTCCACCTGGGCGCACACATCGTCGGGTATGCCCTCGGGGTAGCGGGTGGCGGCCCCGGCGTAGGTGAGATCGCGAAAATGATGGGCGGCGTCCCGGCCATCGGGCAGCTTCTCCACGGGGTAGCGGTAGGTGATTTCGGCGAGGGAAAAGGTGCAGCGCGCCGCCACGATCTCGGTAGCTTCCAGGGCCAGGGGGTCGTCTGAATAAAGTTCCGCGAAGCCATGGGGGGCCCGGAGGTAGTGCTCGTCGTTGGGATGGATGGAGGTGCCCGCCGTGCGGAGGGTGACCCCGTGGCGGATGCAGGTGAGCACGTCTTGCAGGGGGCGGCGCGTGGGCGTGTGGTAGAGGACCTCCATCCCGGCGACGAGGGGGAGGTCGAGGACCCGTGCCCGTTCCCGGAGGCGGTATTCCCGTCGGGCATCATGGGTTTCCCGGTGGCGAGTGAGGAGGGCGTAGAGGCGATCTCCAAAGGCATCGCGGAGCATGGCCGCCTCCGGTCCCGGCGGGGTATCGGCGAGGAGGCGGCTCCCCACGCCGCCCCACAAGGCAATAAGGCCCGGCGCATGTTCGCAGACCTCGGTCCACGTGACCTGACTCGTGCCCTTGGGACAACGAAGACGTCCCGTCGAGATAAGCTGACAGAGATGGGCGTAGCCGCTGCGGTTCATAGCGAGGAGGATGATGCGGGTGCCGTCGTCGATGGAGACTTCGGCCCCGGCAATGAGATGGATGCCCAGTTCCTGGGCCCGCTTGTGGGCGCGGACGAGTCCGTAGACGCCATCGCGATCGGTGAGTGCGAGGGAGCGGATGCCGAGGCGGTGGGCTTCTTCCACGAGTTCGTCGGGGTGGCTGGCTCCTTCGAGGAAGGAGTAGACGCTCTTGCACCAGAGGGGGGCGTAGATAGTTGACCGTTGATAGTGGACAGTGGATAGTTGTTGGGGTGTTTTCTTCATGGGCGGTGACCTGGAAAGGACCTGAGGGACCAGCTTAACGTGAAGGCCTGAAGAAGGGAACCACGAATGGACCTGGCGCAGCCGTTGGCTCCAACGAAGATGAAGTCGCGCGTCATTCCCGTGAAGGTGGGGATGACGGCACGGGCGAACGCTTTTGGATAAGGGGGTATGGCGTGACCGTCTACGGAATCTTTACGGAAAAGCAGGCGCTTCATAGTTCGTAGTACAAATGAACACGAATAGCCAGCAAGATAGACTTGAGGAAGACTTGGTTGCCTATCTTGTATGTGTGTGGCTTTTAGCCACGAAGTGGCGACATATCGTAGCCCAGGCGCGAAGCGAAGCGAGCCCTGGGTTAAGAGGATTCCCCAAGACATAGCCCTGAAAGGGCGACATAGGATATTTCTCTTCAGGGCCAAGGGCCCGACCCCATACCAGCATGGGGCAACGCCCCATGACACCGGGTCACCCAACGGACATAGGGCTGAAAGCCCGGCCCGTAGACTCGCAGAGCGCTTGCTCATCCTCATTGCACTTCACCCTGTAAAAACCAGCGTCGTCGCTTGGTGTCGTGGTAGATCCAAAACCACCGGTTGCTGCGGGTGCGCACGTAGTAATAGCTGCGGGCCACTTCCTTGTGCCACCAGCCGCCCGTGATGCATTGGGGGCCGATGACTTCTTCCACGGGGCCTTCGGATACACCCGCGATGAGCCACCCATCGGGTTCGTGGCGCTGCCGGGGGGGCAGGGCGATGGCCGGACGGTAAATACGGCGGATGAGAGGCGCGGAACTGACGGCAGTGGGTCGGGGACGGGGTAACTCGGTGAGGGTCTCCCAACGGTACTGGGCTTCTGGTAAGTGCCCGGCATGGAGGCGCGCCACGACGACGGAATCATTGCCCAACTCGGCCCGGATCTTCGCAAAGGCACGGTGGGCCGCTTCCACATTGCGGCGGGGGGCTTCCTGGAAGAGGTCCGTCTGACGTTGGGTGATAGGTTGGCCCACGGCGCGGGCGGCCAGCTCCACCACACCCGAAGGAAAGCTCCGCTGCTCCAGGTGGAGACGGGTCAGGTTGAGGATCTGATTCATGTCCGCTGTGGGCGTCGCCGGGGAGACATCCCCTTTTTCTTCGTCCCCATTATCCAGCGTGAATTGCCAGTGGAGCGTTTTCAGCAACTCGTGGTATTCCGCCAGCTCCGACAAGAGGGCGCGGAGCATATCCGCGAGATAGGCCAGGAGCCGTCCGCAGTCACTCTCCGGGTAGTCCAGCATTTTCGTGCAGGTAACCGGTTCGCGCAGGGGCACGGGCTGGAGGGGTGTCCAGTCGGTGCCCTTGGCGAGTTGATAGAGGGCTTCCGCCTCCGCGCCAAAGCGCTTGCGCAGGCCCCGCTCGGGCAGGGTGAGAAACTGGCCGATGGTCTCCACACCCAACTTATGGAGGGTGTCCTGCAGGTTCACCTGGAGCCGCAAATGACTCATGGGCACGTTGTCCACATGGGCCTGTTCCTCGGCGGGCGTGGCAAAGACGATATTCTCCCGGTTGGCCCGGGCCGCCGCATAACTCCCAAAACGGCTGAAGCCCACGGCGATGGTTGCCCGGATGCCCACGCTGCGGAGATAGTCCCGCACGGTGCTGGCCCATTCCGAAAGGGACGGGTAGACGATGGCCATGCCCGAGACATCGGCCCAGAAGACGCCCGTTTCCTGGGGCGCGGGCTCGATGCGGGGACTGAAATCCCACAGGCGCCGGGTGATGGCCGTCGCCGCCTCCGCCACGGTCTGGGGATCGATTTCGCCGCCCCGCAGTTCGGGAGCCAGGGCGAGGCCTGCGGCATAGCGCATGCCGGGGAAGATACGGAATTCCCGCGCGGCCGTGTTGGTCCATTGGATCACGCCGTTGGGTTTATCCCGATCGACCACGACCACCGGTTGGCGTTGCCAATCGGGGTGGGCGCGCACCAGCAACTGCAAGGGCAGCGCGGGGCAATTAACACAGGCCGTCCGGTCCATGACGAAGCTCCTCGTGGGTCCAGCCCGGGGTCTGGCGTTTGTCTTTCACCGCCCGCAGTCCGCAGGCAAAACAATCGTGGCCGACCCGGTGTTGTTGCGTCGCCCCGCGCAGGGAAACCAGCGAACCCCGAGAGGCCTGTTCGCCCGGTTGACGGAGGGTGACCAGGGCCGTGTGGTGCTGCTGGGCCAGGCCCACCAGCCGCGTCTGGAGCGCGAGGGGGAAAGCCTGGCCATCCACATCCAGGACCAGCACGGCGAAGCTCCCCGAGCGGAGGAGGGTGTCGGCGATGCGGGCCGCCTTCGGTGCATCGGGCGCACGGACGACCGGCAAGGCGGCGAGATCCACTCCCGAGGCCGCCAGGTCGGGCGGAAAAAAGAGGCGGCCAGCTCCGGCGATCCAGGCGGCAAGGCCTTCCTGTTCCTGGGCTTCCCGGAGGAGGCGGGCGACGAGGCTCAGGGTGGCCATGCCCGATTCCGGGGTGGGGTCCAGGGCCGTGAAACGCCCGGCGGCGGTGGTGAGGGACCAACCTTCCGGGGCGGCGCAGTGGGTGCGTCGGTCCAGCAGGGTGGTGGCGGTGATGATGTCGGCGATGGAGGTGGGGGCAATAGCCGTGGCCATGGAGAGGCTCCTTTGGGTGCTTGACTTTTTCTTATAGTGTACTGAAAATAGATTCAGTTGTAAAGGACGCGATAAGATCACAGCACGCGAACCAGAAACCGGAAAAGGACCTAAAGGACTTAAACGACAAAAAGGACAGCTTGAGCAACAACACGAGGCTGGGTTGGGCAAAAAAGTTATCGCAGTGACTGCGGGGCCTTGGAAAGCCCTTGCTTCAACGCCATTGGCTTGGTCTCTCTTGTCGTTTACGTCCTTTCCCTCCTTTAGGTCCTTTAACCCCCAGAGGAGCCCATCATGTCCAAGACCTTCATCCCAAAACACGGCGGCTACCAGCGCCTCAAGTCCTACCAGAAGGCCGTCATTGTGTACGACGCCACCGTCTACTTCTGCGACCGCTACCTCAGCAAACGAGACCGCACCCACGACCAGATGATCCAAGCGGCGCGCTCGGGGAAGCAAAACATTGTGGAAGGCAGCATGGCTTCGGGCACCTCGAAGAAAACCGAGTTGCATCTCACCAACGTGGCGCGGGCGAGCCTGGAGGAGTTGCTGGAAGACTACCAGGACTTTCTTCGTAAGCAGGGCAGCGCCGAGTGGTCGCAGGCGCACCCCTATGCCCAGCGGCTACGGGCGCTCAATCAACTGCCTGAAGGAAACTACGAGACCTTCCAAAAGGGTATCGAGCATCTTGATCCGGTGGTGAGTGCCAACGTGATCATCGGGTTGATTCGGGTGACCTGTTATCTGCTGGACCGTCAACTGGCGCGCCTGCAAGAGGAGTTCGTCGAGGATGGTGGTATCCGCGAGCGCATGACCCAGGCGCGGACCGCACGACGCAGTGAACAGCGACGGGAAAAAGGACGAAGGACCTAAAGGACGGAAAGGACGAAAAGGACCGCTTGCGATGGAACCATTGAAACATGATCGGGCGGTCTGGTTGTCTTGCGCTTGTGCCCCTGCGTCTCGACGCAGCGCGTCGAGATCGGCGTTCCCAGGCGGAGCCTGGGAACGAGGGCGCTAGACGAGGTTGGGCAAAAAAGTTATCGCTGTGACTGCGAGGCCTTGGAAGCTCCTTGGTTCAACGCTATTGGCCCGGTCTCCCTTGTCGTTTAAGTCCTTTTCGTCCTTTATGTCCTTTCTCCCGATGCGCTATCATCGCCCCGAGCAACGTTACCCGAAACGAGAGAGGCACCCATGCACAAACTCATTACCCTTGCCCTGTTCTGCCTGGTTCCCTTAAGTGCCATCGCTGCGCCACCCAACATCCTCTTTATCCTTGTCGACGACATGAGCTGGACCGGGCCCACCTGTTACGGCAGCGACCTCCACGAAACCCCCAACATCGACCGGCTGGCCACCCAGGGCGTGCGCTTCACGAACGCCTATTCCGCCAGCCCGGTGTGCACGCCAACGCGGGCGGCCATCATGACGGGACAACATCCCGCGCGGCTCAACATGACCATCTGGCACGAGGGCGCGCTGGAGCGTCTCGAAGGACCGGGGGACAAGCCCCTGGCACCGCCCATTACCGAGCCCAACCTCGCGCTGGAGCACACGACCATCGCGGAGGTCCTTCACGGCGCGGGCTATCAGACGGCCCACGTGGGCAAGTGGCATCTCGGTGACGCGGGCCACTACCCGGAGACCCAGGGTTTCGATGTGAATATTGGCGCGAGTTTCTGGGGGGCCCCACGTACTTACTGGTATCCCTACAAGGGCGAACGGGTGCGGAGTACGGGGGAGCGGGAACACCGCTATGTGCCGGGCCTGCCTTTTGGCAAGGAGGGCGAATACCTGACGGACCGCCTCACCGACGAGGCCCTGCGACTCATGGAGCGGATGCACGCCAACGAAAAGCCTTTCTTTCTTCACATGTCCTACCACAATCCCCACACGCCCATCGAAGGCAAGCCGGAACTGGTGGCCTACTATAAAAAGAAAATAAAGGAAGGCATGACCCACCAGAACGCCCGTTACGCCGCCATGGTCCACACCCTCGATGAAGACATCGGCCGGTTGCTGGCGAAGGTGGATGAACTGGGTATTGCGGACAACACCATGGTGGTCTTCTATTCCGACAATGGCGGATTCGACCAGGTGCGGGATGACGAGCAGGTGACCAACAATGCGCCCCTTCGCTCGGGGAAGGGCTCGGTCTACGAAGGGGGCATTCGCGTGCCCTTGATTGTGCGTTGGCCCGGCGTGACATCGACGAATGCCGTGTGCGACGTACCCGTGACCTCCATGGATTTCTACCCGACCATCCTGGAAGCGCTGCAGGTGAAGGCCGATAAGGTCCTTGACGGGGTGTCCCTCACGCCCGTGTTGCGCGACCCGAAAGAGACCCTGCCCCGGGAAGACCTGCACTGGCACTATCCCCACTATTACTTCACGACCACGCCTGTGACGGCCATACGTCATGGGGACTGGAAGTTGATCGAGTATTACGAAGACGGGCGTCAGGAACTCTTTAACCTGAAGAAGGATCTCGGTGAAACGAAGGATTTGTCGAAGGAAAAACCGGAGATTACCCACGACCTTCACGAACGTCTGGACGACTGGCGCAAGGAAGTAAACGCCCAGCTGCCCACGAAAAATACACCCTGAGAAAAGGGCGGTGAAGTGGTACGGTTTGTGTTGCGCGTGGGCGTCGCTTCGCCTTGGGTGGAAACCCAAAAAAAGTTGAACCACGAATGAACACGAATTGACACGAATAAGGAAAGAGGAGAATCGATGCAGCGACGGTAGACACATCGCAGCTGAACGACACCGACTCTTCCCTTCCGTGTAATTCCGTGCTTTCCGTGGTCAACAACAATTTAAGAGTGCCGACCACGGAAAGCACGGAAAGAATTTAGAGAGATTTCTTACTCATGGTTTTTCGTAGGCTGCACACAAATCATCGCTGCTTTTTCGCTCTTCGGTGTGGTTCGGGGATGAGATAGGAAGTGATGCACTACCCAACTTAACCCGGCGTTACTTGTCCTTTATGTCGTTTCCGTCCTTTAGGTCCTTTCTTCACAATTGTTATCATGGCCGGATAGCCAGCAGCATCTCACCCCAAAAGGAGCGTAGACCATCTTATGCCGTTGAGCCGCCGCCAGTTTATCCAGGCCACCGCCACGACGTCGGTGGCCGCACTGACCCCATCGGTCTATGGGGCACCCACCACGACGCCGCTGATCACACCCATCCACGATGCCATCGTGTGCCCGTGGTCCCCGAAGCACCCGCGCCACGATCACCAACTCATCTTCCCGTTGGACGAGCAACGACTCATGCTGGTCTGGTGCGAGTATGTGGACGAAAGGGCCGACCCCAACGCCACAATCGGCAGCGGCGGCACGGGCGATGAAGTGCCCTGCCAGATCACGTCTATGATTTCCACGGACCACGGTCGCACGTGGGGCGAGCGGCGGGTCTTGCAGGAAAATCGCTGGCAGCACAATGTGAAGCATCCGAACCTCGTGCGCCTTTCCGAGACTGAGGTCCTCTTTTCGTATGTGGGCTGGGACTCTGCGGAAAACCGCAATGTCTATATGCGCCGTTCCATGGACAATTGCGCGATTTTTGGGGAGGAGGTCCAGATCTCCGAGCCGGGGTGGTATTGCAACAACGCCGACCGGGCCATGCGCCTCAGCACGGGCCGGGTGCTCTTGCCGGCCCACGGTCCCTACGCGGAAAAGTACATCGGCGGCACGCCCTATGCCGGGGGCGACCTCCATTCCTTCGTGTTTTACTCCGATGATGGCTTCAAGACGTGGCATCGAAGCAGCGATTCCATGACGGCCAAGGGACGTGGCTGCCACGAGCCGACCATTGTCGAATTGGAAGACGGTCGTCTCTATTGCCTGCTGCGCAACACGAACGAATGCCAGTACTACAGCATTTCGGAAGATGGGGGCGATCACTGGAGCACGCCCGCGCCCACGACCTTGGCCTCGCCCGAATCCCCGGCCCTCATCAAGCGAATACCCAGCACCGGTGACCTGCTCGTGCTGTGGAACAACGTGCCTTCCAAATCCAACTGGCCCCGCATCCCCCTGACCGCCGCCGTCTCGAAAGATGAAGGCAAGACGTGGGGGAGCTACCACGACCTCGATAACCGCAAAGACTGCGACGCCGCCTATCCCTCCGTCACCTTCGTGGGGGACGAGGCGCTGGTGGCCTATTACTCACGCTCCACGAAGTGGACCCGTGATTCCGAAGTGACGCTGCGGATTTACAAGGTCGACCAGTTTTACGGGTGATACGTACCCAAGCTCCTGACGGTTCAATTATCGCCTTCAGCGCGGTTGCAAGTCCGAAGTCTCATGAAGAGGGATGGTTATACTTTTGCGGCCATATATTTGACAAAATTTAGACAAAGATATAAGATTCAGGAGTAAACCGAATCGTTGCAGCAGAAGAAGGAGTGTCCCATGGCGACTGAAAACGTGGTTATCTATTGGTTGCGGAACGACTTGCGCCTTGCTGACAACCCGGCACTTACGGCCGCCCTCTCGACGGGACATGCCGTTCTTCCTGTCTATATCTGGTCTCCCGAGGAAGAGGGGGACTGGGTGCCCGGTGCGGCTTCCCGGGTCTGGCTCCATGAGTCGTTGAAACGGCTCGCCAAGGCCTATGAAGCGCTCGATTCGCGACTATTGCTACGCCAGGGTGATTCGGCAGAAACGTTGCACGCCCTTTGCGACGCGTATGGGGCCACCACCGTGTTTACCAGCCGCCGCTACGAACCCCACGCCCTCCACCAGGAAGCCCGCGTCCGCGACCGGCTCAAGGGCGACGACGTGACCCTCCAGGTTTTCAACGGGAGTCTGCTGAATGCGCCGGACGCCGTGGAGACCCAGGCCGGTGATCCTTACAAAGTGTTCACGCCCTACTACAACGCCTGCGTGAAGAAGGGAGAGCCCAGAGAGGCGCATCCAGCCCCCACCAAGATACCTGCGCCGAAGAAGTGGCCGACGTCCGATGCGCTCGCTGACCTGGCGCTCGTACCCGACCATCCCTGGGTGGAGAAGGTCCAACAACATGGAACCTTTGGCGAGGCGAGGGCTTTGGAGTTGCTGGATGCCTTTACCGACGACGCTATCATCGACTATCCGGAACTACGGGACCGTCCCGATGTTTCGGGCACGTCGAGTCTGGCACCCCACCTCCATTTTGGTGAGCTGTCCCCCGTGCAGGTGTGGCATGCCGCGTCGGCCTATCGTGAGGGCGGGAACGATGAACAGCCCGGTAATGCGGCGTACATTCGTCAGCTCTACTGGCGTGACTTCGCCTATCATCTGCTTTACTACTTTCCGGATACCCCCGAAGAACCCTTAAAGCCCATGTTCGCGCCCTTTCCCTGGGTGGAGGATGACGAAGCCTTGCATCGCTGGCAGCGGGGACAGACCGGCTATCCCTTTGTGGATGCGGGCATGCGGGAATTGTGGGAAACGGGGTGGATGCACAACCGCGTCCGCATGGTCGTGGCTTCCTTCCTCATCAAAGATTTACGTATCCACTGGCGGGAAGGCGCCCAGTGGTTCTGGGATTGCCTCTTCGATGCCGACCTGGCCAACAACTCCCTCGGGTGGCAATGGGTGGCCGGTTGTGGTGCCGATGCCGCGCCCTACTTCCGGGTTTTCAACCCCTTTACCCAGGGGAAGAAGTTTGACCCCGATGGGGAATACGTCCGCAAGTGGGTGCCCGAGTTGGCCCAGGTGCCCGACAAATACCTGCAGACGCCGTGGGAAATGCCGCCGATTGAGTTGGCGGCGTGCGGTGTGACGTTGGGAAAGGAGTATCCCCACCCGATAGTCGACCACGCCGAAGCCCGGAAAACTGCGCTGGCCATCTACGACGAGCTCAAGGCTGCGAAGTGAACCGAGGGGCCGGAGTCCCCTCACCCACAAACTTCCCCCGCTTCGCTCCTCTGTTTGAGGGTGGCACCCGGGGGGTACTTTTTTTGTTCATGGGCAATAAGTGAGGAGGATTTATTCGAATATACAAGTGCTGGAGCTAAGCGCTTGTTGCAATGGTTCTTTTGTGAAACATGTCGCCACACATTTTTTGCAGATAGAACCACAAGCCCCTGGACGTGCCGCGCGATCGGGTACTCCAGTTCGTGCGAAGGGGCTGTGGGACGTCATTGGGGCGGTGTCGTTGTGGGAAGACTTAAAGATGTCATGGGGGAAATAGCGCATTGCCCTTGGCCCGGGACCTAATGGTATCTCCCGACCCGCGCACGAACCGGGAATACCGGATCGCGCGGCACGATGGTTGGGTTTAGTTTGTTTGTGCGGAGGGAGTTTTGGTTGGTATCCGATAATTGCCCATGAACCACTTTTTTCGCTCCTTCCCACGCTCCACGTGGGAACGAGCCTACTTCAGCGCGGCGATCCGATGCGCTTCACCAGCCTCCACCGCTTCCAGGGCCGCGTCGTTTGCCAACAACAAGACCCGACGGCTACCCACGTTGGTATCCGATAAGACGCCATAGCTTCTCCCTTCGGGACACAGGGCGACGACCCAACGCCAGTCTTCCTCCAGTACCATCATGAAGGCGGGGGAGGCGATGTTCATGCCCGCGAACAACTGGCGGATTCGCTTTGAAACGGCTTCTTCGTAGGCCTGCGTTTTCGCGACGTTATCGCCATCAGGACCCTGGTAGGCAAAGACCGCCTGCTGCAGACGTTCCAACTCCTGGTCGTTAATCACGGCCATGGTCGCGATCGGAACAGGGCGAACCGCTTTCTGTATGTCCCGCTGCATTTTTGACTGCAGGCGTGCTTGCTCATAGGTAGGCAAGTCATTCATTTCCGAGATGGGCAGGAGCTCGCACAAAACGGGTTCGTGGAAATGCTCCGCGTAGTAGATATACTCCTCGCGCGAGAAACCCACCGAATAGAGATCGTAGGCCCTGTTCTGTTGGGAGCATGCACGGAGTGGCGCGCAGAACGCTCGGGCGGATTTGTAGGGGTTGATGGCCGGAAAGATGACCAGCGCACAAAGTAGGACCAGTATGGCCGAATGGGTGGTCATATCCCGCAGGAGCTGGCGGGAATCGGTGCGCAGGGCGGCATAGAATCCCTGCATACCACAGGCCAGCGCAAGGATACTGACTGCCAGAATCGACGGATGCCCATATTCCTTATAGGGACCCATGACAAAAACCAGGGGCGCAAAGGCCAGCATCGTCAAGGCGGCAGCCCAGAGGAGCCCGGTGTTCCGTCGCCAGATCCGCCGGTCGCTTTCTACGAGCTCCAGAATGCTGCGGGAGAGGAAGATGGCGAGCACAGGATAGAGGGGCAGCAGATAAATGGACCGCTTCCCGATACAGGCCGAGAAAAACAGAAAGGCGGGTATGGTCCAGGCCAGAAGGAGGCGCATTTCCTCCCCGTCCTTGCGCCGCTTCCACCCCCAATAGAGCGTCCACGGTAGAAAGAGCCCCCAGGGCAAGAGGTCGACGGGCATGTGGGTGGCATAGAACCCGGGCCACTTCGCGTGGCTGATACCCAGAAAGAAACGGCCGATGGTCTGGCGGAAAAGATTGGCGGCAATGCCATCGCCCGTCTCCATACCGCTTTCGACGGAAACCGCCATGCGCGCCGGGATGAGCCAGGCGGCCACGATGATCAGCACCACCACCGTGCCCACCACCCAGTGAAGGTCTTTTCGGTCCTGTTTTTTCCCCCAATAGAACACCAGAATCATAAAGAAAGGAAAGACGAGCCCCGGGGGGCCTTTCGTCAATACGGCGGCGGCGATAGCAAGGTAAAAGCCCACGAGGGCGAAGGACTGGCGGTTTTTATGCCAGTGCCAGAAGCACAGGAGGGAGGCGGTGAGGAACATGGTCATGAGCATATCGATTTGCCCGAAACGCGCCTGCCACCAGAAGCGGTGGGTGGTCATGAGGATGAGGGCTGCCCAGAATGCCACGGAGGTTCCATAGAGACTTTGGGCCAGCAAGTAGGTGAGCACGATGGTGACCAGTCCCCCAATTGCCAATGGGAGGCGGGCGGTGAATTCGGTTACATCGCCCACGGGCGCCGAGAGGAGGGCGGTGGTCCAAAAGAGCATGGGAGGCTTTTCGGTGTAGGGCTGGCCGTTGACGCGGGGTACCAGGTAATCCCCGGAATGGAGCATTTCCCGGGCCACCTGGGCGAAACGTGGTTCGTCGGGTGGCCAGAGATCGTAGCCCCCGAGATTGGTCAGAAACAGGAAAGCGCCAAGTAGAATGAGGATAGGCAGGTGATAACGAGGGTTCATGCAGGGGCTGATTCTTTCTCGTCGGTGGTATTCAAGAGCGCGATGTTGCGCAGATATATAAGGAGGGTGAGGGACGTGCCCGCCAGAAATAGCCACTCGCTCCGTTGGAGGAAGCAAGCCGCCTGTAAGGCACTGGCGACGACGCTGAGATACCAGAAGACAGGCGGTACGGTGCTTTCGCCCTGCCGTTCCGACGCGATCCACTGGATCAGGAAACGCCCTGCGAAGAGGGCCTGTCCCGCGACGCCCAGGGCCAGCCAGCCCCAGGTCTCCCGCGCCAGTTCGGGTGCCAGGGTCTGGTTGTGGGTGAGCTCCTGACGCCAGATGAAGATGACGAAGCAAATGGCGACGACGGCTATGCTGGCCGCCATGGCCTGGAGCAGCACGGCGGCAAGGGGACCCATGCGCCCTGACTTCCGCCCGATGAAGATGAGGTTGCGGGTATAGACGACGATGTTGAAGCACTGGCTCAGGGCACCCAGGGGCGAGCGGATGGCGATGGCATAGGCAAGAAGGGTCAAGGTGCCAAGGCTGCTGAGGTACCAGAAGGACGGCGGAATGGTGCTCTTGCCCCGTCGTTCCGAGGCGATCCATTGGACCCAGAAGCGACTGAAAAAGATGGCCGTTCCGACGGTGCCCAACAGATGCCATAGCATTCCGGATGCCCCGCCGAAATCTACGATGAACATGACCCTAGTCTTCCGGCTGGCGCAGGAGCGCGAAGAAGGGGATGAGCCCGGCCACGCCGAGAATCAGGGGGTCGTTCTGCCACCAGGCGACGGGCCCCAGGGCGACGCCCGCGAGGAAGGTCGCAATCACCAGATACCCGTTCAATGCGGTGGGTTTGGGGTCGTGCTTATCCATGATTCCAGAACTCCTTGGCGATAAAGGGAACGAGCCAGAGCAGGCAGTGGAGCTCGGCGACAATGCTGGGGATGATGAATTGGCGGACGGGCTTGTCGGTGCGGCGGTAGATAGCGGGTCGAGGGAGCCAGCGGGGGATAGCGGTCAGGAATTCGCGGTAGGGTGTTCCATACTTCTCCGTAAGGTGCAACTCTTCGCGACGAACGACGAAACGATAGACCACGGCGCACCAGATCACCATGAGCGGCACAAACCACAGCAGTTCCGACAGCACCACCAGACCGACCAGCATGGTCGAATTGGCGATGTAAATGGGGTTTCGAACCATGGTGTAGGGACCGGTTGTCGTGAGCACTTTACGGGTCTTCAAACGGTAGTGAAGATGGACCTGCGCCCAGGTGCGCAGGGCAACCCCGGCGAAAAAGATGGCCAGTCCGATGGGCCACAGGGCCACGCTCCATTCGGTTTCCTGATAGACAACGAAGAGGACAAAGAGGCAGGGGGGGAGCATCAGGAGACCACGAATCTTGTAAATACGATCGTAGGGTTTGGACATAAGAAGCGACCTTTCGAGAGGTTATGATGGGGCGAAATACGGTCGTACTATACGGTGGAAACCTTGCCGTGATGTTACGGCGGCATTGCCATATGGCAAGGTTTTGGTGCTTTCAGTCTGCTACACTGAGGGCCAGTTATTGTGGGCCACGACCACCGTGGCCCTTACCGCGAGCAGGCCGAGATTCATGCATATACTGGTGGTTGAAGACGATAGGAAGATTGCCGAGTTTATTTCCCGGGGCCTTCGCCAGGAAGGCTATGTGGTGGACCAGGCAGACAACGGTGTGGCTGGCTTTCACCGGGCCATGGCCGAGCAGTACGATGCCGCGGTAATCGACGTCATGCTGCCCCGACTCAATGGCCTCGATTTGATTCAGGATATGCGGCGGGAGGAGAACCTGACGCCGGTCCTCATCCTGAGTGCACGAAATTCCGTCGATGACCGGATCAAGGGATTGAAGGCTGGGGGCGACGACTATCTCGTGAAGCCCTTTTCCTTTGCCGAATTGCTGGCCCGACTGCAGGCCCTGGTGCGTCGGGCGACCGCTGTGGCCGAGCCGACGACGTTGGTGGTTCACGACCTCAGCCTCGACCTGCAGCGCCGAAGCGCGACCCGTGCCGGCCGCAACATCGAGTTGCAGCCCCGGGAATTCGCCCTCTTGGAATATCTCGTGCGCAACCGGGACCGCATCGTATCGAAGACCATGATCATGGATCAGGTATGGGGCTACGATTTTGACCCCAGCACCAACGTAGTCGAGTCGCGAATCAGCCGATTGCGCGACAAAGTTGATCGGGGCTTTGACTGCGCCTTGATTAAGACCATTCGGGGGGCGGGTTATGTTATCCAGTCTCAGGCGTAAGGCTTTTCGCTCACTCGCCTTTCGACTGAGCCTCAACTATGCGGCCTGTTGCCTGTTGTCCATGATGGCCGTGTTCCTGGTCTCTTACCTCTTTCTCGACGCCTCGCTCCGGCGTGAAATCGACGGGGACCTCGCCAATGAGATTCCGGAATACCGATCACTACTGGCGTCCCAGAGCATCCCGATATTGGAAGACACCCTGCAGAAAGAGGCCCTGTCCGAGGGGATCGACCAGGTGTTCTTTCGGATCCTCGATCCTTCGGGCGCCATCCTTTTCGGGACCGATACCCGCTCGTGGTCGGGCCTGACGGTCGACCATGCCGCCCTCCAGTCTGCCCTGAGCGGACAGCTGGTATTTGCCGACTTCGAGAACGAATCCGGGAATTTTACCGCCCGACTTGTTTATGGGGCCATCGCGGAGAACAAGGTGCTTCAACTGGGGGAGTCGCTCGCGGGAAACCACGGTATCCTTCGGCAGTTCAGGGAAATCTTCACGGTGGCGACGCTGGCCTTTGTGTTTTGTTCCTTGCTGGCAGGGGCCTACATGGCCCAGCGGGCCCTCTCGGGGGTGCAGCGGGTAACCGAGGCGGCGCGTTTTATCACGGCTGGCGCGTGGGAACACCGTGTGCCGGTCAGCGGAAATCAGGACGAAATCGATGAGCTCGCCGACGCATTCAATACGATGGTGAATCGCATTGAAGTGCTCTTTCGGGAACTCCGAGATGTCACCGACGACATCGCCCATGACTTACGCACGCCGTTGATGCGCATCCGTGGAGAAGCGGAGATGGCATTGATTGAAGCGGACCACTCCTCGTTGGAGCAGGAACGTTGCGGGAGCGTCCTGGAGGAGTGCGATGAAATGTTGCAGTTCATTAACACCATGCTGGAGATTTCTCAAACAGAGGCCGGGGCCGCCCCGCTGGACTTGGAGGCGCTTTCCCTGGGGCCCCTGGTGGAAGATGTGTGCGAACTCTTCCGCCCCGTCGCAGAAGATAAGTCCCTCACGCTGTCATGCACCCTGGAGGCGCTCCCGCCCATTCGCGGAGAGGCTTTGCGGCTGAATCGGGTCTTGGTTCATCTGCTCGACAACGCGGTGAAATACACCCCGGCGGGCGGCGAGATCGTGGTGACGGGCCAGCGAATGGGTGACGACGTGGTCGTTCAGATACGCGACACGGGAATCGGGATCGGCAGCGATGCGCTGGGGGAGGTTTTCAATCGCTTTTACCGGGCAGACGCCAGCCGTACTACGCCCGGAAATGGTCTGGGTCTCAGTCTGGCCCGGGCGATCGTGCGCGCTCATGAAGGGGACATCACGGTCTCCAGTGTTGAAGGTGAAGGCAGCTGCTTTACGGTGCGTCTTCCGGTGGCTGGAACCGGACCCCGCCCGTAATTCACTCGGGGTTTGTCCGTAATTCGGGGAAGGGGAACTCAGCCGAGGGTACCCGGGCTGACACCATGATCTGTTCGATTTTCGCCAGTACGTCGGGATGGGCGGTGGCCAGGTTGGTTGTTTCACCGGGGTCGTCGCGCAAATTATAGAGTTCGGTGGTCAGCCTGCCGGTTTTCTTAATGTGCTGGCGCAGGCCTTTCCAGTCGCCCATGCGCACGGCTTGTTGCCCGCCGTACGCGATGAACTCCCAGTAGAGGTAGTCATGCTTCGGCTGGGCACCTGTCCCCAGCAAGGTGGGGAGGAAGGAAATCCCGTCGATGTCGGAGGGGGCCTCCGCGCCCGCGAGGGCGGCAAAGGTCGGCAGGATATCCCAGAAGGCGGAGAGGTGGTCGGATTCAACGCCCGACGCGATATGTCCGGGCCACCGAGCGACCAGCGGTACCCGAATTCCACCTTCGAGGAGGCTGCCCTTACGGCCTCGGAAGGGGCCCGCACTGTCGAAAAAGTCGGAGTCAGCACCACCGAGCCGTTCAAAGGTGGGGCCGTTGTCGCTGGAGAAGAGCACAATGGTGTTGTCATCCAGCTTCAGGGTTTTGAGCAGGGCCATGATCTCACCAATGCCCCGGTCCATGTGGCTGATCATCGCGGCATAGCCGGCACGGGGCGTGGGGTGCTCCAGATAGCCCTTGTGCACATAATCTTCTTCGGGGAGGATGTCCCGGTAAGGGGCCACCGATGCGTCGGGCGCTTGAATGGAGAGATGGGGAATCGCAAAGGGGAGGTAGAGGAAAAAGGGTTGGGCCTGGTTGGCCTCGATAAACTCCTTGCCCCACTGGATGAAATAGTCCTGGGAATATTGGGCGCCAGTGAGGCTGCGGTCATTGCCCGGCATGGGGATTTTCTTGCCCCCTTTCCACAGGAAGCGGGGATAGTGGTTGTGGGCGTGTTCCTGGCAGAGGAAGCCGCCGAAGTCGTCGAAGCCCTGGGTTAAGGGGTCCCCCGTAGAGCCTTCATAGCCCAAGCCCCACTTGCCATAGGCAGCGGTGGCATAACCCTGCGCTTTGAGAATTTCGGCTATCGTCAGCGCGTCGTCAGGGATAGGAGTCTGGCCACGCCACAGTCCCTGGAGTTCATCTTTGGGACGTTCTTTCATGCTGCCGTTGTTGCGCACGTAGGCGTGCCCCATGTGCTTTCCGGTCATCAGGGCACAGCGGGCAGGGGCACACACGGCCTGGCCCGTATAGTGCTGGGTGAAACGCATGCCTTCGGCGGCGAGCTGGTCGATGTGCGGTGTCTTGATGCGATTCTGCCCATAGCAGCCCAATTCTCCATAGCCCAGATCGTCCGCCAGGATATAAACAATATTCGGGGGTGCCGCGTGTAGCCTTTGGAGGGGGCACAGGATGGCGGATAAGAGGAGCAGGCAAAGTAATCTGTGTCGCATGGCGAAACCTCATTGCGTGTTGCCGCGGGTGATATCGCTTCCGATGGTAGCAGAAATTGGGGCTAAAGTGCCGCCCGAATTCTGCCGATTATAAGGGCGTACTTGGAATAACAGGCCCAATGCAGAAAGGAGGCTGATATGACTGGAGTATCTGGTTTTGTTGGCGGCGTTGGGGCCGGTGTAAGTCAGGGCCGAAACCACGGCGTTGTACAGGCGACTCATCTGAAGGAACAGGAGCAGTCGAATGTCGGTGTGAAGGCAGCTGCGTTGCAGCTGATCCAGAGCGCCATTACAACGTCAGTGGGGACGTCCGGACGCGACCTCGACGTGCTGGCTTAGCACTCACAAATCTCCTTTTGAAGGAGGTGTTGCACGGATGCGACACCTCCTTCATACCTTTTAGGCCCGACCCGCTGGAAAGGAGTGCCCAAGTGACATTGGCGAGCCCCATCGAAGAAGAACTCTGTGACTACACGGGCGAATCCCTCACGGTGGTTCGGGAACGCATGGGGGAGGGCATCCACCGTACTGCACGGCTCTTTCTGGCCCATCCCGGAAGCATGGAAGATTTCTACCGGGAGACCGATGGTTATCTCTACGAGCTTTCCAATAATGACAACGATCCCTTTGTAAGTTATCTGGCCGCAAAGTTCGGGGCATGTATGGCGGGGCGCCACGTGCTCGACTATGGCTGTGGTATCGGGGTTATGGCCATGAAGTTTGCCGAAGCCGGGCTCAACGTGACCGCCTGCGATGTCAATGGGCCGAGTACTGGTTTTCTGAAGCACCGTGTGGCCGCACGGGGATGGGAAAGGGCGCTGCAGGTCGTCGCGCCTGCGGTAGCGCTCCAGCCGTCCCAACCCTATGATCTGGTGACCTGCTTTCATGTGTTGGAGCATGTGAGCAATCCCCGGGAGCTGTTGCAGTCGCTGGTTGCCTGTCTGAAGCCCGGTGGCCTCTTTTGTGGTGTGGCCCCCTTCGACATGATCTACGACGAGTTTCCGGAACACATCGAGGCCCATCGGGAGCTGAGACTGGATGCGCTGTGTGAGGAGGCGGGCCTCGCAGTCAAGGGGCGATTGGTACACAATACCTATCGGGACTCCGACGTGGTGTTGGTGCAGGCCGTCAAGCCAATTGGGCCCGGCCTGTCGCTGAAACAACCTGTGATGGCGCACTGCGCTTCGGTATAATAGGCCCGCGCAATGGGTCTGCGGTGTTGTCAAAACCCTGCATAGAGTGAATCAATGGGAGCGGCCGAGGTCGTCACGAGGTAGGTTGAATGCAGGGCATGATGTCGATAGTGCAGCGTATGCTGGGTTGGACGACATCCGAACTGGAATCCCATCGTAGACTGACCCAGATTGCCCTCGCCCTGGCTGGTCTGGCCATGGTACTCCGGCTCGTATTCTGGGTCTATGCCCAGCGCTATTGGGATGACGCCCTCATCGCCTGTTTGCATTCTGAGAATGCCGCCATGGGGCTGGGACTGACCCATGGGAGCAGCGGCGCACCCGTACACGGATTTACGAGTCCGTTGGGGGTATTGATTCCGCTTCTGGGTGATTTGATTCACGTGGGGTGGGGGATTGAGTTGCTCAAGCTGGTATCCCTACCGGCAGCGGGCCTGGGTGTTCTGATGGTCTTGGGCGTGGGCACCCACCCGAAAATACGCCTTGCTCCGCCGCTGGTGGTATTGGCCATGGGCTATGTGGCCGTGGAGCATCACCAGATTCTATGGGGGATGGCGGGGCTGGAAACCCAATTGTCCGTTTTAGGATTGCTGGCAACCCTTTACTTTACGATTTCCCTTCGCGCGGTGCCGCTGGGGCTGGCCTTGGGGTCTTGTATGCTCGTGCGCCCGGACTTTGCCTTCCTGACGATTATTGTCGGGGCTTATGTGTTGTTGCAGTCGCCCCGGGACTTCCTTCGTGTGGCCGGTGTGGCCCTGGCCCTCTACCTGCCGTGGGTAGCATTTACAACCCTCTACTACGGATCACCCATTCCCCACACGGTGATTGCCAAGGGAATCAGCTTTGGCTGGCCCTGGCGCAGCGAAGACCCCGTGACCTTCTTCACCCTGAAACGGCATATCTGGGTGACCCTTTCTGAGCATCTTCATATTCATCTCGGGCCGGCTTTTGGCGGTCATGGTGCGGGCATTCACAAGTTCTTCACCAGCGGGCCGGAAAGCCCCATCGCCAACGGTATGTTTTTCCTGGCGGTGCTCGGTGCGCTGGTGGCCCTGGTGCGACGCCAGTGGGCCTTGTGGCCCCTCGTCGCCTTTGCCGTGGTCTATGGAATTTACTTCGTGTTTTTCGTACCGGTCCTTTACGGCTGGTATAAGGTGCCCTATACCGTGGGGCTACTGCTCCTGGCCTTGTGGGGGATGGACCAGCTGACCACGCGCATTCCCAAGCCTGCCTGGCGAACCGGGGTGCAGGCGGCGTTTGCCACGGTTTATCTCGGGCTCTTTCTTGTCGTCTTGCCCCAGTGCTTCTACGCAGAGCGCATGATTCAGCGGCATGTCGACAACGACGTGCGCCGCGCGGCCGGAGCCTATTTGCAGGAGCACATGGAGCCCGATGACGTGGTGGCCACAGAGGCCCTGGGCTACATTGCCTACTACAGCCGCCGTCCGGTATATGACTGGCCGGGGCTGGCGAGTTCGGAGGTGGTGGCCTGGAGTAAGCATCAGGCACCGGAAGGCCGGACGCTGGAAAACATGTGTCGCGCACTTAAGCCCGAGTTTCTGTTCCTCCGCGATTTGGAGGTGCTCTATAATTTTGAAAGTTCCGACTGGCTCGAAGAGGAATACCATGCCGTCGCGCGCTTTGAAATAGACCCGGCCGTTCGCGGGAAAATCCCCTGGGTGGAACGGAATATCGATCAGCGTTTTCGGATCTATCAACGGAAACACGCCACCGATACGGTGCCCTACGATGAATCGCTCTTTCCGAGGCGTCCTGAATGAAGCGCGTCGCTGACCACATAACCGACCTGCTGATTAAGGCGTGTCAACGGGGACTCTCCCTGAAGGAAATCGACCGGGCGGAGCATCGCGTTGTCGTGCAGGCGGCCTTCCTGATTGCCGGGCTTGGCATGTTGCTTCGGGCCTTTTTCTGGGCCCATACCCAGCGCTATTGGGAAGATGCCCTCATTACCTGTCTCCACTCGGAAAATTTCTTTCGCGGGATTGGCCTGACCCACGTGGTGAGCGCCGACGATCCGCTCCATGGCTTCACCAGTCCCCTGAGCGTGTTGGTGCCCTTGCTCGGCGACTTGTTCCACATCGGCTTTGGCGTCGAATTCTTGAAGCTGGTCTCCATCCCCGCGTCGGCCCTATCAATCATGTACCTGTTGGCCTTAGGTTTGCACCCCAAAATCCGGCTGGCTACGCCCTTACTCCTCGTGGGAATGGGGTATCTCGCCGTCGAGCATCATCAGATCCTATGGGGTATGGCGGGTATGGAAACCCAACTGGTGGTCCTCGCGCTGCTCATGTCCCTCTACTACACCGTGAGCCTCCAATCAATCCCACTGGGCATCTCGTTGGGAATCTGCATGCTGGCCCGGCCCGACTTTGCCTTTTGGACGGTGATTGCGGGGGGCTACATGTTGTGCAATCGGCCAAAGCAATTTCTGCGGGTGGTGGCGTGTGCCCTGGCGGTCTATCTGCCCTGGATTGCCTTTACCGTCTATTACTATGGTTCGCCCATACCCCATACCATTCTTGCCAAGGGCGTGGGCTTCAGCTTGCCGTGGCTTCAGGATGAAAACCTGGGCTTCTTCTCCATCAAGCGCCATACCTGGATGACCCTTTCCGAGCAGCTTTTCATCTACCTGGGACCGGTCTTTGGGGGCCACGGCGCGGGCATCCACAAGTTCTTTACCAACGGGCCTGAGAGCCCCATCGCCAACCTTATGTTTGCCTTTTCCGCATTGGGGACCGTAGCGATCGTGATACGACGCCAATGGGCGCTTTGGCCCTTGGCCGCCTTC
Source organism: Candidatus Hydrogenedentota bacterium (assembly GCA_034669905.1). Taxonomy (GTDB): domain Bacteria; phylum Hydrogenedentota; class Hydrogenedentia; order Hydrogenedentales; family JAEUWI01; genus JAEUWI01. The sequence continues at coordinate 86,371 of JAXMOL010000012.1, forward strand.
GTGGTGGTCTATAGTGTCTACTATGTCTACCTGGTGCCGATTATTTACGGCTGGTACAAGGTGCCCTTTGCGGCCGCCATATTGGTTCTTGCCCTTTGGGGGGTGCAACAAGTGAGCACCCTCATTCCCAAGCCGGTGTTGCGCACTCGCTTTCTTGCGGTGGCCGGAGCGGTCTACCTGGGACTCTTCATCGTGGTCTTACCCCGATGCTTCTATGCGGAGCGCATGATACAACAGCACATCGAGAATGATATCCGTCGTGCCGCCGGGGAGTACCTCAATACCCATATGGACAAAGACGAGGTCGTCGGGGCGGAAGCCTTGGGCTACCTGGCCTACTACTCCCAGCGAAAGGTCTATGACTGGCCCGGACTGGCGAGCCGGGAAGTGGTCGCCTGGAGCACCGACCAGCCCCTTGCCCGTCGTTCCCTGGAGAACATGTGTAAGGATTTGCGACCGGACTATCTTTTCTTACGGGACCTGGAAGTCCTGTATCATTTCGAATCGACCGACTGGCTGCGAGAGGGGTATGAGGTGGTGAAGATTCTCGCCGTGGACCCGGCGATTAAGCCGGAGATTCCCTGGATAGAACGCAGTGTCGATCCGATATTCCGCATTTATAAAAGGATTCATCCCGAAGTGGGCCCCTCGCCTGCGGCCCTGGCCTTTCCGGAACGGCCCCCGGAAACGGCGGAACCCGTGACAAACGAAGAGAGCTGAACGTACCATGATTGACTACACCATTGGCATACTCCGCAACCGCCTGAAGCTGGAAGAGGTCGACCAGGAGGAAAACCGCTTCCTCGTGAAAGCGGCCCTCATTATCGCCGCCGTCGGCATGCTCCTTCGCATCGTTTTCTGGATCTATACCCAGCGCTATTGGGAAGACGCCCTGATTACCTGTCTTCACTCCGAGAACATGGCGCGGGGCTTCGGCCTGACCCATGTGCGCCCGGGGGAACCGCCCCTCCATGGGTTTACCAGTCCCCTGAGCGTATTGGTTCCGCTCATCGGCGATCTCATCAAGGTGGGGTTTGGCGTGGAGTTCCTGAAGTTGGTCTCCATCCCGGCGAGTGCCCTGACCGTTTTCTATATGCTCGGAATCTGTATTCACAAGCAGGTGAAGCTCTCCGCGCCCCTCGCCATTATCGCCATGGGCTTTGTGGCCGTGGAGCACCACCAGATGCTTTGGGGCATGGCGGGTATGGAGACCCAACTCGCCGTCTTGATCCTGGTCATGTCGGTCTACTACACCATGACCCTCAACGTCGTACCCCTGGGGATATCGTTGGGCCTCTGCATGCTGGCCCGACCGGACTACGCCTTTTGGACCATCATCGTGGGAATCTATGTGTTGGCGCGCCAGCCCAAATCCTTCCTCAAGGTCGTGGGGGTTGCCGTGGCGGTTTATCTGCCCTGGATAATTTTTACCACGGCCTATTATGGATCGCCCTTGCCCAACACCATTATGGCCAAGGGACTCGGTTATACGAAGTGGTGGGAAAAGGTCGAGGTGGTGGATCTCTTCGCCATCAAGCGGCACACCTGGCTCGTCTTGTCGGAACAACTCCACGTGCACTTGGGGCCCATGTTTGCCGGCCATGGTGCCAGTCTGCATCTATTTTTCACCAACGGACCCGAAAGCCCCATCGCGAATCTCATGTTCTTCTTCGCGGTGGTGGGCACCCTTGTGATCGCGCTTAAACGGCAGTGGGTACTATGGCCCCTCGTGGCCGTTGTGGTGGTCTATAGCGTCTATTACATCTACCTCGTTCCGGTCATCTTCGGCTGGTACAAGATGCCCTATATCGCCACCCTCCTGATCCTGTGCCTCCGCGGTATCCAGTCCATCACGTCCTGGATTCGGAGCCAGACCTGGCGCACCCGTCTGGAAACGGGCTATGCCGTGGTATACCTCGGGCTTTTCATCAGCGTATTGCCCATCAGCTTTTACACCGAGCGGATGATTCAGCATCACATCGAAAATGACGTGCGGATGGAAGCGGGCCTCTATATCAAGGCGCATATCCAGCCCGATGAAGCGGTGGGCTGTGAGCCCTTGGGCTACATGGGCTACTACTCCGGCGCCAATATCTACGACTGGCCCGGTCTCGCCAGCCGCACCGTGGTGGCCTGGAGTGAACAACAACCCCCGGAACGCCGCTCGCTGGAAAATATGTGCAAGGATTTACAGCCCGAGTACCTGTTTCTTCGCGATATGGAAGTGCTCTATCACTTTAAGTCGAACGACTGGATCAAAGAGAACTACCACGTGGTCAAGGTCTTTCAGGTGGACCCCGAGAAGGCCGATAAGATTCCCTGGCTCGACCGGAATGTGGACACGGTGTTCCGCATTTACAAGAAGAACAGCCCCGACGACGATCTGCCCTACGATGCCGATCTCTTTCCTACGAAACCGGGGGAGCCGGTGACGGATCTTCCGGCGACCTGGTCCCATAGTACCTGAGGCCCAGCAGCGCCCCGGGAATGAATATTAAGACCTGGGGTACGAGGAAGAGGCGGGTCTCTGGCGCGTGGGCCAGGGCAAAGTGGACCGGGAACCACACGGGGACCACGGCCCAGAAAAAGCGGCGTAAGGTAACGGGCCAGGCCTTCCAGGAGGCCAGGGCCATAAGGGGCAGGAGACCCAGCGTGGCGAAGAGGAAGACCCACGTGCGCCACCAGGTCAGGTTGAAGGTCAGCAGGGGCAAGATGGGCTCTTTGCCCGCCGTGGGTACAATGTAGGGCCGCATGCCGTAGACGAGGCGCAGCCCGCCCACGATGGCCAGCCAGAGCAGAAGACAGCTCGCGACAATCCAAAGGATTTTCTTCGGCGGTAGCTTGAACCCAGGCTTGAGCACCACATGGCTGAAGAGCAGCATCATGGGGATGCAGCCGCTGGTCTCCCGGTTAAAGGGTGCAATGACCATGAGGGGGAGGAGCCACAGGGGACGCTCGTAGAGAATGAGTAGCCCGGCAGCCAGGAAGATGCTCATGTCCGTATAGGTATTGAAGGTCATGTCCGTGTCGTAAAGCCCATGACACATGCCCCACGTGAGGAGTCCAATGCCCAGGAGCCCTTCGAGCGTATGGAGTCCCAGTTTCCGGTAGTACCAGACGGCCAGATTGAGGGAGACCATGCTCTGCACAAAGCGGAAGAGGATGAAGGCCATGCCAATGGGCCGTTCGATGCCCACCGCTTCAAAGAGGCGCACCAGCCCGTAGACCATCCCCTCGGTGAAGAGCCGGTATTGCCACGGCGTCCCACTCTCACCGTTGATGACGCGTAAGGTCCGTTCCCACTGGACGGTCTCGTACCAGTCCAGCCCCATGAAGGTAATCTGATAGTGGACGAAATACACGCTGAGGAAGAGGGTGCTGCCCAGCACAAGCAAAATTTGGCGGGAGCTATCACGCATCGACGTGCCCCCCATCAGTGCCAGGGCCTATAAGAACGTGCCGCGCGATCCCGAGGTACGAGGGTTCGTGCGTGGGGCCGGAGGAATTCATGGCGACGACCAGGACTACTCTTCGCAATCGGAGTGATTTCATGCCGCCGCCTCCGATTGATCCCGCGTGCCCTGCAACGCGGACAGTCCACATAGCATCCCCGGCACAAACACCAACACCATGGGCAACAACAGCACACGGGATTGGTCCAGCGGCGCGCAGAGGAGGTGCCCCAGGAACCAGACAGGCACCACGGCCCAGCATAAAGGCCGGAGCAGAGGATGCCATTGGCGCCAGGTGACCAGAGCGAGAAGGGGCACAAGGCCCAACGTCCCCGCGACGTGCCCCCAGGCAGCGTCACTCCCCAGGTTGTAGCGCAGCATGGATAGGCCCGGCGTGGCACCGGAGGGATGAACCGCCCAATCGCGTGGCCCGAAATAAAGATGCAAGGCAAGCTGTATCATCCCGAAGAGAACGAGGGAGGCCGCAGCTGTACGAAGCAACGCTCTTGAGCGCGGGGCGAATCCAGAGAGCGCATAGGCCCCAGCCATCAGGGGTAAGAGTAGGGCGGTCTCGCGGTTCAATGCCGCCAACACGGTGATTAGAATGAGGGCGTAATAACGCTGATGAAGGAGGGCCAGGGCCGCGAGCAGGTAGAAGAGCATATCGGTGTAGGCGTCGAAGGCCAGGGTCGAACCGTAGTTGCTCTGGGTCATGCCCCATGCCAGGGCGCTGAGTCCGATAACAATGGCGTAGGGGGTGAGCTTGAGGGCCCGGTAATACCCATAGGCCAGCCCGAAGAGGGCGAAATTCTGCAAGAGTCGCAGGAGCACCAAGGTGACACCCACCGCGCGAGGGATGCCCACAAGTTCGCCCGTTGGGCAGTCGGCCCTTACCCAACGGCACGGGACACGAATCGCCTCGGTTACCCGACACATCGCTACCACCACATTGTCTGTCAGCACCCGAAACTGATCCGGCGCGGGTGCTTCCCCCGCCACGACCGCCTCCAGCCGGGGCATATAGTTCGCTTCCTGCCAGCCCAGTCCCTCGGTCTTTATCTGGCTGAACCCGGTGATAAGGGAGAGCAGGAGCAGGGCGATAACTATCGCACTGCCCGGGGCCATCGGGTGTTTTCGAATCCGTTCGAACACGTTGGGGTCTCTCATCTGCAAGTTGGGCCTATCCTAGCACGGGCAGGGGGAGGGGATCCCCCCCAGGGACGTTCTGCCGCAGGGGGATGTGCATAGGGTGATTGTCTTTGAGAAAACCGCACCATGTAGTTCGGTGGGTTGTGTATAACGCGGCAGCATGTCCCGGTGGCGCAGGGGGAGCTTATGGGTGCAGCGTGCAGATGGCGTCGCGTTGTCGTCCTTTTCCCACCGGGACAGGAACGCGCCTTGGTGTGGGCGGGTTTACCGTGGCGTGGACGTGATGGCACCGTCATCGTGCGGGTAATTTGACGGGCCCCGTGCGCGATACCGTCCCGGTCTACGGTAAGAACCGCGCTTTTTCTTCCGGTGTGGGGAGACGGCAGGTTTCCCTTTGGCCGAAGACGCGGTACCGGTAGCGGGCGACGAGGCGGTAGACGGGGTCGCGGAGGAATCGCGGGACGAAGCGGGCGAGGCTTAGAAGCCACCAGATGCCACCGAGGCGTTGACACACGGCCAGGGCCGCGTCGGAGCGGAGTTGGGCACCGTCTTCATCGTAATAGACGAAAGACCAGGTGCGGGCGTCGTCTCCCAGGGGGGGGAGGAGATCCCGCGCCGTTTCGCCCTGAAGAGACGCAAAGCGGAACTGCTTGTCGCGGTCGAGGCGGAGTAGCAAGTCGACCACGCCATTGCATAGATTGCAGACCCCATCAAAAAAGATGATGGGATGGGACTCGGTGGTGTCATCCGACATGGGCATAGGCTCTTAAGGGCACACTCATGGCCTTGACTCTACCAGAGCGTGGGCTCTGCTACAATAACGGCCCACGTACTAAAGGAATAGATTATGCCCAAATATGGCGTTACGCCCCAGAAAGAAGCCGAACTCCTCCGCCGCATGGCGGCCTGTGCGCTCCGCGAGGAAGACCTGGAAGAGTCCTTCATCCGGGGCAGCGGTTCGGGCGGACAGAAGATTAATAAGACCGCCTCCTGTGTGCAGTTGCTTCATCGCCCCTCAGGACTGGAAGTGAAGGTGCAAGAGGCCCGCTCCCAGGCGCTCAACCGTTTTTTCGCCCGCCGCCGTCTCTGCGAACTGGTGGAGGAAAAGACGCTGGGGAAGAAAAGTCCGGAGGCCCTGCGGCAGGAAAAGATCCGGAAACAAAAGAAACGTCGTAAGCGGCGGACCCAGGCAGAGAAGCCCGCAGAATGACCGGACGCCTCGAAACGAGGTCCCAGGCAAACAACGGGGTAAAGCGAGGTGCCCCGGATCATGCTGTCACCCCATCCCACGCGACTGCCGGTCGGGGCGCAGCGTCGCCGGGGAGCGTTCGTGCGTGAATCATCGCGGCGAATATGCAACAAATTCTGGCAAGGACCATTGCGACCACCCCAAGCGCACGAGCCCGCGTAGCTCGGGATCGCGCGGCACGTTTTTTGTCAAAGGTTACGAGCAAAATAAACACCTTCCCATTTTTCCCATGAACCGAAAAAACGCCGCAGCCCGAAGGCCACGGCGTTTTCGATAGAAACAGGATAGGGACTAGGCGATGGTGGGCACCACGAAGTCGGGGTGATAATCGCGCTTGAGGAAGCTGTTGGCTTCGTCGTCGGCGAACTTAAGGGCCTTCGGGTCGAATTCCAGCGAGCGGCCCAGGCGGTAGGAGGTATTCGCCAGGTGGCAGCAGGTGCAGCTCATATGGGCATCATCCATCGTGCCTTTGATTTCACCCTTGTCACGGGACTTCACCGCATTGATGAAGTTCTGGAAGTGACTTGGTGCTTCGGGGGTGGGGTACTTGCTCGCATCGAGTTCGATAGGCTGGTTCTTCGTGTCGAAGAAGCCCTTGCCTTCCACATAGTAACCGCCCTCGCCGTAGAAGAGGTTACCCACGTTCACACCGGCTTCGTCATTGGTCCATCGATTGCGGACTTCGAAGACCAGCATGGTGCCGTCGTCGTAGGTGAAGGTGGCGACATTGGTGTTGGGCGTTTCGGCCTGATCGTCATAGGTATACCGGCCACCGGCGCTGTAGACTTTGGACGGGATGCCCTTGTTCATACCCCACGCGGCCACATCCATCTGGTGTACGCCCTGGTTGCCGATTTCACCGTTGCCGTAGTGCCAGAACCAGTGCCAGCTATAGGGATGGTAGAGCTTGTTGTAGGGCTGTTCCGACGCGGGGCCCTGCCAGAGGCGCCAATCGAGACCGTTGGGCGCTTCTTTGTTGGGCTCATGGCCCAGGGAGCCGCGGTTGCCATTCTTGTAGCCGAGGGCACGGGCCGTGTGGATGTCACCGATGATCTCACCGGACTGGAGGAGGGGAATATCCCGGAGCCAGGCGGTCTTGGAACGGCTTTGCGTACCATGCTGGATGATGCGGTCACTGGATGCGGCCAGCTTGGCCAACTGATGACTCTCAAAGACCTCGTGGGAGGCCGGCTTTTCGACGTAGACGTCTTTACCTGCTTCCACGGCCCACACGGTGGCGAGGGTGTGCCAGTGATTGGGAGTGGCAATGGAGACCGCGTCGATGTTGGGGTCCTGCAGCGCTTCGCGAATGTCGGTATAGCGCTTAATCTGGATTCCGTATTTCTTTTCGTACCCGTCGGCCTTCATCTTCAGGATGCGCGCGTCGGCATCACAAAAGGCATACATGTTGGTGTCGGGCGAATCGATCCAGGCCTTGATGTGGGCGTTGCCCCGACCATTCACCCCCATGACGAGCATGTTGATCTTTTCGTTGGCCCCTTCCACTTTTCCTTTGACCATGGTGCCAGCGGCGACCACCGCCGCAGCGGATGTGCCGAGGAAGCTTCTTCTCGAGAGTGTCATGTCATTTCTCCATTGTTGGCGGTTGTGGAAAATACACCGACCCGAAACCGCCGGCAGTTGGTTGGTGCCAGGGAGACGCAATACTGGATGGGTGTCTGGCAACAGAGGAGGTTGCGTCCTTCGCCCTGCCGCCCTATACTCATCTCTATTGTTACGGATTCTCCGCCGGATTTCAAGCCATCCCGGCGTGTCTTTTTGCCCCATCGTTCCGGAGTTCCCCGCTGTGTCTGAATCTCGCTCCCTCTCACTTCAGGCGCGGGTGGTATTATCGCTCAACGTGCTCTACAACGTGGCCGACGCGTTGTGCAGCGTCTTCGTAGGTGTCTATCTCTGGGTCAACAGCCACGACATCAACGTGGTCTGCTTCCACTATCTTGCCCTCTATCTCGTGACGCCCGCCGTGTATCTGTTCGCGGGGTGGTATTCCCAACGCTTCGACCGGCTCCACGTGTTCCGGATTGGGGTGGCGCTCCACGGGGCCTATTACGGCCTTCTACTCTGGCTGCAGGCGGATGCCGCCCAGCACACCGTGGCCCTCGGTGCCATGCTCGGTGTGGCCTGGGGATTCTTCTGGGCCGGAAACAATACCTTCAACTACGATGTGGTCGATGCCGGGCGCCGGGACTACTTTTTTGGCTGGATGAACGCCCTGGTGGGTATTGCACGTTTCGGTGCTCCGGCCGTGAGTGCGGTCGTGCTCTACCTGGCCCCGGTGGAGGAAACGGGCTATCAGATCTTGTTCGGCGTGGCGGCCCTGCTCTACGGCGTGCTCGTCGCGGGGAGCTTCTTCATCGACCGCGATGCGGGCGGTCGTCCCTTCCGACTGAAACGGGCCCTCTTTCCCGGGCGGGATCAGCGCGACTGGCGCCTCGTGATGTGGGCCTCTGCGACCCAGGCAGGGTCCTTTCACATTTTCTACTTTCTGCTTGGCCTGGCCATGTATATCGAGACCGACAGTGCCACGACGGTCGGGGCCTTTACCGCCTTTCAATTCCTGGCCGGTATTCTGGTCTCTCTGGCGATAGGGAAATATATCACGCCCCAGACCCGGCGGCCCGCGATGGCCGTGGCCGCGGCGCTGCTTGTGGTGGCCGGGGCCATCATCGGATGGGACATTACCGTGGTAACGCTCGTGGTATTTGGCTTCATTCGTTCGATTGCCCTGCCGCTCTTCATGATTCCCTTTTCCAGCATTCGGCTCGACGTCATTGACCACTGTGCCGAAGAGCCGGCCCAACGTATCGAGTACATGTGTGCGAGCGAAGTGCCCCTGGCGGTGGGGCGCGTCGTCATGATGAGCGCGCTGATTCTGCTCTCCGCGCAGCTCGATGAGTTGGGAATTCGCATCGCGCTCTTCCTGCTGTGTGCTAACCGAATTCTCACCTATCTCCTAATTGTCAGGACGAGTGTGGTTGAAAATGGAGAAAAGGTGGTAAGATAAGAGCAGGGAGGGGCTTGTTGTCATCGTAGGTGTCGTGGGGAGGGCCCGTGACAGTCGGAAATGCGTGCCGGACGAAGTGAGCCGTTCGGGCAACAGGTCGAGGGGCTTTTTGGATTGGCTACAAAGAAGTCAACACTGAAGCGCTATAGCGTCACATGTAAGTGTGGCAACAAGATGCGTGTCCGCAGTCGCCATTTCGGGCGCATGTGTCGGTGCACGGTGTGTGAATTTCCCATTTATGTGACATTCTACAACGTGACGCCCCCCGTCCATCCGTCCGACCGCGAAGTGCTCCACCATTACGACGCCGATTCCATCCCGTTTAATTGGAACAAGGGTGATCTCCTGATGGAGATGTACGACGTTCGCGAAGAGCTCGGTCGGGGGGGGATGGGGGTAGTCCACCGCGTCCACCATCGGGGTTGGGGCATTGATGTGGCCGTCAAGAGTCCCAAGAAGCGGCTGGTCTCCGAGCAGGGCTGGGTCGACACCTTCGAACACGAGTGCGAAACCTGGACCAACCTGCCCCCGCACCCCAACACGGTGGTGTGTTATTGTGTGCGCCGTCTGGGTGACATCCCCCGTGTGTTCGTGGAACTCGTTGAGGGGCAAGACCTGGGGCGATTGATCAAAGAAAAAACGCTCTACGCGGGGGATAGTGATGCGGTTATCCACCGCATTCTTGATATTGCCATTCAAGTGGCGCGGGGGCTGCACCATGCCCACGAAAATGGGGTGGTGCACCAGGATGTGAAACCGAAGAACATGCTGGTCTCTTCCACCGGCGACGTAAAAGTCACCGATTTCGGATTGGCCCGGGTGGGGGTGGCGGAGAGCGAGAGCGGCGTGTCGTCGGGGCGTCTTGTGCGCTGGGGTCCCCTCGGTGGCACACCGGTCTACACCTCGCCCGATTACAAGAAACTGAACGAAGTGACGGCCCAGAGCGATATCTGGAGCCTTGGCCTGGCCATTATTGAGATGTTCAGCGGGGAAGTGTTCTGGCAGGATGGCACCGAGGCCCGAACGGTGATGGAAACCCTGCTGCAGCATGGCGCGCGCTACGACATGGTGCCGGTGATGCCCCCATCGTTGTTGCCGGTGCTATCTCAGTGTTTCGAAGACGATCCCGAAAAACGGCCTGGCAGTATGCTGGAATTGGCGCACATGCTCGAAGAAGTCCACGAGCGTGACCTTGGTCAGCCCTACTTTCGCCCCCTTCCGGACATCCAGGTGCAACAACATGACCTGATGAATAACCGGGCAGCATCCCTCGCGGAGCTGGGTCAGAAACACGAGGCGGAAGCGTTGTGGACCGAGATTCGGAAAGTCGATCCGGCCCATATTGAAGCGCGCTACAACCTGGCCCTCCACCAGTGGCGTCACGGGCGTATATCGGACAATGAAGTGGTGGCCAAGCTCTACCGGCTTTGCGCCATTCACGAGCAGCAGTGGCTCCCCCGGTATCTGCTGGCCCGCGTCCTGGTCGAGCGGGGGGATGCGACTACGGCCTGTAAGATTCTCAACAACCTGCCCCGAGAGATTCGCCGTTCCCGGGAAGTTTCCTTCGGGATGGCCATTTCCCACGAGTGGACGACCAAGGATAAGCTGCCCGTCTGGGAGAGCCGGGCACACTCTACCGCCATTACAGCGGTCCATGCTTCCTTTGATGGGCAATGGATAATGACCGGCTGTGAGTCAGGAAAAATCCGGCTGTGGGACCGTGGGTCAAGCTCCGTATCTCAAAGTATGCTCGGGCACGACGGGATGGTCAATGCACTCGCCATCCGAAGTTGTGAGAAAGTCGCCGTGTCCGCCGGTGCGGATGGGGTGGTCCGCGTCTGGAATACGCAAGATGGCGCCTGTACCGCCGAATTGGTCGGTCATGAAGGTCCGGTCCACTGCCTCTCCCTGGGAGAGAATCAAGGGACCCTCATATCGGGCGGGGCCGATGGGACCATCCGCCACTGGAATCTCGCCGGGGGAGTCTGCACGCGGGTGGTGGATTCAGAAGACAGTGCTATTCTCAACGTTTCGCTCAGTCAAAATGGGCTCTATGCCCTGTCGGGACACGAGTCCGGCATGCTTCGCGTCTGGGATCTTCAGACGGGCAAGAACCTGAAGTGTCTGGGGCAGAACAAGGGGGCGGTTCTCGCGATGGACGTGAGTCACACGCGCCCCTATGCCGTTACCAGCAGCGGATCGCGCATTAAGATTTGGAATCTGGGCCGGGGCGAGATCATCCGCACGCTCTACGGGCACCGAACGGCAGTCGTGGATGCCCGGATCGATGTGTCCAATCGCTTTGTCGTGTCCGCCTCTTCGCAGGGCACCATCAAGATCTGGAATCTACACACGGGGCAGTGCATCCGGAGTCTGCGGGGCTCGGCCCCCCTGGATCTCAGTCAGAATGGTCGTTATTGTGTGACGGGCGACGCCACGGGAACGGTACATTGCTGGCAACTTTACCTGGATTACACCCCACCGATTGCACCCTATATGATCTGCCGGGATTTCATCGAAAACCGGGAGTACTCCGCCTCGGACCTTTGAACTGTCGGTCGGCTCTGCGGGGGATCATGAAGAAGGGGCACCGCGCTGGGCGGTGAGCTCGACGACGGTATCGCGCTTTTTCCGGACGCGCAGCGTGCGTTCGTCGGCATCTCCTCGCGAGGCGGTAAAGATTTCTTCGGCCATGGTGAGAAAGCGCGCGGCCTCTTCCATTTCGCCCAGCGCGATATAGAGATTCCCCAGGGCATAGGCATCGGCTCCGACCCGATCGTCCCGCTCCCCAAAGCGGGTCTGGTTATTCTTCAGGGCCTGCTCCTGAAAGAGCGCCGCCTGGAAATAGTTTTCCTGGGCCCGATAGATGCGAACCATACGGCTGTACAGGGCGCTCAGTCCATCGGCATCCATCCAGGGATTCACTTCCTGGAGCTGGTAAGCTTTCAGCAAGACGGCTTCGGCCTCTTCGAGTCGCTCGAGGTGGCCAAGGGCCCGACCCAGGTATATCAAGTCGGGGCCGAGGGTGGGGCTGTCTGGACCCGCTGCCGCCTCAGTCAAGGCCAGGGCCTGTTTCAGACAGCGGATTGCTTCCTCATCTTCGTAGGCATCCAGAAAGGTACGCCCCTTCTGACGCCAGATGAGGGCTTTGGTCACCGTCGGGCCCGGTTTCAGATTTTCCCATACGGCCAAGGCTTCGTCGAGGCATTGGTGGGCCTGCTCATACCGGGAGCGCGCCCGATGAACCCGTGCGATGCCTGCGAGGTCTGCCGCCACACTTTCATGGATGGGCCCGAAGTCATCGCGGTCACAGTAGAGCGCATGCTCATAAAACTTCATCGCCTCTTCAAAACGCTTGGTTTCCACGAGACAATGGGCCAGGTTTCGAGAGTATTGTGCGAGGGCCCCCAGAACGGGCTCTTCCGCATTCTCTTCCGACTGAATGGCGCGCAGGAAACAGGCCTGCGCCTGGGCATGCTCATCCTGATGGTGATGCAACTGCCCCAGGCCATTCAGGCACTCGGCGACCACCGAATGATTCCAGCAATACACGTCAATAAAGATTTCGATGGTCTCGGCATAGGCCGCCTTGGCTGCTGGTATGTCCCCCATCAGCTCCAAGACCTGGCAGAGATTGCGGCTGGGCATGGTCAACATGCTGCGGTGTGCGGGGCCCATGGCCGCATCGCGGGCCGGGCCATAAATCGCCTCACAGAGGGCGAAGGCCCGCTTGTAACAGTCCCGCGCTTCGGCAAAATTGCCCTGATCCTGCAGTACTACCCCCAGGCTGTTGGTGCGCGAGGCAATCGTCGGGTGGGCGGCCGTACCATACAGGGCCTCCGCCACGGAAATGGCCCGCTCGAAACATTCGCGGGCCAATCCGTACTCCTCACAGGCGTGGATATAGAGCCCGACCTGGTTGAGTAAGGCACCGGTGCTTTCGCGCAGATTGTCCGCGTGCTGGCTCAGCCGGGTTACGGCGAGGGCGTGACGGACGAGGAGCGAGCATGCCGGGATGGGATGGGTGTATTCCGTTTCTACAGGGAAGGCTTCCAGCACGACGCGAAGGGCGGTCATCAACCAGGCATTGGCTTGTTCCTTGCCAAGGAGTTGTCGGGTTGCGAACTGCACCTCCGGATGCATGGTGATACTGTTCTGCTCGAATTGGATCAGCCCCAGACGGAACAACAAGGAGAGGGTCAGATTGAGCGACTCGGGCTCTGTAACACACGCACTCAGGCGTTTGGGCAGGAAAGGGCTCCCATCATACAAGGTCACCAGCGGGATGTCATCCGCGTCCAGAAAGGCGCAAAGGGCCACCAGGGCCAATGCGGCAGGATCCTGATCAGAAATGTGACGCAATGACTGGGTCACGGCTGCCGTCACGATGGCCTGGGAGGGCCTCCGGTCGCCGTCCATCGAATCGGGGCGTTGGCCCAATCGCTCGCCGTATTCCGCCGCCGAGACGTTCGCCTCGTGGCAATAGGCGGCGGCCAGATAAAGGGCCTGGGTGTTGCCCTGAAAATATTCGACCAGGCGGTTGAGCGCGTCGTCATCACGCTGCCCGCTGCGGTGTCGGATGATGCGCAGGGCAGCCGCGGCTTCAAGCGGAGGATGGGCAACTACGTGGACTTTTCCGCCTTCCAGCGGAACGCTGCCGGTGATCAGTATGCGACCGTGCTGGGTCCCCTGCAGGAGTTCGTGGAGGATGGACAGGTCCGATACACCGTCCACCAGGAGCAACCAGTCTTCGTGCTGCTGCAGCCATTCCAGAAAGAGGGCCACCCGCCGTGGGTGAGGCAGTTCTTCCCGTGCGCTGAGGCCCAGTTCGTCAGCCAGACGGGATAGGCCCAGGCGATAGAGGACGGGGTCCCGTCCGTCAACCCAGAATACCGCGTCGTAACTACCACGTATTCCGTGAGCACAGGCCAGGGAAGTCTGCGTGGTACCCGTACCCGAAGGGCCGAGAAGGTGGCAAACGGGATGGGACTGCAGGGCCTGCTTCAGTTTTTCAAGGGTGCCCTCCCGTCCCATGAAGTAGGGGTTGGGCCGCTGTCGGACATGCCAGTACCGGGGTTCGGGCACGGGGGCACCCGACGGGGGTGTTTCATGGACCGGATCGGGGGTATCGATACGACGCCGCGGTCGTCGCGCCCGTGGGGGACGTTCCGGTTGTGGCGTATCGATGTGACCGCCCCCCTGCGGTGAACCCATGGTCATGGTAGCTCCCCGTTGTGCAGGTGCTTTTGGTGTGAATGGGACGTGGCGTGTTCCCCGGGAGTCATGTAAAAGCCCTCCATCCTCGGCACAGACCTCTTCCACAGTTGGGGCACGAAGGCGTGCCGGATGGCGATCTCTGTTAACTGTAGCTATGATACCGACTTTCGCCGGGCGTGTAAACTCTGTTCTGACGAATAAGTCCCCCTAAAAGGCACAGGAGCAGAAGGCTGGCCAGGCCCTGCAGGAGGGCCAGGGCTGACACCATGGCGGTCGGGCCATAGTGCATGAGTGTGAAGATGCGCAGGGAGACGGGGACCCAGCCGGGGGGGGCGACGAGGACGATGCATTCCAGTTCCCCCATGATCAAGAGAAAGAGGCCCATCCATAGGGCGGCGAGGGGGCGTCGAATGAGGGGGAGCGTAATCCGCCAGAAGATTTGGCTCCGAGTTGCTCCAAAACAGCGCGCTGCCTCTGGAATCTCCGCGGGAAGCCAGCGCACGACGAGAAGGACGCCCAGCCAGCCGAAGAGGGCGTAGCGGGCGGTAACCGCGATTAGGAGGATGGGAAAGCGGTCGTAGATGTAACCGAGGGGCCCCGCATGGTTCCAGCACGCGATGAGCCCCACGCCCAGGACCGGCCCCGAGACCAGGTACGCCATGGCCAGGGGTACAAAGAATGCCTGGTTGGGTCGCGTTCGGGACAGGGCGAGCGGCAAGGTGAGGAGGAGGAGCACGGTGGCCCCCAAGCCGCTCAGGAGGAGGCTGGTTCCAATCTCGTGAAAGCCCGTCTGTGCGGCACTCCAGAGGGCGTGGGGCGTTTCAATGCGTCGGAGCAGGGCCACGGTGGGAAGTCCCAGGGTGAGGGTGGCAAGCGCCGCGCCATATGCGCGGGCCATGGTCCTCCGAGCAAGGGGGGGCGACGTGCGGAGAATGGGCTGCTGTGAAACGGTCGGTAGATATCGAAGAAGTAGGGCGGCCACGCAGAGCCCGGTCGTGAGCAGGGGGAGCGCGAGGAGTACGGCCTGCCGGTGGTCTAAGAGACTGTTGAAGCTGCTGAATATTTCCACCGTAAAGACCGGCACCTGAAGCAGGGAGGGGACCGAAAAACTCAAGAGGGATAGGAGAGAAACGATTAATGCGCTCGTGGCGATGGCGGGGCGGAGCAGCGGCACGGTGATGTGCCAGAAGACAGCGCGTAGGGGGGCCAGGGTCCGTGCGGCGTCCTGGAGCTGAGGGTCTTGCTGACGCAGGTGGAGCCACACGGTAAACAGCGGCACGGGATACCAGCTCAGTGCCTGTACGAGGACAACGCCCGTGGGTGTGTAGAGGGAGAAGGGGGTGATGCCCCATGCGGCCAGGAGGCCCTGGGGACCGAGCACATCTATCCAGGCGACGGCCATGATATGGGGCGGGAGAAAGAGGGGAGCGGCCAGCAGGGCGGGGAGGATACTGCGACGCGTTCCTGCAAGGAGATGGAGGGCGTAGCCGAGGGGGGCGCCAATCAGGGTGGCGACGCCTACGGTGCCCACAGCGATGGTGCAGCTCTTGAGCCAGAGTCCCCACAGGCGTGGCGTGCTCAGTAGTCCAAGCGCCTCCGTTACACGCTCGGTGGGGGAGCCCAAGAGGGGGAGGAAGGCGGCGATGACGGGCGACAGGCAGGCCAGGAGCAGCACGCCGCCGCAGCCTCGCAGTGCCCATCGGTCGGGCTGGATTCTATTGGTGCTCACCGAACCAGTAGCGCCCGGAGCCGGGTGGCGGATGTTTCCATCTGGGCGGCGATTTCAGGAAAGGACGGTGACATGGTGTGGATGTCGGAAATGACAGGGACCGACTTGGGCGCGGTTACGGCGGGGTTGAGGGGGATCTGGATGGAGCGGCTTTCTGCCAGGCGTTTTTCCACGTCCGGGCTCAGCAGGTATTCGATGAGCTGTTTCGCACCTTCCGGATTGGGGCCATGTTTGATCAGGGCAACCGTGTTAGGGATAAGCAGCGTGCCCAGTTCGTCTTGGTCGGGCAGCAGCCACGCCACCGGGAAACCATCGACGACGGCACCGTTGGCATCGTCGGTGTCGGTCAGGCCAAAGGCATATTCGCCCCGGGCCACGGCATCCCGCACGACCCCATTTCCGGCGACGAAGGCAACGTCGTTGTCCACGAGTTGCTGGAAAAAGTGCATGGTGTCGGTTTCGCCCCAGGCGGCAAACAGCGCCGCTGCGTGGGTGGCCGTCGTTCCGAAGAGTGGCAGGGCCACGGCACACTGACCTTTGTATTCCGGACGAATGAAGTCCTGAATGGACGTTGGGGGCGAAGTGACGCGCTCCGTGTTGTAGATAATGACCCGGGCACGGGCGGCAAAGCCGGTCCAATAGGCTTCGGGGTCCTTAAAGGCGTCGGGGATGGCTTTCGATGCGGTGGGTGCGTAGGGGGCGAGTGCGCCCCGGTCTTTTAAAAGGATCGTCTGGGCCACTTCGTTGTTCCAGAAGACATCGCAGCGTGGGCGTCCGGTTTCGTTGAGCAGGCGGGTGACCAATCCCGTCGTTTTGGCAGCTTCCGTATCGTAGACCGCCTTGACCGCAATGCCCGTATCCGCCGTGAAGGCATCGAGTATGGGTCGGGAGTAGATTTCATCCAGGGCGGTGTAGACGACGACGGAATCTTTGGAGGAGCCGCCGCAACTGGTCATGACTCCCAGTGCCAAAATGAGGATGCTCTTGCTCACTGCGCGTATCATAATCTGCCTCCCTTTTTATCGGCACTGCGGTCGTGCCGGTGAAACCAGCAGCCTAGCGATGTGGGTGATGGCAATGCAAGGTGACTGGGAAACCCGGAATCGCCGCAGGGTATTGTTCTCATGGAGTGGACAGGCTAAATTTGCAAACGCCTGCCCCTTCCAACTATAACGACAGGCTTGATTACGCGCCCACCACGACTTGCTGCTCCCGCAGCAGGCTTCGTACCCCACCAGGCTGCTTTGGGCGCGTGCTGTAAGTTCCACGAACAACCAATAGTATGAAGAGAAGGGTGCCCTTATGCATTTACGGAGTTTTCGGCCCGGATTGGCGCTTTGTGCGCTGCTCGGGCTAATGACCATCGTCCCGGACGCGCTGGCCCAGCCCGCGTTTTTCTTTAAGGAGAATGACCGGGTCGTTTTCCTTGGCGCGACCATGCTGGAGCGGGAGCAGACCGAGGGGTACCTGGAAACCCTGCTAACCGCCCAGTTCGCCCGGGAAAACCTCACCTTTCGTAACCTCGCCTGGAGTGGCGACACCGTGTTTGGTGATTCCCGCGCCGGGTTTGATACGGCCAAAGAAGGCTTCGAGCGGATGGTCAAGCAAGTTCATGATGCGGAGCCAACGGTTCTGATGTTGAGCTACGGTAACAACGAAGCCTACGAAGGCGAAGCCGGCCTCGAATCTTTCCTGGCAGGGTACAACAAATTGCTTGATGCCGTGGCCGACACGGAAGCGCGCCTTATCTTCTGGGGCCTGCCACACCTGGAGAATCTGGGTTACCCCTTGCCGGACTCGACCCGACAGAATAAGAATGTGGTGCTGTACAACGAAGCCGTCCGGGCCCTGGCCGCCGAGCGCGGGGGCTGGTTTATTGACCTTCAGGCCATGCTCGACACGACCCGTCATGTGGCCCCCCTCACGGACAACAATATCCACTTCACGGACTATGGCTACTGGATGTTTGCCCAGGCGACCCTGTTGGGCTTGGGCTACGAAGCGCCGCGCTTCATGGCCCATGGCCTGCGCCATTTCCGCATCGGGCTCGACACGTATTTCTTTGCGGCCCTGCCCGGGGAAGCACCGGAGCTGGCCCAGGAAGAAGAAGTGGTTCACCGTATTCGGTATGTATCGGCCATTGACGGCACCTATCAGCTCCGACTGGGAGAACGGGTGCTCGCAGAAGCGACCTCGGAAGCCTGGGCGGCCGGGGTTTCGGTTCCCGACCTCGAAGAAGTCGCTTCCTGGGAAGCGCTGCGTGCCGCCGTGGTGGAGAAGAATCGCCTCTTCTTCAACAAATGGCGCCCGCAGAATCACACCTATATCCTGGGTTTTCGGAAACATGAGCAGGGTCAATATGCGGCAGAGATTCCCATGTATGACCCCCTCGTCGAAGCCGAAGAGCAGAAGATCGCGGAGCTCCGTTCCCCTGAGCTGGCCCGTTACACCATGCACCGCGTCGGCGCGGACCAATAGACCGGGAGTACGAATATCATGACTTTCAACACCAAAACGATCCATCTCTTTCCCGGTAACGCCAGGCTCCACCGCACGGCCGCAGCGGCCTCGCTGATGATGAGTGCCCTGATTCCCGGTGCCTTCGCCCAGAACCAGAGCGAACTCCATGAGATTCCCAAGCCGGATGTGGCCGCGGAACTCGCGGAATTCGAAGTGGCCGAGGGATTTGAAGTAAATCTCTTCGCCGCCGAGCCCATGGTGGCCAATCCCATCGGTATCAGTTGGGATGCCGACGGCCGTCTCTGGGTCGCAGGCAGTACCCTTTATCCTCACATTGCGCCCGGCCAGCAACTCGCGGACAGTATTTCCGTGCTGGAAGATGTGGATGGTGACGGCGTGGCGGATACTTCCACGGTGTTTGCCCAGGGCCTTTTTATTCCCACAAGTGTCCTACCAGGTGACGGTGGTGTCTACGTCTGCAACAGCACCGAAATTCTCCACCTGAGTGACACGGATGGCGATGGAAAAGCGGACAAAACGCGCGTAGTGCTTTCGGGCTTCGGCACGGAAGATACCCACCAGACCATTCACAGTCTCCGCTGGGGGCCCGATGGCTTCCTCTACTTTAACCAGTCCATCTATATCCACAGCCATGTGGAAACGCCCTATGGCGTGAAGCGTCTGGGCGGCGGCGGCATCTGGCAGTTTAATCCCCAGACCCTCCAGCTGGAAGTCCTTTCCCGGGGCCAGGTAAACCCCTGGGGACACCATCAGGATCAGTGGGGCCAATCTTTTTCGACGGATGGGGCCTACCACGAAGGGATTAACTACGTTTTTCCCGGGGCGACTTTCCTGCACTCGGGGATTACGCCCATCCTGAAGGGTTTTAACCCCGGTAGCCCCAAGCATTGCGGGTTGGAAATCATCAATGGTCGCCACCTGCCGGAAGACTGGCGCGGCAACCACATCACCAACGACTTTCGCGGACACCGGGTTTGTCGCTTCGTGGTGAAGGACAGTGGCACGGGCTTCGTTTCGGAAGAGCAGACCGAGCTGATTAAGACATTGAATGTCTGGTTCCGTCCGGTGGATGTGAAGATGGGCCCCGATGGCGCTATCTACATTGCGGACTGGTATAACCCCATCATCCAGCACGGCGAGGTCGATTTCCGCGATCCCCGTCGTGACCACGAGCATGGCCGCATCTGGCGTGTGACCGCGAAGGATCGCCCCCTGGTTCCCCGTCCTCAGATCTCCAGCGCTTCGACCAAGGGCTTGCTCTCCCTGATGAGCGCAGAAGAAGAGTGGACCCGGATTCAGGCCCGGCAGATGCTGAAGACCAAGCCTCGTAAGGAGGTCATTGGGGCCCTGACCACCTGGTTGGCCGAATCAACGGCCGAGGGCGTGGCACGGGAAGAGCAGGTGCTGGAAGCGCTCTGGACTTGGAACACCCTCGACATTGTCGAGCCGAACGTGTTGAAAGAAGCCCTGGCTGCGACGGACTTCCGCATTCGTGCGGCGGCTGTCCGGGTCATGAGTTACTGGCTGGACCGTCTCGGACCGGCGGCCGAATGGCATGCCCGGGCCCTCGAGCTGGCCCAGGATGAACACAGCCGGGTTCGTCTGGAAGCCGTTCGCTTGCTGACCAAAGTGCCGGGTAGCGATGCGGTGCTGGCGGCCATGGGTACCTATGGTGCCGAGCGGGACGAGTTCCTCGACTACGCGCTGCTGTTGACCCTGCGGGAACGCAAGGCCGATTGGCTGCCCGAAGTGCGGAAAGACAATGCGGCGTTTACGGAAAATTCCGACCGTCTGCTTTTCGCCCTGGACGCCGTGGCCGATGGGGAAGTGGTTCCGCCGCTCGTCCATGGATTGGCCCAGAAGCGTTTCACCGATACCCAGGCAGTGAAGGCCATTGAGCTGATTTCTGCCCATGGTAATCCCGGTCAGGTTGGGACCGTATTGGAGCAATTGTGTACCCGCTTTGAGAGTGGCGACGAGTCCGCCGTGCCCTTGTGGCAGGCCCTCCTCGGCGGCACACGCAAACGTAATATGCAACCGGGTAGCGGACTGGACCGCGTCGTGACACTGGCTTCGGAAAAGTCGGGCACGATTCAGCATCAGGCCCTGGAAGCCGTCGCCGCGTGGCGTATCGAAGCGATTCGTCCCACCCTGACGGCCTTCCTGAAGAATGGTGATTCGACGCCCCACATTCGCAATCTCAGTATTGAGGCCCTGCGTAATCTTGGCGGCGAAGCGAGTAAGAACCTCTTGATTGAGCTCACGAAGAGTCATCCCGACCGGAGCACCCGGGCGCGCGCGGCGACGGCCCTGGTGGCCATGGCCCCGGCAGACGCTGCTGAGGCCGCCGTTCCGCTGCTTCAGAGCAGTGAGAGCGAAGGCGAGGTGAAAGGCCTTCTGGATGCCTTCGTACGTCAGGAAGCCTCCCTGGCCGCGTTGGCGAAAGGGCTGGAAGGGCAGACGCTGACCCGCGAAGTGGCGAAACAGGCCGAGCGGGTGCTGACCAGTTCGGGCCGTAAGGTCGACGTGGCCCTCGATGCCGTGCGGACCGCCGGCGGACTGCTCGACCAGGGCGCCCTTTGGAATGCGGAGAGCATCGCCGCGCTCGTGACGGCGGCAAAGACGACGGGTGACGCCGCACGAGGCGAACAGCACTATCGCACCCTGGCCTGCGTCCAGTGTCATGCCATCGGCGGTGCGGGTGGTATCCTGGGCCCCGATCTGTCGAGCATCGGCGGTAGTGCCCAGGTGGACTATCTCGTGGAGTCCCTCCTGTTCCCCAATAAAATGATCAAGGAAGGCTATCACTCCATCGTGGTGGAAACGGCCGACCTCGAGACCTACAGTGGCATCAAGGTCGAAGAGAATGACACCACCATGTTGCTTCGTGATGTGAATGGCGAACATACCATTTTCCTCGACCAGATTGAGAAGACGGAAGATGGGCAGTCCCTCATGCCGGGGGGACTGGTCGACGGCTTGCTCGACAATGAGATTGCCGACATGGTCGCCTTCCTCTCCAGTCTCGGGCGCGTGCCTGAATGGTCGGTGGGCACCGAAAAGGTCGTCCGCAGTTGGGAAGTGCTTCAGAGTAATCCCACCATCATGCAGCGTCTCTTCCAATCCGGTCCGGAATTGGTCGCGGTGGATCATGAAGAGCTGACCTGGGGCCCGGCCTACACGACGGTCGGCGGTACCCTGTCTATCACGGACTTCCCGAAGGTGCAGCATCGCTACTGGATGAACCAGGGGTACAGCGCGGCCCGCTTCCGGGTGAATGCCACCGAGGCGGGGTCGGTGATCCTGGTTACGGAAGGACTCGCGGGCACCGACGGTTGGGTGAACGGGGAGAAGATTACCATCACCGAGCGTACAACGGTTGCGCTCCCGGCCGGTGACTCGACGGTGGTTTTCCTTATTGATCATGCATCGGCACCCACCACGGTGCGGGTGATGTTGGAAGATGACCCGGCGTCGTCGGCGACGGTACGCCCCCTACTGTAAGCGGGTAATTTGCTCAGGCTCCCTTGTGGCCCTGAACCTTCCTTCGTGGATGGTTCAGGGTCTTTTTTTTGGGGGAGGTGGGGGTTGACAGAATGGGCTACTTACCGTAAGGTAATCGAAGGGGTTCTCCAGGTTACAGCTACCAGGAATTTCGTCATGTACATCATCATGGCCATACCGGTTTTCTTCATACTTATCGGGGTGGAGTTGCTGCTCAGTAAGATTCAGGGCAAAAAACTGTACCGGCTGAATGATTCCATCAATGACCTGAGCATGGGGATGCTCTCCATGGTAGGCGGGCCCTTTTTTAAGACCATCGTCTTCGCCGGCTACCTCTATATTTATCAGCATTGGCGCCTCCTGGACATGGGAGCCACTTCCCTGTATGGCGTGACCGGATTTTCTGTCTGGGTCTGGGTCTCCTGTTTTCTCATGAAGGACCTTATGTATTACTGGGCCCACAGGATGAGCCACCAGATGAATATCGGCTGGGCGGCCCATATCGCCCACCACCAGAGCGAAGAATACAATCTTGCCGTCGCGCTGCGGCAAAGCGCCTTCCAGGGACTTTTCTTCTGGGTCTTCTACCTGCCCCTGGCCCTCATCGGTTTCCCGCCGGGGGTATATTTCGTCTGCTCGCAATTGAACACCCTCTATCAATTCTGGATTCATACACGGACCATCGGCAAACTCGGGCCCCTGGAGTGGGTCTTAAATACCCCATCCCACCATCGGGTACACCACGGGCGGGATCCAAAGTACATTGACAAGAATCACGCGGGCACCTTTATTATCTGGGACCGGATGTTTGGTACCTTCCAGGAAGAAGAGGAAGAACCCACCTACGGAATCGTGACGCCCCTGAAAAGCTGGAATCCGGTCTGGGGTCAAATTCACTACTTCGTCAAGCTCGTGAAGAC
Organism: Candidatus Hydrogenedentota bacterium; assembly: GCA_034669905.1. Lineage (GTDB taxonomy): Bacteria > Hydrogenedentota > Hydrogenedentia > Hydrogenedentales > JAEUWI01 > JAEUWI01. Next base: position 109,097 of record JAXMOL010000012.1, read on the forward strand.
GAGTATCGCGGCACCCCGGTGGTCCGACAAGATACTGCTGTGGCTGAAAGAGCCTGCCTGGGAGCCCCGGGGACTGGAGGCGCCGGAAGGGCAGGTGCCCGAGAGCCGTCGGCCGGGCTATAAGAATTACGACACCCGAATCCCAGCGGGTCTGGCGGTCTACGCCTTGCTGCATTTTGTCGTGGCACTTTGGATGGTGACAGGGTGGCTGAGCGTGAAGGGGGCCATGCCCTGGGGCCAGTTTGCCGGGTCGGCGGCCTTCTTCGCCTTTCACCTGGCGTGCATTGGCGGACTCTTTGAACTGAAGCGCTGGGCCTTCCCCGCCGAGGCGTTCCGACTTCTGGCCATGCTGGCCATTTTCTTCCACGATGGGTGGGCCTTTTTCGGCTTCACGCCCCTGACGGGACTCCCCCTCAAGATTGCCATCACGTGGGCGACCATCGCCTCGCTGGCATGGCTCTTCCGGTACCGGCGGCAGTTTGGCGTGCCGCAGGTGCCCTTGCCACGGGAAGAGGGGGTGTTGGCGACGAAAGTGCAGGAACCGGCCGAACCCCAATAGCACTGGTTCGTGGATCGATTTGGTCAGATGATCTGCTAGTCAGTTTGGTGCAGTTCATTCGATCGCAGAAATAAGCATAGCCTGTACCATTGGGTGTAGTGGCAGAAAGTAAGGTTCATGGGTAATAAGTGGGGCGGATTTATGTGAATATCCAAGTGCCGGAGCTAAGAGCTTGTTGCAATGGTTTTGGTGAAACATATCGCCACGCATTTTTTTGCAGATAGAACCACAAGCCCTGGACGTGCCGCGCGATCGGGTACTCCAGTTCGTGCGCAGGGGCGGTGGGACGTCATTGGGGGCGGTGTCGTTGTGGGAAGTCGTCAAGATGTCATGGAGAAAATAGCGCACTGCCCTTGGCCCGGGACCGCCATCGAGTGACCTAATGGTATCTCCCGACCCGCGCACGAACCGGGAATACCGGATCGCGCGGCACGATTGTTGGGTTTAGTTCGTTTGTGCGGTGGGCGTTTTTGTTGGTACCCACTAATTGCCCATGAACCGGAAGTAATGGGGCGGGCTTTCAGCCCTTACTATAGAATACGTTTGATTTCCTGGGGCGTTGCCCCAGGCTGGAATGTCTCGCGCCTTTGGCGCTTTAAACATAGACCCCGATGCGTTGCGGATTTCTTGTGAAGGGCCAACGGCCCGGTAACATATCAGCATGGGGCAACGCCCCATGTTCGGGACCAAAATCTTCCTTAAGGGCTGAAAGTCCGCCCCATTGCATTCTGAAACGAAAAATCCCCCCTAAATCCCCATCCCGCCCGTAACTTCGAGGGTGTGTCCATTGATGTAGCCTGCGAAGGGGGAAGCGAGCAGCAGTATGCCTCCAGCCGCTGGTATGTCTCGCGCCTTTGGCGCTTTAAACAACATAGACCCCGTTGCGTTGCGGATTTCTTGTGAAGGGCCAACGGCCCGGTAACATATCAGCATGGGGCAACGCCCCATGTTCGGGACCAGAATCTTCCTTAAGGGCTGAAAGTCCGCCCCATTGCATTCTGCAACGACAAATCCCCCCTAAATCCCCATCCCGCCCGTAACTTCGAGGGTGTGTCCATTGATGTAGCCTGCGAAGGGGGAAGCGAGCAGCAGTATGCCTCCAGCCGCTTCTTCCACCGTGCCGGTGCGGCCGAGGGGGATCATCATCTTAACCATGTCATGCATGTGGCCGGGAACGCCCAGGGGGATTTCTTCGCCCTCTACGGCAATGGTCTCGCCGCTCTCTTTCGCCTGGGTCAGTCGGGTTTCGATATAGCCGAAGGCCACCGCGTTGCAGCGGATGCCGAAAGCGCCCCACTCTTTGGCCACGGTCTTCGTAAAGCCCACCATGCCCATCTTGGCCGTGGCGTAGTTCAACTGCCCGATGTTGCCATGGAGCCCGGAGGTGGAGGACACGTTGATGATGCAGCGGGGGGAGCGGGGTTTTCCGGCCGCCTGCTCTTCCCGCGCGCCATCCCGCATGTAGGGTGCGGCGGCACGGACGAGGCGGAAGGGGGCCGTAGTGTGCACCGCCAGCATGGCCTCCCACTGCTTGTCACTCATCTTGTGCAGCATGCCGTCCCAGGTGTAGCCGGCATTATTTACAAGGATATTGATGGTGCCAAAGGCGCGGTGGGCCTCTTCGAAAAGTTGATTGGGGAAGTCGGGGTCCGTAACATCGCCCGGAACCCCGATGGCACGGCCACCTGCTTTTTCAATGGCGGCCACGACTTCTTCCGTCGGACCACTGTCTCGGTCGCTTACGACCACACGGGCACCATGGGCCGCAAAAAGCGTGGCGGCGGCGGCCCCGATGCCTCGTCCGGCACCGGTAATAATGGCCACTTGATCTTGAAGGAGGGAAGTCATGGTGATACCTTTCGAAACGAGGAGGGGTTAATCGATGTCCAATAACGAACGGGTATTATTTCACGGTTCCGGTCTCAGATAAAAGCGCCCCTATGGGGTGCAGCACGGTGGGCTTCAATCGCAGGTGCCGGGTCGTGGTGTCGCGGGGTAGGGCTTTCCCAAACGAGTGAAACGAGGTGTTCAGGTGAAGACGATTTTGGTACGGGGCATTGTGGCCTTTGGAGTGTTGGCTGGTTGTATGGGCGTAATGGCGGCAGGGGCGTCGTCTTCGGCGCAGGCCGCGCCCGGAACCGACCCCTTTTCGAAGCCCATGCTGATGGGTGTCCATCGGGGCGGTGCGGCGGAGTGGCCGGAGAATACCGTGGTGGCCTTTCGGGAAGTGGCCAAAGCCTATCCCGAGGTGTTGCTGGAGGGTGACCTTCAGTTGACGAAAGATGGCGTGGTGGTGTTACTCCACGACAAGACGGTGGACCGGACTACCAACGGCACGGGCGCGGTGAAAGCGCTGACCCTGGCGGAATTGAAGACCCTGGACGCGGGGTACCATTTCACCACCGACGGGGGCGCGACGTACCCCTGGCGGGGAAAGGGGGTTACGATTCCGACGCTTGAGGAAGTATTGGAAGTCATGCCGACGCACCGGGCGCTCTTTGAGCTGAAAGATGGCGAAGGCCTGGCCGCGGCGGTGGCGCCCATTATACGCGCTCACAAGGCAACCGAGCGTATCATTATTGCGTCTTTTCAGGAGTCCCTGATGGAGGCTATGCGTGCCGAGATGCCGGAGATCGCCACCTGTTTTGCCCGGGGGGGAGCGTTGAAACTTTTTATGGCCCTCCGCGTGGGGGGCTGGGATGCCTACGTACCCACCGACCGCATGTTGTCGCTGACGCGAGGTCACTTCACACAGTTTTCCATTACGGCGGAAGAGGTCGGGCGAATCCAGGAAAAAGGCATTCTGGTTCAGGCACATACTCCCAATACGGCCGATGAAATTGATCACTACATCGATATGGGGGTCGACAGTATCTTGAGTGACCGCCCTTCCCTGTTGGCCGCGCGCATCGCGGCAAAGAAAGCTGTTGAATGAACGGGCTTGCTAAACAGCCCTGAAGGCCCTCGGTCGGCCCTGTAGCATTCCCACTATTTGGCCGGTGCATCGAACAAAATCGCCCCCGGAAGCCAAGGCTACCGGGGGCGAATGCGCTATCGGGTAAGGGGCTGCATGCGTCGAATTATGCACCCAGTGAGGTGAGTTTGGCCCACGCTGTGCTCGTGGGGAACTGGTCGTCTTCGCCACCTCCGCCATTGTCATCGGCAACCGTTGCACCGTTGGCTACGTATTTCTGGAACTCCACGTGTCCGTCGGCGAAGAGCACATTGGCCCCACCCGGTACGTGGTTGAAGATGGAGACGCTTTCACCCACTACGTCCCACATGATCGGAAGGGTCGATTGGGCCTTGGCGGCGCCTGCGGGGTTGTTGATATCCGTAATGAAGAAGCGCTCGATGCCTTCGCGGAAGCGCAGCATGGGGATGTTTTCCCCGGCGGCATACTCACTGTTGCCGGGATGGTCAAAGTCGTGATCTCGTTCCAGGTCGTCTTCGACCTGATCGAACTGACCGCCCAGAAACGGAATGATCATAACATTGAGAAAGAAGGACCAAATACCCTGAGTCCCTGGATCGTTTTGGTAGGGTGAAATGTAGGAGTTGTCGGGAATCGCATAGCCCAGATAAATGTAGGAACGGTCAGAGGTGTCCGTTGCGCCGGTGTAAAGACCGGTCCGTGGATCGCCGTCCAGCATTTCGGTCGAAATGTTCCCAGTGAGGTCCAGCCATTGGCCCCCTTGGCCGATGAATTCATCGGGGTCGCCTTCCGTATCCGAGGGGCAAAAGATGGCATTGAGATCCGTCAGATACTCGGGGTAAGTCGCCGCAGCAGAAAAGAAGAAGTTGCCGGGGTTGATCGATTTGGGGGGAAACTTTTCTCCCTTGGACTCATTGGCGAACATCTTGCACACCAAGCCCATCTGTTTCAGATTATTCTGACAGGATGCCCGTCGGGCCGCTTCCCGTGCCCGGGCCAATGCCGGGAGTAGAATGGCTGCCAGTATGCCGATGATGGCAATGACCACCAGCAGTTCAATCAGGGTGAAACCACGCTTTTTCATAGTTCGGTGCCTTTCAGAGTACGATTCCGTTGTCCTGGCGAACCAGTCTACACAACGGGATCGCCCTTATGAATAATACTTCATCAGCCTATAGGAGGGCACCTGATCTGTCAACGAAAAAATATACCTACCGTTCTATAGGAATCGGGCGCCGGGACGGGAATTCAAGTATAACAAGGAATGCTCCCCACCCCTTATTGCATTGCGAGAATTTATGGAAAATGTACCGCGCGCACCCACCGGACCAGGCCCACCCATGGGCCCTCTCCCCGTGGGCCATCCCAACTGTGATACATTGGGTGGGCGGGTATCCGAATCGACTACGGAAAGGATATATCCATGACGTTGGAAGGCAGCCTCCTCCTTCATTGCCCCGACGTAAAGGGCATCGTCTATGAAGTGTCCCGGTTCCTCTTTGAGCGGGGCGGCAATATCATCGATGCCCAACAGCATCGGGAAGAGTTGGACAACCGCTTTTTCATGCGGGTCCACTTTGATGCGTCTGAGATGGCGCGTCCTCAGGCGCGGCTGCGGGAAGAGCTACAGGAGTTGACCGACCGCTTTTCCATGGCCTGCCGGGTGCAGTTTAGTGATGAGCCCCGCAACATTGCGGTGCTGGTATCGCGTTATGATCATTGCCTCTATGACCTGTTGCTACGCCACCAGTATGGAGAGCTCCAGGGCAACATTGCGGTCGTAGCCAGCAACCACCCCGACCTGGCACCCGTCGCGGCCCACTTCGACGTGCCCTTCGTCCACGTGCCTGTGACCCGGGAGACCAAAGCCGCAGCAGAGGAGGACATGTTGGGGTTACTCTGCCGCTATGGGATTGACCTGGTGGTTCTGGCGCGCTATATGCAGATTCTGTCGCCGACCCTGGTGGACCCTTATGCCAACCGGATTATCAATGTTCACCATGGTTTCCTGCCTGCTTTTCAGGGGGCCCGTCCCTATCACCAGGCCTACGAGAAAGGGGTGAAGCTCATCGGCGCCACCAGCCATTATGTGACGGCAGATCTGGATATGGGGCCCATCATCCAGCAGGCCAGTGTGGCTGTCAATCACAGCCACAGCGTGGCGGACCTGAGCACCATGGGGCGCGATATCGAAAGTCAGGTCCTGGCGGCCGCGGTGCGGGCCCATCTCGATGCCCGGATTATGGTCTATCGCGACCGGACCATCGTCTTTGAGTAGCGTATTCGGCGTGGGGCTGCTATGATCAGGGGTGAAGTGATCCACCAACCGAAGGAGTACGCACTGTGACAATGCCGGGCAAGATTAAACCATGGTTTCCGCTGGGTCTAACGTTTTCATTGATCGTCCTGCTCAGTTCCTGTGCCACCGTGCCGCTCACCAACCGGAGCCAGATGACCCTGTTGCCCGAATCGCAGATGGTGATGCTGGGGCAGCAGGCCTATCAGCAACAGTTGAGCGAACATCCGGTGAGCAAGACGCCCGGCGATGTGGAGCCGGTCCAGCGGGTAGGCGAACGGCTCGCTGCGGCGACCATCGATTTTCTCAAGGCCAATAACCTGCCCACCGATGTCTATGCGTGGGAATTCAGCGTCATCGACAACGACGAGATTGTGAATGCCACCTGTTTGCCCGGCGGCAAGATTGTATTTTACAGCGGCATCTTTAAGTACACCCAGGACGACAACGGCATTGCCACCGTCATGGGCCACGAAATTGCCCACGCCATCGCCCGCCACGGTAACGAGCGGGTGAGCGAAGCGCTGTTGCTGCAATTGGGTGCCATGAGTCTCGCCGAAGCCATGAAAACCTCACCGGCACAAACGCGGGAAATCACCAACCAGGCCTTCGGAATCGTATCCAACTATGGCGTGGCCCTGCCCCACAACCGTTCCCGCGAATCCGAAGCGGACCGAATCGGCCTGACCCTCATGGCCAAGGCGGGTTACGACCCCCGCACGGCCGTACCCTTCTGGGAGCGCTTCAGCGAAGCGGGAAAAGACGTGCCGGAATTCTTGTCCACCCACCCTTCTGGCGCAACCCGTATCGCCGACATCAAGACCCACCTCCCCGAAGCCCTGCAGCACTACACCGGTGGTTTTCGGGTCGGGAAGCCGGTGGAAAGCCCTTGAGGGGGAGGTGTAGGGGATTTTATCTTATTGGCCCCGGCTTAACCCCCGGCGATGCCGGCGAGTATTCGTGAGGATATGCCGTTTCTACGTTAGTTGTTGGCATTCATACGCTGGGCGGTATGTGCCATATTCTTTTGTTAGTCCCGTAGTCGCTATGCAAGGGCTCGCAAGGGATTTTTCGTGCCCATGGAGCCATACAGACGTGGGGCCACCACAGAGGGCGGCATTCGGGCGTCTTCCTTTTCTTCTCTGGACCGGACGCCCTCTTTTATTTTTTCTTGGTCCCGATTCATGGGCCGTTGGCCCAGGCTATAGGCCTGGGTAAATTCGGTATTTCTCTCTTCCCAGGGCTGAAAGCCCGCAACATGTGCTCACGGCAATTCCGAAAATTCCGAACCGTCGTGTAGTCGGAAGTCGGTACTACGGGAGCAGCACCTCAACCTGATGAGTTGGGAATTTCCATAACCCTAGCGATAGTCTTCCATCTTGGGGGCGCTGCCTTCGATGACCCGGGGTTCATAACCAGGTTCGTAGGATTCTTCGAGGTTTGCCTTTAAGTCGGCCTCGTCAAACCACACGGGTTTGGTTTCCCGTGCCACAAAGAGGGGGACCTGATCGGCGTAGTGGGGGGACTCCGGTCGGGTGCTCGCGCTGCCGAATTGATGGATGCTCCGGGAATGTACCTTTCCATCGGCGTCCCATGTGGCCATGAGGACGTAGCAGTCGCCTGCCTGGCCCTCCAGAAAGGAGCCGTTCCATTGGCCATAGACAGCGTGAAGGATATCCGGTCCGCCGCCCATGCCCACGTTCACATCGCCGCGGACGAGGCGGTTGACCTCTTTCCAAGGCACGTCGAGTTTCCCGAAGGCCCCTTTCAGTTGGGTTGCCTTTTCGAGGAGGTGCTCCATTACGGGCGCACCGGAATTTCCCTTGATACGCGGGCCGGCCGTATCCTTAAGAAACATGCAGGCCAGGGCAGCGCTCGTGTTTTCCGGATTGCATTGGTAGTCCCAGGCCTTTAAGACGTCGACTGCTTCCTGGAGCAAGGGGTCGGTGACGTCGCTTGCGCTGAAGACTTCCTCCAGCACTTCGGTCACCTTGGAGTTCCGAGGGTAGGCCACATCATACTTGTAGGCGTAGAATTCCTCCTCCGTAATCGACTCATCCGCCGCGAGGAGTTCCAGCAGACGAATCTGCCGGTTGGTCAGTTCCTCAACGGGTTCGATGCCAGCGGTCGTGGGGAAGTTTTCGGGCTTCAGGTCTTCCGATGGGTCGGTAGCGCGGAAGGGCGTGCCATTGGCATTTGCGATGTAGCCTGCCGCAGGGTCTTTGATGACCGGCAGTTGCTCAAAGGGGAGATAGCTTTCCCAAAGGGTTTCCGATACATCGCCGGGGAGATACTGGCTGTAATCATAGCCTGGCGCGCGGTCGGGGAGTAGGGCATTGTAGCGATACATGATATGGCCCGACTTATCGGCGTAGCCCACGTTAAAGGAGGGGATGGCCTGCATGGCCATGGCACCGTCAAATTCCGTGAGGTCCTTCGATTTTCCCATACGGTACCATTGTTCCACCTGGCGGATGTCGCCGTAGCCCGCATAGCGAATGGCATAGACGCCGTGGGGACGACGGACCACCGGGCCATGGACCGAGTAGAGGGCTTCCTGGGTGGCTTTCCATTTGAAGCCACCATAGAGATTGACTACGAGGGGGACGACCGATTTTTCCAGGTCTTTCCATTCGCCGTCATATTTGTATTGGTCGGGGTTTTCGGGGTTCATCTCCAACACATAGACATCGACCAGGTCGGGGCTGTTGACCGTGTGGGCCCAGCCGAGGTCGCGGTTGTGTCCGTGGAGGACCAACGGCGTGCCGGGGAAGACACCTCCGACGAGGTCCCAGCCTTCCTCACTGTGAAGCCGTGCCTCATACCACGCCACGGGCCCGGTCCAGGGCTGGTGGGAATTGATGGCGAGGTGGGTCTTGCCGTCGGGCGTGCGGCTGGGCGCGATGGCGAAGGTGTTGGAGCCCGTGGGCAGTTCGTCGGTCAAGATATTGCGGAAGGCCACGCCGTCTTCTTTCCGGGACACACTGCGCTGGCGCTCGGTGTTGAAGAGGCGATTCATTTCGTTATCGAGCCCGAAGAAGAAGGGGGTCTTCAACACGAAGCCCGTGACCACATCCTGGCCCGTGGCGGGGAGGATGCCGGGGATAACCTCATCGGGGTGGAGGGCCGCGTAGTGGTTGTAGCCCGCGGCGTAGGCTTCGCAGACGGCCCGCACTTCGGGGCTGAGGTCCTTTTCATATTTTTCGGCTACGATTTCCTGGAAGCGAAAGAGTTTCACCAGGTAATCGAAGGGAGCGGCCTCGGGGCCCTGCAATTCGGCAAGTCGGCCCCGGGTGAGATAGAAGGTCTCCTGGATGGTCTTGAAGTCATCTTCGGCATGGGCATAGGCCAGGCCATAGGCCGCCGCGGCGTCGGTCTTCCCATAGAGATGGGGAACGCCCCAGGTGTCCCGGTGGATGGTCACCTCATACTTGCCCGCCGGGGGAATGAGGTCCCGGGGCGAGGGCATGAAGGTGAGATAGGGAATCTGGGTGCTGATAATACCCAGCAGGGTCACACAGGCCACGCCTAGCGCGATTTTAGGCCAGCGAAATTTTGTGGGGGGCTGGCTGGCGGCGGCGGGGTCGATATACAACAGATCTTGGGGTTTCGTGTCGTCACTCATCAAGGGATTCCAGGTAGTGGCGCATGGCGGTTACCAGGGTAGTGCCAAAGGCCCGTGCGTTTTCGGTGGTGACGGTCACGTCGCCCACGTTGGCATAGGGGATTTCGATGGCGCCCGCATGGCGAACGCCGGGGAGGTTGCCGGCCCATTGAAAGATGCCCGCCCCCGCCGTGTAGTTCGCCGCGGTATTCCAGCTTTTTCCGAAGGGCATGTCGTTCGCCGCCTTGTAGGGCAAGGGGGAGTCGGGCACGGCTTCCAGGAGTTGGGCGAAACGTTGTTGCTCTTTCCATATCTCCGGGCGTTCATGGCCCACCAGATAGATGTGCTCGTTGCCGCCGCCGCGAATGTGGGGGCAATGGATGTCCAGGGTGAAGCGGAGCCGCCCTTCCGACCACGCTGGAACGGTATCGCGTATGGCCCGCGTGCTGTTGTAAAGGCTTTCCCCTTTGTAGTCACGGCCATGGTCGCGGGGACTGCGGTTCTTGCCTTGTTCACCCTGCTCCACGCCGTCGACATCGACCATGGGGAGGGCCAGGACTTCCACGTTGTTTCGGAACCAGGCGCCGTCTTCCGAATCCCCCAGGAGGGTGGTGAAGATCCCCTCAAGGACATAGCTGGCCATGGACTCACAGGCATGGTGGCGCGCTGTGAGGAGCACACGATGCGTGGGGGAGTCCGGGCTACCAATACGGATCCGGGGGACGTCGCGATTGCCTTCACTCTGACACAGGCTATCGACCGTCAATGCGGCATGGCCCGACACGGTCTCCAGAAAGCGCTCCAGATCACGGACCTGATAGGGAGGCGCAAAGGCAAAGCGTACCGGTTCGCCGCTTTCTGGAAAAGTGTAGCGGAAGGCGGTCATACGTTTTTCTGCGTCAACGGTATCTGTGCCCAACCAACGCCACGTCAACCCCCGATCCAGACTGACTGCCGGACCCCGGGTGCCGATGACCTTCCCATCCGTGAAGTTGAAGGTGACGGTCTCACCGGGTGTTCCCGTCGCCTCAAAGTTCCAATAAAACCACCAACGCGAACTCGTGTGGTAGTCCTGCCGGAGCGCAACGGATGCCGGGGCGCGCTTCTCCACGATGATGTTGCCACCGGGATAGTCGCTTTGAAGGGTGAGCTCCGCCGAAGCGGTCGCACTCAGCGCGATTGCGAAGAAGCCAAGGAAAACAGGGTACGCGTATTTCATGATAAAACCTACGGTTGTCCGCCGCCGGGGGGCGACGTGCCGGACAGTCGTTACTTTCCGTCAATGGCCCGTTTCAACAAGTTGTGGGTAATCTGCTGCACGCGGGGATCGGGACCATGGGGGCGGCTCCAGTGCGACCAGGGGAGGGTATGTCCCGGCGGGGAGCTGAGGCCCTGGGCCCAGAAAATGGTCGAGGCGTTAAAGACGAAGTTATCTTTCGGGCCGGGGTAGATGGTGGCCGTCCATTGCTGGGGCGTATCCCCACCGACAAAGGCCGTGCCCGATGCCACGATTTCCAGCCCGGGGATGTCGGCCGGCATGCCGTGGTATTCCCAGCCGATGAGGCCGGGGATGCGGTCGCCTTTCTTCACGCCCGTGTCGGCGAATATCCAGTGCTCGGGTTGCTGGATAATCCAATCGCCGCCACCGTTGACCGGTTCCACGTTGCGCGCGCCCATGAGGAGGCCTTCATCGGGGCCATGCTCGGGAAAGGGTCCATGGTCCTTGATGCGGTTCACGGCGTAGTCATTCTCGGCGCCATAGGGGCCACCGCGAAAGATGATGCGGTTTTCCCGACCGTCGCTGCTCGGTTGGAAAGGGGTGACCCAACAGACGGAGTTACCGGAAAGAAAGAGGAGGTCCACGCCTTCATCACGCATTTTGGTCACGCTGTTAAACTGACGGATGTCCCAGTATTCGTCGTGTCCAATACTGACGAAGGTCTTGCACTTCAGGCCCCGGTCGGGGGTCAGCATGTCGCTGTTGGAGCAGTAGGTTACGTCGTAGCCATGTTTCTCCAGCCAGTAGGCCATGGGAAACTCGAAGGGCAGGAATTCGCCCGATCCCACGGTCAGGGGGTCATTCACCACACCGGTGAACTGGCCTTCCCGCGCATAGGGCCGGTCAAAGCTTACGTCCGCCCAGGGCCCCTGGGTGCCCTTGGGGTGGGTGTAGATGGAGTACTTGTTGGGCCATTTGTTGTAGGCCTGCCACGTGTTGTCGGAGCACTGGAAGAGGATGTCGGCCGGCCGGTCATCGGTGACGATGAAGACCACGTAGCTCTGCCAGTAGGGGAGGTCGTCGCTCCCGGGCAGGGTGCTGAGGCGACCGAGGTAAACGCCGCTCAACCAATCCTCGGGGATGGTCAGCTGGGTTGCCGGTTCCCACTGACATTCGTGGAGATTCTTTTCTCCCGGCTCGGGGGTGGGCTGCACCGAACCCTGAAGGGGGCCAATGGTCTTCATGAGGCGGGCGCCCCGACCGTCATAGTAGCCCATGCGGAAGATTTCGATTTCATAGGGGAGGGCGGGGTCGGTGGAGACCATGATGTCAATCGTCTCGCCCGCCGAGACACTTTGCCTGGAGCAGTAGCCCTCAATCCAGGGCGAGCGGTAGGCCTGCTTGTCTACCCGTACCCGGGTAAGTTGCCAGTCGAGGGCGCCGGGCTTGGCATTTTCCGTAACGATGGGGTTGTCGGCGGCCGTGGCCTGCTGGCTGGTCGTCGTGACGAGGAAGGCGACCGAGAGGGATAGCAGCATTCGTGTAGTGGATATCATGTTTCGTTCTCTTTTGAGGTAGAAGGGGCACTAAGCATTCTTAGGACCTTAGCGCGTGAATCCCTTAAATTGCAATGGCGCGCCGTTGGAATTCGACGGGGCTGCACGGTAAAATATGGCACGACCACCGCTCAGGAAGGTGGTTTTTCTCTTCTTCGTCCCCCGATCGGATGCCCCACACCATGACCACCCCCTCTTCCCTTGCGCGCTGTCCCCATTTTGGTGATTGCGGCGGTTGTAAATCTCAAGACGTGCCCTATGACACCCAACTCGCTGCCAAGTCGGCGGCCCTGGGTGAATTGTTTGCCGATTTCTGGACCGCCCCCATTGCGGTAACGCCGTCGCCCACCCAGTGGAACTACCGCAACAAGATCGACCCGGCCTTTTCGCGCATGCGCTATCCCGAGCCGCCCCCGGCAGACTTTGTGCGGGAAACGGTGCTGGGCTATAAGAAGAAGGGCCAGTGGTATTGGCCCCTGGATATCGACGAGTGCCACATCGGCCCAGAGGGTGCCAGTGCGCTCCTACAGGCGACCCGGGCGTGGTATCAGGAGCACGATATTCGTGCCTGGGACAGCCGCTCGAAGGATGGTGTATTGCGCTATCTGCTGGTCCGTGACGGAAAGCGTTCCGGGGAGAAGATGGTCGTGCTCATTACCCACGAAGGCGAGCTGGATTGTACTCCCTTCGTCGAGTTGGCCCAATCGGTCTACGGTGCGACCAGTGTCTATCGGGGCTACTTCACGGGCCGCAGTGATGTGGCGACGGCAGAGCGCCTGGAAGTGCTGGCTGGCGACGCCTATATTACAGAGACCCTCCACCTGCCGAATGGCGTGGATACGCGCTCGCTTTCTTTCCGAATCTCTCCCCTGAGCTTTTTTCAGACCAATCCCCTGGCAACCGAGAATCTGTACGGAGCCATCCGGGGTTTGGTGCGTGAGCTTGCGCCGCCGACCCTTTATGACCTTTATGGGGGCGCGGGGGGGATAGCCTTCAGCTGTAGCGACCTGGTGGAGAAGATCTGGTCGGTTGAGGAAGTGGTGCCCGCCACGGAAGATGGTCGATACAACGCGGAAGTAAACGGCATCGAAAACGTGGAATTCATCACCGCGAAGACCGAGACCTATCTCGTGAATCAGCGCCCTGGTGGTCTGGCTTCCGGCGCCACGGTAATCCTCGACCCGCCCCGTTCGGCCCTCCACCCCAAGGCCATCAAGCGGCTCATGGAGTTTCAGCCAGAGCACATGATCTATGTCTCGTGTAACCCGAAACTGCTGGCCCGCGAACTGGCGGTGTTTTCGGAAGTTTACGATCTGGCCTCCCTGGAAGCCTTCGACCTCTTTCCCCACACGCCTCATGTGGAAGCCCTGGCCGTCTTGAAAAAACGCTAAGGGTAAAGACGGTCAACCACGAATGGACTTGAATTGTAAGGAGCATCCGCTGACCGTAAGCCCTTTGTGATGGTTCGTCATTCCCGCGCAGGCGGGAATCCAGGCGTGGTGCACGGTGCCCCGCCGTGTTTCTGGATCCCCGCCTTCGCGGGGATGACGGCATGGGAAAGTTTTCCCTCGTTCCGTAGGGGGCCGGGGCGTTTGCCTTGGCGTGGTCGTGTGGGACCCGTGGGACCGATGAGACCTGTGGGACATCACTGACGGGAAGAGGCCTCGTTGGAAGCGGATGCCGCGCAAACACGAAGTGTTGTGCGTTCTATGTGGTCAATTAGACACTCACTTATTCGTGTAAATTCGTGTCCATTCGTGGTTAAAATAACCCGGCGACGACACGCTCAGGATTTCAACACCAATCAACAAAGGGGCCTTCATGTATATTGCGAACCGTGTTTTTACCGCACTCCTATTCTTCGCGGTACTTCCGTCCGTTTGGGCAGAGACCATCGTCGGAAAGGTCGTCGCCATTGCAGACGGCGATACCGTCACCGTCCTGCAGCAGGAGACCCCCATCAAGGTTCGGCTGCATGGGGTCGACACGCCTGAAAGCAAGCAGGATTTCGGAACGGCGGCGAAGAACTTCACCGGTGATCGCTGTTTCGGCGAGGTGGTAACGGTGGTCGTCACGGACACGGACCGCTACGGCCGCAAGGTGGGGCTGGTCGTGTTGAAAGACGGGCGGGTGCTCAACCACGAGCTCGTTGCAGCGGGATTGGCCCATTGGTACGCCGACTATGCGCCCCACGATGAAACGCTCCGGCGTCTCCAGGACGAGGCCATGGCGGCAAAGCGGGGACTGTGGTCCCGAGCCGACGCCATTACACCCCAGGATTTCCGTCAGGGAAAAGGGAAAGGGGGTGGTGCGCCCTACAATCCGCCGGAAGTCACCGATCGCGATTTTTCACCGACGTCGGACGGCGGGACACCGGCAGCAGATGGGACCGTGTATGTCACCCAGAGTGGCACCAGGTTTCATCGGTCCACCTGCCGCTTCCTGAAGGACAGTCGTCGTCCATTGACCCGGGCCCGGGCCGAGGCGTCCTACCAGCCCTGTGGCGTCTGTAAGCCCTGAGCGTCGGACCACCCGCTACATTCGGAAACGTGAGCCGCCCCGTCGTTTGAAGGACATGCCCGGCGATGCTTTCGAATCCTCATCCTGCGCTTCGGTTTGTTCCGGGGCCTCTTCGGTCTGGGGCGCAGGGCCTTCCAGTCGTTCCACCGGCTCAAAGGTACGGAAGGGGAGTTCTTCCGGCACCCGCTCCGGGCCGCGCTTCTCCCGACGGGTAGGCAGGCGGGTTACGTCGAAGGTGTCTTCTTTCTTCGCAGCCACCACGGTGGCCGCTGGAACGAGACTATAGCCGATGATGTCGCCCAGGTCGATGAGGAAGGCGAGAATCAGGAAAAAGATCTCGTTCCACCCCACCGTTCCAAAATCGAAGAGGCGCTCAAAGACCGCAAAGAAAGGATTCTCCAGGGAGACGGGGGCGGGAAGGGCCACACCAGCCAGCGCGCCCACGTTCTTGGCTTCGACCCGCAGTTTATCCTGCAGGGCGTTCACCTCGGCAATGTTCTCGGGGCGGCTCTCAGACAAGATACGGTCTGCGGCCACCTGGGCGGCGAGGGCTTCGTCAATGGCGGCAACTTCTACGGCCACCTCTTTGCTCAAGACGGTGAGTCGGTGATCTTCCGAACGGGCACGGGTTCCATAGCCCGCCGGCGCCTCCCGCAATCCCCGGACTTCGGCGTCCAGCTCGCCCTCCTGTCGTGCGAGGGATATCTCGGCGGCCTGCTTCTGTGCCATGAGCTTCGTGCGAACTTCACTAAGGTAATCGCCATAGCTGCTTTTTACCTTGTTGGTCGAGTGGCTGAGGAAGAAATCCTGGTTGCTCACGCGGTAGAGTACATCCATATTGAAGGTGATGGAGATAAAAGCCACTATGGTCAGGCCCACCACGCCCATGAAGTTCAGCTTCTTCTGCTGGTCTACGATGGCGAGTTTGAGGGCAAAGAGCATGAGTCCGATGGCCACCGAGAGGCCCAGCGCGAAAATGGAGCAATTCCACGTCAAGGTGTCCGTCAGCGGTATGGGGATTTTGGGTTCGGGCAGGATGGAATCCTGCAGACTGGCGTAGGTGGTCCACATGGAGACCAGCGTCAGAATTACCATGGCCACAAAAATGGCCCCTTTTGATACTCCGCCCATGACAGGGAACTCCCATTGATTAATCGCGGACTTGAGCCATCCACATCGACCGCCCGGTAACTATTATCCGTCGCGGGAGAAAAAAGTTCCGGACCGGGGGTAGCGCCGTCTTGCGCGGGGGCGCTACGTGCTTTACGATACGCCTTGTGGCGAAAATGCGCAAGTCTGGAAACCGGGTGGCCCCGGCGCGGGTCCCTTAGGGGGCCGAGTAATCCGATGTGGGTCATACTGGCATTGTGGCCTGTTCATCCATCGCGACGCGCGTCGAGCGCGTACGGTAAGACACCGCAGGCCTACGTGTGGCACGAGAACAACCGCCAGCGGAGAAAGAGAATCCATGCCCCAATCACCCCGTCGTAAACCGAGCCTCAAACGCCGCCTTTTCAAGTGGGGCGCTGTTACTGTCGCCGTAGGTATCCTGTTGGTAGTGCTCGTGCTCGCCGTTGTTGCCCGGGGTGCCCTCTATAACCGCTTCGTCAAATTTCCCAAAGAAGCGGCGGCCTGGGAATCCATCCGCGCCAACCTGCAACCCGTGACCCTGGACGACGGGTGGGGGGCTTATCGGGGAAACTGCCACAGCCACTCCTACATTTCTCACGACAGCCAGGTGCCCTTCGAGGAAATACTGGCTGCTCTCAAAGTGGCCGAACGCGACTTCATCTTCATGACTGACCACGTGGTCGACGACATTGCCGATTATTCCATCCAATGGAAGGGCATGAAGGATGGTATCCTGTTTGTGCGTGGCTACGAGATGGGCAGCGGGTTTATGCCCTGGGGCCTGCCCGACGACACCATTCTACGGCGGAGCACCGAGGACGAGCTTCTCGCCCAGCAAATCGAAGAAAAAGGGGGACTGCTCTTCTTCGCCCATTCCGAAGAGGAACGGCAGTGGGACTTGCCCGAACTCGACGGTATGGAGATCTACAATCTGCATACCGACACGAAGGACGAGGGCGGAAACTTTTATCTATCCCTGCTGGGCGACATCATCCTCAGTCTGGACCAATACCCCGACCACGTGATCCGCTTGCTCTTCGACCGGCAGACCGAGATCCTGGCCAACTGGGACCGGCTGAATAAGACCCGGAAGATCGTTGGCATCCAAGGCACCGATGCGCACCAGAACAACGGCTTTATCGCCACCTACGTGGATGGAAAGCTCCGGGTGGAGGACACCAGTCCCCAGGAAGTGGGGGAATGGGAACTGAATTTCTTCACCCGGAATCTGCTCCGGCTGTTTTTTGGTAATTTTTCAGAAGGCGACGAGGTCTTCCGTTTTCAACTGGACCCCTACGAGCGGATGGTGCGCTATTCGGCCACCCATATCCTGGCGAACGAATTGACCGAGGAGGCCTTGCTCGACGGCCTGAAAGAGGGGCGGGTCTTCGTCGGCTTCGACATGATTGCCGATTGTCGGGGTTTCGTGTACTTCGCGGAAGATGGGGGCCAAAAGGCGGTCATGGGGGAATCGATGCCCCTCAGCGATACCGTGCGTCTTCGGGCCGGGGCACCCCACATGGGCCGCTTCACCGTGGTGCACGATGGGGTGGCCATCTACCAGCACACGGGCACGGAGCTCGACTGGCATCCCACCCTGCCGGGCAACTATCGGGTGGAAGTCGAACTGATGATTGTGGACGAATGGGTTCCCTGGATTTACACCAATCCCCTCCGCATCACGTCCTGAGCGACTTCATCGCGGCGTGAACGCGAATACATGATCACGAGGCGCAGGGTGCTGGTGTCCGAACTGCTTTCAGGTCCCCTTCGGCCGTTATACGAATAGTACGAAGCGGATAGTTTCCGGTTCTGCTTGACATCCCGGCCCGTTCAACCGATCATGGAGCAGTGAATAGCGGTATGTTCATAGTCAATTGGCGCGACACGGGAAATACCCTGCGGCGTGCCCTGTGGTTCTCTGTGACCGCCTGGGGCCTGCTTGTTTCGTGGGGCTTTTCTGCGGTGCCCCATGCGCCCGCGTCGCCCTATGCCGAGGCGTACCTCCGAGGGAACTACCAGGAGGCGCTCGATACCCTGGAAGGGGAAGTGGGGGACGTGGCGCGGAATCTGCCCACTGACTGGGCGTTGGACCGCGCAGAGCTCCTCTTTATCCTGGGTCGGGGCGAAGAAGCCCTGGTGGCCATGCGCGATGTGGCCCAGTCCATGCAAGAGCCCTATTACACCGTCCGACTGGCCGAGATGCTCCGGGAACTGGGACGTTACTCCGATGCGGACCAGGCGGCGCAATGGGCCTTTCAGCAGAACCAGGCCTACTATGCACCCCAGCAATTTCCCCGGGAGAACCTGTTGGCCCTGGGGCGGCTGGTCCGGCTTCGTGGCGAAAACCCCAACCGGGTGCTCCAGATTTACCAACAACGGCTCCTGGCGCGCGATCCAAACTACATCCCCGGCTTCGTAGAGGCAGGGGAATTGGCGCTGGCCAGCTATGGCTATGATATCGCCGAAGAGTATTTTCTGGCGGCTCTGGCGTTGGACGATACGCGGCAAGATGCCCTGGCCGGACTTGCCGAGACCTATTGGAAGGCGGGTGATCCCCGCTTCGAAGCGGTACGGGAACGACTCGAAGGGCTCAATCCCCATCACCCGCGACTGCAATGTATGGTTGTGTCCCAAAGCCTCGCGGCCGATGACCGGGAAACGGCGGAGCGTCTGCTGGACGACCTGCTCTCGATTAACGCCTCCCACCGCGAGGGCCTGGCCTATCGAGCCGCCCTGGCTTTTCTGAAGGATGATGCCGACGGGCAGGCGGCGGCGCTGAAGCGCTTGAGTGAATTGGATCCTCTGCGGGGGGACGGTTTCCACATCGTAGGAGAAGTGGCCGCGCGCCATTATCGTTTTGAGGAAGCCGTGGAACTCTTGCGCACCGGGGTGGCCGTCGAGCCCGACAATGTAGCGATTCAGTCGGCCCTGGGGCTCAACCTTTTGCGCATTGGTGAGGACGAAGCCGGCCGCGCGATCCTGGAAGAGGCCTTCGAGGAAGACCGCTTCAACGTGCAGATTTACAACATGCTCGAAGTGCTCGACAGTATGGCGGCCTTCGACACCCTGAACACACCCGCCTTTGATATTCGCTTGCCGGAGACCGAGTCCCAGGTCATGGGCAAGGAGTTGACCACCCTCCTGGACGAAGCCATCGGGCATTACGAAGACCGCTACGATGTGGCGATCCGTAAGCCGGTCCACGTGCAGATCTTTGATGACCATGACGAATTCATGGTGCGCTCGGTGGGGCTTCCGGGCAATCCCGGACACCTGGGTATCTGCTTTGGCGATCTGGTTACCCTCGATTCGCCCCGGGCACGACCGCCCCGGTCCATGAACTGGCGGGCGGTGCTGTGGCACGAGTTTGTCCATGTCATTACCTTGCAGAAAACGAATAACCGCATTCCCCGCTGGCTCTCCGAAGGCATCTCGGTCTACGAAGAAGGGCAACGGGACCCGGCCTGGGGGCAGCCGCTCCTGCCGGACTTCAAGGAGTTGCTCGAGGAAGGGGTGTGGCCGGGCGTGGCGGACCTGGAAGCCTACTTCGTGCGTCCCGAATCTGCTACCCACCTCATTTTCGGCTATTTTCTGGCGGGCGAATTCGTCCAGACCTACGTGGATGCCTTTGGAATGTCCGCCCTGTTGGAAGCCCTGGATGCCATGGGCCGTGGCGATGACGCTGCCGTCGCGCTGACCGAAGCGGCGGGAGAAAGCGTTGCCGAATTGGATACCCATTTCGCAGCCCATTTGAAAACGGTATGCCGTCCCCTGCGCTACCTGCACCGCGACGAGGCCCCGTCCTTTCTGTTGCAGAAGATTGAGAGGCCCTCCTTCTTCCGTATCATGGAAGCTGGCCAGGAGGCTGCTGCCGCAGGCGACACGGAGACCGCTATCGCTAAATTCGAAAAAGCGGCTACCCTCTATCCTGCGTTTCCAGACGTCATGAATCCCTACCGCCAGCTGGTGACGCTGCACCACCAATCCGGGGACACCGCGGCGTGGGCGGAGGCCGTCATGGATCTCTGTCGCTATGATGCCACGGCCTTTGAAGAGCCCCTGGCCTTGTTAGACCATGCGGTCCGTGAGGAAAATTGGGAGCAGGTCCTGACCCTGGTGGATTGGTGCATCGGTATCGACCCCTTTGACTTGAGTCTGTACGCCCAGCGGCGTACAGCGCAGGAAGCCCTGGGACAGCAGGAAGGGCTACTCGAAACCTTGGCCCTGCTTGCCCGGCAAGATGAAGCCAACACCGCCGCCTATCAACTCGCATCGGCCGAGACCCTACTGTCTCTCGCCCGGCGGGAAGAGGCCCGCCGTACCATCCTGGAGGTGCTGGAGGCCTTTCCCGAATACCGGGCGGCCCAGGTACTTCTACTTTCTTTGCACGAAGAATCCGAGGAGGCTCCCGCGAATGCGTCGTAGCACATACCCTATTATCCTGCTGCTGGTCCTCCTTGTGGGGATGCCCGCGACCCTATGGGGGCAGGGGCGCCGGAATCCCTTTTCGCAGGAGTCCCAGCGGGCGGGCGTCGGGCCATTCCCCACCAACTGCTTCACCTTTTGCCGTATCCAATACGACAGCTTTTCCGGTAGCCGCCGGGGATGGGGGAAGTGGCGGACGGATTTTCCGGAATCGGACTACAATTTCTCGCTCCGTCTTTCCCAGCTCACCAGCATCGAAGTGAACCGCTACCCCGATGGGACCATCCGCCATGACATTGTGCGTCTGGATGACCCGGCCCTGCGGCGTTACCCCTTCATCTACATGATTGAGGTGGGGTCCATTATGCTTTCCCAGGGCGAAGTGGAGGGGCTGCGCGATTACCTGCTCCGGGGCGGGTTTCTTATGGTCGACGACTTCTGGGGCGAAGAAGAGTGGGCGAACTGGAACTATGAGTTTGACCGGGTCTTGCCGCCCGATGAATACCCCCGTTTTGAGATCCCCCTCGATCACCCCATCTATCACATCGTTTTCGATTTGGACGAAGTGCCCCAGGTCCCTGCGTTGGACAACTATCTCGGTCGGGGCCTGACCTATGAACGGCCCTGGGAACCGGGTACGGACACGCCCCATATCTGGGGGGTGAACGACAAAGAGGGTCGGCTCATGGCCGTCATCTGCCACAACACCGATCTGGGGGATGGCTGGGAACGGGAAGGGCAGAGCCCCGAGTATTTTCAGAAATTCTCCGTAAAGAAAGCCTATCCCATGGGGATTAATATTGTCGTTTACGCCATGACCCATTAGGGGATGACCTTGAACGACCAGCCAGAAGGAATGGATATGGAAGCACCGGCGGAAGCAATAGACAAGCCCTTCGAAGAGCAGACTCTGGCCACCTTACGGGCGGGGATGCCACGTATGATGACCGAACTGCGCAAGGTCATCGTGGGGCAGGAGGCCGTGGTGGATTCCCTGGCGCGGGTCCTCCTTTCCGGGTCTCACGGCCTGATCACGGGGCCCCCGGGGCTGGCCAAGACCCTCTTGATTCGGAGCGTGGCCCAGATACTCCATCTCGACTTCAAGCGGGTGCAGTTCACGCCCGACCTGATGCCCAGCGATATTACCGGTACGGAGTTGATTGAAGAGGACCGGCAGACGGGCCATCGGGAACTCCGTTTTATCCCGGGACCCGTTTTTACCAACATCCTCCTGGCCGACGAAATCAACCGGACGCCGCCCAAGACCCAGGCGGCCCTCCTGGAAGCCATGGAGGAAAAGCAGGTCACGGTGGCGGGGGAGACGCGGGCGCTCAATAAGCCCTTTTTTGTGTTGGCCACGCAGAACCCCATCGAGCTGGAGGGGACCTATCCCTTGCCCGAGGCCCAACTCGACCGCTTTATGTGCAGCATCGAGATTAAATACCTCCCCGAGGACGATGAGCTTGCGGTGGTTACCCAGACCACGGCGGACGGTTCGCAGACCTTGGAGCCTGTCTTCACGGGCCAGGACATGATAGATTTTGCCCGGCTGGTGCGCATGGTACCTATTGCCGAGCCGGTGGCCCGCTACGCGGTGCAATTGGCCCAGGCGAGTCGACCCCTGGCCGCCAATGCGCCGGACTTCGTGACCCAGTGGGTCGGTTGGGGTGCGGGTACCCGAGGGAGCCAGTATCTTGTGCTGGCGGCCAAGGCCCGGGCGCTCCTCGACGGACGTTTCCATGTGGCGACAGAAGATGTGCAGGCCGTGGCCCACGAGGTGTTACGCCATAGGATTCTGACCAATTTCCGTGCCGAGGCCGACCAGGTGCGCGTGGATAATGTCATCGACAAGTTGCTGGCTCACGTGTCGACGCCCGGCGAAGGAGGCGCCCTGTGAGTGTCCTTCATCCCGGCCCATTCAAACCGGAGCCCGTGCATCCCCTATGGCCTTGAGCGTGGAACATAACATCGCCCCCGACGACCTGGCGAAAGTCAGCGACCTTGCGTTGCTGGCCCAGGTGCTCGTGGCAGGGCAGCGTCTCGGGCTGCACCGAAGTCCCCATGCCGGTACCTCGGTGGAGTTTTCCCAATACCGTCCCTATGTGCAGGGAGACGACCCCCGCTTTGTGGACTGGAAACGTTATGCCCGCAGTGACCGGCTCCACATCAAGGAATTCCACGAAGAGACCAATATGCACTGCACCCTGCTCCTGGATTGCAGTGCGTCCATGGGCTATGGCAGCACGGCCCTTACGAAATTTCGCTATGCCCAGATTTTGACCGCGTCCCTTGCGTGGATGCTGAGTGAACAACATGACGAGGCGGCCCTCGTGGCCTACCATAGCGAAGTGGATTGCCACATTCCCCACCAACGCCGATCCCACCAGATTCGACGGTTGATCACCGCTATCGAAGGGCTCCGTCCTGCCGGCTCTACGGCGATCGATGAGGCGCTGAATTGGGTCGGCGATGTGATGGCCCCCCGGGGGATGGTGGTGTTGATTACCGACCTGCTCCAGCCGTTGCCCGATGTGATTACCCAGCTTCGGGCCCTCCGTGCACGACGTCATGACGTGTTGGTCTTTCAACTGGCCGACGTGGCCGAGGCGACCTTGCCCTTCGACGATGCGGTGACCCTCATCGATGCCGAAGGGGGCGGCGAGCGGCTGGTGGACGTAGAGAAGGTACGGGAAGACTATCTGGAGAATCGGCAGGCCCACTTTGATGAGATTCGCGCCCTCTGCCTTTCCTATGAAATAGACTATGTGACTCTCCAGACTGATCAACCCCTGGACAGTGCCTTGCGCCACTTTCTGTATCACCGGACCCATGCCCTGCGCACCCAGAGTCGGCAGAGTCGTGCCGTGTCGGGGGGATCGTGATGGGTATGTTGGCTCCGTGGCTGCTGGGTGGGTTCGCCTTCCTGGTCGTTCCCTGGATTATTCACCGCAAGCGAAAGCCGCCGCGTAATCCGACGCCCTTTAGCAGCCTTATGTTTGTGCCCAAAGCGGCCCCCACCACGCGCGCCCGGAAGCAGGTGGAGAACCCCTGGCTCATGGCCCTCCGCATGTTGCTCTTACTGCTCCTGGCCCTGGCCTTTGCACGGCCCTATCAGGAGGCCCTGGCCACCTATGTTTCCAAGTACCCCGAGACGGTCTGGCATGTGCTCCTCGTCGATGTCTCCGCGAGCATGTCCGCCGACGGAGCTATGGACGCGCGGGACGAGGCCATTGCCCGCGCCTTGAATGCGATGGGCACCGGGGATGGCGTTGCGGTCGTAGCCTTTGACACGGCGGCCCAGGTGCTGTTGCCCTTTGCTGCGCCTGAGGGGCCGACCCGCAATGGTACGGCGGGTGCACGCAAGGCCCTGGAAGCCTTGCCGGAACCCGCCGGTGCCACCGATTACCGGGTGGCGTTGGCGACGGCGGAATCTCTCCTGCGGCGGGTAGCGGATTCGGAGGAAGTAGCGGCCCGTCGGGAAATACACCTTATCACCGATCTGCAGCGTTCAGGGTTGCCTTCCGATGGGCGACAGGAGCAACTTTCTGAGGATATCGAGTTGCACCTGTACCCGGTGGGCGAGGAAGGAGAAAGCAATGTCTCGGTGGAAGACGTGGCACTCCTCCGACGTCCTGAAGGAAAGCTCCTGGTACGCGCCCGTGTCCAATACTATGGAGAAGGGCCGACACAATTGACCGGTCGTGTGCTCCTCGACGGCGAGGAGGTCGGGCGCCAGACGCTGTCTCTTTCGGGGCATGGGAGCCGCACACTTTCTTTTCTGGCCGACGCCGATACGGCCGCGCCCCACCGTGTGGTGGTGGAGGCCGTGGAACCCGATGGCTTTATGGCCGACAATCTTCGCTACGCCTACTACACGCCGGAGCCGATGCGGGAGATCGGCGTCCTCTGGGCCATGCCCGGCGCGGCGCCCCAGGATGTTTCCCGTTTTCTTAACGCGGCCATGGCCGAGTCCCAACCCCTTCCGTGGACATTGACCGGACTCGGGGCCGACGCCATACGGCGGGGCGGGGAGGATGGCTCTTTACCCTCCGTGCTGGCGGTGGTAGGCAGTGCCCTGGACGCTGAAGTCGCGAAGGTCTTGGAGGCCCACCTGCAGGCGGGTGGGCGGATGCTGCTTATTCCGGACCCGGGAGGTTTTCCACCGGCTTTGGTGGACCAGGTTATTGGGCCGCTGGGTATTCAGGTGGCGGCGCCGCGCTTTTCTGAAACGGAGGCGGGGCGTTACGCGGGCTTCTCGTGGGTCGACTTTGAGCACCCCGTATTCCAATCCTTTCGGGAGCCCATGTACAGCGACTTCAGCATGGTGCGCTTTCAGAATTTCTTCGCACTGGCGCAGGACGACGGAGCACCCGGGGCGGTGATCGCCCGGCTCGAAGGCGAGCGCGTGGGTGCGGAGTACCCTGCCCTCATCACGGCCTCGGCAGGTGAAGGCCAGTTGCTCCTCTGGGCCTTCCCGCTGGATCCCGCGTGGACCAATCTCATGCGGACCCGGCGCTTTATTCCCTTGCTCCACGAAAGTATCGCCTTGCTCTTGCCGGAACTCCCCGCACCACGAAGCTGGTCCACGGGCGATGTGCCCCGACTGCCCGACGGCGCTGTAGAGAACGTGACGGCCGTCCGGTATCCCGAGGCCGAAAATTGGTCTGAGATCGAGTCCATGACCCGTGTCCTCCGTTCCGGCTTTCTGCAATGGGGCGATGGGAATGGCGCGTTGCAGTCGGTGGAAGGGGTAAATCTCGCCCGGCAAGAGAGTGACCTGGACCGCTTCGACGAGGACGCCTTCCGACTGCGTGTGACCCGGGAGGGCATAGCGCCGTCGGAAGAAGAAGGCATCGTCGCCCGGTCCCCCGAGCAGGATGTAGTACACTGGGAGTATGGATACCCCATTCTGGCCCTCCTTCTGGCAGGCTATCTACTGGAATCGGGGATAGCGCTCCGTCTGGCGCAGCAGCGGAGCGGGGAGTCGTAATGTGATGAGCGATTCAAAGACATCCTTGCCCCCACAGTTGGCGGAGGCCTTGGGGAAGCTGCAACAACGTTATCAGCGTCACCGTCAGCTCCGGGCGATGTTGA
Source organism: Candidatus Hydrogenedentota bacterium (assembly GCA_034669905.1). Taxonomy (GTDB): domain Bacteria; phylum Hydrogenedentota; class Hydrogenedentia; order Hydrogenedentales; family JAEUWI01; genus JAEUWI01. Next base: position 134,439 of record JAXMOL010000012.1, read on the forward strand.
CCACGTTGCTTTACAGCACCATCCCGAGCGTAGTGGCCCTCGTGTTGTGGCGCCTGGATGTGCCCGCGACGCCCGGCCTGCTCTTCCTCGGTTGGTTGGCCGTCGTGCTTGCACTGACGCTCTACTTTTTCTGGCCCCTGATTCGACGCCCCCTGACCTTGCGCGACGTGGCCCACCAGGTTGACCGTTGTCACCCGGAGCTCAAAGACCGCCTGCTCAGTGCCGTGGCCTTCCAGGAAGACCGCGAATCGCCCGAGGGTTCCCCATGGATGGTGGCCTCCTTCTTTGCCGATGCGGAAGAGCAACTGGCCGCATCGCCGCTGGACCGCGTCGTCCAGCCGAAAGAAGTGCGCCGGGTGGCGTGGATGCTCGCCCTGTGCGCCTCAGTCTATCTTGTGACGGTGAGTGTGGTCTGGCTGGAGGGCGTGGTGCGACACCGTGCTGAGACACCGGGCCAGATGACACGCGCCCTGCTGCCCGCCCTGGAGGTGGAGCCGGGCGACACGACGGCCATGCCCGGCGATGAGGTCATGGTCTGGGTAACCTCCGACGATATCGACGGGGCGCGCCGCATTCATTGGGAGGGAGGCGGTGCGTCGGGGAGCGCCTTGTTGCAGACCAGTTCGACGCCGCGGGTCGCCCACCATACCTTTGATAATCTAACGGAGAGTTTTTCCTATTGGGTGACGGTTGGGAAACAGAGTTCACCCCGTTATGAAATCGTGGTCCAGACCCCACCGGCACTGGAATCCATTCAGTTGACCTATGACTACCCCGACTATCTGGGAGAGTCTGATCGGGTGGTCCCCTTTGCCGGAGATATTACGGGCGTCGAGGGTACCCGGGTGACCCTGGTGGCACGGAGCAACAAGCCCGTCGCCAACGCCGCCCTCGTGTACGCCACGGGAAAAGGGGTTGAACTGGAGCCCTCCGAAGCGGGACAGAGCTGGTCCACCACGATCACGTTGACCGAATCAGGGCGCTACCACGTGGCCTTAAAGGATGACGCGGGGGTGGAGAATACCTATCCGGATGAGTACAGCATCGACGTTCAGCCCGATGCCGCTCCCGAAATTCAGGTGCGTCTTCCCCGGGGCGACACAGAAGTGCTGGCCCTGGAAGAAGTGGACTTCGCCTTCTCGGTAAACGATGATTTTGGTGTGGCAGACTATGGCATCGAATACACCGTTGCGGGCCGCGAGCCGGTGCGCATACCGCTCAATCCCGACGGTGCGCCGATGCGGGAAATTCTGGGTGAGCACCTGTTGGCCCTGGAAGAGACGGGCGTGGCCGTGGGCGATCTGATTACCTGGGCAATTTGGGCGGATGACCGGAAGCCGGGACGCCTGCCCTATGAGACCTTGAGTGATCCCTACTTCCTGGAGGTGCGCCCCTACGCGCGGCGCTTTCGGGAGCAGGTATCCCAGGGGGGAGAGGGTCAGGCAGGTCCCAGCAATGAGCAGCGCCAGGTCATTATCGCCCTCTGGAATCTCCGCAAGGCTGCGCCGGACCTGACGCAGGAAGACTTCGAAGAGCAGGCCGATGCCATACGCACGGCCCAACAGGAACTCCGGGAGCAACTCCTGGCCAAGCCGGGGGGCGAGGAGGCGGAGGCCCTGATCGTACAAGAGGCCGTGACTGCCATGGAGGCCGTGGAAGCCCACCTGGCGGCCGTCGATTGGTCCGAGCCGGAGAAGTCCCTGTCGGCAGCCATGGAGCAGGCCCAGTTGGCCTTCCACCATATGCTTCGTCTGGAACCGGAGGAGCGCCAGATTGCGCGCACGGAAGGCGGCCAGGGAGGCGGTGGCAGTACCGCAAAAGAAATTGAATCCCTCGAGATGAGCAAGCGGAAGGACTACCAGGAAGAGGCGCGCACGGGCGAGGCTTCGGTAGAAGAGCAGGAAGCCTTGCGCAATCGCCTGGAAGAGCTGGCCCGTCGGCAGGAAGTGCTCAACGAAGATATGGCCAAAACCCTGGCCGAAGAAGAAGCCTTATCGGAGGCGGAGAAAAAGCGTCGTCTTGAGCGCCTGGAAAAAGAGCAGCAACGTCAGTTGGATGCCCTGGACGAAGTGGCCAACGACGTGGCGGCCAGTCGTATGGAAAGTGCCCAGCGGGACAGCGCCCGGCAGCAGTTGGAGGAAGCCCGAAAGGGGATGGAGACCAGCCTGGAATCGGTCAAGCAGGAGGCCCTCCAGCAGGCCCGGACCGCCGGGGAACGGGCCGAAGAGGCCCTCGACGCCACCGAAGATACCGTCGCCCAGTTGACCCGCGAAGGGGCCCGTGCCCGCTTTGATGAACTCCAGGAGGAAATGGCGTCATTGCGAGAAGGGCACGAAGCACTGCAGGCCGAACGGGACGCACTCCGCGAGGCCCAGACGACGCCGGGAATCTCCGATGCGGAAGCGGCCAATGGCCAGCTGGAACAGTACCAGCGGGACAAGGTCGCCCTGGCGGAGGAGACCCGCGACCTACTGGAAGAAGCGGGCACCTTGTCCGACCAGGTGCGCAAGGAGCAAAACTACGTGTCCCGAAAACTGGGGGACTGGGTGCGAAAGACCGAGCGTACCGGTGTCGTGGAAGAGATGGTGGAGAGTCCCCGCTTTGCCGAAATGGGTATGTGGGACGCCCTCGGGATGAAAGATGCGCAGATAGAAGAAAAACTGACAGAGGCGGAGGAGGGACTGAAAGCCCTGGCGGGCGAATGGACCTCGGAACCCGGTGATGCCATGTCGCGCGCCCTGGAACGTCTCGCCGCCTTGGAAGAAGGGTTAGCCGGGGGAGCGGAAGCGTCGCAGGAAAATGCCGAGACGGGTGACGGGGCGGGATCACCTTCGCCATCGGAAGAGCCCGGAGACGGGGACGAACCGGGAACACGTCCTGGAGAAGGCACACCCGGCACGGAGCCCGCACCCGACGGCGCAGCAGGCCCGTCTCCTTCTCCGGAAGGGACGCCGGGTGGCGCACAACCGGGCGCGACACCGTCGCCCTCATCCGGGCAGCCGGGGGGTGAATCGCCCGGGCAGACCGCGCAGGATTCCAGCACTGCTTCGGGAGAATCCCCGGGACAAGCAGGGCAACAGCCCGGCAACACCCCGCAGGGTTCCGCATCGGGTGGCAGCTCCGGGGGAGATCCCCAGGGAAGCACGGGGGGACGTGGTATATCTGATGGTGATGTGCGGCGGGTCTTCGAGGGCGGCGACTGGCGCGGTGAATTGGCCGATGCCATTGCCCTCCTTCCCCGCGATTCGGACGCCCGGCCCGCGCTGGAACAAATGGGTATGGATCTCGGCCGATTTCAGCGGGAGTACAACACGAATCAGGAACTTCCCGATGTTTCGGAATTTCAACAGGTCGTGCAACGCCCCTTGCGTGCCGCCATCGAGACGCTGGAGCGGGAAGTGGTCCACGCGGAAGACGGCGATTCCCGCCTCGAAGACGAAGGGGCCATCCCCGAGCAGTATGTGGACCGCGTATCCGAATACTTCCGTCTCCTGGCCGAAAGCGCGGAGGTGCCATAGGTGGGGGATACCGTGGTAGATGCAAAGATAGTTCAGGCGCGCTGGCTCGAGTGGGGGGGCGACCTCGGTCCCTTTTGGGGCGCGGTCCTCTTGCTCGTCGTAGTGGCCGGCGGTGCCGCGGTGCTCTGGCGCTTCAGTCCATCGCGGGCGCCCCGCCGCCGCGCACTCCTCGTCGGGCTCCGCGTGGTGATGCTTGCCGTGCTGGTGGCCTTGCTCTTACGGCCCATACTCGTCCAATCTGTTTCGGTCAAATCCAACGCAGTCGTGGCGGTTTTATACGATGACAGCGAAAGCATGACCATAGGAGATGCCGACGGCGTTTCGCGGGCCGACAGGATGCAGGCCGCGCTGGAGCAGGACACCCGTGCCTTTGATCAGGCATTGCAGGCCCGGTATCACCAGGAAGACTTCCGCTTTGGTGCGGGCGTGCGCCCCCTGAAAACGCGGGAAGGATTGCGCTTTGAGGAGCGACTGAGCGCGCCAACCGATGCGGTGCTCGCGACCACCCGCGAATTCGCCCCTTCCCAGCTGGCCGCCGTGGTCCTGCTCAGCGACGGGGTGCGCTCCGCCGATGAAGAGCCGGACTGGGCCGCGTTGCGGGATGCGGGTGTCCCGATCTACACCGTGGGGGTGGGCGAAGCAGCCTGGCGCGACCTGGCGCTCAATGAAGTTTCGCTGAGCCGAAGTTTCCTGGACGAAGCACCAATCGTCGTGGGTGCCCAGGTGGACGCTACCGGCTACGCCGACGAAGGGGTGGTGGTCGAGGTATTGCGCGGTGGAAGTGTAGTGGCTTCCGAGACCCGTAAGGTCCCCGACGAGGACGCGTCCCTGCAGTTTCGACTGGAAGTGCCCCTCGAGCAGCGGGACTGGTATGCCCTCGACGTACAGGTGCGTCTTGAATCGGGCAGTGATGCGCGGCCAGAATTTGTCGCAGATAACAATGCGCAGCGCCTGCTCTATGACCATCGGGAAAAAAGCTTCCGGGTGCTCTATTTCGCGGGCCGGCCCAACTGGCAGCATAAGTTCATGATTCGCGCATTGGAAGCCGACCCCGAGGTCCAGCTGTCCAGTCTCGTTCGCATTTCGGGCGCGGAGAAGACCTTTGTCTTTCGCGGGCGGGACAGCTCGCTGGGCAATCCGTTGTTTGATGGCTTTGAAGAAGAGCGCGACCTGCCCCGCTACGATGAGGCGGTTTTCATGCGTCTGGGACTGGAGCCGGAAGAGCTTGCGGGCGGCTATCCATCCCGGGCCGAAGAACTCTACCCCTTTCACCTCATCATCTGGGGGAACATCGAACCCGAGTTTTTCGCCACCCCCCAACTGCTGTTAACACGCGACGCCGTATCGGAGCGGGGGGCCGCTTTCCTCTTGTTGGGTGGTCCGGGCAATAGTGCCGATGACCTGGCGGAGACGGTACTGGCTCCCCTTGTGCCCACCTTGCCCCGATACCACGATGGCAGTTCGGACGACTGGCCCGGCGAGATAGCACCCACCCCGGAGGCTTTTCTCACCGGAGTCTGGGCCCTCCACGGAGACACGACCGCCCATGAGCGCCTTTGGGAGGAATTGCCGCCCCTGCCGGATGTCCAGGCCACCGGGCCGGCCCGCATCGGCGCGACTGTACTTGCCCGTGCCGAAGGGCAGGGCGAAGGTACGGGGGACAAAGCGCCGCCCTTCTTCTTGTGGCAACGCTATGGGGCAGGAAGAGGCGCGCTCATTGCCACCGGAGAGACGTGGCCCTGGCATCTGCAAACCGAGGCGTCCAATGATGCCCATGAACGACTCTGGCGACAAACCGTGCGTGCCCTCGTGCGCGATGTGCCCGAGCCCATCGTCATGACCCGCGGCAAAGGAGCGGCGTTGGTCGGGGTGGACACGGAAACGGTGTGGACCGTGCGGGACGCGGAGTTCCAGCCGGTGGTGGGGGCCCGACTTGAAGTTTTGTTTACCGACCCCACGGGTGAGACCGAGTCGGTCCCCCTCTTAGAGGTGCTCACATCGCCCGGGCGTTATCGTGCCGCGACCACGCCGGTCCGCGAAGGCCTTCATCGCGCCCGCCTGGTGGGCGAAACACGGGAGGGGGAACCTGTCCCCGAGACGGAGTCGGCCTTCCTGGTCGAACGAGATCGGCGCGAGTGGCGTCGTCCTCAGTTTGACGAGGCCCATCTGCGGCAAATTGCGGCGGAAACAGGCGGACGCTATTTTCCCCTGGAAGACCTCCAGGACCTGCCGGAGGCCCTGGCCGCCAACGATGCCCGGGAGCAAAAACAGGAGCGGACCCCTTTGTGGCACCTGCCGTGGTTTTATGGCGTACTGCTGCTGTTGATGCTTTCCGAGTGGACCCTCCGCAGACGGGCGGGCCAGCCATGAGAAAAGGACTGATTTGCTTCCTGTGCCTCGTCTTCGTCGTGTTACCGCTCGGCCCTGCATTCGCGGCAACGGAAGTGGTCATCTTCGTCGGCTCTCCCGGTGAGGATGTCTTCACGGCGCGCTTCTTCGGATGGGCACATCGGCTGGAGGAAGCACTCACCCAGGGTTTTGGCCTGGAGGCCGATGGGATTCACCGCTACCCGGCCCTGCCGACCGACCCGCCGCTGACGCGGGTGCAGGTCGAAGAGGCGCTGGAAACCTTGGGCAACGATTTGAGCACCGAGGACCAGCTCATGGTGGTGTTGATTGGACACGGCAGCGAGGCGGGCAGCCCCCGCTTCATCCTCGAAGGCCCTGATCTGGACGGGGCATCTCTGGCGACCTGGCTGGATGCCCTTCCTGCCACCGAGCAACTGGTCCTACAGACGGCCTCGGGCAGCGGGGCTTTTGTGGGACCCCTTGGTGGGCCCAATCGTGTCGTGTGTGCCAGCACGGAACCTGGCGCGGGAAAGAATGCCCCGGAATTTATGGAGTATCTCGTGGCGGCCCTGGAAGAAGGGCGGGGCGATGCGGACCGAAACGGACGGCTCTCCTGGGGAGAGTGGCTCAACGTGGCCGCGTCCGACACGGCGGCGTGGTATGAAAGCGAAGGATACATCCAGTCGGAGCATGCCATCCTGGACGACACGGGGGATGGGCAGGGCGTGCGATTGCCGGTGACGCTGGCCGAAGCAGACCAAGACGGGGCGCGGGCGAGTCAGCGTTATATCGCGGAATTGCCCCAAATAGATGCTGCCCGGCAGGCGGCCTACGAAGCGGCCCTGGAATCCGTCGCGGCCTGGCGTGCGCAAAAGGAGCGCATGGAGCCTGCGGCCTATTGGACGGAGCTGGAACGCCTACTGCTGGAAGTGGCCCGAAACTACCCGGCGACGGCGGTCTCGCCGTGAGTCCCTTGGACTTGTGCGCGCGATCCTTTTATAATCGACCCCTATGAAATACCTCTCCTCCAACCTGATTCGCGGACTCCTGAGTCTCTTCTTCCTCGTCGTTGCGTCCCTTTCCGGCGCATCCGATGCCTCGCCCCTGATGGCCTATTCGTGGAAAATGCAGGACAACGAACCCCTGCTGGCCTTTCCCACGGCCGGTAATCAACTGACGCTGATCAATGATGGGTACGATGCCTTTCTCCTGCGCGTCCACCTCATTCGAAACGCCGAATTCAGCATTGATATCCAGACCTTTATCCTGGCCAACGACGAATGTGGCCAGTATCTGATGAACGAATTGCTGATCGCCGCGCGGCGGGGGGTCAAGGTGCGTCTTCTGACCGACCACTTCATGTCTTCCCGGGACCCGGATTGGGCGGCCTATCTGGCGACGGCCCACCCCAATTTCGAGTTGAAGTACTACCGCCCTCCGACCGGGCAGGTGAATCCTTCCAAGGTGACCCTGCTGCTCCACAGCGTACTGTTTTTTCAACAGACCAACCAGCGCATGCACAACAAAGTGATGATTGTAGACGATGCCATCGCCCTGACCGGCGGGCGCAATATCGACAATCACTACTACAACAACAGTCTGACCTATAACTTTGTCGACTTGGATGCCCTCGTCCTCGGTCCAATCGTGCCCCTGATGCAGGCTTCATTCGATGAGTTCTGGCGCTACCGCCGCTCCATCTCGGCGGAAGAACTGGGTGATGTCTTGTCGGTCATCCGAAAGGACGAGGATCTCAGCCGGGAGATGGCCGTGCCCGACACCGATTTCTTCGCGCGCCTCTCTCGGGATGCCGATGACGCCGCGGTGATCCAGTCCCGTTTCGTCGATACCTTGAGCCCCGTGCGACGTCTTCGTTTTCTGGCGGATAAACCGGGGAAGAATCGTTGGATCGGCTTCTGGGGCGGGGGCAAGGCCACACGTCAATTGAGGAAGACAATTCAGCGTGCCGAGGAGGAGCTCATGATGCAGAGCCCCTATCTGATCCTCAACCGCTTAGCCCGGTTTCAGTTTGGGAAAATGCGGCGGCAGCACCCGGACATGGATATCGTGGTTTCGACCAACAGTTTCGCCGCGACCGATAATACCCTCGCGTACTCGGCCAACTACAAGCTGCGGACCGCCTACATCCAGATGATCGGGATGGATATCTACGAGTACATGCCCTATCCCGCCGAGCTTCCAGCCTACCTTCCCAACCACGATGAATTGGTCAAAGCCGCGGAAGCCGAATCCCTGGACCGGGAACCGTTCCTGTGTATTCATGCCAAGGCCTTTGTGGTCGACAACGAGATTGGTTACGTGGGGTCGTACAACATCGACCCCCGATCGGACAACCTCAACACCGAGATGGGCCTCCTCATAGAGGACCCCTCGGTTGTAGCGCACCTGCGCGAGATTATCGTGGGGCGGACCCGTCCGGAGAACAGTTGGGTCATTGCAGAGAAAAAGCTGGTTCTTTCGGAGGTGAACTTTCTGGTAGAAGCGCTGTTTTCGATTAGTCCCGTGGACCTCTGGCCCATACGAAACACCAGCAGTTTTGAATTGTTGCCCGGAAAAACGCCGTTGCCCCGGGAGCATCCCGATTTCTACGAACACTATAAGGATGTGGGTAGTTTCCCCGGGGCGGACCCGGGCTCGGTGAAGCAATTGACCACGAGCCTCTATAAGGTGTTCAACACCTTGGCGATTCCCGTACTCTAGTCTGGGCGGGTGGTGCGTGGAATGTTGGGGGCAGAATTCAATGGGTAGGGATGGTCTGGGAATGACGAGGTTGAACGAACTGCGAAGCACCCTGGTGTGCTGGCTCATTGTGGCGTGGACCATGGCGGTTACCCTTTCTCGCGCGATACGCCTGCCCAACGACTTCGCAGAAGCCCACTGGTTGCTCGACTATCGGTTCGGCTTTATCAAGCGCGGCCTGATTGGCACCCTCTGCACGAAATTCACGGACCTGTTCGGGATGGCCATGTCGCCTTCCCTCATTGTCGCGGCCGCCGTGGCCTCCTTCGCTCTTTTTTATGGCCTGTTGCTTTGGATCGCGTGGCGTATCCTGCGCTGGCGGGAGGGGGAGCGCAGCGCGCCGCTGGTCCTGTTGGTCTTTGCCACGTCCCCCTTTCTGGTGATGAATGCCCACCTCTTTGGCTACCTGGATGCCATCATTTATTCCCTGGGTATTATCGTTGTGGGCCTTGCGCTTCGGGGATGGTACTGGGTGGCAGCCCTGATCTCGGTGGTGGCGATTTTATGCCACGAGAGTTTCCTGCTCGTTGGGTTTCCACTGCTGTGTCTGGCGGTTGTTGCCCGGGCGTATTCGACCGAGGGCGGGTCTTTTCCGTACCGGAAACTGTTGCCCCTGTGCCTGCCGGTGCTCGCCTTCCTGGTCATTGCCGTGGTCCAGTCGCGCACCGTAGACCAGTTGGTGTTGCGGGAACAACTGACCGCCTATCTTTCCAGCTACGATTTTATCCCCACCCGGAGCGCCAGTGTCGCACGGTGGCACACCATCGGCTTCTTGGAATATTTTCAAAAGCAGCGCATCTATCTGGTGCGTCGCCTGCTCGAGCCCGAACTGCTCGCGACGCTGGGGCCGTCACTCATGGCGTTGCTCTACTTCAGTCATCGCGCCTTCCGTCTGCGCCCCTTCGTCGGGTTGTCCTGGTTGTTGTTGGGGGCCGTGCTGGCACCCCTGGCCATGCACGCCATCGCATGGGACACGGCACGCATTTCGAGCTATGTGCTCGGAGGTGCCTTTGTGGCCGCGTGGATTGCCTTTGAGCTTCGTCCAGAGATCACCATGGAAACCCTCCCCCTCCTCACGGCGCCCGCAGTCGTGCTGAATTTCTTTGCACGTTATCCTCTCATGGATGGGGAAGTGGAGCGCTACACCCACGGCACCCGGCTCTTCCTTTACGCACCCACGCTGATACTGCTGATATGGCTCGTTCGACGGCAGCAGGTTGGTGCGGCACAGCCGAGTGGTCGGTCTATGGAATGCCTGTGAGATGGGCAGTCGTGTGCCGCGTTGGAAAAATGAACTGCCATGGCGGCAGGCAGCAGTGACAGCCTGTCGCCGCCGGGCTGGCATCTTGCCGTAAGACCTGTTCACGGGGGATGGGTCCTTCGTCGCGATGCCCATCGTCGCGTCTGTGTCCACCCTCCGGGGTTTATTCCCGCTGGGCAATCTACCGCGTCGGCCCCAGACGCCAACTACAATTCACCGTGCAATGCCTTCTCGGTGCAGTCATCCCATCGGCGGTGTTTTCTTCCTTCCAGTCAGGCGTTGCCCAAGGGGGCGTCGCAGGGAGAGTGTGTTTCCTGGTGGACTGGGTGGGGGTATATACCGCATGAAGTGACAGGAATTAGCGTATCAGATATTCCGTAAATCCAGGGTGTTCTTCGGGTGTCCGGGTGGGTGGGGTGGTTTTAAGTCGCTAGTATAAAAGGAGTTGTCGTGGAATGAGATGGGCTCCCGGTTGACGGGGTTCTCGATCGACTGTACACTTTATCTGGTGTGTTCATACGGAAATGGGCAAGGCTGATCAGCGCGGGCGGGGCGATAATAAGCCACGGGTCTGCAGGGATTCGGCCGTTCGACTTGGTGCAAAAGAGGAGGCACGTACGCGATGTACTTTCCAGGTGGGGCCTTATTTGTTCGACCAAACTACCCGATTACACTTCTTTTTTTCACGGTGCTTTCTGGTCTTCTGTTGGGGGAAGCAGTCGCCGTTGAGTTTGCGCAGCCCCAGTTGCGTGCGGAGTTTATAACGGCCCGGGAAAATCGCTTCAACGGGGATGCCTCCGGCACGGTGGGTCCCAACCACGTGGTAACGGTGGAAGAGCAGTTTACCCGGCTGAAGGTGTTTTCGAAGCAGGGGGAAGAGGTGCCCGGAAAGTTCCTGGGCATGTGGCCAACAGAGAGCGGAATGGGATTTCAGGTGGGTCGCGATGCCCGTGTGGCCTACGACCCCCACGATGATCGCTACATCGTGGCCGCCCGACCGGACACGAGCGGTAAGGTACTCTTTGCTATCAGCGCGACCGGAGAGCCATCCGGGGAATGGCATGCCTATCAGATTCAAGGGGAAGACGGGTTTCTGTTGGAGACCCTTATTGGCTTTACCGACAAATGGATTGCCCTATCGTGTGTGTTTCAGGGGGCCTATAATCCCTTGCGGGGACATGCCGATTTTGATACCCGGATATACCTCATCGACAAATCATCTATCCTCAATGGCGGCGCGATGATTCAATCGACGATCAATGTCAACGCGCAAGCGGGCTTGTTCGAGTATATCTGTCCCTTGCTGGCGCCCTGCAAATCGTACGACGATGACCAGGACCGCATGTATTTCGTCGCGCGGGACGACAATCGCACAACCCCGGGGAACGCTGGGCGGCTGCGAATTTTTTACGTCGAAGGCCCCGTGGCGGCACCGACCTTCGTCAAGACCAATGGGTATCCGACCGGAGCGCCGTGGGTTCAGGACGACAGCGCGCCGCGACCGGGGACCTTGCCACCGGCCCGTCAGCGGGGTGTGAACGAACTGGGTAGCTTCAACAATGAACGTTTATTGGGGCCACTGTGGAATGATTGGATACGGGATGCGGTTCTCATCGACAATCGAATATGGTGTACCCATACGGTAGCGCGCTTTCTCCCTCACATCAGTCCCTTCAACGAAAACCGCGTTGCGGTACGTTGGTGGGAAATCGAGCCTGTCAGTGGCGTCGCGTTGCAGAGTGGGGAAATCGTAGATACCGACGTGACCGCCGAATTTCCCTTTCATTTCTATGGCCCCTCCATCGCCGTGAACCATGACCGCGATGTCATGGTGGGCTTCAATGGATCTGCCGGGAATAAGGCGGTACGCGGCTACTATGCGTACCGGACCAACGAAACGCCGCCGGGAGAGATGGATTTCATCGCCGACGAGTTCTTCGGCTTTTCTCCCGTAGTGGGCAACTGGGGCCTCCTGTCCTCTACGGTCTTTGACCCGTCGGACCCGGAGTCATTCTGGCATTTCAACTCCACACCCGCTGGCAACACCGATGCCGACTACCTGACCCAGTGGATTTGGCTGAAGTACAACCCAGGTCCGGTCTATGTAAATCTGGAGCGCTCCACGGTCTACCTGTCGGAGTCCGCCGGCAATTCGGTGGATGTGGCCCTGACGCTGAGCGATACATCGAATGAGTTGCAAAACGTGATCGTCCGCGCGGAGGATATCTCCGCCACCCTGGGAGAAGATTATCGGCTCCTCTACCGCGACATGGAAGAGACCGATGGTAGTGCAACCGTGCAGTTTTCACGTCATGAGTTGCGCAAGACGGTGACCCTCGAAGTCATCGATGATGCGCTCAGTGAGAGTCTGGACACGCTGGAGCAGGCGACCCTGATCATGACCCCCGCTTCGAGCAGCAGCGTGGAAGCGGGAGAGCATAGGGAGGCCAATATCGTTATCAGCGACAATGACGCCTTTCCGGGGATCGGCTTTGAGCGGCCGGAGGAATTGATATCGGAGGTCAACGTCAACCGGCCCGTTTTTGTCTACCTGGATGACTTTTCCGGGCGCCCCTATGAGATTTCGGTCGATTTCGATGTGGTGGGTGGGACGGCATTGACCGACGTGGACTATCACATCGAAGTGGATGGCACGACCATTACCGGGGGTAGTGGTACCCTGACGTTTGCTCCCTTCCAGGCTTCGAAGGCCATTCGTATCGTCACGGAGGATGACTTCATACTGGAAGACGATGAAACCATCCTGCTCCAGCTGTCCAACCCGGTGAACGCACAAGACTTTATATTCCCCGAACAGTTCAATTTCGTGGGTACGATTTTAGATGATGATGTGGGCAACGTGCCCGCCGTCGGCTTTCAGGCCTTGAGCAGCAGCGTGGCCGAAAGCGGTGGCACCGTGCAGGTCCCTGTGTCCCTCTCGTTGGCACCGGCGAGTCAGGCCAGCGTGGATTACCGGGTCTTCAACGGCAGTGCGTCCGGTGCAGATTTCACGGCGAACGGCGGCAATATCGGGACCCTGGTTTTCAACGCAGGGCAGCTTACGCAGAATCTTTCCTTTACGATCAACAATGATGCCTTCGTCGAAGGAAACGAATACCTGGTTATTCAATTGCTCAATCCGACCTTTGCCCGGGAAGGGACCCAGCTCAATCACTTTCTGGTGATTGAAGATGACGATGTGGCGAGCGAAATATACGTTACCCTCGAGCCTGCGAATCAACAACGCATAGACGAGGGCGACAATTTCGCCTTGCTGAAATACGTACTGGATGCACCGGCTCCCGAAGCCTTCACCGTGAATATCACTGTGCTGGGCTCAAGTACGGCCACCGGCGGGAACGTGGACTTCAACCTGGGGACGATCGCCATCAATTTCTTTGAGGGCGATACCTTCAGCACGGCTGTATTGGGCATTACCGATGATGATATTGAGGAAGATCTGGAGCGGATTGACCTCCAGCTGAGTTCTTCCAACAGCAACGTCCGATTCGTGCCCCGAAATGGTGCGTACGACAGCTTCTTCCTGCTGGATAACGACCGGCCGCGGAGTGTGCGTTTTAACAGTGGGGGAGCGGCCGTCCTGGAAGGCAACGGAACGGCCCGCATGACCCTGCGCCTCTCCGAGGCCACGGGTGATGATGTGACGGTAAACTACGCCGTTGTGGGTGGGACCGCTACCGCGGAAGAAGATTATCGCCTTTTGGAGAGTTCGCTGACCTTTTATCCCGGTGAAACGCTGAAGAGCTTTGAGGTGGATCTGGTCGACGATGCCATCTTTGAAGATGGCGAGACCGTCTTCCTGGAAATCACAGCGGCCACGAGCAACGCCTTCGTAGGCGACTTCGACGGGGACATCGAGACGGCGACCCTGACCATCGTCAACGATGACGACTCACCCAATCCCACGGTCCAGTTTGAGGCCACCGTATCGGAAGCCGACGAAGGGGATACGGGGAATAAATCCACGACTTACCTCGTGCCCGTCGTGCTTTCGGAAGCGACCACGGGCAGCGTGTCCGTTGGCTTTGACGTGGGGGGCGGCACGGCAGTGGAAGGCATCGATTATGCGCTGCCAACGAGCCGGATTCTCAACTTCGATGCGGGGACCACCACCCAGCATCTTGAAGTCACCCTGCTCGGAAACACCATCCCGGACGGTGCCCGGTCCCTGGAGTTGCGGCTGACCACTGTCGTCAACGGCATTCGAGGCGCGAACTCACGGCACACGATTACCATCAACGATGATGATATGGTGACAGAAGTGGCCTTTGACGCCACGAACTCCAGTGTGGGTGAAACCGAGGGCATGGCACGGGTACCTGTTCGCCTCAATGGCCCCACTACGTTGGAGGTTTCGGTGGACTTTGCCACGAGTCTCGGAACGGCGTCTCAGGATGATGTGACGGAGACCTCCGGAACCCTGACGTTTGCCCCGGGCGTGTTGTCTCAATCGGTGAGCATTCCGCTGGTGAACGACGATGATGTCGAAACGGATGAGACCTTCCTGTTGACCCTTTCATCGCCATCCAATGCGAGCCTGGGCGCAAATTCCGTTCATACGGTGACCATTCAGGACGATGACAGTAGCCGCGAATTGAGTTTTGCCCCGGAACTCGCTTCCTATTCGATACCGGAATCCATGGGTCTGGCTACGGTCGACGTGCTCTTGTCGTCGCCCGCAAACAGCATGGTAACGGTGGATTATGTCGTGAGCGGCACCGCATCAGCGGGCGTGGACTACCTGCTGGAAGCTGGTTCCCTCACCCTTCCTGCTGGTGCCGTAAGTGGGGCTATCAGCCTGGAAATCATTAATGACGAGGATCGGGAGTTTCCGGAAAGTATTACGATTACGCTGAGCAATGCTACCGGCGCGGCCCTGGGTGCTCTGGCAGAGGCCAATCTGGTCATCGCCGATGATGATGGGGATGTGATCGCCTGCGCCGATGCGTGCGTGGAAAGTTGTACGGCGACGCCCCTCGTGGTGGGCTTCGAATCCGCGCTTCGGGCGGTATATCTGGACTCCGGCCTGGACCCCGACACGGTGGACCGCGACGGGAACGGATTCCTGGACGTGGCCCAGGCGCGGTTGTTGGATGCCACGCTCGCCGACCCGTCCTCCCTCGGATTCTGTTGTGTAAAGAATGCCTGGGAATTTAATGCGGCACTCGTCGATACCAGTTTGATGGGCACGTCCTCGGACAATGACTTTAAAATCGTTATGACGGGGATGTTGACCACCGGAGAGCCCGGGTATGTGAACGTGCTCGCGGAGTTGTTGCCCGCGTCGCTCGAATCCTTCATCCCCGATGCGTTCAATCTGGAGGCGGCGATTTATCTATCGGCTATTGGTGATGCGGATGGCGATGGAGCCTGCAATGTCGGTGAATACGACGCGGTGGTTCTCGTCAACGGGAATACGGTAGACGACTTCGTAGATGCCGCACTGGACGAGACCGCCCTCGAGGCGAGCGATTTGTGTCCTGTCTGTATAGACGGTGGCGAAGGCGAAGGCGAAGGCGAGGGCGAGGGCGAGGGCGAGGGCGAGGGCGAGGGCGAGGGCGAGGGCGAGGGCGAGGGCGAGGGCGAGGGTGAAGGAGAAGGAGAAGGAGAAGGAGAAGGAGAAGGAGAAGGTGAAGGTGAAGGTGAAGGTGAAGGTGAAGGTGAAGGTGAAGGTGAGGGTGAGGGTGAGGGTGAAGGTGAAGGCGAAGGTGAAGGTGAAGGTGAAGGTGAAGGTGAAGGTGAAGGTGAAGGCGAAGGTGAAGGTGAAGGTGAAGGTGAAGGTGAAGG